>JBNJDU010000001.1:0-97799 GCA_051745165.1 Patescibacteria group bacterium
GCAAAGGATGTGATTAAAATCTAACAGCTAAAATTACCTCTGCAACATTTATATATAAAAAACAAGGGTCCAAAAATGGACTCTTTTTATTTTTTGGAAAGCATTTAAAAGTAAGTGATAATCCGTTTTTGGTTTACTTAAATCAAAACTGGTGGATATAATAAGTTATGTTACTTAATAAATACGCAGGTTGAACAAATCTAAAAATAAGCTATAATAAAAACACTTAAAACTACAAAAGCAATGAAGAGGTATTCTGCCTTGGAGCTGGATTGAAGAAAATCAGTCTCGGGACGAGCCCGTAATAGCTCAAGATAAGAAAAAATCAAAGTGGCACCGTGGAGCTCAATATTTTATAATTAGTTAGTTAAAATATTGATCTATTCCGCCTTTGAGTAAAATCAGGCGGCTTTTTTTATAAAAAATAGTAATGCCTGGGAGAGGTTCGACCTCTCCCCAAAGATCGCTTCCAAGTTTAAAATAGGTCGGACCTATCAGAAGTGTTAAAAATAGGTCGAACCTATCAAAAGAGAAGAGGGAAGCGGTTTAAAGATAAACAATTATTAATTAACAATTAAGAATTACAAATTAAAAATTATTAATTTATTGATTTATCGATAAATTAATCATAGACAATTAGGCTTATCAGTGATAAAATTACATACGTTATGAAGACAATAAACAAAACAATTTTAACTGGAAAGATTAGAAAAGTAGTTGCTTTTACTTTTGATGGGTTTTCATCTTGAAGCTAATGAGAGGACTCATGGATATTTTAGTTAAAAATTAACAGTTAATAGTAAAATCATGTTAGATATACAATACATAAGAGAAAACCCCAAAAAGGTGCAAGAAGGAGCGGATAAAAAGCAGATTGATGTTGATATTAATAAGGTTTTGGAAGTAGACAAAAAAAGAAGAGAACTTATCCAAGAAGTAGAAGATATAAGAGCAAAAAAGAATAAGGCAAGTAAAAAAATAGCTGATGCTGATGAAGATAAGAAGAAAGAAATCATTGCTGAAATGCAAGAATTGGATGAAGAGAATGAAGGTAAAGAGGAAGAATTAAAAGAAGTAGAGGAAAAGTTTGACAGCTTAATGAGAAAAATTCCTAACCCTCCTTTGGAAGATGTACCAGTTGGGGAGTCAGAAGAAGACAATAAAGTAATAAAACAAATAGGCGAACGTCCCGAATTTGATTTTGAGCCCAAAGATCACTTGGAGCTTGGAGAAATGCACGATATAATTGATACTAAGAGAGCAAGCAAGACTTCTGGAGCAAGGTTTGCTTTTCTAAAAGGTGAAGCAGTACAAATCCAGTTTGCTTTGGTTAATCTTGCCCTTAATACATTAACAGAAAAAGGATTTACACCAGTAGTAACTCCAGAAATGGTAAGGCCAGAAATGATGGAATCAATGGGTTACACCGAAAGAGGGAGAGATGAAATATTTTACATTGAAAAAGATGAGCTTTTCATGGCTGGAACTTCCGAGCAAGTAATCGGACCAATGCACGCAGAGGAGATTTTTGAGAAAGATGAGCTACCAAAAAGATATGTTGGTTATTCTTCTTGCTTTAGAAGAGAGGCCGGTTCTTATGGTAAAGATACTAGAGGTATTTTAAGATTGCACCAGTTTGATAAAGTAGAAATGTTTTCTTTTACTACTCCGGATGAATCTCCAAAAGAACATGAATACTTATTCAGTATTGAAAAAGAGATGATGAAGAAGCTAGATATTCCTTATCAACTAATTGATATTTGTACTGCTGATTTAGGAGATCCAGCAGCTAAAAAGTACGACATAGAAGCTTGGATGCCTGGTCAACAAAGATACAGAGAAACTCACTCAACCTCTAATTGTACAGACTTTCAAGCCAGAAGACTTAATACTAGATACAGAAAAGAAAATGGAGATCTTGAGCATGTTCACATGCTTAACGGAACTCTTTTTGCAATCGGAAGAATACTTATTGCCATTTTAGAAAACAACCAAAACGAAGACGGATCAATCGACATGCCAAAAGCACTCCATAAATATTTACCATTCAAAAAAATAGAGAATGACAATTAAGGAAGTAAAAGACTCAAAAAAGTGGAATCAATTTGTTAAAAAAAACAAAGGAAACTTTTTGCAGTCTTGGCAATGGGGAGAATTAAAGAAAGAGTATCAAAAAGTTTATCGATTAGGACTGTTTGAAGAAGGGGATTTAAGAGCGGTAGCTCAGATTTTTGAAGAATATTTGCCTCTGGGAAAATATCTTTACATTCCATATGGACCTATAACCTCTGAAGATAAATATTTGGACAAGTTTATTGCTCAAATTAAAACCTTTACAGATAAAAGGGCTGATTTTGTAAGAGTGGAACCAATTAATGATTTAAGCGATGGAAAAGATTCTTTTTCTCGATTCCAACCTGATAAAACTTTAATTTTAAAGTTAAAAGAAGAAGAAAAACTTTTAAGCGGTTTTGATAAAGATACGCGATACTCTGTAAGAAGAGCAAAAAGAGAAGGGGTTGAGGTTAAAGAAACTACTAATTTGGACGCTTTTTACAGATTGTTAAAACTTGCAGCTAAAAGACATAAATTTAACATTTATAGAAGGGAATATTTTGAAAAACTATTACAACTTGATTTAGCTCACCTTTTAGTTGCCAAGCATAAAAAAAATACATTGGCAGCTGCTTTTACAATATTTTTTGGGAATACTGCAACATATCTCCATGCTGGTTCTAGTAGAAAGAAAAGAGAAATGTGCGCTTCCAGCCTTTTAAACTTTGAAATTATGAATAAAGCATTCGATAAAGGTTTTGACAAGTATGATTTTTGGGGTATTGACGAAGAAAAAATGACGGGAGTAACTAAATTTAAAAAAGGCTTTGGCGGAGAGCCGGTAGAATACCCAAAAGCAAGAGATATACCAATAAGTAGAAAGTATTTTGCTTATAAGCTAATTCATAAACTAAAAAGTATTTATGAAAATTAATAGCATTCAAGATAAAGAGCAGTGGGATGATTACTTGAAAGCTAATAATCATTCTTTTACTCAATCGATTGATTGGGGAGATTTTAAATCTAAAAACCAAAGAGTGGAAAGGATTGAAGCTAGAGAAGATGGCGAACTGATCGGTGTTTGTCAATTTTTAGAAGAAAATAATCCGTTTGGTGAATATTTTTATATTCCTTACGGACCAGTTGGAAAAAACGAGAAAGTTAGAGAAAATTTATTAAAAGAAGTAGTAAAGATAGGGGAGAAAGAAGGAAAAACCTTTGTCAAAGCTGAACCAACTCAAAAAATAACTACTGGAAAATCAACTCATCATAGAATACAACCTAAAAAAACTTTAGTTAGAGATATAACTGATGATCCGGAGCAGATATTAAACAGCTTTAAAGAAAACACTAGATACAGTGTTCGATATTCAAAGAGGAAAGGTGTTACAATTAAAAAAAGTGAAAATGAAGAAGATTTAGAAGAATTTTTTGAACTTTTAGAGAAAACAGAGGATCGGCAAGATTTTAATAGTTTTTCAAAGAAATATTTTAAGGATCTTTTAAATACAATTGATTCTAATTTATTTTTAGCAGTTTCTAAAGAAGAGGATGTGGTTGCTAGTACGATTTTTGGCTACTTTGGAAAAACTGCAACCTCTTTACATTCTGCATTTGATTATAGTAAAAGAAAACTTAGAGCTACTTCTTTGATTCGCTTTGAGGCAATTAAAGAAGCTAAAAGAAAAGGATGTATTAAATTTGATTCTTGGGGTATTGACGAAGAAAAAATGCCGGGAGTGACTAAATTTAAAAAAGGCTTTGGCGGAGAGCCGGTAGAATACCCAAAAGCAAGAGACGTAGCGATAAAGAAGCTTGTTTATCAAGGCTATAATCTGGCCTCTAAAATTATTAAGAACTAATACGGACAGTAAAATGAAATCAGAAATATTAAAAAGAATTTTAAAGAAGATTACTGAAAAGATAATAGCGAAGTACAATCCACTTATAGTTGCCGTAACTGGAAGTGTAGGGAAGACTTCGACTAAAGATGCTATTCATATTACTTTGGATCGATATAAAAAGACAAGAAAAAGTAGTAGAAATTTAAACACCGAAATCGGAGCTCCGTTAGTATTTTTAGGAGTAGAGGAGCCTGGGCATGATATAAAAGAATGGTTTTTAATTTTAGCAAAGGGAATAAAATTAATCCTTAAAAAAGATAATAATTATCCAGAAATAATAGTGATGGAGATGGCTGCTGATAAGCTGGGAGATATTGAGTACTTAACCAGTTTTATAAAACCACATATTGGGGTAGTTACTGCTATTGGAGAAACACCGGTCCACTTAGAATTTTTTAAAAATGTAAATGAAGTAGTAAAAGAAAAATCTTTACTTGCTAAATATACTAAAAAGGGAGGCACTGTTCTTCTTAACGCTGATGACGGGAGAGTTTTTCAAATGAAAGGGAGAGCAAAAGCAAAAGTAAAAACATTTGGGCTTTCCAAAAGAGCAGAAATAAGAGCTAAAAACTTAAAATTTGTAGGTAATGAAGAACAGCCAAAAGGAGCTGAATTTTTAATCACTCATAAAACAGAAGAGCATACTGTAGAACTCCCAAATGTATTTGATGAAGGATCGGTTTATTCTGTTTTAGCGGCAATTGGTACTGGAATTGCAATTGGTATTCCGGTTTATCGATTGGTTGAGTCTTGTAAAAAATACATGCCACCAAAAGGAAGAATGAGATTAATAGAAGGAGATGGATTTCATATTATAGATAGCACTTATAATGCCGCTCCTAAATCTACTGAATTAGCAGTTAATACTATAAAAGAAATTCCTGCTAATAGAAAAGTGGCTGTATTAGGTGACATGCTTGAACTTGGAGAAGCCTCAGAAGAAGCGCATAAAAAAATTGGAGAAAAACTTAACTTTTTATCTGTATTAGTTACTATTGGTAAAGATTCTAAATTTATTGGAGAAGCGGCGAAAGAAAATGGATTTACTGGTGATGTATATCATTTTGAAGATTCTGATCAAGCAGCAAAAAAACTTGATGAAATTGTTCAAAAAAAGGACCTAGTTTTAGTAAAGGGATCTCAATCTATCAGAACCGAAAAAGTAGTAGAAAAATTAATGACAGGTGATCCTAAGAACCAGCTCGTAAGACAATATTATCCATGGAAAAATAATGGGGAGAGTTAAAAGAACTTATAGTAAAAAAAAGAAAAAGTCGATTTTTAAGTCCAGAGTATTTTGGATTGTCTTGATTCTATTTAGTTCTATTTCTTTTTTTCTATACTTACTTCTTTTTAATTCGTTTTATCAATTAAAAGATGTTAAGTTAAATGGGGCGGAGCTAACAACTGAAAGTAGTTTAGTTAATTTCGTTAAGCGTAATTCTAAAAAGAAATTTATCTTTGAAAGCAATAGTTTGTTATTTAGTTCTAATTTTTCCCTAAAAGATAATATTTTAGATTCTTATCCTCATATAGAAGGAGTAGATATAGAAAAAATATTTCCAGAAACATTAAAAGTTTCAATAACTGAAAGGGAAGAGGCGGCAATCTGGTGCAAAGGGAAGGACATTTATAAAACTTGCTATAAAATTGATGACCAAGGAGTGGCTTATCAGATGGTTGAATTTGATGAGGATCATTTTGAAATTGATCAACAAATTGAAGGAGATGTTACTTTAGGGAAGAAAACTTTAAGTGGTGAAAAAATTAGTTTTATTTTTAAAGCCAAAGAAGAAGTAGAAGAGTTTTTTGAATTAGAAAGAATGGTTATCCCTCACGCAAGGAGTCTTTATACAGAAACTGAGGAGGGGTTTGAAATTAGATTAGACTTTAAGAGTGAGTTAGAGGATCAAATTGAAAGATTAGATATTTTACTTAGTGAGGAAATAGAAGAAGTTGACGGTCTAGAATACATCGACCTTAGATACGTAAACAGTGTATATTATAAATAAATTAATATGAATTTAAGTGGTGAAATAAGAGAAGCTTTGGACTTGATGGAGAAATCAAACAAACATTTCTTTATTACCGGAAAAGCGGGAACTGGAAAGTCAACATTAGTTCAACAGTTTAAAGAACAAACAACTAAAAATGTTGCAATTTTAGCACCAACTGGAGTTGCATCAGTTAATGTAGGAGGGCAAACAATCCACTCATTTTTTGGATTTAAACCGGGAGTTAGTCCTGATAATATAGAAAAAACTTATAGACGTAGAAAATTATATAAAAGCTTAGACACATTAGTAATTGACGAGGTTTCCATGGTCAGAGCCGACCTACTGGATTGTATTGGCAGATTTTTGCAGATTAACGGTCCTAAAGATGAACTTTTCGGAGGGGTGCAAATTATAATGGTTGGCGACCTTTATCAATTACCTCCGGTTCTTCCTAATCACGAAAAGGATTTTTATCATATGAGATATAAAACTCCTTACTTTTTTTCTTCCAAGCAATTTAAAAAGATAGATCCTACTTTTATAAAGCTAAGAACTGTGCACAGACAATCTGATTCTGATTTTATATCTATATTAAACCGGGTAAGGAGTGGTAATATAAAGCAAAGTGATTTAAAAAAATTAAATGAAAACGTGCAGGATAGTTTTGACTTTAATGAAGATGGAGTCTTTTTAACCACAACCAATCGAAAGGCAAATAAAATAAACTCAACTCAGCTTAAGAAACTCAGCACCAAAGAATATAAATTTAAAGGAAGCATCAAGGGGAGCTTTCCAAAATCACATCTACCAACTAGTGACGAATTAGTGCTTAAAGAAGGAGCTAGGGTAATGCTTTTAAACAATGATTCGGAAGGAAGATGGATTAATGGTGATGTTGGTGAAGTAATAGAAATAGAAAAATCTGGAGATCCGATTATAAGAGTTAGATTGGATGAGGGTAGAGTAGTGAAGGTAACAGAAAACAAATGGGAAAGAATCAAGTTTAATTATGATAAAAGAAACGACGAAATAAAATCAGAAGAAGTTGGTTCATTTCATCAACTTCCGATTAGACTTTCTTGGGCGGTAACAATACACAAATCTCAAGGAAAGACTTTTAAAAAAGCAATGATTGACTTTCAAAGAGGAACTTTTTCTCACGGACAAGCTTATGTTGCACTTAGTAGATGCACCGGATTGGACGGTCTTTCTCTGCGAAGGCCAATTAGGCGCAGTGATATTATAGTAGACTCCAAGGTAACTAAATTTTTAAAAAAATTAGAATGAAACCTTTAGCACATAAAATAAGGCCTACTTCTTTAAAAGAGTTTGTTGGGCAAGAACATTTAGTAGGGAAGGGCAAGCCTTTAAAAGAAGCAATTGAAAAGGAACACCTTTTCTCCTTTATATTATGGGGTCCACCAGGAACAGGAAAAACAACCTATGCTCATATATACGCTGATAGTTTAGATGGAGAAATATTTAATCTTTCTGGCGTGTCAGCAAAAAAAGATCACATGAGAGAAATAGTAAAGCTTGATTTTGGAAACCATCCCAAGATAATATTTTTAGATGAAATTCATAGACTAAATAAAGCTCAGCAAGACTTTCTTTTGCCTTATGTTGAATCAGGAGAAGTAACCTTGATTGGAGCTACTACTGAAAACCCAAGTTTTGAAGTAATCTCAGCTCTACTTTCTAGATGTAGAGTGTTTCAGTTTAAGCCACTTACCGATAAGGAAATAAAAAAGATTTTGGACCGAACAGATTTTGAACTGTCTGCAGACGAAAAATCTTGGCTTGCTTCAGTGGCAAACGGAGATGGAAGGCAGGCGTTAACTATATTAGAAAATACACAAAAACTTTATGGAGAAATAAATCTTGATAATCTTCGAGCTAGTCTTCAAAAAGCACACATCAGACATGATAAAAAGGGGTCCGGTCACTACGATACAATTTCTGCTTTTATAAAATCAATGCGAGCTAGTCAACCAGATGCTGCTTTGTATTATTTATCCAGAATGATAAAAGCTGGTGAAGACCCTAAGTATATTGCTAGAAGAATGGTTATTTTTGCCTCCGAAGATGTTGGGATGGCAAAACCAACTGCTTTGGTAGTTGCTAATGAGGTTTTCAGAGCCGTAGAGACGGTAGGACTTCCAGAGGCGGGAATTAACTTAGCTCATGGAGTAGTTTATCTATCTAAGTGTAAAAAGGACAGAAGCGCTTACAACGGCTACAAAAAAGCCTTAAAAGACGTAGAAAAATATGGAAACTTAGAAATCCCTCTAAAAATAAGAAATGCTCAAACTGACTTAATGAAAGAAAAAGGTTATGGTGAAGGCTATGAAATGTATTCTGATAAGAGTTTCCTTCCAGAAAAAATAAAAAATAAAAAATACTACAAAGGAAATGAAATGGAGTCCTAAAAATTTATTTACTAACAGATTAAGAAGAAGTTATTTTATTTTAGGGACTTTTCTGGTCAATCTACCTGTTGGAATATTTTTAATGTATTATTTTGGCGAGTTAAGATTTAGTTTATATAAAGAATTATGGCTAATAGTGGCTATCTGTTTATTTGGAATGTTTTCTCTTATAGCTAGGCGACTTCATGATATGAGCAAATCAGCAGGCTGGAGTATTTTATTTGTTTTACCAATGATTAATATTCTATTTTTATTTTTATTATTTATATATCCTGGAACGGATGGTAAAAATAATTATGGAGAATTAAAAAGTAGGGGAGTATTAAAAGAGGTTTTAAATATAAATTAAAACGGCTCATTTATGAGCCGCTTTTTCTTCTAAGATCTCTTTCTTAATTTTAGTTATTCTATTGTTGATTTTATGCAATCTATTTATAGCATTATCAATATCTTCTAATTCATTAGCAGAATCTAAAGCATTATGAGCATCGTTCCAGTCTGACACTGCTTTATCAAATTTTAGTTTCAGTTCTTTTAGTTTCGGGGTTAGATTATCTTTTTCCAGCAAGTAGTACAGATTTATTTTATTAAGTTCCACTGTAATCCCCTCCTTAATGAATATTATACAATTAATTTTAGTAAAAGCAAATAAAACTTTCTTATTTTTTTATTTTCCCTATAATGAAAAAAGGAATGTAAAAATTTATTTAAGCAAGTAGCAGTTATAATTGATAAAATAGTTAACAATCCATGACCTTACCGATAGAATCATTATTTGGTTCAATACAATTTTTTATATCAGTCTTTATTGCTTATAAATTATATCAATCGACTAAGAGAAGGCCTAAAAACATCAATATAAAGTATTTCTTTTATACATTTATTTTATTATCAGCTGTTTTTGCGTTTAGTGCCATTTCAATAGCTAGCACTGCCAATTTTAGAACGGACTTCTTGATTTCTGCTGTCAATATAATGGGAAGAGGGTTTATACTTTTAGGAGTGATGTTTTTTGCTTATATTCCTTTAAATATACTTAAAGATAAGTTCTGGAAAGGAGTATTACCATTTTTAGTACTTATTGTTGCAGTTTTAAGTAATTTATTTTCAATGATGAGTCTTTTTAATCATCCAAGGACTCCTGTTGAAGGTATTGGATCTTTTGTTATACGGGTACATCGTGCAGATATATATACTACTGTTGGAATTGCTACTATTGGACTAACAGCTATATTCTGTTTACTTCTTGCTAGTTATAAACATATGAAAGTAGTTTATAAAGATATAGATGACCCTTATGTTTTCAAAAGAGGATTATTAACAGTTGGAGCTGCTCTCTTTTTTGCAATCGGGATTGGATGTAATTATCTGATAGCTTTAGCTTATCCAGTTGTTGGAAGATTAACAAGTGAGTTTTTCTACCTCTTTGCTTTAATTGCTTTTCTTGCAAGTGTTTTATATAGAAAGGAAGGCTCTTCTTTAGCTACTGATGTCTAAATTAAATATATAATAAAATAAAAAAGCACCGAGAAATAAATCTCGGTGCTTTTTATTTACTATAAAAAGATTAGTATTCTTCACATTTAAGCTTATAGTAAGATCGAGGATGGTCGCAAGAAGGGCAAACTTCAGGAGGAGTTTTTCCTTTGTGAACTCTACCACATTCAAGACAAACCCATTCAACTTCTTCTTCTTTTTCGAAAAATGTTCCGTTTTTAACTTGTTCTAAAAGTTTTCGATATCTTTCTTCATGATATTCTTCTGATTCGGCAACAGCTCTGAGTCGGGCTGCTACCTTTGGATAACCTTCTTCTTCTGCCACCTTCGCAAATTCAGGATACATCTCGCCGTTTTCATAACTTTCTCCATCAATCGCAGATTGTAAGTTTTCGGCAGTATCTCCCAAAATAGAGTTAAAATCTGCTTCTACTTCTATATCAGTAATATCTAATTTTTTATCTTCTTTAATCTGATTAAACATTCTCATCATCCATTTGGCGTGTTGCTTTTCGTGCTCAGCTGTTTCATTGAATATTTGAGAAATTTGAACATAGCCTTCTTTTTTAGCCAAAGAAGCGTACATGTTATATCTATTTCTTGCTTGGCTTTCACCAATAAATGCTTTTGCTAAATTTTTAAGTGTTTGATCCATATTTTTGTAATTAAAAGTTTTAATTTTACCGACCTTTTAATTTTTACAGTCTTTACAAAGTCCGCAAAATACTATTCTGCAAGTAGAAATTTCTCCAACATTTAAATCTTCAGCATCGGGAATTGAAAATTCATCAGCAATATCAATTATTTTATCACACTCGGTACAAATAAAATGGGGGTGAGGTTTGTGGTTGTAATCCCAGCGAGATACCTTTGTAGGAATTTCTTGAATTTTACCCTTGTCTTTAAAATTTCTAAGTATTCTATATACTGTTGCTTTTGAAATGCTAGGTAATTCTTCTTTAACATTATCATAAACCTTCTCTGCAGAAGGGTGGCAACAGGTTGAAGATAAATAATCTTCAACAACTTCTTTTTGTTTGGTTTGTCGTTCTATTGTACTCATTAATTAATATTAATTACTATTAATAGTTTATTTAATTATAGGAATATGTCAACCTTTTTGATATTTATAATATAAAGTTGTATAATGATTTACTATAAAAGAGGAGGGGTTTAAAGTGGGAGAAGTACCTTTAAAAGTTAAAGAAATTATGAGAGTTGCAGACATGGGTGTCGCTAGGAAATGTGATGAAGAAGATGAGAAGGTTGCTATTCAGTTGGTGGAGACGATAAAGTTAATAGAACATTCGCTTTTTCATGAAGGGATTAATATTAATTTTTTTGAAGAGGTTAATTCTTGGGGGATAGAGGCTACTTATCACTCTGAAACAATGGAATACGATATTTATGTTCCGGAGTTAGCTAATAAACTACAGAATGTTTCCGCTCTTTTTCCTGACAAGTTTCTATTAGAAAGCTTGAATAAAAAGTTAATTTTCATAGCAGCACATAAGATTAGACACAGGATTCAGGTAGAAGAAGGGATTAATCTAATTACTCCGAATTACAGATCAGAAGACACTTTACTTAACAGTATTATCAGAACTATCAGAGATAATGCTGAGCATAATGAATGTAGTTGCTGCTTTTTAGAAAACCCTGAAAGGTACAGAATTATGGAATTCGACGCAATGATTTTACAGCATTATATTTTATCTAAAATAGGGGAGATAGATAAATATAAAAAAATCTCTGAAATCCCTCGCTTTATATGGACTTCAATTGCTAATGATTTATTAATTGAAGGATAAAAAGTAAGAGCGCCGTAAAATTACGGCGCTTTTTTTTATTCAATCTTCGACACAAGTTTCTTTTTCATTCTTCTTAATTCATTTATCTTTCTTATCTCTTCTTTTTGAAAGTTCTTGTAGAGAACTAATTGGTTTAAAGCCTTCAATTCTTTTTTTGATAATACTTCTAAAATCTCTTCTTCTTTCTCTTTTATTTTATTAAATTCTTCTAAATTAGTGTTATTAGTAGAAAGTATTTGAATTCGAAATGAAATGAAATGCAAGATGTAATTTAAAATACGAATTTCTCTAGAAGATAGTTCATCTTTACTCTTAATCCTTTTTAATTCCTCTCTCATAGAAGAAATGTGAGTAGATACCTTCATTTAAAACACCTCCTCTAACTAATTATTTTGTCGAAGATTTTTTTAAAGGTTCTATTTCAATTTTATATTATTGTTAATTTTTTACAAGTCACTTTGCTAACTAAACTTATTTTTATTATAATTAATTAATATATAAAATATTATAAAATGAAAAAAGAAAACAACTCTTATTATATAAAACAAAAAGAGGAAACTATTAGAGATGTTGAGCAGATATTAAAAAAACTTGATATCTCTAAAAAACCACAACTTAATGAATTTGAAGATTTGTTTAATCAAACAACTAATGAAGTAGTAGAAAGCTGGAGGACAAATAGAAAATATTGCCGAACTGTTTTTATCCAAAAAGCGTTTAGAGAAAAATTTCCACAAGACTATTTAAGATTTTCTCTATCGATAGATGTGATGGTAAATATTTTAGATGATTTTTTAGATGAGGAGCTAAGTGATAAAAAAAAGAAGAATTATGTAATTGAATTTCTTAGGAATTTTTCTTTTTATAATTATCAAAACAGTCCAAGAGAACTAACTAGGGAAGTTGGTTTGTATATGAATAAATTAATAACTCTTGCCTTTTCCGAAAAACAATTTCAGGAACAAATTAAAAAATTTGATAATTTAAAAAAAATAATTGATGACTCGGTAGATCTCTTAAAGCTTAGAAGTATGGATATTGACATATTTACTAAGATAGCCCTTATAAATATAAAGCAAGAAAATGAAAAAATAATTAGAATGTCTAGACTGTTTCGTTCTTTAAACATTTTAAAGAAAGATATTGTTGATATTCCGCATGACAGGAAAAATAACATGGAGTCAGTAGTTACTATTGTTTTAGATAAAGGAATTAATTTTGATAATTATATAAATAAAGTAACTAACAAAAAAATTAGGCAAGCAAAAGATAATTTAAATAAATCAAATATAATTTTGGCTAACTTTTACAAAATGATAGAAGAAGAAAAGAATGATATTGATAAACTTGTAAATAGCTTATGAAAAACTTAATTATACCATTACAAATAATTCAAATATCAGTAGTATTGATTAATGCTTTAAGTTTGTGGCTAGTCTTTTTAATCAATAAAAAGACAGAAAAAACTCGCATAGCTCAACTTTTTACTTTGATGATTGCCTTAATGCTTATCTGGGTAGATTTTGCTTTTCTTTCTAGAGTTATGCCGGAAAATAATGGGCTTACCTTTATTAGACTAGCATGGTCTATAACACCTCTATTTTTTATACTTATATATTTTTTTATTGAACAGTTACTAGGTTCTGAGCTTAAATTTAATATTTGGAAAAAGGGAATGCTTTTAATCGGACTGGTTAATATCCCTTTTGTTTTTTTCACTCCCTTAGTAATAAAAAAAATATCTCTTATTCAGGAAGGGATAATTGATATTTCTTATGGAGGTTGGGAATGGGTCTTTTTTGGGCAGGTTTTATTGTGTAGTTTTTTGATCATTTATACCTTAATAAAATATTTAAATAAAAAAAGCAAAAAAAGTGATAAGGTTGTAGTTAAGTATCTTCTTCTTGGGTTTTCTATTTTCCTGCTAATGAATAGTATTTTTAATATAGCGCTTCCAATATTTTTTAAAAATTTTAATTTGTATGCTTTTGGAGATTATTCAACCATTATATTTTTATCATTTATAGCTTATGCAATAACTAAAAAGAATTTATTTGGAATAAAAGTTGTTCTATCAACTATGGCAGTTGGTTTTATTGCTATTCTACTTTTAGCTGATTTTGTTGCATTTACTACTGATGTTTGGTGGGTGAGGGCAGTTAAGTTATTAATATTTATTTCTTTTGTTTATTTTGGAAAAGTATTAATTAAAAGTGTGACAAAAGAAATAGAAAGAAGAGAAGAATTAGAAGAATTAAGTGATGAGCTTGTAGATACAAATATAAAATTGAAAGAAGCAAACAAGAAGCTTAAAAAACTGGATAAAGCAAAATCAGAGTTTATTTCTATTGCTTCTCATCAATTAAGAACTCCGTTAACTGCAATTAAAGGTTATCTTTCTATGATTGTAGAGGGTAGTTATGGTGAGATTCCTGATGAAGCAAAAGAAAAGATGGAGAGTGTATTGGGTAGTAGTGAGAGGTTAATTAATTTAGTTAATGATCTACTTAATGTATCCAGAATTGAAAGTGGAAAGATTGATATGAATTTTGAAAAAATAAATTTAAATCAATTTATTAAAGAATCGATTAAAGAACTTGAAATTGTAGCTGAAGAAGAGGGTCTTTATCTTAATTTTAAAGCTGACACAGAATTAACAGCAGAAATGGATGAAAAAAGAATGAGGCAGGTTGTTTTAAATATAATTGATAACGCTATTAAATACACAGAAGAAGGAGGGATAACTATTAGACTAAAGGAGCAAAAACTAGAATCCGGGAAAGATGCAGCTCTTATTGAGATTGAGGATACTGGCAAGGGAATGACCCAAAAAGATATAGATAGCATCTTTGAGAGCTTCTCACGAGGTAGTGCTGGAGATTTAATGTATACTGAGGGGGCAGGTTTGGGATTATATATTGCTAGAAAGTTTGTTGATATGCATAATGGATCTATTTGGATAGAGTCAGATGGAGAAGATGAGGGAACTTGCTTTTTTATTGAATTACCTCTGAAGCAGTCTTAAATAATTGACAAAAAGGGTAAAAAATGATTAAATAAACCTCATAAAGGAGGGGTTTTTGTTCTTTAAAATATTAAATTGAATAGATTGTAAAATTAATGAGGGGTGATACTTGTGAGTATTGAAAAGAAAGTGACAAAGAACTGTTGGATTAACGGACAAGGACAAGTTGTTTTTTCTAGAAAAAGTGGTGAATCAACAAAAAAAGTAGTTTTGGAGACAATTGAAGACGCCATCTCTCAAAACTATCATATTTTAGATTCACTTTTTATTGAATTTCTTGAAAATTATGAAGTAACTCAAGTACAATTTGGGGAAATATCTGTAATGCGAGACATCTTGGATAATATTCAAGAAAATATAACAGAGATGGCAGGAGGAATAGATCCAGAAAAAGTAAATTTGTCATATTTAGTTAAAGATTTAAAAAATTCTAGAAACAGACATAAAGTCAGAATTTATTCACTTTTAGAGGGTGATTCTCAGACAATGAATGAGCTAGCTATTGCGCATAAATCTGTTGTAAAAAGAATTGAGCAGTTACAAGGAATTATAAAAGGAACTCTAATTCAGACTAGAAACTTATTGGAGATTAGAGATGATTGTGAAGAAAAGATAACCTATGCTCATTATGTGTTAGCTACTTATGAATTAAATTTGAGAAAGGCAAAGACAGTTTCTGGAAGTGAAAAAGAAAAAATTATTTCTAAAGCTGTTCGTGACATTGCTGGGAAGGGAGCAAATAAAGTAATCTTTGCTTTAGATGCAGCAACCCCAGTTAATCCTTATAAGGAAAGAATTGAGTCTAGAGAAATTAAAAAACTTTTAGAATTGGAATCTTATTTTGAAGATTGGAAAAGGGGTGAAGTTAGTTTTAGAGATATTATTCGATTAATATCTCATGCTCGTGGAAAATTAAAAAGAATCG
Organism: Patescibacteria group bacterium; assembly: GCA_051745165.1. Lineage (GTDB taxonomy): Bacteria > Patescibacteriota > Minisyncoccia > Minisyncoccales > PWPS01 > PWPS01. Next base: position 15,644 of record JBNJDU010000001.1, read on the forward strand.
TTAGAAAAAATAATGATTTTCAAGGCATAAAGAAATTTACCGGAGGTGATTTAATTGGCTGAAAAGAAATATTATTGTATTGAAGGAACAATTGAATTTAAAAGTGGAAATTGGAAAACTAGGGCTGAGGATAAATTTAGTGATTCAGAAAGACATCTTCAGGCTTATAGCTTAAAACAGGCTACCTTCCTTTTTGCTAAGAGGTTTACTGAAAAATTAGGAAGGAAAGTATTTATTGGAAATGCTGATATTTTTGAAGTCGAACCACCTACAAAGCAAAGTAAGAGTAAAGACAAAAAACAACTTAAACTTTTTGATTTGTAGGGAGGGATTGTGTTGAAGAAGAAGCCGTTGATTGAAAAGTGTGAAGCTCCAATGAGCGTTTGTTTATCTCAGGAGAGTTGTGATGAATACAGATCTATTCATAAGCAGAAAGCTATTAAAAAGAATAAGCGCGGTTAAAACCGCGCTTTTATTATAAAAAAAAGAAGCCCATTTTTTAATGGGCTTTTATAGTTTAAAAGTTCACTTGAATAGAGTCATTTTCTTCTAGTCTTACTTTCTTTGTTTCTAAATATAATTCAATAGTAATATAATCACCATCTTCATCAATTATATGTCCTTCTGCAACCGGAACTCTTCCTCCTTCAGATCCGGACTTGTAAATGGTAATCTCACGACCAATTCTAAATCGGGAAGAATCTCTAATTACTTTAGCTATAAGAAATTGCTCGATATTATAAGGAGCAATTTCTACTATTCTTGCATTTTCTTTTTCATTTTCAATCGTTAAGTCTTCAATTTCAGATATAGTGATCAAGGACAACTCTTCAACTGCTGGGTTAATTACATCGTCTGCGATATCTGTCATTTTTTCTGAGAATACATTTTTTCTATTAATTCGAACTCTACCAATTGAGAATGTTTCTTCCTTCTTTACATTAAAACCTGTCTTAATATTTCCACTCCTAAGATCTACAACTCTAGCATTTACTTCAATTTCAACCGCTACTTTGTTTACACCAATATTAATCTTATGGCTTTTTTTCTCATCGCTAAATACTGAAATTGAAAGTGTTTTAACTTCCTCTACCTTTAAATCAACTAGGCGAGGAAGGATTAAAAAATCTGCCCCAAGATTTCTTCTAAGACTTTTGCGATCATTTCTAGAAAGTGACCTTTCTCTTAACAGGTCAATCCTTCTAAGTCTTTCTTTGACCTGAAATACATCTCGGTCAAAATGAGTTATGACATAATCTAAATACTTATTATTTAAATCATCTCTAAACTCTCTAAAATCTGAGTCAGTTTCAAACTCGGCAATTGCTATCGAGCTGGCTGTTACCTGACTGCTTAGACCAAAAAACAAACCAATTACGAGTAAAAATACAGTAATTTTCTTTAATTTCATCTCAATCAACTCCTTTTATTTTTAGTGAACTATTTTTATTATACTAATTATTAATAATTATGTCATTATATATTGAAAAAATAATTAGAAAGAGTTAAACTAAAATAAGTATTAATCATAAAAAAAATAATATTATGGCTGAAAGATCATTAGTAAGAACAATTTATCTTTATCTTTTTGCAGGAATAGGATTGATCCTTTTAATTATTGGTGTTGTTAGGTTTATCGACATGGGGTTAAAAGCAACAATCTTTAAAGAAGCGCAATCCGTGGAAAGACTTGAACAAAGTAATTATTATTCAAGACCTTATCCAACTATTGACTTTGAAAGATACGAAGATGAAGAGGAGGTAACAGAAGAAGAGTTAGAATCACTTAGATCCATGATTGAAGATTATGAAGAACAAGAAGAAAAGTGGGGAAATGCTGATCGTTACTTAGCTAAAAAACAAGAAGAAGCTTCTTATAATTTAGCTTTCATTCTTGTTGGTTTTCCACTTTATTTATATCACTGGAAGACAATTAAAAAAGATAACTAAAGAGCTGATATAAAAAAAGAGCCTGGAAACGGGCTCTTTTTTTATATAGAGGTTTGCTGTATAATAGAAAAAGATAAAATAACTAAATAACTCTATTTTTAGATTTTTAGAAAAACTAATAACTCTTTTTGCAATTGGATTCTTTTTAGTTTTTTTTAGTGTTTTTGTTTTAGATGCAGAAATTCCTGAAGAATATATTCCGACTCAATTATACGAAAACGATTTTCAACAAATAGATATGGAAGTTCCTGAATTGGCAGATTTTGAAGATGGAGTAGCTGATGAAGGTGATGTTCCTGATTTTAACAATACTGAAGATGGAATTATTAATGAAGAAGAAGCTGTTAATAATGATGACACTAATCAGGGTAATGATTTTAATGATTATATCCCAGAAGATCTTCAGGAATATGAAAATCAATTTGAAGAAAGAGATAATACTGAAAGTGAAGATGTTAATGAGGAAAATAGTTCAGAAAAAGAGCAAAAATTAAATAGAAAAGAAATAATTGAATTAACTAATGCAAGGCGAGAGAAAAACGGATTAAAGGAGCTATCAGAGAATTCCTCACTTAATTTAGCAGCTCAAAAAAAGGCGGAAGATATGTTTGAGCGACAATATTTTGCTCACACCTCTCCAACAGGAGAAGAAGCAGCTGATTTAGTTGAGGAGTTTGATTATTCTTATATTTTAGTAGGTGAAAATTTAGCTAAAGGAACTTTTCAAAGTAATTATGACCTTATAGAAGGGTGGATGAACAGCCCTGACCATAGAGAGAATATTTTAAAAGAAGGTTATGAAGAGATCGGAATTGGTATAAAAAAAGATATTTATGAAGGCCAGGAGATGTGGATGGCGGTTCAAATTTTTGGAACTTCCAGCTCTTCTTGTCCGGAACCGGATAGTTATCTCTTAAAAACAATTGAAAAGACTGAAGAGTCTTTAGATGATTTAAAAACGGAAATAGAAGAAATTGATGAAAACATTGATACTTACTCTGGATCAGAGTATAGTAGAGAGATTGAAAAAAGAAATGAACTAGCTGATCAATATAATTATTTACGCGAACAGCTACAAACTTTAATTGCTGAATATAACAAACAGGTTGAAAAAAGAAATGATTGTGTAGAAAATTATTAAAACTATTTTTAATCCGTCTTTCTTAAGGCGGATTTTAATTTGGGTAATTAATTATATTGAGATAAATTATTTAAAGACCTGAATTTTTGCAGTAAAATATTTATGAAATTAACAGATAAACCCATTTTGTCGACACTTTTTATTTTGTCTTGGCCGATAATGATAGGCGAGGGGATGCAATTAATGTACAACTTAGCTGATACTTTTTGGGTTGGTCAATTAGGGTCTAATGAACTTGCTGCTATATCACTGTCTTTTCCATTAATTTTTGTTATGTTTTCAGTTGGAGCTGGGTTTTCTGTAGCGGGAATGACCTTAGTTTCTCAACATACAGGAGCAGAACAGGAGAAAGATGCTAATTTGGTTGCGGGACAAATTTTAGTTTTCTCTGTAATTGTATCAATATTATTCTCTGGATTAGGATTAATTCTTGGCCGGGATTTATTAAAACTTATGGGAGCAGAACCAGAGGTGTTGCAACCAGCTTGGGAGTATTTCAGGATAATACTTATGGGAGCTCCATTGATGTTTATTTATTTCATTTTTTCTTCAGTCTTACAAGGAGTAGGTGATACTAAAACACCAATGAAAATAAAGATAATCACCGTTATAGCAAATATTATTCTTGACCCCTTTTTAATTTTTGGTTGGTCCTTCTTTCCGGCTTTGGGGATGGCTGGAGCGGCAATAGCAACGATAGCATCAAGACTTATAGCAACAGTAATAGCTTTAACAATACTCTTTACCAAAAGTAAAGGCATCCAATTAACACTTAGTGATTTAAAGCCAGACAAGGAAGTTATTTGGCAAATAATTAAAATTGGCTCCCCGGCAGCAGTTGGGATGTCAGCTCTTTCAATAGCAATGACAGTTATGACTTATATAGTAACTGCATTTGGAACTTTTGCCTTGGCTGCTTGGGGAGTGGTAAGCAGGCTTACCTCTTTAATTAGACTCCCTTCACAAGGGCTTTCCAGATCAACAGGCGTTTTAGTGGGGCAACACTTAGGCGCTGACCAACCAAATAAAGCAGAGGAGTCTGCTTGGACCGGGGTAGCTGTTGTTTTTATCGTTATGACTTCTCTAGCATTTTTGAATTTAGTATTTGCTCCTTATATTGTCAGACCCTTTACAAGCAAGCCCGAGGTTTTACAAATAGCAGTTAAGTATTTCCGAATTGCTGGGTTTGCATATACGTTCTTAGGTATTCAAATGGTGGTTTCCGGGGCGTTGAAGGGAGCAGGGAAGACATTTGCTCAAATGTTCTTTAGAGTGCTAACATTATGGATTTTACAAATACCCCTGTCTTACTTTTTAGCACATAATGCAGGGTGGGGAGTGGATGGTATTTGGTGGGGTATATTTTTCTCTAAATTATTTGGCTGCTTATTTTTATTGCTTTGGTTTAAAAAAGGAACCTGGAAAAATAAAATTGTTAAAACAGTCCCTGCATTTAGTAAATAATTTTGAGAAGTTATTTGTTGTGTGGTATAATGAACCAACATGAGAAAAAGAAGTACAATTTAAAAAGGTTTATTTCGGGGTAATCCCCGCTTTTTTTAATCATTTTCAATAAATTATGACTACAATAAGTTCATTTTTAATAATAGCTTCTACAGTTTTTCTTTGTTTTCTATTTTTAGCTTTCATCTTTAAAAAGTCTTCTATAGAATTTATCACCTTAATGACTTTCTTAGTTATTTTAACGCTTGGATTGGGCTTTCTGAATATTGGAGTAGAAGTTCTGCCAATGGATTTAGTGTTCTTTTCTATTTCTTTATCATTGGTTTATATATTTTTCTCAATAAAAAAATCTAGAGGAGGGTCAACAGAACTAACGGAAGTGAATAAAATTGAGAAATTAGCGATTAAAATTTATAAAAATAGAAGTGAAATATTTAAAAAAATTGAGAAAAAGGGAAGTTTAGAAGATTATTTCTACTTAAAAATTGAATATGAAAAAGGAAATGTAAAGAATGAAAACTTCCAAAAAAAATACAAAAATTTTTATAATATGTATGTTTTTGGATTTACAGAAGAGTTTTATAATAAATATTTTCAGTTTTTAGATGAAGGAGAAACTGATTTGAGAAAGATATTAAATGAATTATCGAAAATAAAAGATAAAAGAGGTAATAAAAGTGTTCAATTAGCTTTTGCTACTAAATTAATTCATACAGTGGACACTGGAATGCCTCTTTATAATTCTACTGTAGCAGATGTATTTAACTTAGCGATAGCAAAAGGAACAATTGTTGAGAAAATAGAATCTTCTTTGAAAATATATAACCAATTAAAAAGTTATCACGGATCACTTGCTGCAAAGGATGAGGTTAAAAAAACAATAATAGAATTTAGAGAAAAGAATAATTTTAAAGAGGGTATTTTATCTAACGCAAAGCTCATAGATCTCTTAATTAGAGGATCGCAGGAGCTATAAAATTTAATTTATTAAAGAAAAAAAGCCGGCTTTTGCCGGCTTTATTTTTAGTACTTTACGTTGTAAATTTCCTTTCTAAACTGATTATATTTTTTAACATAAACAGGTTTTTCCTGATGTTCTGTGTGAGCAAAATAGATAAATTTTAAGCTATTTTTCTCTTCATTTAAACCAATATAACCTTTAGCAAATACTTGTTCTTTGTAAGTTAAAATAATTTGTACCTTTTGACTTTTTAATCTTTCTTTAAAATCATCTAAGTTATTAAGAGAATTATCATAACCATTTTCCATTCTAATTTTGACTGTTTGGATTTCTTCTGAAATCTCTTTCTTTTCTGATTCTGCAGCTTTTACATTTGTATCTTTCTCTGAAGACTCTGTTTTTCGCTCTACTTTAGTTTCGTTAGTTTCTTTAGTCGCTAACTGATCAGTTTCATTTCCAACTACTTGCACTCCCACCAAGGCAATAATTAAAAGAACAAGACATAAAACACTAATTTTTTTCATATCTACCCCTCCTTAAAAGTGGATTAATTATAAACTAGATTTTTTATTTTGTCAATATAAATTATTTACAAAATTATTTATTTATTGTATAAATAGCCAATACAAAGGAGGTGAAAAAGATGAGTAAGTTCTTTAACAAGATGTCTGAAATTGGAGTGGATAAGTCGGATGCTTTGACTGCAAAAAGTCTTGCTGACGAACTTGCTAAAATTCATCAGGCAACTTATCAAACTGATTGCTACATCGATTTTATAAATGAAATGAATCAAAGAAGTTTGAGATTTAACTTTCAAACAGATAGCTATAACATATTTTTAAATAATTTATCTGACGCTGTTTCAGTAGTTGAGTTTCCAGTATCAGGAACAAGATCAACAAAACCTTTTACTAGAAAAGAAAAATTAGAAAGTATTGTTTTTCACGAAATTAGACATAGAGTGCAAGGAAGTGGAATAGATCTTTTTAATCCGAACAAAAAAATGCCAAATCGGAAACTAGAAAAGATACTGATGATTGTTTCTACTTTAAGAAAAAATATTTTTTGGGAGAATATGATTATTTTTGAGAAAGAAGAGTTTGATGCTCAATTTATTACTGCTGTTGCTTGTTATTATAATCGATTAAATTACCCACCTAGATTTATAAGAGACATCCTTTTTTGGGAACCTAACAAGCGCCACTAAAAGTGGCGCTTTTATTTTGCTTTTAATTATTAAATTGATACAATTTAGATATGAATATTAAAGAAATAAAAAAAGAATTAAGTAATTATCCGGATTATCGTTACAACCAAGTAAAAAAAGCCTTATTTACTCGAGGAGTAAATAATTGGGATGAAGTAACTGCTTTACCTGAAGATTTGCGCAGAAGGTTAAAAAATAAACATCCTCTTGAATTTAACGCTAATTGTTTAACTTCAACAGATCAAAAAACATTAAAAGCGGCAATTAAGTTAAAGGATGGTTTGGAAGTTGAGACTGTATTAATGAAACATGATGAAGATAGAAATACGGTTTGCGTATCAACGCAAGTTGGTTGTGCTTTAGGTTGTAAGTTTTGCGCAACAGGGAAGATGGGCCTTAAAAGAGATTTAAATTCAGAAGAAATTATAAATCAAGTCTATTACTTTTTAACTAAACTACCAGAAGGGGAGAGAGTAGATAATATTGTTTTTATGGGTATGGGGGAGCCTTTTTTAAATTATGAAAATGTTTTAGAAACGATTAATATTCTGAATGATGAAAATGGATTTAATATTGGAGCTAGGAATATATCGGTTTCTACTGCTGGTATTCCTGAAAAAATAAAAGCTTTTGCTAATGAAAACTTACAGATTAATTTAGCAATTTCCTTACATGCAGCGGATGATAAAACAAGATCTTCCTTAATGCCGATTAATAAAAAGTATTCACTTAAAGAACTATTTAAAGCAATAGACTACTATACAGAGACTACAAACCGCAAAGTAATGTATGAATATATTCCATTTTCTGGTTTAAATGATAAAAAGGAAGATATTGATAATTTAGTTAAATTGCTTTTAAATCGAATGCATTTTATTAATATAATACCTTACAACCCTACAGGAAGTTTAACTGGAGTAACAGAAGAAAAACTTCAAAAGTTTAAAAATAAATTAAGACAAAGAGGTTTAAATGCAGGAATTAGGAGAAGCTTTGGACAAGATATTAAAGGGGCGTGTGGTCAATTAGCTACTGAATCATAATTCAAGAAATGAAAGAAATACAAAAAAGTATTTTTACTATATATAAGCCGCTTGGCATTTCTCCGTTAGATGCAATTAAAGCATTAAAGAATAAAAATCCAGAGATAAGGGAAAAGAAGATGACTTATGCTGGAAGGTTAGACCCTATGGCTGAAGGGGTTTTTTTGGTAATTTCTGGAGACGAGCTTAAAAATTTTCATGATCATTTGAAATATGACAAGGAGTATAAGGCTCAAATTTTATTTAATTTTGGTAGTGATAGTTATGATGTTTTGGGTCTTCCAACTTATAATGATGAAACGGTCAATAAAAAAGATATAAAAACTACAATAAAAAGTTTTGAAGGTTCTTTTAAATTTAAACTTCCACCATTTTCTGGTTATAAAATTAAAGGAAAACCTCTTTTTAAATGGGCTTTGGATGATAGGTTAGATGAAATTGAAATACCAACTAAAGAAGTAGAGATATATAATATTTCTATTAATGAATTTAAGACAGTTGGTAAGGATTATTTAAAAAAAGAAATAAATAAAAAATTAAGTAGAGTTGTGGGCGACTTTAGACAAGAAAAAATTAAGCGTAGGTGGAACGACCTACTTGATAAAAACATTAAAGAAGAATATATAATTGTAGATGTGACTATAAATTGTAGTAGTGGATGTTATGTAAGAGCGCTGGCAAATAAAGCTGGAGAATCAATTTCTAGCAAAGCTTTACTTTTCAATCTTATACGAACTAAAGTAGGAAATAGGGGGATTGATTCGGCAATAGTAATATAAATATTGACATATCATCAATATAATTATATAATAAAAGAACTAAGGAGGGATTTAAATGACTGAAAAAGAAAGGTTAGTTAATGCTTTAATAAGCTTTTATAAGAAAATTGCTGCTGGAGTAAGACCTACTGAAATGTTAGTTTTACGGATAAGTAAAGAGAATAGAGTTGAAAAAACAGTCTTTATTCAGTTCATTAACAAAATAAACAGACAGTTAGTTAGCGAAAAGATTGATAGTAGTTGGAATATTAAGCAAAAAATTGAAGAGGTTGTTAATCCGAAGAGGGCAGTTATAGATAATTATACTAAAGCTCTAGAAGAGCTATCTGAATTAGCTCCTGATATAACTACCTTCGAAGTAGAAAAGATTATAATCAGGTATAATTTAAACAGAGAGCAGAAAGAAAAATTAAGAAGTAAAGCGGAAAAACTAAGAGATGGTATTTACAGAAGTACAAATTTGAAAAAAAATAGATTAGAAAAAGCTAAGAAAAAGATTAGAGAAGAGTTTTTAAAGAACCCTAGTTGCATAACTAAGGAAAAAATTACCAAAATAGCAAATAATCATGGCATTGTACCGATAGAATTAAAGAGATTTTATAAAGAAAATTACAAAGAGTGGACTCAAATTAGAGAAAAAGCAAATACAATAGAAGAGCTTCTAAAATAACTCCGGCCAAAGCCGGAGTCTTTTTTTAAATTGCTGTTTTTATATTTTTTTATTTTGTTATAATTATTAAAACAAATAAAAATATGGAAAAACTAAACAAAATAATAAAATTTTTAGATGACTACCTTCAAGTTAAAGAGGTGGATGATAAAAGTTGGAACGGTTTACAGGTAGAAGGATCTGAAGAAGTAGATAAAATTGCTTTTTGTGTAACTGCAGGAGCAGAAGTGTTTAAAGAAGTTTTGGAAGAAGATCCCGATTTAATAATTTCTCATCATGGAATATTTTGGAAAGGAGCTAACCCCTCAATAAAAAGCTGGATGAAGGGGAGAGTTGAGCCTTTAATAAAAACAAACACTTCTCTTTATGGAGTTCACTTACCTTTGGATAAGCATGAGGAAGTTGGTAATAACGCACAGCTTTTAAAAAAGCTATCAATCAAACCTAAAAAACAATTTGGTGAAATTGAAAGTGGTTATGTTGGATGGATGGGAGAAACTAATCAGGATATTTTTGATCTTTTAGATGATTTAGAAGCAGAATTGGATACAGAGTGTAAACTGCTAAATTTTGGTTCTCAAACTGTGGAAAAAGTCGGTGTAGTAAGTGGTTCGGGAGGTAAATATATTTACGAAGCTATGGAAAAGGATTTAGATTTACTTATAACTGGAGAGGAAACGGATTTAGCTGAAGTTGCTCGTGATGGAAAAATAAATGTTATTTTTGCAGGTCATTATGCAACAGAAACTTTAGGTGTTATTGCTTTAAAGGAAAAAATTCAAAAGAAGTTTTCAGTTGATACAGTATTTTTAGATTTTCCAACAAGCCTTTAATAGTCGATCAAGATGAAAGGATTGAGGAGAGGTCGAACCTCTCTTTTTATTTTAAAATGTCTCATTTTAATATATAATTATTTACAAGATGTTTTCTAAATTTAAAAAAGAAAATAGATTGTATAGAATAATAACTGGATTGATTTTTTTCAGTTTGATTATTGCTTTCCCAATTAGTTTATGGGAGCAAAATTGGTTAAATCTTTTTTCAATAGGATTAACTCTTTTATTTTTTGCAGTTATAGAAGTTGTTCAGGATAAGTATGATTTTAGGTTGCCTGGAGAATTGAAGTTAATAATTTTATTATTAATTTATACGGGGATTTTTTTAGGCGGAATGAGAGATTTGTATAATAGATTTTGGTGGTTCGATTCTTTTTTACATACTATTAGTGGAGTTGGTTTGGGATTTTTAGGTTTTTTAATTCCATACTCTTTATATAAAACAGATAAGTTAGATTCTTCTCCACTTTTTATTGCTCTTTTTGGATTTTCTTTTGCAGTCTCTCTTGGTGTTCTTTGGGAAATATTTGAATTTGGGATGGATCACTTTTTCCAAATGAATATGCAAAATGCTGAAAACCTAGAATTAATATATGGTTATTTTGATACTAGGCTTGGAGTTATAGATACAATGCATGATCTTATTTTAGATTCTTTAGGAGCTTTAGTGGCATCAGTTGTTGGATATATCTACTTAAAAAAAGGTGAGTTTTTCTTATTTGACAAATTAATTAAAAAAGTAGAGGATAAAAATCCTGAATACTTTAACAACAATGCCTAACAAATATTATTTAATTATTTCTCTAGCGTTGATTTCGCTTATAGGTATCTATTCAATGTTTAATGCTGGGTATAATCCAGAAGAAGATTTTAAACCAGATAGAAATGAAGAAACAATATTAGAACAACCAAAATTAGAAGAGACAATTCTGAAAAAAAGGGATCAGGAAAATGAAGAGAATGAAGAAGTGGAAGATAATTCTAATGATAAAGAAGAATCTGATAGTGAAGAAGTTAAGACTAGCGCAGGAGTAAAAGAAATAAAACTACATTCTGATAATGAAGTAGAGTGCTTATATAAAATAGAGAACATTACTTCTCCTAAAAGTCTTGCTTTTCGACCTAATAAAGATGATCTTTGGGTTGCATCTTTAATGAATCGTGATTATGGAGTAGTTGTTTTTAACACTGAAGATGGAAAGCGAAAAAAAGAGATCAAATTACCTGACGGGGGAGGGGTTGAGATAGAATTTAACCAAGATGGGTCTTTAGCTTATGTTAGTCAAATGGAAACTGGAAGAGTTTTCGAAATTGATGCAGAAACTAAAGAAGTTAAAGAAACTTACAAAACTAACGGGGATTGGACAAAAGTTGTTAAGCTATCAAAGAATAATTTATTCGCTTCTAATTGGAGTAGTAATGATATTTCTAAAATTAATCTTGAGAATAGTTCTGTCGAAAAAATACAAACAACACAAACTCCACGCGGGATTCATATAAGTGGTGACTATTTATATGTAGCTGGTTTTGCAGATGGTGAAATAAGAAAACATAATTTAAAAAACAACACTAGCGAGACGTTGATTTCTACAGGCGGAGCTATGCGAGACTTGTTAGGTACTGAAAATTATGTTTATGCATCTGATATGGCCTCTCAAGCCGTTTATAGAATAAATAAAGAAACTGATGAGGTTCAAGAATTTGCAGAGACAGACAATAATCCAAACACAATTCGACTCACGAAAGAAAAAGAGATTTTAATCGTTTCTAATAGAGGAGTGAATCATGAATCGGGAAATTATAACATTCCTGGACCAGAATGGGGAACTATTTTGTTTTTTGATGCTGAGAATGGTAAACTTCTTGAAGCGATAGTAGCGGGAAATCAACCAACGGGATTAGATGTTTCTAATGAACTATTTGCCTTTTCAAACTTTTTAGACAATGAAATAATTATTTGCAAAACACCTAATTATGATTCATTAAAAGAAAATCCAAGTCAAAGAGTGGAAAATTATAAAAAGGAAATAAAAAAATAATCTATTTTCAAAATGAAAGTTTACAAATCTGAAAAAATTGAAGATATAGTTAATCAAATTGACGAAAATAAACTAAAAGGAAAGGTTGGAATAAAGGTTCATTTTGGAGAAAAAGGGAATGAAACTTATCTTGATCCTAAAATTGTAGAAGCCGTTTATGATAAAGTTGTTGATTTAGGCTATGAAGCAGCTTTGTTAGAGTGTAATGTTTTATATAAAGGATCAAGAACTAATAAATCTGACCATATTGAAACGGCTAAAGAGCATGGATTTGATTTTGCACCTATAGATATTTTAGATGGAGAAAAAGGAGATGATGATATAGAATTACCAGTGGAAGATGGAAAAGTTAATACAGCAAAAGTAGGGGAGGGACTAAAAAAATATGACTCTCTTATCGTCTTGTCTCATTTCAAGGGGCATGCAGCTTCTGGATTTGGGGCTGCATTTAAAAATTTAGGAATGGGGCTTGGATCAAGAGCGGGAAAGCTTCATATGCATTCTGATGTTAGTCCATCAATCGATAAAGGTAAATGTACTAAATGTGGAGTATGTATAGAGAATTGTGATGTAGATGCGATTAGAATGACTTCAGAGTCGGCTGAAATTGATTCAGAGAAATGTATTGGGTGTGCAATGTGTATTGCAGTTTGTGAATTTGGAGCGGTTAGCGTTCCTTGGGGTGGTTCAACTAATAAAGAACTTCAAGAAAAAATAGTTGATTATTCCCACGCAATTATTGATTATTTTGATGAAAATTTAGTTTATATAAATGTTTTGAAAAATATAACTAAAGATTGTGATTGTGTAGGTAGAAAAATGGACCCAATTATGGATGATGTTGGTATGCTTTTATCTAATGATCCGGTAGCAATTGATAAGGCATCTCTTGATTTAGTAAATAAAAAATCTGGAGATGAATTTAACAAAATAAATTCTACTGATAATGATCATAAAATTGATTATGCGCATAAGAAAAAGCTAGGAAATAAAAATTACCAAATTAAGAATTTGTAATATGAAAAAAATAAAAGAACTACCTAATCCTAAAATAAAAGACAGCCTCTCTATCGAGAAAGCAATAAATAACAGAAGGACAAAACGTGATTTTGAAAAAAGCATGATTGATTTAAATCAATTATCTCAGCTTTTATGGGCTGGGCAAGGTATTACTGACCCTGGAAAAACAAAAAGAGCTGCTCCTTCTGCAGGTGCTAGTTATCCTTTTACACTTTATGTTCTAGTAAATGATGTTGAAGATTTAGACTCGGGAATTTATAAATATATTCCTCAGGATCATAAAATTAAATTAACTCAAGAAGGTAATTTTACAAAAGAACTTAAAAAAACAGCCTTTGATCAAAGTTTTATTAGTAATGCTGCGGTAAATATTGTTCTTGTGGCAGAATATGAAAAAGTTACTGATTCTTATGAGGATAGAGGAATTCGTTACACGCATATGGAGGCAGGGCATATTGCTCAAAACATCTGTCTTCAAACTCAGTCTTTATCCTTGGATTCAGTTCTAGTAGGTTCTTTTAATGATGAAGAGTTAACAAAACTTCTAAACTTAAGTAAAAATAAAAAACCAGTTTACGTTTTATCAATTGGTAACGCTAAATAATATGGACAATATTGAAGAAGAGCTAAAAAAGCAGGGAGAAAAAATTGAAGAGATTCAAAAAAACATTAAGACTATTAAGAGGTTTTATTTAGTCTCTTTTATAATTAAAATAATTATAATTGCAATTCCTATTATTGGATTATTAATTTCAATTCCATATATAATGGAACTTTATGAAGAGATTTTAGGGGCTATAACAGTTTAGTTTGATTTAGTAAGAGGCGTTGTTATAATTTTTTAATAAATTAATTATTTAATCACATGCCGAAAGAGAAGACTGGGTCGAATCAATTTAATGCTTTCAAAGGAGTGTTTGTTCCTACTTTTCTTAGCATAGTAGGTGTGATTCTATTTTTGCGTTTAGGATATATTGTTGGTGGAGCTGGACTTTTGGGATCGGTGCTTATAATCCTTCTTTCTGTTTCCGTAACGCTTTCAACTGGATTGTCATTAAGCTCAATAGCAAGTAATGTACGGATTGGAGCGGGTGGAGCTTATTCAATAATTAATAAAACATTAGGGTTAGAAATAGGAGGATCTATAGGAATTCCGCTTTACTTGGCGCAAGCTTTTTCGGTTGCTGTTTATATCTTTGGTTTTGCTGAGACTTGGCAGCTTGTTTTTCCGGAATATGAAATTAGAATTGTTGCTCTAGTTGCTTTTGCACTCTTATTTTTACTAACATTCGTTAGCACGAAACTGGCAGTAAAAGTTCAAACATATGTTGCCGGGATAATTGTTTTGGCTTTAGCTTTAATTTATGCTGGTGGCAGCTTCAGTGGAGATTTTGTGAAAGTTTCTTTTCAGGTTGCTGAGCGGTTAGATTTTTGGACTCTTTTTGCAATTTTCTTTCCAGCCGTTACTGGGCTTATGGCTGGAATCGGAATGTCGGGTGAGTTGTCTGATCCCAAGCGACAAATTCCAAAAGGTATTTTGTGGGGGTTAGGAGTTAGCACGGTAATTTATTTATCAATGGCAGTTTTACTTGCTTTTAACTTTTCTCCTGAGGAATTAATGACAAATACTTTTGCTTTAGTGGATGCTTCGCTTTTCCCACAATTAGTTATTGGAGGCATTTTAGCGGCCACACTTTCTAGTGCTTTAACAGTGATGATTGCAGCTCCGCGAGTTATGGAAGCTTTAGCTCAAAGTGGTGTGCTTCCTGGGAGTAAGTTTTTAGCTTCGAAAGAAGATGAAGAGGAGCCTAGAAATGCAGTAATATTAACTGGAATTATTTTATTACCGCTTATATTAGGTGGTTCCTTAGACTCAGTTGCTCAAGTTTTGACGATGTTCTTCTTAATCACTTACGTGACTATAAACCTTTCAGTTTTTCTAGAACAATTTTTAGGACTTAGAAGCTTTAGACCGATATTTAAAGTACCAATGATAGTTCCAATGTACGGAGCTCTAGCTTCATTGGTAATAATGTTTTTAATAAATGTGTGGGCGAGTATTGTTGCTATTGTTTTTATTTTCTTTATTTATGGTCTTTTAGCAAATAAATCTCTACCTCAACAAAAAGGTGATGTAAGATCTGGTGTTTTTAGAGCATTTTCTGAATGGGCGGCAGAAAAAACAAGACATCTTCCAGAATCATCACTTCATATCTGGAAGCCGAATATGGTTATTCCAGTTTTATCAACGAGAACAATAATTGGAAACTTCCCCCTTATAAAATCAATTGCATATCCTAATGGAAGAATGACAGTTTTAGGTTTTAAATTAAGTAAAAACTTAAAAGATAATCCAGAAGAAAAAGATATTACGGAAGAAGAGCTTTCTAGAGAAATTAAACAACTACCTGAATTAGTTGAAAAATTCAATGGTGAAAAGATATTTACTTCATATTCAACAATTCAGGCAAATGATTATATTAATTCTTTAATTGTTTCGATAGAGGCAATTCAAAGCCAAGTTTTTGCTCCAAATGTATTATTTTTACCTTATAAACCAAGTAAATTAAGACCTTCTGATTTGCAAAAAATTATAAATTCATCAGTTAGAAACCAATATGGTTTAGCTCTTTTTGATCGAGACGAAGATATTGGATTAGGAACAGAAGAAGATATTCATGTTTGGATAACTTCAAGAGTTTTAAAAGAAGATATGTTTACCACTAGACATTATGACTTAGCAATGCTTACCGCTTATAGTATAGAGCAGAATTGGGATGGTAAAGTGACATTATGGATGTGTGTTGATCAAGAAGATGATAAAAAATTAGCTGAAAAATATTTACACAAGTTAATATATGAAGCAAGACTCCCACATAATACTAAAGTAAATGTTGTTACTGGAGATTTTCACAACACTTTAAAAAATGCGCCACAAGGCGATATTCATATATTTCCTTTTGAAGAGCACGATATAGATTCTATATATAAAATTGCGGAGATGGAAAGAAAGTCTAACTTATTCATTCTAGACTCAAGAAAGGAAAGTATATTAGCTTAATCAGTAGCTACATTTTTACAAACCTCTTTAAGAATAGCATCTTCCAATTTTTCATTAATAGTAGTTGATAAATTACTTACTTCTGATTTAAAATCTCCCTCTATTGAGTTTGTTTTTTCAAACAAGCTCTTTTTAATATTTTCATAAGAATTAGCACTTTTTTCTTTTAAAAAATTTTTCTTACCTTCTAAACCTTCTTCTAGGTCTTCAATTGGTAAAATATCGTCTATATCTTCTTCTTTGTTAGAGGCACTATAATTATTTGTTGAAGTTTTTTCATCTCTTAAACTTATATTGTTGTCTTTGTTTTTCCTTTCTCCACTTATTGGAGTAGAGGAGGATAATTGTGCTAAAATATTTTTTCTTTCAGTAGAATCTAAACCTCCAATATAAACCAACAATAAAGCAAGTCCACAAATTGTTATAGTTATTATTATTTCTTTTTTCATAAAATTTATTTTTCTATTTTTAAAATTATAGTAGAAAAGGAGATAAAATTAAACTTACTTGATATTATAGTTATTTGTGGTATAAATAATACAGATATAGGAGGTGTTTTAATTAGTGAAGAAAATAGTATTTATTTTAGTATTGTTTCTGATTGTATTTAGTTCCTTTTCTCAGGCCGAAAGTAATTTTGAAAAGTGGCAACTAGGAATAGAAGAGACTGTTAGGGAAGTAGATGTAATCTATGGAGAGAGATTAGAGAGAGCTGCCGCAGAACATGACCATGTGGAAAAGATTGATCTCTGGGCAAAGGTAGTTGTGGAATCGAATGGAAATAAGTTAGCAGTTTCTGAAACTTCTGTAAAAGGATTGACGATGTTAACTTTAGATGTTGTGGAATTAGTTAGAAGAGAGACTGGAATTGTGATTGATAGGTTGCATCCGTTTGAAGCCATTTGGGGAGCAGGTTGGTACTTGAATTACTTGATAGAGAAATATGACTTTACTATAGATCAGGCGCATGGAGCGTATTATCTTGGACCTACCGGTTTGAAAAACAAATTAAAAGATCATGGCATAGAAGATCTTTATCACGTTCAAAAGATCAATTATGTAAAGGAGATTATAAAAAATAATTACTAAACTAAGCCCTCGCAAAATGCGGGGCTTTTATTTTACTAAGAATTTGAAAAGTTATAGAATTATAATAATATGCTAGACCAATTAATTGATTTAATATTTGTTTTTGGGTTGCTGTTTTTTGTAAGTTATTATACTGCTTATTTTTGGAGGAAAATTTTTCAAGGTAGAAAGTATTCTGTAATAGTTTTTCCGGGTGTAATTATTCATGAACTATCTCATATTATCGCTTGTATTATAACTTTTGCAAAAATAAAAGAAGTAAAATTATTTTCATTTCAAGGTGGCTTTGTTCGACACAAAAAACCCAAGCTACCCATTATTGGAACTCCTATAATTTCATTTTTTCCAGTTATAGGAGGAACAGCAGCTTTATTTTTAATCTATTGGATTTATGGAATTGAGTTATCATCTTTTAGTGTAAATAGAAATTTTATTCAAGGATTTAAAAATCTACTAGTTAATAATTGGAATAATTTATATTTTTGGATCTTAATTTATTTATCGATTAGTATAATAATATCCATATGCCCCTCCAAAAAAGACTTTAAAAATTCTATTTATAGTTTATTAATTCTATTTATTGGATTATTATTTTTAAGTGAATTAGGGATAATTACCAGCATTCCATTTATTCAAGAATTAAGAAATGTTATTTATTTTAGCAGTTTAATTGGTTGTATTGTCATGATTTTGAGCGGAGCTGCTTATTTAATAAAACTTTTTGTAGTAAAACTTGTAAATTGAAAAAAGTTATTAATAATGTATAATTTATTAAGGAGGGGATCATTATGAGGAGTAAAAGAGCCTCTTTTTTTAAAAGGCTAGCAAAAGCAATTTTTGATGGTCTTACTAATATAGGAGTTATTTATAGATAAGTTTTATAGGGAGATGAAAATCTCCCTTTTATATTAACAATATGAAAAAAATTAAAATTTCCACAAATAAAAAATATGAGCTTGTTAATATAACTAATAAAATTAAAGAAAAGATTAGTTCTGATAATAGTGGAATTGTTACCATTTTTACACCTCATTCCACTGCAGGAATTTTAATTACTGAAGACGAAAAAAATCTTAAGGAAGATTGGATAAATTATTTTAAGCAGACTCTAAATGGTAGAAATTTTTTACATGACAGAATTGATAACAATGCAAAGTCTCACCTTTTATCTGGTTTAATTGGACAAGAAAAAACTTTTATTATAGATAATGGATTAATTAGAGGTATGTGGCAACAAATATTTTTAGCTGAATTTGATGGACCAAGAACTAGAGAGGTATTAATTCAAGTTATAAAACAATGATTAATCATATAATTTTTGATTGGCAAGGAGTTATACAGCAAACAGATGGAATAAATAATGAGCTTTTGGATTGGATTAAAAATAATAAAAGTAAATACAGTTTTTCTATTTTAACTAATTGTCCTGGTAACTTTAATAAAAAGCTAAGCAAATTAAAAATTGATCATCTTTTTGAAGCAGTTGTTAATCCCAGTAATGAATTTATAAGAAAACCACAACCAAAAGCATATAAAAGAATTCTAGAAGAAGTTAATAAAAAACCCAATGAATGTCTTTTTATAGATGATAGCGTTACCAATGTGCAGGTGGCAAATGAACTAGAGATTAATGGCATCGTTTATACTGACAATTTAAATCTCTTTAAAGAATTTAAAGAATTAAATATATGAATGGAGATATATTAGCAAAAATTATCGGTTTATCTTTTTTCACAATTTCTTTTGTATTTTTATATAACAAAAAAGCTTTAAAGGCGCTGGTGCGTCTTTTTATGTCCAGAGAATTTCTAGTAATGACGGGTTCTCTATTTACTGTAATTGGAATTATAATTATTTCAATACATAATGTCTGGGAATTATCATGGCGGGGAGTGGTTACTTTAACCGGTTGGATGTTTTTAGTTGAGGGGCTGTTTAGATTGTTTTTTATGGATTTAACAATAAAAATAATGAAAGAGTTAAAGTCTTTTACGCCTATTAAGCTCTCTTTAATGTTTACACTATCTGTTGGAGCTTATTTGATCTTAGTTAGCTTTCTTTAATCACTATAAAATTAGTTTCCATGCTTGAAATAAAAAAATTAACTAAAAAATTTGGTAACTTTACTGCAGTGGAGGATGTAAACCTTGAGGTCAAAGAAGGAGAGTTCTTCTCTATTATTGGTCCAAATGGATCTGGAAAGACAACGATTATTAAAAATATATTAGGATTATTGCACCCTACAAGGGGGGATGTCTTAGTTGGTAATGAAAGTGTTAATAAAAATCCTCAATTAACTAAAAGGAAGATAGGATATATTCCTGATGAGCCTAAAATTTGGAGCCATATAACCGGAGAAGAGTTTTTATATTTTTCTGGAAGCTTATATGGTATGAGTAAGAAGGAAATTCAAGAAAAAGTGCCGAAACTTTTAAATTATTTTAATTTGAAATCTATTGAAAAAAAGTATTTTGAAAATTATTCTCGAGGTAACAAACAAAAATTTTCAATATTATCAGCTTTACTTCATGAACCTGATTTAATTTTAGTTGATGAGCCTATTGTTGGTTTAGATCCAGAATCAGCAGAGATAGCAATGAAGCTTTTAAGTGATTTTGCCAGTGAAGGAGGATCTATATTTATGGCTACTCATACTCTTCCAGTTGCTCAAGAATATTCTTCTAGAGTAGGGGTTTTACATAAAGGAAAATTAGTTGAAACCGGTTCTGTTGATGAGTTAAGAAAGAAAATGAATAACGAGAAGGCTTCGCTTCTAGAAATATATCATTATTTTAGTAAAAATGATTAAAAAATATTTTAATTACTATAAAAAAAAGATAGGGAGGTATTTCAATAAAAATACCAAATCACGACTTATTGTCGCTGGATTGATGATCGCAGCCATTTCCCTTTTATCTTTTGGTGTTTACTACTTAACTAAAGAAGGTTTGTTGTCTACTCAAGAAGGAAACGACCCTTTTATAATTAAAGCAGTTCCCCTTTATATATATCAATTATTTTTCCTAATAACTGGTTTTTTAATTTTTGTTAGTAGTTCTATATTCGGGCTTTTTAATTTTTTTAAAGGTGATAGAGATAGTTGGATAATGGCTTCTCCTAACTTTGAAAGTTTGTCGTGGATTAAATTTTTTCGAGCAGTTCTTGATTCATCATGGCCGATAATTATTTTAGCTTTACCACTACTTTTAGCAGTTCAAAGTGTATTTAAACTGTCCGGAGTTTTATTTACAATTTCTTTGTTAAGTGTATTATTTTTCTCCTTATTTGCTAGTAGTTTTGCAATAATAATAATTTTTGCAATCTCCTTGCTTTTTAAAAAAATAAAAATTAAAAGCTTTAAGGCTTTAGCTGTAACTGTAGGTATGTTCTGTTTAGTAGTTGGAGTCACAATTTGGAATAGAGTGGTAAGTGTTAATGTTGAGAAGCTTTTTCAAGTAGAGGAAGCTGTCAACCCCAGTTTAATTTATTTAGTAAATAATTTCTCAATATTTCCTTCCTCTCTCCCTGCAATGACAGTTTATTATAGTCAAGTTGGCAATCTATCAGAAGCTTTAAAACAAGCAACATTAATTACTAGCTTTTTCCTGCTTGTTTTTACTTTATTTAGCTTGATAAAAAAGAAGTTTCTTTATGTTTGGCAGTTATTTCAAGAAGGATCTTTTGAGGCAAAGACCAGTAAAAAGAAAGTAAACGGTCCTAAAATAATTTCTTCTAGATTTCCAAAATCAAAACAAGATACTATTTTTAAAAAAGAATTATTAACTAGCATAAGATCACCTCAAAACTTTTTTTGGTTCGCATTTTTAATGATTCTTATGTTCTCTCAAGTAGGGGTGATTAATTTATTAGAAAAATATGTTGGAATAGGGGCGAGCCAACACGCGGCTGTTGCAGGGCTTACTCCAAGCTTGCAAGTGGGAGTTATTTTGTTCTTTACTAGTGCTCTTATACTTCGATTTGTATTTCCCTCTTTAAGTCAAGAAGGTGATACTGCTTGGATTTTAGGATCTGCTCCTATAGATTTTAAAGAGATATTTACTACAAAATATAAGTTTTATGGTTCTTTACTAACATTAATTGGGCTTTTAGGGCTTTTAATTTATATAGTTCCTTTATCTGTTAGTTTTGAGGTGGCTCTAATATCAGCAATTATTTTAATACCTGGAATTTTAACATTAACAATGCTGGGATTATCTTTCGGAACTTTATTTGTAAACTTTGAAACCAATGATCCTCAAAAGTTAAGCACTTCAGGTCCAGGGATAGGATTTATTTTAGCCTCTCTTTTTTACGGTGGGCTAGGTTCTTATTTATTGTACGAAATTTTTTCTAAAGAAAGCTATTTATTAGTTATAATATTTTTATTGTTTTCTTTTGCGGTTTATAAAATTATGAAATCTTTAGCAATTAAATCGTTAGAAGATTTAGAATTCCTTTAAAAAAGAACTTTATCACTCTTGACATTCGACTGCTAATTTTTTATTATTAGGACTAGAAAAGGTCCTAATATTTTTTTAATATGGATTTAACAAATAGACAACGGAGAATTTTAGAGATTGTAGTTAAGGATTATATAGACATTGTAGAACCGATTAGTTCTCACTATATAGAAACTAATTATGATTTAGGAGTTTCTCCAGCAACAATAAGAAATGATCTTAAGGCATTAGTGGAAAAGGGGTATTTATTACAACCTCACACCTCTGCTGGGCGAATTCCTGCAGATAAGGGGTATAGATACTTTGTAAACAAATTGCTACGTAGAAAACGAGAACTGAAACGAAATAGAAACTTAGAAGAGCGGGTTAGAATGATGGAAGAAAGAGTTCAGAATGAAGTTAATTTCTTAAGAGAGTTAACAGGATTTTTAGCAGGATTATCTAGTTCTTTAACGTATTCTTATTTAAAAGACAAAAACTTACTTTGGAAAGAAGGTTTTGAAGAAACATTACACGATCCTGAATTTAAAGAAGTTGAAAAAATTTATTCTTTTTTAAATTTTGCAAAAGAATTTGAACAAAAATTTGAACAAAAATTTTCAAGAGATCTGGATAGGGGAGAAGTAAGAATATATATAGGAGAGGAAAGTCCGTTTAAAAACAAAGATTTTTCAATTTTAGTTTCTAAATGCTCTTTTTCCAATAATGAAGAAGGAATAGTTGCCTTATTAGGACCAAAAAGAATGGCTTACGATAAAAATATATCTTTAATTAATTCGTTGGTAAAACTATTAGAAAACGGTTATGACAAAAAAAGAGACGACAAATAAAGGGGAAAATAAGGAGAAGAATGATCAAAATCAAAAGGAAGATAAGAATGAATTAGAAAAATTAAAAGCTGAAAAAGAAGAGTATTTAAATGGATGGAAGAGAGCTAGGGCGGATTTTTCAAATTACAAAAAAAATGAAAAGGCTAGAATTGAAAAAGCTAGAAAACAAGAGAAGAAAAAACTTATTTTAGAAGTTTTAGAGGTTTTGGATAATTTTTATCTAGCAGAGGATAATATTGATAAAGACAAAGTAGATGAAAATTATTTATCAGGGTTTTCAAGTATAAAGAAACAGTTAGAAAATTTATTAAATTCATATGGCGTTGAAGAAATCTCTGCAGTAGGTGAGGATTTTGATCCTAATTTACATGAAGCAGTTGCCATGGTAGAGATAGAGGACGCCAATCAAGAAGAAATAATTGAAGTAGTGCGCAAAGGTTACCTTATGGATGGAGAGCTTCTCCGTCCAGCAAGAGTAAAAGTTGCTAAATAATTAAAATTAACTGATGATGACAAACGACGAAAAGTCCTAAGTCATCAATCAAAAACTATGGGTAAAATTTTAGGAATTGATCTCGGTACAACATTTTCTGCAATGGCTGTTGTGGAAGGTGGAGATCCAAAAATATTAGAAAATCAAGAAGGAGATAGAACAACACCGTCTGTAGTTGCAATGAGTAAAAAAGGTGAGAGACTTGTTGGTTCTATTGCTAGAAGACAACAAGTGACCAATCCGGAAAATACTATTTTTGCTGCTAAAAGACTTATTGGAAGACATTATGATAGTAAAGAAGTTAAAGAAAGCAAAAAAAATCTTCCTTATGAAATAAGAAAAGAAAAAGATGGTGAAGGTGTAGAAATTAAATTTAACGATGAGTGGAAAAAAGTTCCCGAAATTTCTGCAATGGTGCTTCAGAAACTTAAAAAAGACGCTGAGGAAAAATTAGGAGAAGAGGTTACCGAAGCAATAATTACTGTTCCAGCTTATTTTGATGACTCACAAAGAAAAGCTACTAAGGTTGCCGGAGAAATTGCCGGATTTGATGTTAAAAGAGTTATTAATGAACCAACTGCAGCTGCTCTGGCTTACGGATTAAATCAAAAACAGGATAAAAATATACTAGTTTATGACTTCGGTGGTGGTACTTTTGACGTTTCCGTTCTTGAAGTAGGAGATGATACTATTGAAGTTCAAGCCAGTGGAGGAGATAGTCACTTAGGTGGAGAAGACTTTGATAATGCAATTCTAAATTGGATGGTCAAGAAGTTTAAAAATGAAAATGGAATTGATCTCTCAAAAGACAAACTTGCACTCCAAAGATTAAAAGAAGCGGCTGAAAAAGCTAAAATTGAACTTTCTTCAACTAAAAAAGCAGAGATTAATATTCCTTTCGTAACTTCTGATGATGAAGGACCGAAACATTTAAATTACTCACTTTCCAGATCAGAATTTGAAAATTTGGTAGACGATTTCATTGATAGATCAATTAAAATGACAAAGAAAACCCTTAAAGAGTCTGGAATTAGCGCTGGTGATATCGATGAAATTGTTCTAGTTGGAGGTCAAACTAGAACACCTCTTATTCAAGAGAGAATTAAAGAAGTTTTTGGAAAAGAGCCAAACAAAGAAATTAATCCTGATGAAGTTGTTGCTGTTGGAGCTGCAGTTCAAGGCGGTATCATGGGAGGAGACGTTAAAGACGTACTTCTATTAGATGTAACACCACTCTCTTTAGGAATTGAAACCTTAGGTGGTAAATTCACTAAATTAATTGAAAAAAACACCACTATTCCAGCTTCAGAAACAGAGACATTTTCAACTGCTGCAAATAATCAGACTTCTGTTCAAATTAACGTACTTCAAGGTGAGCGACCAATGGCAAAAGATAATAAATCTTTAGGCCAGTTTATTCTTGACGGTATTCCACCAGCTCCTAGAGGTGTTCCTCAAATTGAAGTTAAATTTGATATCGATGCAAATGGAATTTTGAATGTATCTGCAAAAGATAAAGGAACCGGTAAAGAACAATCAATTAGAATTGAAGGTTCTTGCGGAATCTCAGATGAAGAAGTGGAAAAAATGAAAAAAGAAGCCGAAGAACATGCTGAAGAAGATAAAAAGAAAGAAAAATTACTTGATGCAAAAACAGAGGCGGAGTCTTTAATCTACAGTTTTGAAAAAACTAAAAAAGATATGGGAGACAACTTCCCTGAAGAAGAAATTAAGGATATAGAAAAAGAATTAAAAGAACTTGAAGAGCTAAAGGAAACTGATGATGTAGAAAAGGCAGAAGAAATTAAAGAGAAAACGGAAGAGCTTTCCGAAAAAGTTCAACAAATAGGAGCAAAAATGTATGAGCAACAACAAAAGGCTCAAGCAGAAGCTCAGCCAAATGAGGACGAAGATGTTGAAGAGGCAGAAGTTGAAGAGGAAGATAACGAAGACGAAGAAAAATAAATTCAGACTAAAAAGCGACCTAGCTTTTACTAGGTCGCTTTTTTAACTATAAAAGAAATGAGTGAAGATTATTACGACATATTAGGAGTATCTAAAGACGCCAGCCAAGAAGAAATTAAAAAAGCTTATCGTAAAAAAGCTCACAAACATCACCCCGATAAAGGAGGTGACGAGGAGAAGTTTAAAAAAATAAACGAAGCTTATCAGGTTCTTTCAGATGAGAAGAAAAGAAAGCAATATGATCAATTCGGAAAACAAGGAGCAAAAGGAAGAGCTGGATTTAATGGCGGTGGTTTTCAGGGTAACTTTCAGGGAGCAAACTTTAACGCAGAAGACTTAGGTGATATATTTGGCGAGTTTTTCGGCGGTGGTTTTGGTGGTTCTTCTCAAAGAAGTAGAAGGCCAAAAGGTAAAGATATAAAGATCAACATATCTATTACCCTTAATGAAGCCTACACAGGCGTAGAAAAGAAAAAATCATTGAGAAAGAAGAATACATGCTCTAAGTGTGACGGTTCGGGAGCAAAGCCAGGAACAAAAATGAAAACGTGTCCTGAGTGTAATGGAAAGGGTAAGATAAAAACTGAAAAACGCACTATATTTGGCAACATGGCTCAAGTCACTACCTGTCCGAAATGTAAAGGAACCGGAGAAGTGCCAAAAGAAAAATGCGATAATTGTGATGGGAAAGGATGGGAGGAAAGTATTAAAAAAGTAAAGATAAATATCCCTGCTGGGATCAAATCGGGACAAACTTTAAAAGTGTCTGGAGAAGGGCATGCTGGTGGCAAAGGTGTTGTTCCTGGTAACTTATTAGTTGATATCAAAGTTGAAAATCATGATCTTTTTGATAGAGAAGGAAATGATTTATATTACGAAGCTGACATACCATTTAGTTTAGCTGCTTTAGGCGGTAAGGCAGAAATACCAACATTTAAAGAAGATGGCACAATTAAAAAAGTAAAGGTGAAAATACCTAAAGGTTCAGATTCAGGTAAAACCATTAGACTTTCTGGTAAAGGAATGCCTAGGTTACAAGGTTACAAACAAGGTAATTTATATGTTAATTTGAATGTTCGTGTTCCAGAAAAAGTGACTAAAAAACAAAAGGAAGTGTTGGAAGAATTAAAGAAGGAAGGTCTTTAATTTGACAAAAATAACTGTAGTGTTATAATTTAGCTACCTTATTTTAAAGACCTTTTTATTGGGGAGCCAACTAGGCTCTCTAATTTTTTTAAAGTTTGACTTTTTTATTAAAAAAATATATAGTTGGAAGTGCATTTGCGTCCGTAGCTCAGTCGGTAGAGCAGCTCCCTTTTAAGGAGAAGGTCGAGGGTTCGAATCCTTCCGGACGCACAAACAACTTCCCTCCTTATCAAAAAAAGGAGGGTTTATAATATGAATAAAAAACTAAAAAAGATAATTGAAACCTGCGATCCAGAATCAATTTTTCTCTATGGTTCACGAGCTAGGGGAGACTCACTACCTTCAAGTGATACAGAAATAGGTGTTTTAACTAACAAAGACCACCCCCGTTTTGATTCTGTTTTCTTTTTTAGTTATAAAGATTTTAAAAATAGTCAAATTGACACTCCTTTTCCTACTGATATTTATTTAAGAGAATTATCTTTATCTGCAAAAACATTATATGGAGAAGAAGTTGTCGAAAATTTTACACCTCCTCCAGTAACTACTATCTCTCTACTTGAAAGAATAAACTTTGATTGTGCTACTGCTTTATACGGTGCTAAGTTAAAAAATAAAGAGCTTTTTTATAAATCCGTTCTTTTTGGTGTTCGTAATTTAATTATCCTTAAAAATAAAGATTTTCCTTTAACATATGAAGATATTTATAAAGAAGCAGAAAATTTAGATTTAAAAGAATTTGATTCACTACCTAAAATTGCCTTTGCAACTCGAATAAAAAATAAAAAAATATCTAAAAAACAGTTTAGAAAAGCAATTACTTTTACTAACTACCTAATTAGAAAGGAGATTAAGAAACAAGATAAAAAAGTAATACTTAAATGAAATACGCCATAAAAACATACGGCTGCAAGTTAAATCAGTCAGAAACGGATAATTTAGATAAAGTTCTAAGTAAAAATTTTGAAAAAACAACTCCTTCGGAAGCGGATTTAGTTGTTTTTAATAGTTGTGGAGTGATAGATAAAACAGAGAGGAGAGTTTTAAAAGATGTCAAGGAATTAAAGAAGAGTGGAAAAACGGTAATTATTACCGGTTGCCTTCCATCAATGACAAAAAAGGCAAAAAAAGTAGCTGATTTAACAGTAGAAGGGAATAATCCGGATTTATTTCAAAATAAGCTTTCTCAAATATATTCAATAGATAAAATAAATAAAAACAACCTCCCAACTATCCAAAGGAAGGGGAGCTCTTCTATCATTATCCCTATTTCAAGCGGTTGTTTGGGGAATTGTACTTATTGTAGTGCTAAAATTGCTCGTGGGGAACTTGAGAGCTATTCAATGGATGAAATAACTACAAGAGTAAGGAAGGCTTTAAAACAAGACATAAAAGAAGTTCAACTCACTTCTCAGGATCTTGGAATTTATGGAATGGATCAAGGGAAACCAATGTTGGTAGAATTAATAAGAAAACTGCTCAATATTGAAGAGGATTTTAAGATAAAATTAGGAATGATGAATCCTGGTTTTATAGATGTGTTTTTTAATGATTTTCTAGAGCTCTTTAAGAGTGATAAGTTATACAAGTTTTTACATCTTCCAGTTCAATCTGGGGATGATCAAATTTTAAAGCGCATGAACCGAAAACATACTACTGCAGATTTTATAAAACTAGTTAACCTAATAAGAAGCAGATATAATAATTTTCTGATTTCAACTGATATTATAGTCGGGTTCCCAGGAGAGACAGAAGAAGAATTTAATAAAACAATAGAGCTGATAAAAGAAACTAGACCTCATATAATAAATATAACCCGTTACTCTGAAAGAGCTGGAACTAAGGCCGCAGAATTTCAAGATATGCCTAGTAAAATAAAAAAAGAAAGATCTAGAGAGCTGACTAAGCTAGCTAAAAAAATAAGAATTGAAGATAATGAAAAAATGGTTGGTAAAAATTTTGAGGCTTTAATTTTTAGAGAAGGTAAAGAAAATACTAAGTTAGCTCGCATTTTTAATGGAAAAGCGGTAGTATTAAATAAAGGAGAGGTAGGAAAAAAAGTAAATATAAAAATAATTGATTTTAAACATAATTATTTAATTGGAGAAAATGTTCAATCCTGAAAAAAATTTTGAATTAAATAAGATGGACGCTGAACTTAGTGTTGAAAAAATAGTTTCTTCTGGTGGTGCTGATCATATTCCATTGGATCACTTTAAAAATCTAGAAGGATACTCAGAAGAAGAAATTGAGGAAGATAAAAAGACACTAAACTCAGCTGAAAAATATTTTGAAAAACAAAAAGAAAACTTACCTGAAAAAGAAAGAGAAAAACTAGAAAAGAGTCAAAAAAGAGGCGAAGCAATGGAAATAGTTTTATCCGAAATGTTAGATAGGTGGTTTGAGACAGAAAATATTGAAGTAATAACACAAAGAACAACTAAATTTGACGATATAGTTAATGGAACTGATATAATTATTGAATTTAAAACCCCTGATTCAGTTGAAAAAGTAGCACTTGCTATTGATGCTTCTTTAAATGTCACTGGAATGAAGGATAAATTAGAAAGATGTTACGAAAAAATGATTGGCGAGCGAGAGGATTTTGAAGTTAAATATTTTCAAGGTCAATTTACTGATAAAGATGGAGAATATCCTCATGGATCGCTTAAGAATGTTATACCGATGGCAGTTGGTTTAGGATATAAAAATGCCAATAAGCTTTTTGATGATTTTGCTGATTATTTATCTACTAGAGAAAAAGATTTTAATAAAGGAATGGATAAAATAAATAAACTAACAAATAATTCAATTAAAAAGATATTTCTTGAGCAAATTGAGAATCAATTGGATCTTTATATAGATCATAAAGATGAATTGAAGAGGGGTATGGTTGACAAAGTCGAAAAAATCAGTACAATAATTAAGGAAGTTTCAAAAAATATGAATTCAGTTGTTTGTGATTTAGGTCAAAAAGATGATTGGATTTTGAAAGAAACTGAAAAATATTTACGCAACAAAAGGAGGGATGACTAATATTTTAAATGAGTGGAGACATATAAGCAAAGGAGACATGCGTCGAATAATAGATGGGAATGCTAGAAATTGGGAAATTAGATGGTTTAATTACCATCTTAGTGAAAGTGGTCATAACTGTGTTTTGTGTAAAAAAAGACTTAAAGAAATCAAAAAGCCCGAATAAATTTCGGGTTCTTTTTTTTGAAAAGCTTCCATAAATATGCTATTCTAGTAGAAGTATATGATAAAAAAAATATCCAAGTTAATAATAGTTTTATCTCTAGTTGGGATTATATTTGGAAGTGGTTACCAATTAGGATTGGAAGAATCTGAAACCAGAACGCAACCAGAAGAAATTGATTTTTCTCTTTTTTGGGAGGCTTATAATAGAGTAGAAGATTTATATGTAGACTCCGATGAAATAAATGAAGAGGAAGTTGTACATGGAGCAATTCGTGGAATGCTTTCTTCATTAGATGATCCGCACACTAGTTTTTTTGATCAAGATGAAAGTAAAAAATTTTTAGAGGATGTTTCTGGTTATTATGAAGGTGTTGGAATGGAGGTTGGTATAAGAAATGGGAATATTCAAGTAATTTCACCCATAGAAGGAACTCCGGCATCTAAAGCTGGAATTATGTCTGGTGATACTATTTTAGAAATAGATGGAAAATCAACTTCTGATATGGATCTTGAAGAAGCAGTTGATTTAATGAGGGGAGAACAAGGAACTGACGTAACCATTGTCATGGGTAGAAATAATGAAACAAAAGAATTCACCCTCAACAGAAAAGAAATTCAAGTTCCATCAGTTGATTGGGAACTTCTTGAAGATGATATAGCGTATTTAAAAATACATTATT
This sequence comes from Patescibacteria group bacterium, assembly GCA_051745165.1. Lineage (GTDB taxonomy): Bacteria > Patescibacteriota > Minisyncoccia > Minisyncoccales > PWPS01 > PWPS01. The sequence continues at coordinate 45,679 of JBNJDU010000001.1, forward strand.
TCCATCAAGATTTAGCAAATGAGTTTAACGAAATTGTTCCGAAATTAAGTGCTTCTGAAGCTGATAAAATAATACTTGATCTCAGAAATAATCCGGGCGGTGCGCTTGATTCTGCATTAGACATAGCTAAATACTTTCTCGAAGAAGGGGATGTAATAGTTAAGAGTCAAGGTTCTGATGGAGAAATTGAAGAGGTTTATGAAGCAGATAGAAGTTCAGTTACCTTTAATCAAGATATTGTCATCCTGATTAATGAAGGTTCTGCCTCTGCCTCAGAAATATTAGCAGGAGCTTTAAAACATCACAGAGATTCAAAAATAGTTGGACAAACATCTTTTGGAAAAGGGTCTATTCAGACTTTAGTTAATCTATCTGACATGTCTAACCTAAAGATAACAATATCCAACTGGGTTACTCCTAGCGGAGAGCTTATTACTGATGAAGGAATAACTCCAGATTATGAAGTAGAAAGAAATATAGAAGATTTTGACGAAGGTCGTGACCCACAATTAGATAAAGCAATTGAAATAATTAAATAAAAACAATGAAAGTAATTTTACTCGAAAATATAAAAAAATTAGGAAAGAAGTTCGAAGTTGTAGAGGTTGCCGATGGTTATGCAAGAAATTTTTTACTACCTGAAGGAAAGGCTCAAATGGCAACTGAAGGAAACTTAAACTCTCTAGAAAAAAGAAAAGCAAAAGAGGAGAAAAAAGCTAAGAAAAAAGAAGAAGAAGTTAAAGATTTAATTTCTGAAATTGAAAATAAAGAATTCTCTATTGAAATGAAAGTTGGTGAAAAAGATCAGCTATTTGAATCAGTAGATTCAAAAGATATTAGCGAAAAACTAAAAGAAGAAGGTTTTGATGTAGAATCAAAACAAATTAAATTAGATTCTCCGATTAAAGAAGTAACTGAACAAGAGGTAGAATTAGAATTTGATTATAATCTAAAAACAAAAATTAAAATAAAAATAGAAGACAAAAATAAATAAATGAAAAAATATATATTTGTCGCTGGCGGAGTGATGTCTGGAATTGGAAAAGGGATCGCTACCGCTTCAATAGGTAGAATTCTTAAAAGCAAAGGCTTTACAGTTTCAGCAGTAAAAATCGATCCCTATGTTAATGTTGATGCGGGGACGATGAATCCGGTAGAGCACGGAGAAGTCTTTGTAACCAAAGATGGAGCGGAATGCGATCAGGACATCGGAAATTACGAAAGATTCTTTAATCAGGAGCTGACAAAGAAAAATTACATAACCACAGGGAAGGTATATAAGTCAGTAATTGAAAAAGAAAGAAACTTAGAATATGATGGTAAATGCGTTGAAGTTGTTCCTGATATTCCAAATGAGACGATAAGAAGAATAAAAAAAGCGGCAAACGACGATAATGTAGAAATCACCTTAATAGAAATAGGAGGAACAATAGGGGAGTATCAAAATTTATTATTTTTAGAAGCTGCTCGAATGATGAAGTTGGAAGAACCTGAGAAGGTTCTTTTTATATTGGTTAGTTATCTACCAACTCCAAAAACAATAGGGGAGATGAAGACAAAACCAACCCAAAATGCAAGCAGAAGACTTAACGAGGCGGGTATTCAACCGGATATGATACTTGGCCGGGCAGAAACTCCTCTTGATGGACCAAGAAGAGAAAAAATATCCAATTTCTGTAATGTTGATAAAGAATTTATAATCTCTGCTCCTGATGTAGAATCTATTTATACTATTCCTCTTAATTTCCAAAAAGAAAATCTAGGAAATAAAATATTGAAAAAGTTTGGGTTAGAGGAGAAAAATAACGAACTGAAAAGGTGGAAAGATTTAGTAAAAAATTCTGAAAGTGGAACTAAAAAAGTTTCGATTGCAATAGTGGGAAAATATTTTGAAACCGGTCAATTCACATTAACTGATTCATATATTTCTGTAATTGAAGCTGTTAAGCACGCTTCCTGGGATCTTGATATTGATATTGATATCAACTGGATATTTGCAGAAAAATTTGAAGAAGATGAAGAGGCGATAAAGGAAATAGATGAATATGATGGGATTATAATTCCCGGTGGTTTTGGAAGTAGGGGAGTAGAAGGAAAAATAAAGACTATTAGTTATTGTCGAAAAAATAACATTCCTTTTCTAGGATTGTGCTTGGGAATGCAACTTTCTGTAATTGAATTTGCTAGGAATATTTGTGAACTTAAAAATGCAAACTCTACTGAATTTAATAATAATTGTCAAGAGCCAGTAATAGATGTTATGGATGAGCAAAAAGAATTAATAAAGAAAAAGAACTTTGGAGGTACAATGAGATTAGGAGAGTATAGTTGTAAAATTGAAGATGATTCTAAATCTTATAATTTATATAAAAAAACAAATATTTTAGAGCGTCATCGTCATCGATATGAATTTAATAATGAATACGCTGATAAATTAAAAAAAGCCGGCTTAAAATTAGCCGGTAGAAATCCTGAAAGTAATTTAGTTGAAATTATTGAGATTGAAGATCATCCTTTCTTTGTAGGAGTTCAATTTCATCCGGAACTTAAATCCGGACCTCTTCGTCCTCATCCACTTTTTAAAGGATTCTTAAAAGCCTCTAAAGAACGTTGACTTTCTTAACTTTTTTTCTCTTTCCGTTAAAATTCTTTTTAGTTTTAGTTTGAAATTCAACAATACCGTCAGTTACTGCATAGAGAGTATCGTCACTTCCTTTTCTAACGTTTTTCCCAGGGACAAATTTAGTTCCTCTTTGTCTTACAATAATTGAGCCTGCTTTAGCTTCCTGTCCTCCGAAAAGTTTAACACCTAAATATTTAGGATTAGAATCTCGCCCCAGTCTTGTTGTTCCAGATGATTTTGTTGTTGCCATAGTTTTAAATATTTTTTTTGAAACTAGAATCTATATTAACAGAAATGACCAATATTGTCAATAAAAATATTTTATTTTGGGTTGTAGTTTTAATTTTAACAGCCTCTCTTTTTTATATGATTGGTTGGAATTATAATGAGCTAAATAGAGAAAACGAGCCAATAAAAATTGAAAATCCAGAAGACACGTAAAAAAAATAAAGAAAATAGGGGGTTTAGTTAAAAAACTGTTATTTTTAAGAACAAGGGGGCTTTAGAGCCGATTAGAGCAATTTTAAACATTGATTGATGCTACTGGTCATCTTTTATGCCTTGATTCTCATTATTTTTAAGATTTTGGCCACTGTGATACTTTTTATGAATTTCTTTTAATTTTTTGCTAGTAATGTGAGTGTAGATTTGTGTCGTTGCAATATTTTTATGTCCCAAGAATTCTTGGATAACTCTTAAGTCCACACCTTGAGCTAAAAGATCAGTTGCATAACTGTGACGCAAAGTATGTGGAGTTGTTTTTTCTGGCAATCCAGTTTGCTTAACATATTTTTTAACGATGTTTTCTATAGATCTAGTAGTAATTCTACGATCTCCAGTTTTAGGACCACGATATCTAATAAAAAGCGCATCTTCATCATCATCTCTAATTTCTAAATATTTTTTTAATGCTTCAATAGATCTTGGAGAAAAATAAACAGTTCTGGTTCGATCTCCCTTACCAGTAACTACAACTTCTAGCTCATCAGTGCAATCTTTAATATTGATTTGATCTCGGTCTAAATCAACCAGCTCAGAGACTCTTAGACCGGTTGAAAATAAGGTTTCGAGTATTGCCCTGTCTCTAATACCGGTTCTTTTAGAATCATCCGGAGCATTTAATAGTTTGCGCATTTGATCTAGAGAAAGAAAATTTAAAGAATCTTTATCATCTTCTTTAGCAAGTTTTACTTTTTCAGCGGGAAGAGCTTCTATATCCCAATCAGCAAAAAAATTAAGTAAGTTTCTAACTGCTATAAGATAATAATTTCTAGTTTTTTTAGTAATTGGTTGCTTTTTATAATTTTTTTGCTTAGAAAGATAAACTCTATAATCCCAAATATGCTTATCAGAAAGTTGATGGGGTTTAAGATTTTCATTTCCAGATTTTTCAAGCCAATCCTGAAAACGGGAAAGGAATCTCTGATAGGTTTCTTGAGATTTTGCAGACAATCCTCGTTCAATATCTAAGTATTGAAAGAATTCGTCAAAATATTCAATTATTGGTTTTTTTGCTTTTTTCATAATAGAAGGAAGCGGACTACTTTTAATTGTTCTTAAACTTCGATAAAGTTACATTATGCGAAGTTTCTTATTTCTAGTATTACTCATCTTCTAACATTAGTCAACATCCCCTGTTTTAGGATTATCCATCTTTAAAGAGTCTTCAATCGAATCAAAGGTAGATTGGATTAAAGAATTAATAACTTCTTCAATTTCATTCTTTATTGCAGTCAATAAATTTTCTTTACGTTCTTCAATCTGATCCTCGATAATTTTTTGTCGTCGTTCAACTTCATTAGTAATTATTTTGGTAATACTATCAACTCTATCGAAAATTTGTTGAGAGAGGTTCTGTACACCTTCTACTAACTCTTGAATAATTGGTTGGTTATGATCAACTCCAATGACTTCTGATTCTTCAGCAGAAACAAAATTAAAGAAAAGAAAAATAATAGCTATAATTAATAGCGCTTTTTTCATAATACTTTTTTAGAGGCTTTTAATCTTTTTATTGCCTCTTCCCTACCCAGGATATAAGCCACTTCAAATGGCCCAGCACTCGCCTGTTTTCCGGTCAATGCAGCTCTGAGAGGCCACAAAAATTTACCTCTATCATCATATTCATTAGCTTTTTCAAGCAATTCTTTAGAAACAGTCTCTTGATCCCAATTATCTATATCAGACAATACTTTTATTGCCTTGTCAATTGAGTTAGTTAAGGCAGATTTATCCATTTCCTTCCATTGCAACAGTTCAAAATTAACTTGAATAGGTTCAAAAAAGTAATCAGTTACTTCGCTTATTTCCTTTAAAGTTTCAATTCGATCTTGATGTTCTTTTACTAAAGTAGTTATTTTATCAAAAGAAAATTTTCGTCCATCATTAGTTTTGTAGGTAGTTTTTACTCCTTTTGCTCCAAGTGCAGGAGGGTATTGATCTGTTTCGTGTTTTGGGTTCAAAAATCCATCTTTAACTAAATAAGGAATACAAAGCTTGGCTAATCTTTCAGGATTTGCCTTTTTAATATGCAGAGTATTGATATAGGTTAATTTTTCTTTATTGAAGACAGCTCCTGATTTTTTACACCTATCAAGTGTAAATTCTTTTTCAAGTTCGGGCAAAGTGAAGAACTCCCTATCATCTCCAGGACTCCATCCTAAAAGGGCTAAGAAATTATCTAGAGCTTCTGGTAAAAATCCTTGTTTTTGGTATTCAGTTACTGACACTGCTCCAAACCTTTTTGACAGTTTAGACTTATCGGGAGCTAAAATTAATGGAAGGTGGGCATAAGTTATTTCATTAAAACCTAAAGCATTTTGAATTAATACCTGTTTCGGGGTGTTAGAAATATGATCCTCTCCCCTAATAACATGACTGATTTTCATTTCATAATCATCAATAGCACAAGCAAGATTATAAAGAGGTGTTTCTTCATCTTTAGCAATTACATAATCTCCAATAACATCAGTTTCAAATGTCACCTTTCCTCTAATTTTATCCTCAAAACTAACCGTCTCACCTTTGTTTACCTTCATTCTAATTACATAATCTTCACCTTTCTTCAATTTTTCTTCAACTTCTTCTTCAGATAAATTTCTGCATTTTCCAGAATATGTAGGAGCCTCACCTTTTTCTCTCTGCGCCTCTCTTTCCTTTTCTAATTCTTTTTCATCACAAAAACATCTATAAGCATGACCTTTATCCAAAAGTTTTTCAGTATATTTCTTATAGATATCTCTTCTTTCTGACTGTCTATATGGTCCATATTCTCCTCCTTTATTTGGCCCCTCATCATAATCCAATCCAAGCCATTCCAAGCTTTCAATAATATTTATTTCATACTCTTTTTTTGATCTTTCTTTGTCAGTATCCTCTATTCGTAAAACAAACTTCCCATTATTCTTTTTAGAAAAAAGATAATTAACAAGAGCTACTCTTGCTGATCCTACATGGAAAAGTCCCGTTGGTGATGGTGCGAATCTTACTCTTTTTTTCATAACTTTTAAAATTAATTAAACTTTGTAATTAATGCTTTCGTAAGTAGATTAATAATGTATTTATAAAATTATCGAATTAAAAATTCTTAATAAGGCATTATCGAATTAAAAATTCTTAATAAGGCATTATCGAATTAAAAATTCTTAATAAGGCATTATCGAATTAAAAATTCTTTAATATAGGCTGCAAGCACATGCCCTGCATCAGGTTTTGAAAAGTACTTGCTGTTTTCTTTCATCTCGGCTAATTGAGTTGGTGGCGAGAAAAGTGATTTCACCTTTTCCAAAAAGAAATGAGGTGTTAAATTTTCTTCTTCCATCACAATTGTTGCCCCTACTCTAGCTACTCGATATGCGTTTTCTGCTTGATGATTTTGTGCTGCTTCAGGCAGTGGTATTAAAATACTTGGTTTATTATTGGCTATTATCTCAAATATTGAGCCAGCACCAGCTCTCGAAACTACCAAACTAGCAACAGCATACGCATCTTTCATTTGATTTTCATCGAAAAAAGCATATGGATGATAAAACCCCTTTAGCTCTTCAGGTAAAAATGCTTCTGTTTCTTCTCTAATTTTTTCTATATTATCTCTTCCACATTGATGTATTATTTCAAATTCTTCTAAAAGCTGAGTTAATACAGCAAGAATGGTATCATTTATCCTTTCTGAACCTTGTGAACCGCCCAATACTAGAAGAACTGGCTTCCCCTTTTTTAAGTTGAATCTATTTACTCCTTGTTCAAAGTCACCGTCTAAAACTGATTTTCGGATTGGATTCCCAACCACAAACTTTTTTCCAGGATTAATATTTTCAGTATCTTGAAAAGAAACAAAAACTTCTGTTGCAAACTTTGAAACAATTTTATTTGCTAAACCAGGAGTTGCATCTGATTCATGTAAAATTATTGGAATCCTTAATATGCTTGCAGCAATAGCAACCGGAACTGATCCATAACCACCTTTAGAAAAAACCATATCTGGAGATATTACAAACAAATGAAAAATAGCTTGAACTATACCTAAAGGAATTTTAATGATATCAATAATATTTAAAAATATTGAAATGGGATCAATATATCTTCTTAATTTACCAGCTAAAATATATTTAGTCTTCAATCCTTCTTGAGTAAAATTAAAGTCAGGAATATTATCTTTCGGAGCTATATAAAACATATTTAACTTCTCATTACTAGGAAATTGATCCTTTAAGCTTCGAATAACAGCCACTAAAGGAAAAACGTGTCCTCCTGTTCCTCCACCTGTAAAAATTATTTTTCTTTCTTTCATACTATTATTTTATGATTTAGATATATTTAGAAGCACTCCTAATCCAGCTAATTCTGCAACAAAATGAGCTCTTCCATGACTAATAAAAGGAAGCGGAATTCCTGTAATTGGTAAAATTCCAGACATTGATCCGATATGGATAAAGGCTTGAAAAAATATCCAAGAACTTATTCCTATTGCTATCAGACTGAAAAAACTATCTTTATTCCTTTTTGCAATTTTAACACCTCGCCAGGCAAACACCAAAAAAAGTATGATTAATAAAGCACTCCCAATAAATCCCGCCTCTTCAGCATAAGCAGCAAAAATAGAATCACTCATTGCAAAAGGTAGAAAGCCATATTTTTGATGCCCGACCCCAAACCCAAGTCCAGTTATTCCACCTGATCCAATAGCAATTAAAGCTTGATGTGCTTGGTAGGACATATCTTGAGTATCAACACCAGCACTAAGCATATCTTTAACTCGAGCTAACCTGTAAGGAAAGAGTACAATAGATGCAACTAAAGCAGTAAAACCACTTACAGTCAGTGCTAAAATATGACTAAAAGGAGTGCGATAAGTAAAATACATTACAAAACTGCTTGCCATAATTACTATTAAGGTGCTTAAATCAGATTGTAATAATATCAATCCGCTAATAAAAGCGCAAACAGCACCAAAAGCAATAAACGTTTCAGAAAACACTTGTTTATCACTATCAATATCTCTTCTGCTTGATAACCAACTTGCTAAATAAATTATAAAAGTTAATTTGAGAAACTCACTTGGTTGAAAAGAAATTCCACCAATTGAAATCCAACGAGTTGCACCCCTAACAGTTAAACCTAATCCAGGAATAAATACCATCGCAACTCCGATTATGTTTAAGAGTAAAACAAAAGGTGCCCATTTCTTAATAATTTCTAACGGGATTTTATAAAGCAAAAATCCAATTAGCACGCCTGGCAGAACTCCCATAACAAATTGTCGAATCAAAAAATAAGGTAAATTTAAATCTTCAATATTCTCCGTAGTAGCAGCTATTCTAGCCATTGACACACTGGTAAAAACAATAAACCCAAGCAAAATTATAAGCCCAGCCGATATAAGTAAAACAATATCAATTTTTTCGTTATTTCTGGCCATATTTTTTTACATTTTCTTTAAATTGATTACCTCTGTCTTTATAACTGGAGAACATATTAAAGCTTGAGGAAGCAGGAGATAAGAGACAACTTCCAAACTTTGTATTATTATAAGCTTCCTTTACAGCTTGTTCCATACTATTGCAGTGAATTATTTTTGGCAGTTTATTAGAAATTTCTTTTAATTCGCTTTCTATTTTTTGACCCGTAACAGGAAAAAGAATAAGCGTTTCAATATCACTTTTAATTATTTTTTCTGCAAGCAAACAATAGTCTCCCCCTTTATCAACTCCGCCAGTAATTAATGTTTTAAGATTGTCTACATTACTTATTGCTTCTACTGCCGCTTCCGGAATAGTAGCTGCAGAATCATTAAAAAAGGAAATATTTTGATATTTACCAACAAATTCTAATCTATGAGGTAAAAAATCTATTTTATTAATATTTTTTATTGTTTCTTTTTCTGAAACTCCAAAAAGACTAACAACTTTAAGTATTGGTTGTAAATAAACTGCTGAATTTGGAATTCTATCTTTCGGATCAAATTTTATCTTCTTTGCTTTTGACTTTTTAGCAATATTTTTAATGAATTGATCTTTTTTATTATAAATTAATATATCTTCTTTTTTTTGAAATTTAGTAATGTTAGCCTTTGAACTTAAATACTTATCAAAATTTTCATGTTGATCTAAGTGATCCTTAAAAATATTAAGCAGTACAGCCACATGAGGGCTTGTATTAGCAGTTTGAAGTTGGAAGCTAGATAACTCGTAGATAAAAAACCCTTCTTTGTCTACGAAGCTTAAAACTGGCTTTCCAATATTACCTAAAAGATAAACGGGTTTATCTAATTTATTATTTAAAATGTTATATATTGAAAGGCAAGTAGTGCTTTTTCCTTTAGTTCCTGTTACTCCGATTACTTTTTCGTGTTTAATATTAAGAAAAATGTCAGTCTGACTAGTAATTATTTTTTCTTCTTCAAATTCTTTAATCAAAGAGAAAGGAATTCCTGGTGATTTTATAATAATTTCATAATCTTGTATTGCATCTAAATAATTTTCACCAAAAAAAGTTTTAACATCACCACTCTCTTTTATTTCTTCTTCCGCTTTATCAGCTATTCCAATTTCTTTGTTTGGAAATCTATCATGTAAAAACCTCAAGGTATCTCTCCCCTCTCTTCCAAACCCAAGTATTAAAATTTTATTATTTTTTAGAGTATTAATCATTATATTAACCCATTAACCTAATTACTACTCCAATAATGGCTGCGAAAACTCCTATGATCCAAAATCTCATTGTTACTTTATATGAAGGCCATCCTTTTCCTTCAAAATGATGATGGATAGGAGCAGAAAGAAATATTTTCTTGTTAAGAAATCTTTTTGATAGAAGTTGAAGTATTACCGAACCACTTTCTGCAACTAAAAGAATTGCAATGATTGGTAGGACTGCTACTGAATCAGTTAAAAAAGCTATTACAGTTAACGTGGTAGTTAGACCTAATATTCCAGTCTCCCCCATGTAAAATCTTGCCGGTGGAATGTTAAACCATAAAAATGCAAGGATACTACCTACCAAAACTAAGCAAAATGCCGCTAAATTAATCATTCCTGATTCAATAGCTATAATTGTAAAAGCAGTAAAAATAGCAGCAAATGCACCACCAGATAAACCGTCTAAGCCATCGATAACACTACCGCTATATGTAGCAAGCATTACTAAAATAAAGAACGGGATAAAAAACAAACCTAAGTAAAATTGACCAAAACCGGGAATAAAAATACTATCCTGACCTAACCTAAAATAAAACCACCAACTTCCTACAGCACCAATTAAAGTTACTAATGAGATCCTATACTTTAAAGAAAGCCCACCTCCAATGTACCGCTCCATCTTAGAAAATAAAAACTTTAAAGCTTTATTTTTAGGCTTTTCAATGATTTGCAACACATCATCTACTAATCCTACCAGGGAGGCAACTACTAAAGTAAAAAGTGGCAACCAAGTCTGCCCTCTACTTAAAAAGCTTAACTTTTCTACCCAGAAGTGGTTTGATAGAAAACTAAATCCATAAAATAAAAATATTAAAATTAATGGCGGAATCCAAACTAAAAGCCCACCTAATCTTGGTACACTGGTTTCTTTATCCGAGTGATGCTTTGTAAACACCTTTAATTGCTTTCCATCAATTCCCTTTTGGCGAACTTTATTTTTCCACAATTTATGTTTATACATAAAGTGTGTAAATGCCGGTGTTAAAAGAAGTGTAAACCCAAAAGAAATAACACCTAACACAAAAACTTTTGTCATGTTTACTACAGCTGGATCCATTTTTTTATAAATTATATTTCGTAAGCTTTATATATCCAATTAGTTAATTTTTCCATCTCTTCAAATCTTTGATTTCTTCCGTTAGCTCCCAACACCACATTAACTACATATCCATCTTCTACTTCTAATACCATTACTAAACACCCCATAGCTTGATAAGTAAATCCAGTCTTCCCGCCTAGTATGTCCTCATACCAATCTGGTTTTTTAGAAAAATAAGTTCCATCTAAAAATCTATTTGTAGTAGTCACTGAATAATGAAGATCAGATTTTTTAGATTTAATCTCATAATCTTTTCTTTGCAAAATATCTCGAAAAAGAGAAACATCAAGCAATTCACGCATTAACTTAGAAACATCTCTGGCAGTAGACAAATTAACCCCCTTAACCGTATCCAATCCACTAGGATTATAATACTTTGTTCTCCTCATCCCCAATTCATCAGCTTTTTTATTCATCAATTCTATAAAATCATCAAAATCAATATTCTTTGGTGCTGTAGCTGCAGCATATGCTCCACTATTATTAGATTCTAAAAGTAGTGGGTATAAAAGCTCTTTAAAAGTTGTGTCTGTAAATACTCTTAAATCATTTAGATGACTATCAGTAAAATATTTTGAATCTGGAATACCAATAGAATCTGATAAATCATAATTTTCATAAACAACGAGCGCTGTCATTAATTTGGTTAAACTTGCAATTGGGAGTTGTTCATTTCTATTTCTGCTAAAAAGAACTTGAGAGTCTTCATCCTTAAAATAAATAGAGTAAGCTGCTTCCGCATTAATATCTACAGTCCCAACCCCCTTTACTCTATCAATTAGAAGGTCGTCATTTATAACTTCTTTTGGTTTTCTTTCGTGTATTTTAGGAGAATTAGTTTTTTCTTTATTTTCTGAGTCAGCAACAAAAAAACTACCTGCAAAAATAACCAGAACAATACCTAGTAAAAAAAGTGTCTTTTTATTTTTCATCTTTTTCATCTTTCAATACTTTAATATGCAATTCGTCTAACTGTTCTTCACTAACGTCATCAGAAGGAGTTCCCATCATTAAACCTCTACCATCCCCTGTTTTAGGAAATGCCATTACTTCTCTAATATTGTCTTCACCTAACATAATCATTAAAAATCTTTCAAATCCAAATGCTATTCCTCCATGAGGCGGTGCCCCATATTCAAAAGCATCTAGAAGATGACCAAATTTAAATCTAATTTCTTCTTTTTTGTGACCCAAAACTTCAAAAATTGCTTCTAGCATCTCAGGGTCATGCGACCTTATTGAACCTCCACCAATTTCCTCACCGTTTAAAACTAAATCATATTGAAAAGATAAAACATTCTCAGGATCCTCTTTTACTTTTTCTGGACTAGCATCAGGTTTTGTGAAAGGATGATGCTCAGCTCTATAACCACCGTCAAATTTTTCAAACATTGGAAAGTCAACAACAAAAGCAAAGGCAAGTTCATCTTCGTCCTTTTTGTCATCTCTCAAATCCGGTCGATCTGAACCCCATTTTTTCATTGCTTCATCATAACTAATTCTAGGAAAGGGCTTTTCTTTTATCTTTTTACCTGGAAAGACTTCTTTAACCACTTTAATAAACATCTCTTCTACAAGCCCTAAAACATCTTCCCTATCCACAAATGACATTTCCATATCAAGTTGTGTAAACTCAGCCTGTCTATCAGCTCTCACATCTTCATCCCGGAAACATCTCGCAAATTGAAAATATTTTTCCAACCCGCCAACCATCAATAGTTGTTTATATTGTTGAGGACTCTGAGGTAATGCATAAAAATGGCCAGCTTGTTTTCTAGAGGGTACCAAAAAATCTCTTGCACCTTCTGGAGTTGATTTTGTTAAAACCGGAGTTTCTGCCTCTATAAATCCATTATCTGTTAAAAAGTTACGAAAAAAATGAGCTGTTTTGTGTCTCATTCTTAAATTTTTCTGCATTCTTTTTCTTCTTATATCAAGATAACGGTATTTCATTCTAATATCTTCACCAACCTCTTTTCCATCATCAGTAATTTCAAAAGGCGGAGTCTTAGACTCAGATAAAACATTAATTTCTTCCGCTTTTAATTCAACAGTTCCGGTAATAATTTCATCGTTTACCATGTTTTCGGGCCTATCTTTTACCTTGCCAATTATTTCCACCACCCACTCGCCTCTCAACTCTTGCGCTGTCTTAATTTCTTCCGGATTAACCACCACCTGCAATAATCCAGACCTATCTCTAAGGTCCAAAAATAAAATCTTTCCATGCGATCTTACTGAATCTACCCAACCAGCAACTAACACCTTATCACCTGTTTTTTTAGTAGTTTCTTTGTTTAAAATTCTCTGCATAATTTATTCTAAATATTTAATTGATTTGTTAAGTATTTCTTTTGGTGTGTTTTCAGTTTTAATTAAATACTCCTTTGCATCTAATCTAAAAGCTTCTTTTTTTGATTCCTGATCATCATAATTTGAAAAAGCAACAACGTTTGTATCTGCTACCTCTGATTCTAATCTTCTTAATTTAATCAAAAAGGATATGCCAGTTTCACCAGGTAATAGAATGTCTAATAAAATTAAATCTGGTTTTACTTTTTTTACCTGTTTTAATGCTTCAGCAACATCGCCAGCTAAAAAAACATCGTAACCTTCCTTAGTAAAAACTTCTTTATACATTTGAGCAAGAGTTTTTTCGTCTTCAATAATAAGTATTTTGGACATATTAAAAGAATTTGTTTTGAACAATTATACTAAATCTAAGTGAAAATTACAAAAAAAATAGAGTGCCTACGCTAGGCACTCTTTTTTAAGTAATCTCCTTGATAAATATCCAGCTAGGCTATCTGCTTCCTTTTGTAGGAAAATTAGTCTTTTATCAATCTTTCTTGGTCTTAGAATCCACTCTGCAGTTGGTGTATCTAAAGAAATTTTCCATTCAATATTACTCTTTTTATTATATTCCTTTATAATAACAGACAATCTTTCGTAGTCTTTGTCATACACACAGACCCAGGGAAATGGATATCGAAAATCATCCAAATGACCATGACAACTAGCTTTAGTTCTTATACCAATAAAATTAAGTATAAAAACTAAGCTAGCAATGGAATCATCTAATTCTATAATTTTTTTACAACCAAAGGAAAAAGGATTACATTTATTCATCAATATCCCTCCTATCTACTTTAATCTAGCATAATCAGTCCAAAAACTAAAGTTCTAATTCATCAAAAAGTTAAATATTTTATCGTTCTTTTTAATGTCTCGGATATAACTTCTAAGTCTTTGCAAATCCTCTTCACCATGTTCTTCTGCAGATTGACCAGTGTGACTTAAATGCTTTTGCACTTCTTCTTCAATCTCTTCATTTGTTACTTCAATCTCTTCTGCTTCTGCAATTTTATGAAGTATTATTGCTGCGGATACATTATCCTCTGCTTTACTTCTCCACTCATCTCGAAGATCATCCTTTGTTTTATCAATTTGATCTAAGTAATCTTCAAAAGTAACACCACTTTGTTGCAGTTGTCTTTCCATTTTAGTTTCCATATTGTTCAATTCTCTTTCAACTAACACATCAGGGATTGGGAAATCTGTATTTTCAATAAGAGCTTGAACTATTTCCATTTTTAATGCTTCTTCATTTTTAGATTCTTTCTCAGATTGAATTCCTTCTTTAATTTTTTCCCTTAATTCTTTTAAGCTAGAAACATTAGGATGTAAGCTTTCAGCAAACTCATCAGTGAGTTCCGGAAGCTCTTTTTCACTCACAGAATCAAGTTTCAAATTGAAATCAATCTCTTTGCCAGCTAATTCCTTATTTGAACTATCTTCAGGAATTGACACGCTAAAATCTTTATCTTCTCCTGCTTTCATTCCTACAATTTCATCTTCGAATCCCTCTAAAGTTGAGAATTGACCAGATCCAAGTTCGAATCCAAATTCATCTTCTTCAATTCTTTTTTCTCCATCAACTTCTCCAGTAAAACTGACTGTAACTTGATCACCTTCACTTGCTTCTCTATCTACTTCCTTTGAGGTTGCTCTAGAATCTTGAATTCTTTCTAGGGTTTCATCAACTTCAGAATCTTCAACTTCTACATCTTCTTTTTTTTCATCAACAATCTTTTCAGCAATCTCTTTATAATTAGGAAGATCAAATTCAGGCATTGTATAGAAACTTGCCTTATAAACTAAATCGTTTCCTGGTGCGAGTTGAGCAAAATCAACCTCTGGTTGTGAAATAGCAAAAAGATCTTTTTCCTCAAGAGCTTTTGGATAAGTTTTTTCTACAGCTATTCTAGCTGCTTCTTGCCAAACCTTTTCTTTGCCTACTGAATTTTCAACAACATCTCTAGGTGCATTTCCAGGTCTAAATCCTTTTATATCCATGTCCTCAGAAAGATTTTGTGCAGCTTTATCAACGTATTCTTCAAATTCATCAAGCGGAATTGTCACTTTAAGTTCTTTTTTTGAATTTTCTTTACTTTCTACTTTTATATCCATAATAGTTTTATTTTATTTTTTTCACTAACAATAAGGATAACATATAAGAGACAGCAGTCAAAATTATTCACCTAGAACTTGAACTTGGACTTTTCTTGGTCTAGGCCTATCAAGTTCCAATAAAAAAACTCTTTGCCATTTTCCTAATTGAAGCTTATTGTTTATTAAATTTATTGTGTTAGTAGGTGTTAAATAAACCGCTTTGCAGTGTGCGTGTCCATTTGCACACTCATCATCACACATATTAACAGTTCTTACATCAAAATTATCGTGATTATATTCCTTATTTTTAGAAGCTATAGACTCTAAATTTTTTTTAATGTCTTCTATTAACAGTGGTTCATTTTCATTTAAAAGTAGCATTGCAGTAGTGTGCATAGACTGAATATTAACTAATCCATCACTAACATTAATGTCATCTACAAATGACTTAATTTTATCTGTTATATCAATAAAATCTAAGGATTTTTTAGTATCTATTTTTAGTACTTTATTTTCTATTTTCATTTTGTCCTTTTCTTAATGTATCTTAATAATTCTATTAAACTTTCTTGATTTTGATTCTTTGGAAATTTTTTAAGTGTGTTTTCTGCTTTGGAGATATATTCTAAAGCAATTTTTTCTGCTTTATTTTTAGCTTCTGTTTGTTTAATCATTTTAATCGCTTCTGTAACTTCCTTATCCCCTATTTTATCATTTTTAAATATCTTTAACACATCCTTATTTTCCTTAGCAGCCAAAAGCAAAACTATATTACCCCCTTTCCTTTCTTTTATATCTTTCCCAATTTCTTTTCCAAATTTATTTTGATCACCAAAAATGTCTAAAATATCATCTCTGATTTGATAACTAATCCCGAGATTATGACCAAAATTAACAGCTTTTTTCGTTATTTCATCACCTGCCTCTGCTAAAATAGCACCCAGCCCACATGACAAGCGAAATAAAGAAGCAGTCTTCTTACTAATCATATCTAAGTAAGAATCATAACTTACCTCTCTATATTTATTTTTTAACTTTTTTGAGACCTCAATTTCCAAAGTTCTTTCCTGTAATAAATCAATGAGCTCACCTTCCATAACATTATTAGTTTCTTTCGAGAATATTTCAATCGCTTTAGAATTTTGCTCTTTTAATAAATTTAAAATTGCGGAGAAATAAAAAGAACTAACACATAAAGTTGCAGAGGTCCCATATTTCTCCCAAGAGGTTGGCTCCCCCCTTCTTAAGGCCCCTTGATCGATAATATCATCTAACAAAAGACTATAATTATGAAAGATTTCTATTGCACTTGCTACTTTTAAAGAATTCTTCTTCCCTCCTAAACACTTAAATGTTTTTACAAATAAAAAAGGTCTCAATCTCTTACCGCCCGTTTTAATTTGATGAGTAATTAGAGATGCAAAATTATCATCATGAAAGTTTTTCAAAGAACTTATAATTATTGGATCTAGCCTCTTTTTAAATTGATTTATTTCTTTTTTTATCATAATCAAAAGACCACCCTTTTAAAGGTGGCCTTTATCTGTTATTGATTTATTTCTTTTTCTTCTCCTTCCTTTTCTTCCTTTATTGTATTATTATCTATTTCATTTTCTTCAATTTCTTCAATTTCCTCTATTTCTCCTTTAGTTACGTACCAAATTATTACCGCCAAAATTACGATGAGGATTATAACCCATTCCATACAATTTTTTTTGGTTTTTTAACCTTTCAAGCTATTTTCTAGCTTGTAAATATCTCCTGCCCCAATTATAGCTATTATTTCATTTCCCTGCAAGTTGCTTTTTAACTTGTTGGCAACACCTTCTAAATCACCTGCAAGATGAGCAACTTCCCCCAAATTAGTTTTATTAACAAGCATTTTAGAGGTAATTTGCTCTTTAATCCATTGTTTCTCTCTACCAGGAACACTATATATATCAGTAATAAACAGTTGATCAACAGGAGAGTTCTTAAAAACATCTATGAATTTATCTTTCAAGTGCATGCTCCGTTGATATTGATGAGGTTGAAAAACAGCTAAAGTTTTTTTGTTTGGAAACTCTTCTTTTAAAGCTTGCAATGTGGCTTTTAATTCAGTTGGGTGATGAGCATAATCCAATACAAGTTGATAATCTTTGCCGTTAATTTTTATTTTCTTTTTCTCAAACCTCCTCCATGATCCCTTATATTTTGACAGTCCAAATAATACAACTTCTTTATTAATTCCCAATATTTCTCCTAATTTATTTACCGCTAATGCATTTTCAAGATTGTGCAGACCAGGAACTTTTAGTCTATTCTTTATTTCATCAGCAACCTTCTCATTTTTAGAAAAAAGATGCTTTTTTTGCCTTACTTTAAGTTTAGATAAATTATTATCTTTTTTATTCATTATGACTTCCCCCTCCTTTTCCATTTTGTCCAAATATTCTTGAAAAGTTTCTAAAAGATGATCCAGATCCTTATAATAATCTAAATGTTCTAATTCCAAATTAGTTAAAATAGCTATATTGGGTTTGTAATTTAAAAGAGATCCTTGCCATTCATCCGCTTCAATTAGTAAATATTTGGAATCACCTTTTCTATAATTTGAGTTATCAAATTCTTCTAGTTTAGTACCTACTATTACTGTTGGATCTAACCCAGCCTCTTCAAGCATTAATGCTGCCATAGCAGTTGTAGTGCTTTTACCATGAGTCCCCGAAACTGCAATTGTAAAATAATTTTTAGTTAAATCTCCTAATGCTTCCGGATAACTTTTTGCTTCTATAGATAATTCTTTAGCTTTTTTTAATTCAGGATTATCATTTGGCACTGCTGGAGAATATATTACTAAATCAACATTTTCATTTAAATTATCTTCATCATGTTGATTATAAATATTAGCTCCTAAATTCTTCAAGTCATTAATTATTTCGCTAGTGGCTAAATCAGATCCAGTTACTTTTTCACCACTTAATAAGTAATGCCTTGCTAAAGCGGAAACCCCAATCCCTCCAATACCAACAAAATGTATATTCATAGCTTTATAAATTAAAACTTTTAATAATTTTATATTGTGGACCACCCTTAGATAGCTTGCTCTCCATTATCTCAAAAGAACTAACTTCAAATTCACTATTTACAAATTCATCTTCTAACAAGGGAATCTGCTCTATTGATTGTTTTTTAAATTCAAAAGATCTAGTTCTAGCTAGTGTAACATGTAATTTAAAATCTCTTGAATCGGGAGTATATTTTAAATAATCAGCATTAATTAAGACCTGATCTATTTCTTTTTTCAATTTTTCTACATCTTCACTTTGACCAGTTGCCCAAATCATTTTTGCCTCTCGCCTATTTGGAACATATCTTACATCATCAATTAAAATTGAAAATTTAAAAAAATCTATACTTTTTAAATCTTCAGACAATTTTTTAATTTTTTCTTTATCAACAGAACCAAGAAAAGCTAAAGTAATATGCAAATTATCTCGCTTTACCCATTTAAGTGGATTTCTATCAAAATTAAGCCTTATATCCTTTTGTTTGTTAGCTAATAAATCTTTTGTTTCTACAGGCAGATTAATAGCTAAAAATGTTCTTGGCATAACTTGTATTAATTATGAATTAATAAATTGATAATTTCAACTCATTATTTTACTTATTTTAATAATAGCTTATTTATGATTTTTATTAAAATATGATAAAGTATTAGTAATGAAAAAAGCCTTACTCCAAAAAAAGATAGATAATAAAAAAGTTAAATGCCTGAACTGCGCTCATTATTGCACTCTAAGTGAGGAAGAAACTGGAAAATGCAATATGAGACAAAATAAAGGCGGAGAATTAAGAGTTTATAATTACGGACAAGTTGCAGCCTTAAACATTGATCCGATTGAAAAGAAGCCTTTATATCATTTTTTACCTAGCACTAAAAGCCTATCTATTGCCACACCAGGATGCTCTTTTAGTTGTAAAAATTGTCAAAATTGGCGACTATCTCAACGAAAAAAAGATCAGTTGAATGAAAAATATATATCACCTGCTAACATTGTTAAAATGGCTAAAGACAAAGGGGTTGAATCTATATCCTATACGTACGGAGAGCCTATCATATTTCTTGAATACGCGTTAGATATAATGAAACTAGCTGAAAAAGAAAATATTAAAAATGTTTGGGTCTCCAACGGATATTTTTCAAAGGAATCGCTTGAAAAAGTTTCTCCTTATATAGACGCTATCAACATTGACCTTAAAAGTTTTTCTGATGATTTTTATAAAAATGTTTGTGGAGGAAGATTAAAACCAGTTCTAAAATCAATAAAAAATCTATACAACTCAGCCTGGCTTGAATTAACCACTTTGATCATTCCCGGGTATAATGATAGTAAGAAAGAGTTAAAAAGCATCGCTAAGTTTATTTATAGTATTGATAAAAATATTCCTTGGCATGTTTCTAAATTTTCAAGCCGCTTTTCTAAAGACATGAAAGATGTTCCTGACACTTCCGATGAAATTTTAGAAAAAGCTTACAAAATCGGAAAAGAAGCTGGTTTGAATTATATATATCCCGGTAATATAATTACTAACAAGACTAACACATATTGTCCTCAATGTGACAATTTAATAATTGAAAGAAATAGTTATAATATAAAAAGCTACGATCAGGAAGGTCGTTGTAGTAAATGCGGTCAAGATATTAAGATAATTAAAGCTTAATACATAAATTTATTTATTAATGTATTAAGGACTAAAAATGAGTTTACAATTTGCGGCAATTTCACCTCACCCCCCTATTATTGTTCCTAGTGTTGGAAACAAGGAGGATCTTACAAGAGTAGCAGATACAACTGATGCAATGAGAAAATTAGCAGAAGATTTTGAAAGTAAGGAAGTTGAAACGGTTATAGTGATTACTCCTCATGGATCAGTTTCCAAAAAAACTTTCAACATTTACAGTGCTGATCGTTTTACCAGTTCTCTTCCCGGAGCGTTGTTAAGTTTTGATGGCAATCCAGGCCTTGTAGATGAAATAACCGAACTAAAATACACTAAAAAAATTGAGGAAGCTACACTAGATCATGGTAGTGCTGTTCCTCTTTATTTTTTAAAACAAAAGAAACCCTCTCTCAAGGCAGTACCAATCACTTTTTCAATGAAAAGTAGAAAAATACATTTTAATTTTGGGAAAAAATTATTTGATATAATCGAAAAAAGTGAAGAAAAAATAGGAATTATTGCTTCCGGTGATCTTTCTCACAAATTAACTCCTTCAGCTCCAGCTGGTTTTTCTGAAAAAGGGAAAAAATTTGATCAAGATCTAATGGAATTTCTAAGGAATAATGAAATTGAAAAAATAGTGAACATGGACCAAAACCTCATAGATGAAGCTGGACAATGCGGTTATAGGTCGATATTAATTTTGCTTGGTTTACTGTCAAAAACTAACTGCAACCCAGAAGTTCTTTCTTATGAAGGTCCTTTTGGTGTTGGTTATGGAGTGGTTAATTATAATTTTGAAAATGAAAATTAAATTAGAAGACTTTAAAGGAAACATTAATGCATTAATGAGAAATTTAGGATATCACCCTGATCGCTTTTCGGATAAAAAAGAACCATCCTTTTCACGACCCATAAGAGGTAATAAATTTCCAAGATTTCATATCTACTACAAAAAAAATAAAAATATATTGAATCTTCACTTAGACCAAAAGGCGCCTCGTTATAAAGGAGCTTCTGACCATGGTGCTGAATATGGTGGAGAATTAGTTGAAAAAGAAGCAAAAAGAATTAAAAGTTATGTCCATAATTAAATTGGCAAAAGAAGCAGTTCAACACTACGTCAAAACTGGGAATAAAATAAACCCTGACGATCTTTCTATTGATTTAAAAAAGAAAAAAGCAGGAGTTTTTGTTACTCTTAAAAATAATGGAAACTTGCGAGGCTGTATAGGAACAATAAAACCTACTAAAGACACACTTGCCCAAGAAATTATTTCAAGCGCTATAGGCGCCTGCCAAGATCCTCGAATTCCCGATATAAAAGAGGAAGAACTTTCTAATTTAACTTACGAAGTAAATATTTTAAAAAAACCAACATTAGTAACAGAAGTAGAAGGCTCAAAAATTCCTACAGATATTAAGATAAATCCAAAAAGAGAAGGGGTTATTGTTGAGTCAGGGCTTAAAAAGGGATTATTACTCCCCAACTTAGAAGGTATTGATAATACGAAAAAGCAAATAAAAACAGCCTTAAAAAAAGCAAGAATTAATCCGGAAGAAAACTATAAAATATATAAATTTGAAACTGAAACCTATGAAGGAATGTAAAAAGATAGTAAATTATTTTTCTGAATTTCTACAAACAGAAAAGGAAAAAGGGCTCTCCAACACTACTTTAAAGCAGAGAGAAAGACATTTAGATCATTTTGAAAAATGGTTATCTTTAAATAATTTAAAAGATATAACTCCGGATAAGTTTTCAGAAGATATTCTTATTAAATATAAGAAGTTTTTAAAAAATAGAAAAAGTTCTAGAGGAAAACAAATAAGTAAACAAACACAAAAAAATTATATGCGGACTGTTCGTTTTTTTCTAGAATTTTTAAGTAATAAAGATATAAGCTGTCCTTCTCCAGAAAAAGCACGAATTGAAAAAAAGATGGAAAGTGATGTTCAAAAGCTAGTAAACTATTATTTTAAAACAAAGGGACTTAGCATTGAAGAGGTTAAACAAAGTGCCAGAAAAAAACAAATAATATATTCTCGCCACACTAAACCAGCTAAAGATCTGTTAGATTTAGCTGGATCATTAGAAAAAGCTAAAAAAGCAATTCAAAAAGTGGCTGACTGGGCAAAATCTAGAAACTTAGATTATGCAATTGAAACTGTCTTTAAAAAGTGGCCTGAGCTTAAAAACTTAAAACCAAAAAAGAAAGAAAAGAAACCTTTTTATCGTGGAGAAAGAATGATAAAATCAAGAGGAAAATGGTACGTAATTGACGATCAAGGAGAATGGTTTGAATTTGCTGGAAAAGAAGAGGATATTACTTGGAAAGAAGAAGATTAATAAAAATAAATATATGCATATTACATTTGCAGGAACTCCAAATTTTAGTAAAAAAGTTTTAGAAGAACTACTTAAAAGTATAGAAATTAATGCTGTAGTTACCGCCAAAGATAAACCAAGAGGAAGAGGACAAAATAAAAAGCCTAGTCCAGTTAAAAAAATAGCAGAAAGAGAAGGTATTTCAGTATTTAATGAATTAGAAAAAGTAATCGACCAAACTGATTTAGTTCTAGTTGCTGCTTACGGAGAAATAATAAAAAAGGATGTATTAGAAAAGCCTAAACATGGATTCTTAAATGTTCACCCTTCACTCCTCCCTAAATACAGAGGCCCAACTCCACTTCAAGCTGCTATATTAAATGGTGATGAAAAAACTGGAGTTACAATCATGCTAATGGATGAAAAAATTGATCACGGGCCAATATTAGCACAAAAAGAAATTGAGCTAAACGGAAATGAGTACTATAAAACTTTAGAAAATAAATTATCTACACTTGGTGGAAAACTTCTGGCAGATACAGTCCCAAAATGGATAAATAAAAATATAAAACCAAAACCTCAAGACGACTCAAAAGCCAAACACACTAAACTTTTAAATAAGAAGGATGGTAAAATTAATTGGAACAATAGCGCTACTAAAATTGAAAGAGAAATAAGAGCTTACAACCCTTGGCCTGGAAGTTATAGTAAAGTGGATGGAAAGTTAGTTAAAATATTTAAAGCTAGCGTCCAAAAGCAAACTCAAGATGGCCCTTTTGGAGATCCTGGTAAAATTTATTTAGGAACAAATGAAAAAATCGCCGTTCAAACCGGCGAAGACTTTCTATTAATAGAAGAATTACAGATTGAGGGTTCTAAAAAAGTGAAATCAAAAGATTTTTTACAGGGGAATATGGATTTTATTGGAAAATCCTTTCACTAACTGCTCCCTCTCTCAAAATTTCAAATTCACCCTTATTATAATTTACTAATGTAGAGGGTTTTGATTTTTTAGTGCCCTGATCTACATAAAAATCAACCTCTTCCCCAAAGTACTTTTTTGCCTGCCTGATATTATTAGCAGGCTCTCTTCCTTGTGGGTTAGCACTAGGAGCAACAATTGGACCGGTTTTAATTAATAATTCTCTAAGATCTTTTTTGTCTGGAACTCGAAAAGCAATCGTTTTGTTTCCCCTATGAATGTGAGGGAATTTTTTACAAGGTAATATAACGCTAAGCTTGGCTGGCCAAACTTTATCCAACTTCTTCGGGTAATCAATACTAAAATAATCGGTTATATCCCTCTCAGCTCCGACTAGAACAATCATTGGCTTTTTTCTATCCCTTTCCTTGACTGTATATACTTTTTCAACTATACGCGGCGACAACGCAGAGGCTACTACTCCATAAATAGTATCAGTGGGAATGATTCCAATTTCATTAGATTGAATACATTCTACAACCTCGTTGTTTAGAGATTCAAAATTCTTCACTAGTCTTGGAGTTCTGACATTTTTTGAGCTGCTTTCATTTGTGCCTTTTGCAATGCATTATTAATGCAGCTCGTTAAAGTGTCTTCTTGTTTCTTTTTAGTTAACTCAGGACTAATCTCTACTTCTTCAATTTTCATCTGCCCATTTACCTTTACACGAACTCCATCCTCTTCAACTTCAGAAACTTCATCTTTAAGACTATTTTTTAATTTTCTAAGTTGATTTACTTTTTTTAATTTATCAAACATATTTTAAGAATTTAAAACGGGCACCTTGGGTCGGAGCCCGAACTTTAATTATACTTATTTATTCTTCCCAAATTTCTACCTAAAAGACTACCACAAGCAAAGTTTATTTTCAAGACTGAAAACGATCTTCTAAATACTTTCTAAAGTCATCCCCAATATCATCTCTGCGTAACGCAAACTCTACTGAGGTCTTTAAATACCGAAGCGGATCCCCTGTTGTATGCCACTCACCTTCTATTGGCTGACCTAATATTTTTTTTCCTTCTTGAGCTAAATTGTTAACAATGTCCATAACCCACAACTCATTATCTTTTCCCGGCGGAGTTTCTTTAGCTTCTTTTATTACATCATATGAAAATATAAATCTACCAAATTGCGCCATGTTAGATGGAGCCTTTTTGGCAGGTAATTTTTCACATCCCAACTCTATTTCATAATTTTTTGACCTATCTTTATATTTAACTGTTCCGTATCGCTCTACTTCTTCATCGGGAACTTCTTGAACCCCTAAAACAGCAGTGGGATTTTCTTTTTCGTATACATCTATTAGTTGTTTTGTAACCGGCTTTTCGGAAAGTGTTAAATCGTCTCCAAACATATAAACAAATGCTTCATCATCATCTATGAGTGGAGCGGCACAAAGAAGTGGAGTTGCATTACCATAAGGATAATCCTTGTGCTGCCTTACATAAGCAAAGTTAGCCATCTGAGGAATCCCTTCAATTTTCTTCAATCTCTTCAACTTCCCTGCCTCTTTTAATTCTTTTTCTAACTCATAATTAGAATCAAAATGATCTTCCATTGGCATTTGCCCTGCCCTAGTAACGATAATTATATCTTCAATACCCGATTCAACAGCTTCTTCAACAAGGTGATGAATAATTGGCTTATCAACAATCGGAAGCATTTCCTTAGGTTGATTTTTTGTTGCGGGTAAAAATCTCGTTCCGTAACCTGCTGCTGCTATTACTGCCTTTTTAATTTTACTCATTTTTATTATTAGTTATTACTGCTAACATATTATTAATCTCTTTATCTCGTCGATACGAAAAAAACTTTTGATTGCAATATGTGCACTTATTAGAGTCTTTTATATTATTTACACCATATGAGTTAAGTTGATTTTTAGCAATTTTTTGTAAATTTAGAAATATTTTTTCGTCCTTTTTTTCAAAACAATTTTTATAATCAGAAAATTTTTCGACTAAATCTTCTTTAACTTCAAAGTGACAAACTTGAATTGAAGGACCAATATAAGCTTTAATATTTTTTGGATCCTCCCCTATTTTCTTAATTTTATTTATTGCTTCTGGAATAATTTCTTTTTCTAAACTCTTCCATCCAGCATGCAAAATGCCAATAAATTTTTCTGAATGTAAGTAAATCGGTAAACAATCAGCAACAGTAACTCCTAATGCTATATTTTTATCGGTCGTAATTAACCCATCTGTTTCCTTAATTATTTCTCCTTTTTGATCTTCTCCAACTACTTTTACCTCCTTCCCATGAACTAATTCAGCACGAATAAAATCAGACGGATCAATTCCTTTTTTTGTTAAAAAAATAGCGATATTTTCCTGCTTATTCATTGAGCCCTCACTTTGTTTTGATATATACTTTTCAACTGTCATACCATGAATATTAATAAAGATTCAACAACTGCTGCCAGAAAAACAAGCGGTAAAACAATATACACAAACCCACTAAAACAAAGTTTATAAGCTTCTTTTATTTTTTTATTAGGAAATTCTAACTTTCTAATTTTCCTTAAAACTTTTTTTATAGTTAAATTTTTATTTTTAATTTCCTCAATAGCCAATACTCCTAAATACACACCCATTCCAGAACTAATGAAAAGCGCAGTTAATTCAAATACGCCATGCGGAGCTAAGCTAATAAATAAATTTAAAGCACCGAAACTAGGATAAACATAACTAGCTATAACCCCAATAACAAAACCATTAATTGCTAAAAACAAAATAGGTACAGCAGCAAAGAGCACACCGAGAAAGGTTCCTATTACTAAAGTCAAAGTGTTATTAAGAAAAATAAAAAGTAAAGTAGTTAAAAAATTAAAATTTTCAATAAACGAAAACTCTTCTGTAATTTGAGAAAAGAAAAACTCTGTCTCTTCCGGATTAAGCCAATTAAAGGCTATACCTAAAAGAGTAAAGATTACAAAAATTATGGAAGATATAATACTATATTTTTTAATTCGTTGAATTTCTTTATTCATTTAATTATTTTCAGTTAAAAGTTTTAAATCAATTTCTTTTAGCTCTTTTAATCTTGAAAGGTCAAACTCGGGGTCAATAATACTTCCTAAATACTGACCAGAGACAAAATGAGGAAGTAAAACATAATCAACTCCTTCATCATATAGTTGTAGAGCTTCTCTCTTTGTTTCTGATCTAACTATAATTTTAATATTTTTGTCATGCTTTTTTAACCTCCTAATCAAATCTAAATTATCTTTTAAGTTTGGGCTTGTTGAAATCACTACTTCTGCCTGATATAGGTTTAAATGCTCAAAAACATGAGGATCAGTTATGTCAGAAAACAAATGTTTAATACCACGCTTTTTTAGTTCATCAATAACAATAGGGTCGAAATCAATTACTAATAAATCATCTGGATCTATATAATTCATAATCCCCTCGCCTGTCCTATGAGCCCCAATTAAAATTATTGGTTTTGAGGAATCATAATCACTTTCCTCTTCCTCAATAGTTTTATTTTTCTCAAAAAAATCTAATTTATTAGAAAAGAAAGGGTACATTTTATCTGCATAAAGTATAGAATAAGTAGATAAAGTAAAAGTAGCCATTCCAACTGTCGCAATAATAGCAAAGACTTGGTCATTGATATGCCCCATAGACAAGCCTACCGAAGCAAATATAAGACTAAATTCAGAAATTTGAGGAATTGTTGCTGAGGTTAAAAAATTAGTTCTTTTCGTATAACCTAAATATTTCAATATAAACATTACAATAATCGGCTTAGTAACCATCACAAAGAAAGTGAGTACAATAATTGGAATTAGTATATTTCCAAAATTAGAAACGGCCATTAATGATCCAATCGTAGCAAAGAAAATTAATATGAAAAAATCCCGTAAAGGTTTCACTTTGCTTGCAATATGATACTTATGTGATGAATTAGCTAAAGCAATTCCAGCTAAAAATCCAGCAATCTCAATTGAAAAACCTGCTGCCTTAGCAACAATAGAAAAAAATAAAAGCCAAGCTAAACTGACTAAAAATAATAACTCTTGAGAGTGAGCTATTTTTCTAAAAATATAAGGAAATACAGAGCGCCCTAAGGCCATCATTAACCCAAACATAAGTATTCCTCCAGCTATAATTTGAAAAATTGAATTTATTGCTATTCCACCACTACCTTCAATTGCATTTAGAGCAATTAAAATTAAAATCACAACCATATCTTGAACTAAAAGGAGTCCAACTGAAACTCTTCCATACAAACTATTAAGATCTCCTTTTTCAGAAAGCAATTTTACAATAATTACAGTAC
Source organism: Patescibacteria group bacterium (assembly GCA_051745165.1). Classification (GTDB taxonomy): domain Bacteria; phylum Patescibacteriota; class Minisyncoccia; order Minisyncoccales; family PWPS01; genus PWPS01. The sequence goes on from JBNJDU010000001.1 coordinate 73,357, forward strand.
TAGAAAAAGAAAGTGCAACAGCTATATAGATTGATGCTATTAAACTAAAACTAAATAAGAAATAAGATATTAAAAATCCTCCCGCAGCACTAATAATCATTTGTGCGGCTCCTAAAAGAAGTGAGGTCTTCCCTACTTTTTTAATCGCCTGATAGTCCATCTCAAGACCAACTAAAAATAAAAGGAACATTACTCCTAAATCAGAAAATAAACTCAATGCTTCCGTATCAGCAATATTAAAAAACCCAAGAAATCCAATAATAAGACCAGCAATAAGATAAGCTAAAATCAAAGGCTGCTTTAACGCTTTAAGTATAATTCCAATAATTGCCGCCAACACTAAAATTACTCCTAACTCAACAAGCAAAGGGTCAACCGCTGATAATGACTCTAAAACAAAACTAAATGTAGAACTTAAAAACTGCATAATTATTTATTAAATAAGTGAACGGTTCTAGTAGGAAAAGCCATTTCAATTTCTTTTTCATTAAATCTTCTTTTTATTTCTAAAAGCACCTTTTCGTGAACATTTCTGTAGTCCATATATTCCGGAGATAAAACATAATAAGAAACTTCAAATTCTAAAGCAGAATCTCCAAACCCTTTAAAGTGCACCCTATCAAACTCAGTCATGTCTTGACTTTCTATGATTTGTTTAACAATCTTTGGAATTTCCTCCATTTTTTCATTAGAAGTACCGTAAACTACTCCAAATTCAAACAAACTTCTTCTTTTGTTAAGCTTCTTAAAGTTATGTATCTTTGAGTTGGTTAACTCTTTATTAGAAACAACAATCTCCTCACCTTGAAGAGCTCTTATTCGTGTAGTTTTTATACCTATTTTTTCTACCGTTCCTGTTTTATCATCAACAACTATAAAATCTCCAACAGTAAATGGTTTATCAAGATAAATAGAAAAAGAACTAAAAAGATCTTCCAAAACACTTTGCAAGGCAAAAGCAATGGCGATACCTCCAATTCCAAGTCCAGCAACCAGTGAAGTTACTTTAACTCCAAAATTAGACAATAATAAAAGTCCAGCAAATATCCAAAGTAAAACCTTGATTATAGTTCCTACATTTTTGACTACCACCTCTTTTTCTGGATCACTGTCATTCAGTAATTTTTTATTTAATATATAATCAACCAATGATTGCAAGCCCAGCATAAGCCTTATTGCAATCCAAACAGTTAATATAACTGTAAAAACTTTCATTAATAAATCAGAAACTTGTATAGTAGAAAGAGAAATAAAAAGTGCTAAATATAAGTAAAAACTAGTCTTAATCGATAATATAAAGTCAATTATTAGATTCCAGATTAATTTTTTTTCAAAACTTTCATTTTTTGCCTTTAGCCTTCCTAACAACACCTTTTCTAAAATTTTAATAATAAAAAATAGTACTAAAACAGTACTTAAAAATATAATATATTCAAAAACAGTATTCCCTAAAAAAACTTCTTCTAAAATTTCTATTTTTTTTATTTCTTTAAATTGTTCAAGCATATTAATCTATTATAGTACCTAATCTTCACACTATCAACCCACATACTTTGACTTTTACTCATAACTATACTATAATATAAGAACTAAGGAGGGGTTTAAATGAAAAAAATACTAGTTCTTTTTATTGTATCTACTTTAATTTTAGGATTTTCAATGTCTGTAAGTGCTGGGAAGTTGGTTCCGTTACATATAGCCAACTATGAAATAGCAGAAACCCTTAATGGAGAAGATTTATTTCCGATATATAGGGAAATAGATGGAAAAACACCAATTAGCAATACGATAAAGGCATTAATTAATCTAGAATTAACTAAAGAAGAGAAAAATAATGGCTTTTCAACCGAATGGACTAAAGATCATTCAGTCAGCCTAAGAGGAGTCTCTTTAGGAGAAGGAGAATTGATTATAGAACTAAGAGATCCTTTCCGCTTTACTAGTGGTGGGTCGGCAAGAGTTCGATCTTTAAAAAATCAAATTAAAAAAACTGTTTTACAGTTTGGTTTTGTAGACCAGGTTAAATTTATTGGTCCGGATTGGCTTTTTCAGCCATAAACAAACAACCCCATGAAACCATGGGGTTTTTTATTTGACAAAATATAAATTAGTTGTATTATAAAAACAAGGAGGGATATTATGAGAAAAAAATTAGTTCTTTTCATTATCGCCTTGCTCGTTATTACTCTATCCAGTCTAGTTTCTGCCGAAGACTTTGCTATAAAAATAAATGACGAATACACTCTTTCAATTGAAGAATTTAAGACTCGAGTTGATCGTCAAGACAAAGATTTAAATGAAAACGAGAAAAAAACACAAGTTTTACGTAATTTCGCAGAAGAAGTTGTAATAGAAGAAGCTTTTCAAAAAAAAGATTTGGAGTTAACTGAAGAAGGTTTTTATCAAGAATTAAGAACAACGGAATCATTAATAATTAATGAAATTGATCACGCTGAAACACTTGGCCATGGAAGTGAAAAACCACCAAAGAAAAAGATAATGGAAAGATTGGTTGAGTTTGAAGAAACTAACTTTACTTATGAAGAGCTGAAAAGAGAGGTAGAGAAAAAAGCAAAAAGAAGAAAATTAATAGATTATTTTCAAAAAAATCTCCAAGAAGAATTAGGCGAAGAGAAAATGAGAGAGAAATTTAATGACTATAAAGAAAGTTCTGAAGAAGAGTATGCCGAAATGGGAGAAGAAAAACAAGAGATGTATGAAGAAAAGATAGAGAAAATTAGAGAAATGACTTTTGAAGAGTATGCAGACAAGCTAACACATTCAGAAGCTGCAAGATTAAAAGATAAGTTATTAGAAGAGATAAGAAATAATTTAGAAGTAGAGACTAACGAAGATCTATAACATCAAAAACCCACCTTCAAATAAGGTGGGCTTTTTTTATGCAATTTTAAATATCACTTCTAAGCTACTCTTTAAGATAAGGCTTTTTGTTCTTAAATTCGTTAATTGAATAACAATCTTCTAGTTTAAATTCCCCAACTTTAGTTCTTACCAAGTTCGCTAAAAGTGCTCCAACTTCTAATTTTTCACCTAAATCTCTAGCAATCGATCTTATATATACTCCTGATCCAGTGGTTATGTCCAATTCTAACTTTGGATATTTATACTGTATTATACTGATATTTTTAACAATTACCTTTCTAGGTGGAGGCGTGGGGTTCTTCCCTTCTCGTGCTAATTTATAGCTTCTTTTTCCCTTTATTTTAACTGCACTATATACTGGAGGGTATTGAGTTATACAACCTATAAAATCACTAACACCTTCTTCTATTTCTTCTTTTGTAGGTTTACGCTTTACTTTCTTTGTTTTAATCTTTCCTTCTAAATCGTCTGTGTCACTTACTTTTCCAAATTCAATAATAGCTCGATATTCTTTTTCAGCTTTTCTATATTTAGAAATCTTTTTTGTATACTCCCTTCCAATAGCTACCACCAATACACCCATTGCTGACGGGTCAAGAGTTCCGGCGTGGCCAATCTTTTCCACACCGGTTATATCTCTTAACTCATCAATAATATCATGAGAAGTAGGGCCTTTTTCTTTCTTAATCCCAAAAAATCCTTCGGGTTTATTCTTCTTCCTTTTCATCATTCATTTTTTTAAACATATTCATAAGCTCAATAGGAAACAGAATACTGGTATTATCTTCCTTTGCAGCGTCTGAAAGAGTTTCTAAGTAACGTAAAGTTATTGGTGCAGATCCTAAGACCTCTCCCGCTTCTTTAAGCTTCTGAGCAGCTTGATACTCACCATCGGCTAAAATTATTTTACTTCTCTTAGTTCTTTCTGCTTCTGCTTGTTGAGCAATTGATCGTTGCATTTCTCGAGGTACTTCTACATGCTTTACTTCCACGCTTGTTACTTCGATTCCCCATGGATCAGTAGATTTATCAATTACCTCATGTAATTTATCATTAATCTTTTCTCTTTCAGCTAAAATTTCATCAAGTTCCGAAGCGCCAGCAACTCCTCTTAGGGTAGTTTGAGAAACTTCAGAAGTTGCTTTTCTATAATTCTCCACTTCAATTGTTGCTTTTTCTGGATCAACAATCTTGTAATAAACAACTGCATCAACTTTTACTGGAACATTATCTTTAGTTATTACTTCTTGAGGAGGAACATCTTGAGTTACAATTCTTAAATCCACCTTTTCCATCTTATCAATGAATGGAATTAGAAAAAATAATCCCGGCCCCTTAACGCCAACAAATCGACCCAACCTAAAAATGACTGCTCTTTCGTATTCTTTAGCAATTTTAATTGCTAAAAATGCAATTATTATTAGAAATATAATTATTCCTTCCATATATTTTTTATTTATTATTTAATAACTCTTTTACTAATTTAAAATCCTCCAAAAGATCATCTCGCCTACTTCGAGTATAAATTGTAGCTGCTGGATGGAAAAGAGGAATTATTTTGAACGGTAAATCATCTTTTTCGAAAACATTTCCGTTAATTTTGGAAATGGAAAAATCTTTTCCAAAAGAAAATTTCTTAAGTATATAATTTGCAGAAAACCTACCCAGAGTAGCTATTATTTTAGGTTCTATTATTTTAATTTGCTGATCAAGAAAAGGACCATAAAGAGTAATTTCGTTAGGAGAAGGATCTCTATTTTCAGGAGGTCTATCTTTGACTATATTAGTAACATAAGCCTCTTGCCTGTCTATTCCTACTTCATCTAACATTTCATCTAAAATCTGCCCTGCTCTTCCACAGAAAGGTCTACCGGTTTTTGCTTCATTTTCACCTGGCGCCTCTCCTATTAACATTAAATCAGCATCATGATTCCCTTCTCCCAAAACTGGAAAATAATCATTATCTTTCCGGTAATTATATAAAGGAGAGTCTTTTAGATTTATTACCTCCTTTTTAATTTTTTTTAACTTCTTAGTTTTTTCAGAAAGATCCATATTATTTCAACTTCTTATTTACTAATATGCGAACTTCTTTTGAAGAAAGCTCTTTGACCATTTTACCTTTAATAGAAGAAATTATCTTTTTAATTTTATCGCTTGGCATCCTAAGTTCTTTTTTAATTCTATCAGCTTGTTTGCCATCCATTCTTAATTCAAAAACCTTTTCTTCTTTCTGATCAAAAACCTCTCGATCAATTAACTTTCTAACTATGTCATCCTCATTTATAACAAAATAAAGATCTTTACCTGAATCGGGATCTGTTCCTAAAAATTCTGCCTCCCCGTTAAATATCTTGTTGTAATCCCCACAGGCAAAACATTTTCCGTTATAGTGGCATGGGTAGTTATTATTTTCAACATGATCCTTTATCTCCAGAGCTTTTTCCTTTATGATTTTTAAACTCTCTTCTGTTGATCCAAATTCTCTCGGAGTTAATTTATCGTCACTATTTAAATACCAGTAACTAAATTTTTTAACTTCTCCATCTAATTTTTTATTTGCTAAGATGTTATAGATTGGAAGCTGTAAAGACCCTTTTTTTTCTTTGTTTTTTCCTGTTTTAAAATCAATAATGTGATAACTACCATCTTCCATGACTCGTATCCAGTCTAAACTTCCAACCAGCTTAATATCTTCTTCCGGAATAAGATCAATACTTGGTACAGTTTCTTTTATTTCTGTAGATGGTTTTTCTAAAAAATCTGAATTAACAACCCTATCTATCATCATCTCTCCTCTATCTTTAAATTCTTTTTCATGTTTCTTAGATACAAAACCACCTTGCTTCCCAGAGTATTCGCTCCATATTTCTTCAAATCTATCTTTTAGAGAAACTTTAAGCCTCTCTTCAACAGACATTGAGCCTAACTCTTCAATAGTTTGATGAACAGAAAGTCCTAAGGAAAAATAAGGGTTAACTATTTGAATTCTGTTTCCAGTTTCAGGGTTCTTATACTGATACTGATAATAATATGACTGAGGACATCTTTCAAAAGCATTAATTGCTGAGTGAGATATCCATAAATATTTTTTGTACATAGGTTGTTTTTAAAATTCTATCACGGTTTTAAATAGTAAGCAAAATGCCGAGATTAACTCGGCATTTTATCTTTTCCAGTTTTATTAAATTTAAATCAGCAAAAGATAATTAGTTTTCTGTCTCTTCTTCTGATTCTTCACTTTCAGCTTCCTCTGGATTTACTTCAATTTCTCCATCTTCTACATCTTCAGGACTTACTTGAACTTCTCCACCTTCACCACCTTCGCCTTCTCCTGGTTGAATCATATCTTCCATCGATTGTCCTTCTACTCCTTCTTCAATATAATCTTCACCAACAAGAACTTCAATATCAGCATCCTCTTCCATCTTCTCAATTTCATCCAAGATTAATGGAGTAGCTTTTTGTTGAATTAAATTACTTCTTAAATCTTCTTCCATTTCTTCAAAAGAAGAAACTTCTTGCTCAACCCCTTCTACTCCTTCAGATTGTTCCATTTGATCTACGTATTTGTCATAAGCTTCTTCTAGTTCTTCGTCTGTTACTTCAACTTCATCACTATATAGATCAATAAGTTTATTTATTTGAACTTCAAGTTTTAGAATGTCATTAACCTCTTCTTTACTTTCAATTCCTTCTGTTTCCAATTGTGACAGAAATTCCTCTTCAGTTTCTGCCCCATACATTTCCATAAATTCATCAAATTGATCATCAATTTCTTCATCAGAAACTTCTACACCTTTATCTTCTGCATGTTCAACTAGAAGAGCTTCCTGTACAGCTCGATCAACTGCTTGCTCTCTTAAATCTTCACTACTAGCCTCCATTCCGTACATTTGTAATTCTTGAGTTACCTGATCAACAATGCTGTCAAATTCAGAATAAGTAAAAGTTTTATCATTAACCCTTAAAGCAACATCTTCTTGCTGGTTAAAGTACAAAATTCCTCCAGCAACTATAAGAGCTACGACAATAATCCAAAACCAAGATTTTTTTAATATGTCCATATTTATGTGTTTTAAAATTAATAAGACCTTTTAAATTACTATTGATAACTATAACGCACTTTTAATTATTTTTCAATCATAATTTTCACAAAATTTATTACCTTTAAAATGATAATTTCTAAGCTTTTTCTTAAAACTTGATACTGATTTCGTCCTAGTCAATTTTAAAAATCCAGGAATTTGAGTTTTATACTCACAAATTAGCTTTATTTTCTTATTCAAAGTTTCTTCATTAATTTTATAGCATTCTTTACGCTTATTACTTCTATCTATGCTATACGGCAAATCTTCATAAAAAATAACCTTGTATTTTTTACTTAGCTGTTTCCCTATTTTACTAATAAGTTGATGGTCAATATGATCTACTCCGCTGGGAAAAAATATTTTTCTATCTCCTGGATAGCGAGCAATTATCTTTTTTACCTTCTTACTAATTAATTCTTTTTTACCTTCGGGTCTCTTTTTATTTTTTAAATCACTATAAACTGCATTATCATAAAAATCAAGATAAATACTTTTAACTCCAACTTCAGATAGTATTTTTTTATCTTCTTCTACTCTCTTTTTCATTGGATTTTCTGAATTTCCACAAAGCTTATCCCACTCTGTTGGTTTATTATATAGTTTAGAAAAAACATTAATGACTACCTGTTGCTTATTATTTTCATTTAAAATTCGCCCACCACAAGATAAGATAGCATCATCTGGATGAGGAGATACATAAATATTCATCTTATAAATTTATTAGTTCGTATTCCAAGGATCCTAATTCTTTTTCAGACCCAAACTTAATTTGAGGAATCTCTTTAGGGTCTCTACTTTCTAAATCATTATTCTTATATGACTTTATAGTCTTTACTGCTTCTAGGTCAATAGCAATCCTATCTGTTGAAGCTAGTAAAATATTAGGGACTTCAATTGTTCCATGAACCGGCCCTCCTTTAATAAAGCACTTTCTTCCATCCATAATTATTAGATCTGGTGATAGAAGTTGGTTCATTTCAACAATCTTTTTCTGAAGGTTTCTAATATGAAAACGAGCCTTCTCAAAAGAAGGCATAAATCCTACAGAAAGTTTTATTGCACCAGTATATTCTGCATGAAAATGAGTTTTCATGCAGGGTAAATAGATTAAGTTATCAACTTCATCCACTAGTTTAGGTATGCTGGCTTTTTTTAGATATTTTCCACCCGGAATCTGTTTAGTTACTCTTTCCAATTGGTCAAAATTAACAACCTCGACATTATCCTTGCTATTCAGATCAGCTAATTGTTTTCTTCTTATAACCTTTTCGGAGCTCTTATAAAAGGTAGAGGAGTCTCCTATATATATTTTATCTAAATCTCTTTCTTCTAATGCATTAACAACCGAAAATAAAAACTCTTTATCAGTTGACGCTGGAAATTTATCAGCTGTATTAAAGTTAGGTTTAATTAGAACGCTCCCAGGATTGAGTTCAAACTGACTAATTAATTTGTTTATCTTCTTCTGGAAGTTCTTCTTTGCTTTCGTCTTGAATACTTTTGTTTTCTTCTTCATAATTTAAAATTATCCAAGCCCAATAAGTAATAAAAACTGAAACAACTATTATAAAACCGCTAAGTAAAGAAGGGATACTCCAATCGGCAATTAAAAACTCCCATTCTAAACTAAGTCGTACAAAATGTAGAGCAGCAACAATTGAAAAAACAATCATTACTACTATCAAAAATGGTTTTTCAATTCTTTTGTTCATGTTCATGAATTTTAAAAATTTTATTTTGACTTTTAGAACCTTTTATTAATTCTATACCTTTTTGCGGAAAAATTAAAGAAAGTATTTCAAACACTCTTTTGTTCGCCCTTCCCTCCCTAGCCTCTTCCTTTACTTTTATTATTAGCCGATCCTTCTTTTTTATAATTTTTTCTTCAGAAGAGTTGGGGTACACTTTTACTTTAAGTAAATTATTCCCACTTAAGTTGATCTTCATATTTTGAGTGAGGTCTAAAATGCTTTTTAACTCTAGACATATCTACATTGCCTAAAATAGATATATCCGCAATATCTCCATTACCAAGGTTGTTTTCTCTACAATGAGATAAATAGCCAATTTTATATGGGTTAAAATCCATAATATTAGCTCCAATTGTATCAACACTTAGAAAATCTAATCCCGCTAAGGCAAGGTTCATATTTACCAAATCACCTCTAGCCGGCCCTTCTCCTTCAATAGAATCAAAGCCGTCAATTACAGAAAGATCAGGAGGGGAAACTTCCATTAATTTAGCAATGCTTAAATTTATTGCTTTATAACCATCATGGTTTAAAGGTCTGTCGATAAAAGAACCTGCTATATTTTTTATCCCCATGGAAGCTATAACAGAATCATCAGTTTTTAAACTACTTACTGATATAAGGAAATCACTATTAAGTATTATTTTAGGAACTCTAGTTTTAACAGGATTTAAATCTCTAGAATAAATTTCTATTTTTTCACAATCTTCTTCTTTATATAAATCAATTAACTTTACATTATAATCACTTTCTAATTCGTAGTAATTAAAATTTTTAAAGGCTTCTTCCGTACTTCCAATGCGAGCAGAACCAGCAATAACTATCTCTTGTTTAGTTATAGAGGTTAAAAAATCTAATAAAGCTTTTAAAGTATTTAAATGAATAGAAACACTTTGCTTGTGAGCTGAGGTTAAATCGGGTTTAATTACAATAGATTTTTTATCATTTAATTTTTTTTCAATGTCACTCCTTAACTCTTCTAAAACCGAAGATATATTTTCCGTACGTTTTTCTCCTTTATGTAATGCTACTTTACTCATAAATGTATATAATTCTATAAAATATAACTAATTTTTCAAAGAAAAAGGGTGCGTTTACGCACCCTTTGAAGTATTTTACCCAAGCATTGCAAATTTTTGACAATCTTTATGAAGTTTTGCAAGATCACAATTTGTTTTTAGTCGATCGGCAGAATAAGTAATACCTTTACTATTCATTTTTAAAGCTGTCACTTCATCTATGTCACAATCCGGATCACAAAATTGATCTCCTGTCTCTAAATTCATTTTAAAAAAAGGACAAAGAGCTAAATCAATAAATTCGTTAATTTTTACTAATAACCAGTTTCTTTTCAGATTATTAAGATTCATTATCTCTTTTCTGTGTCGAGTTAGAAAATAAATTCTATCTTCCGGCCGTCTTCTTTCTAGTTTTTTAATAAAATCCAAATCCCTCTGAATCTCTTCAAGAATTTCACTAGCTCTTTTTACTTTTCTTTTCTTCAATATGAACCCCTCCTTCTTGAGTTACGTTTATTTTACTACATAAAAGTAATATGTCAAAAAAAGTCAAAGTCATCTTCATCAATAAGTTCAATTTCTTCCTCATCATCGCTTTCATTGAGCTCTAACTTATCATTTCCACCTGATTTATCCATTTCATTTTCCCAGTCTTCCATTAAATGTTCTTCAACTTCTCGTAAAAATCTAGAAGGGTTAGATGAGCCTCTTTTCTCAAACACAGGATAAGTTAAAAATAGATTTTCTTTACATCTAGTAACCGCCACATAAAATAACCTCCTCTCTTCCTCAATAAGATTTTCTTCTACTGATTTTTTATGGGGAAATTTACCTTCTTTAAGGCTAATTATAAATACATTTTTCCATTCTAATCCTTTTGCTTGATGTATTGTGCTTAATGTTAAAGCATTTTCACTATTTTTATTTATTTCAAATTCCTCGCTCAAGGCGAAATCAGAAAGCATTTCTCTTAAATTATCATAGTCTTTAGAAAGATCTATTAACTGTTTTACATCATCCATTCTTTCTCTAGCATTATCATAATCAGATTCTAGCTTTTCTTTATACCAGTTTTCTAGTAAATCCTCTAATCCATCTTCGGTTTTTTCCGCATCGCGTATTGACTCCATCAAGTTTAAGATCTCTTCTACTTTTGGGGCAACTCTTGAAGGGACTTTTTCTAATACTGAACTCTTGTTAGTAACAATCTCTTCTTCGGTTTCAAAGCTAGTAATTACATCCGTTGCTCTCTGAGCATATGCATCACCAACCCCTTCTTGTTTTTTCAGCACTCTAATCCAAGAAGGCTCGTCTTTAAAATTAACTAATAACTTTAAAAAAGAAGAAATATCTTTAACATGAGCTTGTTCAAAAAACCTAGTTCCACCCCTTACAATATAAGGAATTCCCTCTTTAGCAAGTTCTAATTCTAATCCAGCAGCATGATAATGAGCTCTAAAAAGAATAGCAGATTCTGCCGGGTTTAATTCTTTATTTATTTTCTGAACTATAAACTTAGATTGCTCCCTCGGAGATGTAAGACAAGCAACAACTGGATTAGACCCTTCTTCTTTAACTGATTTTAGCTGCTTATCCAATTTAGAGGTGTTGTTCTCTATTATACAATTAGCCAACTTCAATATCTGCGGAGTACTTCGATAGTTAGTTTCTAGTTTAAAGACATTAGCCGGATATTTTTCAGAAAAATTTAAAATGTTTTTAATTTCTGCTGCTCTAAATGAATATATACTTTGAGAGTCATCTCCAACAACCATTAAATTTTTATGGTATGAACTTAATTTTTCTAAAAGCTCATCTTGTATAACGTTTGTATCCTGATACTCATCAACCAAAACATATTCAAATCTCTTTGCTATTCTCTTTTTTAATTCCGGTTTTTTTAACAACTTTAACCAATTTAAAAGAAGATCATCATAATCCATCAAATTTTTCTTCTTTTTTTTCGCTTGATATTGTTTTTCAACTTCTACTATTTTTTCTCTAGCTGAATCGGAATTAAATTGTCCATCAGCAATTTCTAACACGGAATCATCAGAATTAGTAGCTAAAGAAATGATCATTTGTATCGATTTAGCACTTGGAAGATCTCCTTCTTCATCAATCTTATCTACTACCGTTTGAATTAAATTTTTACTATCTTCTTGGTCGAGTATTGTAAAATTTCGCTCGTAACCCAGCTCATTAGCGTACCTACGGAGATAATAGTTTCCAACATGGTGAAATGTACCTCCTAAAACTTCGTGGGCCTGAGAGCCTACTAAGGACTCAATTCTATGCAACATTTCCTTAGCTGCTTTTTTAGTGAAAGTTAGGAGTAAAATGTTTTCTGGATCAATTCCTTTTTCTAGTAAATAAGCTACCCTAAAAGTTAATGTTCTGGTTTTTCCTGACCCTGGCCCACTAAGAACTAAAGAATATCCATCACCATTTTTTACAACCTCTAATTGCTCTTCATTCAATAAATTTTCGTAATCAATCTTCATATTTTTTAATTTCTTTAAATGTTTCTTGCATCTCTTTTGTTATCTTTTGATCACCAATCCTAGAAATGATTATATTTATAACTCTTTCAATTTGTTTTATTTTTACTTCTTTTTCTGGGTGAAATATTTTAAAAGACTCCTCTCCCCTCTTATCTAAATCAGTGCTTAAATCAGTGATGTTGGATAGCACATCGGCGGCCTTTACTAAAACTGCCTCTTCATCAATAGTAAATAGTTTTGCTGCTGCTCTATCTTTTCTTTCTATATAAGGCAAATCTCTATCCTTTTCAGAAACTTGATCAACAAGATTAGCTACTTTAGATCCAAATTTATTCTTAATATCTGCCTTGGTAAATTTCGTATCTTCAATTATATCATGTAAAATACCAGCAATTATTACATCTTCATCATCACTTATTTTTGCTAAAATAAGACCCACTATCATTGGGTGGGAAACGTAAGCTATATCTGTACCTTTTCTTTTTTGACCTTCGTGCGCTTTAAAAGAAAATTCTACTGCTTGCTGTTCTTTTTTACTCCACATTTTAATCAATATTTACTTTTTAGACCTTTAAACTAATTAACCATATCATAAAAGAAGCTTTTTAAAAAAATATTACTTACTTTTAGGTGGTAACGGAATAAATTTACTAACTCTTTGCTTATATTCCTCAAATCCATCCCTTTTAGATAATTTTTCTTCTAATAAAGGTATTCCAGAAATTTTAAGAATTAACAATGTGATAGTTATAGGACTAATAATAGTCCACCAGCCTCCAGCTGAAGCAGCTAAAAGCCAAATTCCCCACCATCCAGCTACTTCTCCAAAATAATTTGGATGTCTACTATATTTCCAAAGCCCCTCCTCCATTATTCCACTCTTATTTGGATCATCAATAAATTTTTTCAACTGATAATCACTTACTACTTCAAAAAAGAAACCAACAAGCCAAATTAAAATTGCAATCACGTCTAAAAATTCTAAAGCTACGCCTGTATTTTTATTAATAAATAAGACTGGTAAAGAAATAGTAAAAAGTAAAATTCCTTGTAAGATATAAACCTGACCATAAGAACGTAGATAAAACCATTTTCCCCACTCTTCTCGCCATTTTTTATACCTATAATCCTCCTCCTTCCCCTTATTACGCAAGTAAATATGCCCTGCCAGCCTAAATCCCCAAAGTGTAATCATTGCACTAACTATTATTGATCGGAAAGAAAAACCTACTGCTTGATAACTAAAATAGAAAGAAATCCACGCTAAAAGCACAAACCCTAACCCCCAACCAATATCAGCCACATCATTTCTTTTTTTAATTAAAGAAATTAAGAAAAGAAAAGACATGTAAGTTAATAAAGCTATAGCTAGAAAAAAATAATAGTTCATATTAATAATTTAGTTACTATAAAATAAGTTATTGTCGATACGCTGGAAGCAATAAACATGCCCCAAACAAGATCAATAATAGTCACCATAATTGGCCACCCTTCTATAGTTGCTAAATTAGTTAAATCATAAGTGCCGTAAGTTATAAGACCAAAAAGAGCTCCCAAAATAAGCGCTCTACTCCACTCGCCCTGCTCTATGGCTGGAAAAATAACAAAAACAACTAGTCCTAGGATAAAAAGCAAGTAAAATATTAATGCTGCAACCCAATTAACATTGTTTTTCATTAAGAATCCAATCTGATCCTGATACAGATCTTTAGCAATAAAACCCAACCAAAGAGCGTCTATTGCTAAAAAAACTGATAAGGCTATAAAATAAAGTTTTATATACATTTTCTTATTAGTAATCTTTTTTATTACTTAATTATATCACCTTAATTAAAATAAAAAAGAGCAGCTATTAACTGCTCTTCGTTGTTTTTTTTATTTTATAACCTTAATTTCTTTCTTCTAAATCACCATTTTCATCAACAATCCAAAGATCCTCTTCGTCTTCCGGATGATCTGTTTTAAACTCTAACCCCTCATCAGTCCAGCTTAGATCTCTAAACACAGGCATAAATTGTCCGGCTTCTACCATTTCTTCATCAGGATCAATTATTGATAGGATCTCTTCTTCGGATAACCTGAATAGTTTTTCTTTATTTTCAACATTATCAACTCTCAAATAATCACCCTGTGCCCTTGCTGTTCCTAGAGTATAAGCTAGTTTTGTAGAATCATCAGACCAAACAAATTCTTCAACTGTTCCTCTAGCCGGCTCACCAACAAAATTCATCTTATCTTCTTCTAAGTCAGCAACAATTACTAAAGACGTGGTAGATAAGGAAGCATACCCACTTACTGAAAATACTAACTTAGTATTGTCAGGAGAAATACTTGCCTCTCGATCAAAAAAAGAAAACTCTCCTGGCTGCATGTCATTTGGACCTACTTGAGGAGTTTCCTCAAAATGATCCCAATTATCTTCAGACCATTCGTTCACCTCATCAATTGTGACTGAAAAAACCTCCTCTTCACTTTCTTCTTCTATGACTTTAACTTCTTGAGCCTCTTCGTCTTCCGCAGCAACAAATTCAACTTCTCGGTTAGTAATTTCTTGATCTTCTTCTGGAGTATCTTCCGGAGCTTCTAGACCATAAATAATAAATCCAACCCCAGCAATAATTAAAAGTAAAATTATAAGTTTTTTCATAAATTTTTTATTAATTAATAACCTCTACTTTCAAAATAACAAAACTATACATTAAGTCAATAAATAACCTAATTTATATTTATAATTTCTAAAACTTTAGGAAGAATTTCTTTAAACCATGGAGTATAATTGTTTGGGTCTTCTTTGATATCTTTTTCTATCTCAGACAAAGGTAACCATTTATAATCAGAAACCTCTTTTGGATTGGGATTTACTTTCCCGTTATAAGTACCAATGAATAGATGGTCGTATTCATGTTCGGTCAAATCACCTACTTCTAAATTATATTTAACTGTGCCTACCTCTCCTATTTCTGCTGTAAAGCCCATCTCTTCTTTTAGTCTTCTTTTTGCTTGTTTTTTTAAACCCCCATCTTTATTCGGGTGGCTGCAACAAGTATTAGACCAAAGCCCTCCTCCATGATACTTTCCCTCTGCTCTTTTTTGCAAAAGCATCTCCCCTTCATCATTAAAAATAAAAATGGAAAACGCTCTATGCAGGATACCTTCTTCATGAGCTTTCAACTTCTCAATCTCCCCCAGTTTTTTATCTTCATCATCTACTTTAATTATCATATAAAATTTTAATTAAATGTTGAATATCTTTTCCTCTAAATCTTCTATTTTTTCTTTTGCCTCTCTTAACTCTCTAATCTGTGTTGGATTAGACTTAGAAATTTCTTTTATTGCTTTTTTAATTTTTTTTAAAGCTTCTGTTAGTACATATCTAGTATATTTATAATCCACGGCCTTGTCTTTTTCTGAATTTTCAATTAAGTATCTATTACAAAGTTGCCTATAAATTTTAGCACTTACAACATTCATATACCAAAATAAATCAGCGGCCTCTTCAGTAAAAATCCAAAAATCACCACTGTTTTTAGACTTATCAGCAATAGAAATAATCTCTTCCAACCACTCTTTAATCTCAAGATAAAATGGAAATTCTTCCGGTCCAGGAAGATTTTCTTCAGTCCCTTTTTCTCCAGCTACCTCTATTAAAAACTCACCTCTCTGAAATAAACTATTCTCTTCTTCTATGTCTTTTAATTTACTACAAATCGGACAATCCTCCTTCATACAAGGAACTCTTTTCCAGGTGCAATCCATCCATTCCGGCATTCCGGCTTGTTTATTATAAGAAACACTTTCTTGACCGGGATTAATAATTTTAGAAAGTAACATCTCTAAACTTTTGTATTTGGAGGCTGGCATTTCGGAAACATCACTATATTTTTCATAATCAGGATCGTAATAATTCTCCAAAAGCATCAAAACTTCATCTATGAATTCACTGAAAACATTCTTTTCTTCTTCTGAAAGTTTCTCTGAATCAGTGAGTAAAGATTCAATCAAAGTATCAGTTAACCTGATAATCGCTTGCCGAACATTACCAGAATCACTTTGAATATTTTTAGTAATAAAATTAGTAAAAAGTGGGAAAAATTCTTTTCCTTTTTCTCTGGCGGCTAATCTTAAACCGTAAATAAAGGCTATTTTATTCTTCTCTTTACCAATAACATAATAATCCTCCAAATCATTAATCATTCTTTTGGATACTTCTGGATTTTCTGCATTAAACTCTTTTTTCAAGTGTTTTTTAGCCTCTTTTACTTCTTCAGATTTTCCAGTTTTTATTTTTTTAATTGAATCTTCTAAAGTCATATTATTCTTCTTCCGAATATTTTTCTTTTATTTCTTCAAATTTATTCTTTGACTTTTCCAGTCTCTTTTTACACTTTTCAATAAGCTCCATTCCTTTTTCATATTTATTCAAGGCTTCTTCTAAATCAATTTCTTCTTTTTGAAACCATTCATTTATTTCCTCAATTTCTTCATAAGCTTTTGTAAAATCAAATTTTTCTTTACTCATTTTTTTCTACGCGGGATTTAGCCTCACCGTCTTTAAAGGTAGTTTCCAACATATCTCCTACGGACAAGTCCTTTGCAGATTTAATAACTTTTCCTTCTAGTTTAGTTATCGAATAACCTTGTCTTAATTTTAAATCCGGACTAGATAAATTAAGCTTTTCTTCCTTTTCAGACAGTTTATTCTTTATAGCTTTCTCCCAACGTTTTTTATTAGTTTGTAAATTTTTATTTAAATCACCGACTTTTTGATTATTGTTCTTAAGTTTAGTTTTTATCTTATACCCATGTGCTTTAACTTCCTTTTCCAAAGCATAAAATTTATCAATCTTATTTTTAATTTTATCAGTTAAACTACTAAAAAGATAGTCTAATCCTTTTTCTTTCAAAGCAAAATTTTGATTTATTTTTCGTTCAAAGAAGTTTGCATGCTCCTCAAACCTTCGTTCTGCTTGCTTAATCATTCTTCTTGTAGCAGTCGAAAGGTTTCTTTCTGACTCTATAATTCTCTTTTCTCCATCCTTCCATGATTTTGATAGGAACTTTCCGGCATCAGTTGGAGTTGACACTCTTTGATCGGCAACTAAATCCAAAAGTGATAAGTCATTTTCATGCCCTATTCCGGAAATAATTGGAATTTTAGAAGAAAAAGCAGCTTTAACTACCTCTTCACTATTAAACGCTTGTAGAGACTCCCAACTTCCTCCCCCTCTAGTAATTACAATTGCTTCCAGTTCCGGATAATCTTGATTTAACGTTTTAATTCCTTTCAATATATCATCTATGGCAGCTTCACCTTCTACCCTACTAGGGAAAGTTGAAACATGAAATCCATAATCTTCTAAATGAGTCATAAAATCTTTTTCTGCATCACTTCCCTTTGAAGTTATAAGTCCAATATTTTTTGGAAATTGAGGAATCTCTTGTTTTTTATCATCATCAAAAAACCCTTCTTCTTTTAATTTTTTCTTTAAGATCTCGAATTGTTTTTTAAGATCTCCTTCTCCTACCAAGCTAATCCTGCTTACCTGAAAACTAAATCTACCTTTATTTTTCCTCACTTCCGGATGGCCGGTAATTTTTACTTCCAAGCCCGGTTCCAAATCAACTCCTAACTTATCAACAACATACGACAAGGCAAAGCATCCCAAACGGGATCCTTCTTCATCAATAAGATTAAAGATTGCCCAACCTTTTTGATCATTTATATAAATATCTTCCCCTATTTCTCCCTTAACAATTACTTTGCAAATCTTTAAAGGCTTTAATAGTCCATTAACAAAATCAATAAACTCAGAAACACTAAAGACTTTGTCATCTAAAAAAGGCTTTAAACGCTTAGCAAATTTTTTAGAATAATCGCTCATTCTGATTGAAATAATTACACTTATCTTTACATTTTCTCACCCTGACTTCACCAAAAAAACTTTCGTATTTCCTCCTCACCCAATAAGATAGCTCAGACATATTTCCTGTTTCTGTATAAAAAAGCCAAGACATAAGATGAGCCATCGGAATGCCACTTGCCTTTTTGGGTAGGTTTTTAGGGCAAAATTTATTATGCTCTGCTTCTTCAGTTAAATAACTATCTCCAGTTGAAGACCCTTCAAATAACTGCTTAAATTCCCAATCCGTACTTTTTAAAGCATCTCTAATTTCATTTTTTACTCGGTCATCCATCTCTTTTCCGCGTTCAAGTAATTTTTTATAAAGGGTAAACAGGTTTTTTACATCTTCTAAGGCTCTGTGAGCATCATAGGTCGTCCCACAAAGCTTCTCTAACAAATGCTCTTGAGTATGCTTATTTTCTCTAGGATAAAGCATACAAGCCAAATCCAAACTATCTAAAAATCTCCCTTCTACACCATTTTTTTCTAAAAACGATCTATCAAAATCCATGTTATGAGCAAGTAACGGATCACCGTTTAAAAATTGATCTAATTCGGAAAGAACTTCTTCTATTGAAGGTGCGTCTTTCAAGTCATCATCTTTAATTCCGGTAATATTAGTAATTTCTTGTGAAAGCTTTCTCTTTGGATTTACAAAACTACAATACTCATCAACAATTTCTAAGTTTTTTACTTTTACAGCTCCTACTTCGATAATTTTATCAAACTTTGGATCGGTTCCTGTTGTTTCTAAATCAATTATTACTATATCTTTCATTTTTAATTATGGTTAATTTTTAAATAATTATCTATTATTTTTAACTATTTTTCAACCTCTAAAGCTTTTATTTTTAATAATTTATTGCTATATTAGTTTAAAGGAGGTGATCTTTTTGAAGGTTGAAAGGAGCGAAAACTATATCCGAGTAACTCCGACAAAACCAGCTGGTAAAGCTAGAAACCGTAAAAAAACATAAGGATTTAAACGGGCAAAGAAGAGAGTTTTTGCAAATTTTAAAGCAAAAACAGAATACTTAAGCTAAAAGAGGGCAAAAGCCCTCTTCTTTTTTTTATTTAGTTTTTTAGTAAGAAGTTTTTAATTTATTTTCTTTTTCATATCTTTGCAATCCTAGTTCAATTAATTTGGTAATTAAATCTTGATACTTCAAGCCGGATTCATCCCAAAGTTTTGGATACATGCTAATCTTGGTAAAGCCAGGAATAGTATTAATTTCGTTAACATATATTCTGTCTTTTGCTACTAAGAAGTCTACTCTTGCCATCCCCTCACACATATTAGCTTTAAAAGCTTGAATAGCTATTTTTCTAATTTCACCCTCCAAAGATTTATTAATATCAGCAGGAATAATCAATTCTGTATTACTTTCATCACTATATTTTTCCTTATAACTATAGAAATCTTTAGGTTTTATTTCCCCAACTTTAGAAGCTTTCGGCTCTGTGTTTCCGAGCACTGAACATTCTAATTCTTTTCCATCGATAAACTCCTCCACTAGGATCTTATTATCAAAATTAAAAGCTTCTTTTATCGCCACTTTAAGCTCTTTTCTATTTTTAGCTTTAGAAACTCCAACAGAAGAACCTAAATTAGCTGGCTTAACAAAAACTGGATAATTAAATTTTTTCTCTACCAGTTCTAGATCCACCTTTTCTTCAAATGTTAACCAATCAGCTACATCAATACCTTTTGCCTCCATTAAAAGTTTACTAACTTCTTTATCCATTGCGCTGGCAGATCCTAAAACTCCGGGGGCTACAAAAGGTATGTCTACCATTTTAAAAAGACCTTGAATTGTGCCGTCTTCACCATTAGGTCCATGTAATACCGGAAAAACAGCATCAATAGATTTTACTTTTGGAGATAAAAATCTCTTTCCCGATCCTGGTTTTATTGTTAATAACTCTCCCTTTTCTTTTACTTCATTTTCTGGAACATTGTTAAGTAAAAACCATTTACCTGATTTAGAGATTCCAATTAAGATCGGGTTGAATTTATCTTTATCTAGCGTTTTTACAACATTTTTAGCTGACTGAATAGAGACTTCATGCTCAGCTGACTTTCCACCAAAAATTATAGCTATATTCATAAAATTTTGTGATTTTTTTTAATTCTAACACAACTAAATTAGCTATAAAAGGATACAAAACTAAAAATAAAGCTAAATTATTATTTACTGCTTTAGATCAATCTTTCTGATTCTGATATTTTTTGGAGTTACTTCTACTAATTCATCATCACCTATATATTGTAATGAGGCTTCTAAATCCATATCTCTGGGAACATTAAATTGTTCCGACTTACCATCCCCTTTTGAACGCATATTGCTGAGTTCCTTTTCTTTGCAAACATTAACACTTAAGTCACCTTTTTTAGCATTTTGACCTACAACTTGACCTTCATAAACTTTAACACCAGGACCTAAAAACATAGTTCCCCTTTTTTGAATTTTTCTAAGTCCGTAAAGATTAGTCTTTCCATTGCAAATTGAAACTAAAGAACCTTGATCTCTTTCCGGCCAGTTTTTAGCGTCTTCGCGATACTCATGAAAAGAACTAGTCATTATTCCCAACCCTTTAGTATCTGTTAGAAATTCTTTTCTATACCCAAAAAGTCCTTTAGTCGGAATTATAAATTCAAGTAAAGCAATTGATCCTCTCTTTTCCATTTTTTGCATTACTCCTTTTCTAGTCCCTAATTTTTCAATTACAACGCCAGAATATTCTTCAAGGACTTCAATTTTTACTAACTCATAAGGAACAAGCCTTTTGCCATCCACTTCTTTGGCCACCACTTCCGGTCTACCAACTTGCAACTCATACCCCTCTCTTCTCATTCTTTCAATTAGAATTGCGAGATGTAATTCCCCTCTTCCAGAAACAGTCCAGCTATCCCCTCCTAGGTCTTCAATGTGCAATGCAACATCAGTTTCTAACTCTTTGTAAAGCCTCTCCCTTAGCTGTCTTGAAGTGTTATAATCACTTTCTTTTCCAAAAAACGGAGAATCATTAACTAAAAACTTCATCTTTACTGTTGGTTGATCGATACTCAAAACAGGAAGCGCTTCAGGATTTTCTTCATTAGCAATAGTTTCACCAATCGTAATATCGGGAATTCCGGAAATAGCTACTATATCTCCCGCCTTTGCCTCTTCCACCTCTGTTCTTTCTAAGCCAGTAAAGGTCATTAAAGAAGAAATTTCAGCCTTTTTAACTTCTCCCTTTCTGGTAATGTGAGCAATTTTTTCACCTTTTTTAATTACTCCGTTATGAATCTTTCCTATCCCCATTTTTCCTTTAAAATCATCTCTAGCTAAAGAGGTTATCCTTAGTTGTAACGGATCTTCACTATTTCCTTTTGGTTCTGGAACTTCTTCCAAAATAGATTTTAGTAAAGGTTTAATATCTTCCATCTCTTCTAGATTCGGTTCCAATCCCGCTTTCCCCTCTAAAGAGCTGGCGTAAATAATCGGAAAGTCAAGAATCTCATTACTAGCTCCTAACTCCATAAAAAGCTCAAAAGTTTCATCCAAAGCCTTTTCCGGGTTCGCCTCCGGTTTATCTATTTTATTAATTACTACAATAATCGGTATATCTAGTAAAAGCGCCTTTTTGAGAACGAATCTTGTTTGTGGCATAGGACCTTCTTTGGCGTCAACCAAAAGAAGACAACCATCAGCCATAGACAAAACTCTTTCTACTTCTCCTCCAAAGTCTGCGTGCCCGGGGGTATCAATAATGTTTATTTTTACATCTTCCCAGATCACTGAAGCATTTTTTGAAAAAATAGTAATTCCTCTCTCTTTTTCTAAATCATTTGAATCCATAATAAGGTCAGTCCCCTCCATATTTCTAGCTAACTGTCCTTCAGCTTGAGAAAGTAAACTATCGACAAGTGTTGTCTTGCCATGATCAACGTGAGCAATAATTGCTATATTTCTAATTTTCATAAATATTTTTTACTATTCTATAAATTTCCGAAACAACTGATAATAATACAAATAATCCATTTAGTCAATAAATTAAGTAAAAAACCCGGTCCCCCGGGTTGAAAAAATAATATTTTATTATTTTTATTCTACAGGGCTAAAAAATGCGGACCCGCTGTCATATTTAATAGTTATAACAAGCTGACCATCTTCAAAAAGATAAGTGTTTGAATCATTTAAAACTCTTAAAAACTCATCCTCTAAAGAATCTTCACAATGCATTTTAGTTGTTGCTGGAGAAAGAAATTCTATTTTAGAATCTTCGGTTTCAAAACTTCCCCTAACGCTATTACAGTCAGTAGTAGCTGACATTGAACCATCTTCATTTATAGTTAAAATAAATTCATCACTTTCTGGAGCTACTTCTTCTCCATCAGAATAAGTTGTGTTTATCCATTGCCAGTCACCAACTAATTCTTCATTAATCTCTTCATCGTTTTGAGAATTATTAAAATCTTCCGTAGTGCAATTATCAAAAGTTGTTTCTCCGTCTTCTTCTAAAAATGCTTCGTTTCCTTTATTCCAAAAAACAACCTCTCCACTTTCATACTTTGCTCCGCTTGCAGAAACAACTAGATCAGCAGTAATTTCTCTATCATCATTTAAATTTAATTCCACATAAGGGTCTTCTTCGCTATTATAAAACTTAGCTTTAATTGTTCCTTCTTCACAATCAAAAGAAGCTTCTACTGTTTCGTATTCGTCCGTATTTTGTTCGTTTTCCACTTCTTGATTTTCTTCATTATTTATGAATAAATAACCTGTAAATACTATGGCAATAACTATTAATAATACTATTATGCTTTTTTTCATTTTTATTTTAAATTAAATTACTATTGTATTTTCGACCTTTTAAGTAGTTAAATTATATCACTTCTAAAACAATTTACAACTTATTTATCAAAAACAACTCTAACACCCAAAAGCCTTACCGGTTTTGCTTTTTCTGCTAAAAGCTTTAGCAATAATTTTACTCCTTTTTTATAAATCACCTCTTCACTAACTTTAATCGGTTCAAAAGAAACTTGTCTTGTATAAGTATTAAACCCTTCAAACCTACAAACTGCTACTACGGTTTTTATTTTTTTCTCTTCATTTTCAGCTAGATTAGCAACCTTTTTACAGATATCCTTAAAAGTAGATATTATTTTTTCCGGATCGCTAGTATTTTCTTCAAAGGTTGTTTCTCTGCCTAGTGATTTTGTTTTAGTTTCAGAGCTAACTTTTGACTGGTCTTCCCCTCTTACCTTTTTATATATATCAGCTCCTCTTTTACCTAACTCATCAACTAATTGATTTTCTGATAACCCCCTGACATCCTTTATTGTTAAATCGATTTTACTTAAAAGTTTTTCAATTTTACTCTCTGTCTTAGGTCCGATTCCAGGAATTTCTCTTATAGATTTATTGGATATAAAACGTAAAGTTTCTTGAGGACGAATAACAGTTAAACCGTCTGGCTTATCCATCTCAGAAGCCATTTTAGCAACCATTTTATTTTTACCGATTCCAACACTGCAAGTCAGTTTCTCCTGTCTTAAAATAAGCTCTTTTAGTTCTTTGCCAATCTTCTCCGCTTGAGAATAATTATTAACTACTCCGGAAAGATTAAGATAGGCCTCATCAAATGAAACTCGCTCACATTTCTTAGTAACTCCTTCCATAATTCTGAATATATTTTCTGATACTCTAGAGTAAAGCTTTTTGTTAACCGGTAAATATACAGCTTCGGGACACGCCTCATAAGCTTTGGAAATTGCCATTCCTGAACCAATACCGTATTCTCTAGCTTCATAATTACAAGTAGACACTACACCTCTTGCCTTGCCCTTTTTTGGGTCAGCTCCAACTACTAACGGTTCACCTTTAAATCTGGGGTTTTCTCGCTCTTCTACTTGAGCAAAAAAATAATCCATATCCAAATGTAAGATCATATAATAAAATAATTAAGATTTTTCTCGAGGTTGTTTTTTTATAAGAAATTCTCGGAGTTTTTCAGCACGGTTTTCTGTTTTTTAGAAATGAAACACCGAGAGAGTAAAACCCGGTTTGCGGCTGAGCAAACCGAGATTTGGTTCTTAATAGAAAACTTCCGAGACTAATTGAGGGTCCAGATAAAATAATTTAAGGCAGTAGCCACTGACACCCATCCAGTATAAGGAATAAGAGCAATGGAAAGTTTTTTAGATTCCGGCCAAAGTAAAACTATTAAAGCAATAATAGTTAAATTTAATACTAAAATGTGAATCAATGAAATAAATAACAAATTAAATCCAAAAAACAAC
>JBNJDU010000002.1:0-74616 GCA_051745165.1 Patescibacteria group bacterium
AATCATTATCATTAACTATTAATAGTTTATTAAATAACTACCCTCTTGTCAATATAGAAAAAACTAAATTATCATAATAATTTGTTTTGTAAAAAAAGAAGCCTCATTTTGAGGCTTTTATTTAGTAGTTTCGCTTAATGTATTTTTTTTATTTCCTTCATGATCAATATGGAAAAAGAATTTATCCTTTAAGACAAAAGCTAAACCATCGGAAAACGGATTTGCGTAGTCAAATCTTTTATCATATGCAGGTTTTCCGTTTGGTTTAATGTGAAAATATTTTCCGCCTTTTTGCGCAGATGCAAGTCCTTCATTAAAAGTGCCTAGAGATTCAAATCTCCTTTCATATGCAGGTTTTCCGTTTGGTTTAATGTGAAAATATCTATTTTCTATCCTAGCAACAGCCAGTCCTTCTTGAAAATTGCTTACTGAATCATAACGTTGGTCATACGCCGGTTTTCCGTTTGGTTTAATGTGAAAAAATTTATCATCATTTTCAGCAATAGCTAACCCTTCATGAAAATCTCCAACCATATCATAGCGCTGATCATAAAGAGGCTCTCCGTCAGGAAAAGTGTGAAAATAAACTCCGTTTTCTTTAGTGGTAGTTATCTCTTCACTAAAAAGACCTTCTTCATCCATATTAACCCTCCTTATTATTTGTAAATTGTTAACGATCCTTTTTCACTATGGATTATCTTATTCAAAATGTCAAAATTTAAAGAACCCGGTAGGCCCGGGTTCTTTTTTTTATTGTAATTAGTCTACTCTTCTCTTGGTGCTAATTTAGCAACCCAAATTGTTACTATTACGGCAATTATTGTAACTACAACTGCATAAATAAGCATAGAAACTACTCCGTCTGCTGTTCCAAAAACCTCTTTAAAAATAGCTTGAATTGCTCCGTTCCAAGCCAAAGCAGCAACAAGTCCAAAAGCAGAAGCAACTAGAGTTGATAGTTTATCTACTATTTGTTTTCTTATCATTATGGTCTAAGTTATTACTAATAATCTATTTTCATTATATTATAAAATAAATAATAATTAAAAAGCTGACTCTTTAGAGCCAGCCTTTTTTTATTGTTTAAATAAATCCATCTCCGCCACAAGTTGGACAGACTCCACTGCCTCCGCATTTCGGACATTGCTCATGCTCACTTCTTTCTGAGCTAGGAATTAGCGAGTCCATAAACCCACTTTTCTCTCCTGCACCATGGCAATTTGAACAGTTTCCATCTCCACTGTTTCCAAAGATAGCTCTTGTATCACAATCGGGACAAGGTTCAGACATGTTTTTACCCCCTTTCTTTTAAAAATTAAGATAAAATAATCTTAAATCCTTTATTTACTATAACATTATTTTCTTGTTTTGTCATATTCTAAAAATATTATTATATTTCTTTTTCTATATCATTTAAAATATGTTAAGATTAGAGGCAGAGGATTAATTACAAGTTAATAAAATAAACCTATGAATAAAGAAGAATTCAAGGCAAAGACAAATCAGAAAATTGACGAAGTTTCTGCAAAGATAAATGAATTAAAGGCAAAGAAAGAATCAGTAAAAGAAGATGCTCAAAACGAGTATGAAGAAAAGCTAGAAAAATTAGAAGAAAAAAGAGAGGATATGGAAGAAAAATATGAAGACCTAAAAGAAGCCTCAGAAGAAAATTGGGAAGAGAAAAAACAAGTCTTCTCCTCAGCTTTTGACTCTTTTAAGGAAGGAGTTGATGAATTAAAAAAGCTTATTGATTAAAATAGTAAGTTTTTACATTTAAAAAACGCCCTACTCGGGGCGTTTTTTTAATTAATTTTAATCTTTTAATTTTTCAATCTCTTTTTCTAGTGCGATTACTTTTGCGAGCGCTCCTAAAGAAAAAACAAAAGCGATCGGAGCAAGATATTCCATATATTTATTATTATATTTTTATTTTAAAAATCCTCTTTTGATAAGTTTTTTTACTAATATTATATATAAAATTGGTCCAACAAAAAATCCTGACCAAAACCCGATATAAGCAGTCGCTTCATAACCAATCATTCCCCTAAACTCAAAACAATTATGACAACCTGTCTCACTACAACAAGTAGGTATAAAAGTTACTGCCACAAGACCAATAAACGTTCCTAAAATAGAACCTAGGAGAATAGATAAAACTAAACCAACTATAAGAAGGATTTTCTTTTTTATTATTGATAGGTCTTGAAAACTCTTAAGCATATAAAATACAAAACGAAAACAAACACTCAAGCAAAGCGCTTATTTCCATTTACATTCATTATAGTGTGAAAAGGATCATTAGAATAAAAACTGAAGCATAAGTAGAATAAGCGCAATAACAGCTAAGGTATGAATCAGATTACCTCCCACCTTAAATCCGAATCCAAAAATCCAAAGGATAAATAAGACTAAAGCAATTTGCCAGAACATAGTTTTGTATATTAATTTTTCGACCTTTTTATCTTGTCGATTTTATTTCTCAATCTTTCCTATCTATTCTGGCCTTGATACTTTTTTACCGATAATGATAATCAGCTGAACAATGCCTGTTGCTATAAGTGAATAGACAAACATTGCTAGAAGCGTTGTCCACTCAAAAACATTTCCTTCTACAGTAGATGTTGAAAATACTGCAGAAAAAGGAGCTGTAAACGGTCTGGTAGCATTATAGATAAGGCTAGTAAATCCTGCTTCAGGATTTGCCCCTGTTAATTTAACCACAAAACGAAAAGCAAGTAACACTTGCAGAATCCCTAAAAGATACCAAACAATTTGGGTGCTGTAATACAAGGGTTTTACGGATTGAGAGTTGTGTGATGAATTCATAATTTTAACCACTAATAAATATTTATTCTTTATTAGGGTAATTATGTTTAATAGTCGACCTTTAATTCATTATACCACTAAAAAATAAATAATATACAGATATGCTCTTTAAAGTTAAAACACCCTACAATGGGTGTTTTTTAAGAAATAGATTATACAATCGCTAATTTAATAAAATAATATTTTAAATAATCTTAGATTAATATAAAAAAATATTTAAATTATATTAATTTATAAGCATATTTATCTTTTTCCTAGTTTGCAATCCTACAAACCCAGTACCCTCACTGAGTTGAATAGGGTCTAAAATTTCTGTTTTGTAATTATTTTGAAACCGAATTACTGCCCTTTCTGTTAAATCTCCAAAGAGTCTTGTTTCGTTTCCTACGGAGCCAGGACCGCTTTCTGCAACAGTGAATCCGTTTCTATTTAAAAATTCTTGCAAGCATTTTACTTCATCATCAACTAATCCTTTACTAAGATCTTTATTAAACTCTAAGCAGGAGTTATTAGTAGTAGATTCAGTATTTTGTAAATTTGCGGATACATTAACATTGAAACCATTTATAAAAGCCTTAAGGCTTTCTAATTTATCCTGAACAGCAGTTAGTTCATTTCTAATATTACTTATATCTTTTTGATTATATTTCCTCTGTGGGCGCTGACTAGACGATGACCTGCTTGAAGTTTTCGGCCTAATATCAAATCTTGCTATTACTTCTTCAGATTTATTTAAATTTAAAACACAGTCGTCACTCCCTGAACATGCGCCTGTCCATTCTTCAAAATTAGATCCTGAATCTTCTTCAGCGGTTAATATCACCTTTTCTCCTTCTGTAAATTCAAAACGACACTGACTTCCACAATTGATTCCTGCTGGGTTGCTTAAAATCACACCTTCTCCGTTTCCATCTTTAGTTATATTAAGATCATACTTTTTACTAGCCACTGAAAAAGAAATTTCTTCCCTATTGCTTTCATTTCCAGCCTCATCTTGGCATAAAAAGTAGTAATTATAAGAGCTTCCACTTTCTACTGGGATTGATTGTTGATGCTCGATATTTCCTGTAGTAGCGAACTCGTTCATTTCACTAAAACTTTCCGTTTGAATCTCTGAATATCTACAACTTGAGCTTTTATTAGTTTCTATAATTAAGTCAATATTTTCAATTGAAGATTCTTTGTCCTCAGACGGAGATTTACTGATTATTTGTGGTTGAGTAATATCAATCCTTAACTCTTCTCCACTATCTTCTTCAAGGGAATAAATTTTATCAAGATTATCCCCTCGAATCTCATAATCAAAATTACCTTCAGGATTTCCAGAAGAAATTGTATGTGATAGTTCATAGTTATAACTACCATCTCCATCAACATCAGTAGCAGTAAATTGAACCATCTCTATGCCTCCAGCAAAAAAGTAAACCTCAGGATTTATAATTTCACCACTTGCATCAAAAGAAATCTGCACTTCGTCTCCTTCTTTTGCAAAGTTGCTATTATTATTAGTTGAAGTAAAGGTTATATTGCTTAATGAGAAAATATCACTTGAATTATCTATTGTAAAAGAATCTGCAAGAGAAAAATCTGTACAATAATCACTAGAGGTATAGTCTTTACTTGTTCCATCTTTACAAGCTTTTCCTGTAAGAGTGTAATCACCATTATTAATTGTCGTTGTGTCAAAATTAACACTTGTAAGAGAGGTTTCTTCTTCTGACATTTGTGTTTTTGAGTTTTCATCTTTAAGATATACACTATAAACTAAATCACTATTGTTAGGGTCTGCGGCAGCATTCCAAGACACTTCCAAATCACCACTATAAACCCCTCCGGAGGAAGGGGATACAAAAGAAGCAGGGTTAGGGGGTAAGAGAGGAAGAGTTCCAAAGGAGAAAAATTTTGTATTTTCAATAGTGGTTCCGTCTTCATAATCAGCAATAATTTTAGCCTCTAACCCATCTGCTGGTTCGGAATCACCACCTCTTCTTGCTGTATGTATATGAACATCTGGGCATCCTTGAATTGTCTCCCCGCTAATATACCACCTTCCAAAATCATCACATCCTTCAATACTAGTTTCGTGATATCTTAAATTCCAGCCTCGATTTTTTCTAGGAGACTTATTAGAATCTAAAATTATCCAAAATCCATCATTTACATTTATACTTTTAGATCCTATAGTTCCATCTGAATTAGCTGAAAGTTGGACAACATAGTGAGAGGAGTTCTCGCTATGAGTATGATTAGATGTAGAATTTCTATCAAAAGTAGTAACCAACTCAGAAACATCTCGCCAATTAGAATCTAGAAAATCTTTAACAGTTCCATTCTTTTCAGCCAAATAAACATCTAAATCAGAAGAGTTATTTGCTATTTGGTCTACATTAAATTCAATAAAAAAATTGGAATTACCACCTAAAGGGAGTGGATTATTAAAATCAAAAAGATGATGGTTCCCCCGATAAATATCTTTATTTTGAGGAGGATTATCGTGAGTTACTTCTGAAGAAGTAAAAAATATCTCTGGATAGATATCATCAGGACGAATCTCATTTTCTTGCCATAAATTAGTTTCATCACCTTCCATTGGCTTGTTTATGTCATGAATGTATGGTGTTCCATCAATAAAAAAATCTGTTTCTCCTTTTTCGGGGCTGCTATCCCTATTTATATTATTTATTATTAGTTGTACATTATTTGGTGCTCCTGTAATATTTGCCTCGATTGTATAGTCGTTAAAATTCGATATTTGAAGATCAGGTATAATATCAATATTTGAAATAGAATCTTCTGCTACAGATATAAGAGGAAAGAATATTATTAGTGCTAAAAATAAAAATTTGGCCCTTTTTATTAAGTTGTAATTCATTAAAGTTTGTTATAAATATTATAAAGATGGCACTATTTCAAATAATTAAATTAAGTTTTTATAATTTAACTCTTATACTAATATTGCACTAAAAACTAAAATAAAGCAATTAAATTTTATTAACAAAACAAAAAACCCAGCTAAGTGCTGGGTGTTTTATATGGCTCCGCGGATTGGATAAAATTCGAACATACCTATTAAGGCACGGATGGGAATAAGTATTGCTATAAGTATGTAAAAACTACCCTTTTAGCCGACAAAAATAAAGATTTTGTTGCTTTTTAGAATACTTACAGAGGTTTTTAATACTTTAATAACTATTTTTTAACTTAGATTAATTATTACTAAAAAAAAGACCCCCGAAAATATACAATCTTACGGGGGCGTAAATAGCGAGATCAAAATTCTTCAAATTTAGGAATTATTTATTTTTAAACTAGGAAGGTTCATTAAAGTGCTTTTCAATAGCTAAAGATTGTATCTCTCTAACATCTTTATCAGACAAAGAATCAATATTAGGTTTGTTGGAAAATAATTCTCTATATGCTTTATTCAGGGCTATAAATCGATTTGATCCAAAAGAAGGGCTAGGTGGAAACTTAAACCATTTAATTCTTTTTTTATAAAACCAAGATAGTTTATTATTTTTATTTGCTTTACTTAAAAATTTTTTAGCTTTATTTATTTTCCTTTCCATCCTTTCTTTTATCCGCTTATAGGAATTTTTATTAGTTTCCATCACTGACTTATTATTTTTCCAGCGCAAAGAAATTACTCGAAAATATAATTTTAATCCTAGTAAAATTTCCTCTTGTCGTTTAATCTCTCTTCTAAAATTATCTATAACTGTAGAGTTTTCCTTTGTCATAAATTTGCTTTATGATTTTTATAAGCATCTTCCTTATTAAATTTTACCACTCTAAAATTTAATAATCAAAACTCAGCTAAATGCTGGGTGTTTTATATGGCTCCGCTTAGTAGACCAGTTTAGAATATTTGATTGGGGTAAAATAGAAGCAGAAGTAGAATTTTTTCAAACGCTACTAAGCTAGTTTAATTTATTTTTACCACTGGAAAATCCTTAAAAAGAAAGTTTTTATGGAATTGAATATTCTTACAATAAAAATTTCTCTCTCTTTTTCTTCGCTTGTTTTTTCCGTTATTTCTCCTCTTTGCTTTGGTTGGTTATCTGTTATTATTTTCTCCTCTTTTTCTTCTCCTTTATCATCTTTTTCGCCTTCTTTAGCTTCTACTAATCTTCCATCCTTTTCCTCTTTTTCTTCTCCGTTATTTTCATATTCTTCACTTTCTACTAACTCTTTATTCTCACTATTTTTGTTACTCTTACCATCTCCACTTTTTTCTTTCATAGTAAAATTTACACTTTTACTTGATTTTTCCACCTCAAAACTGCCTTTATAATCTTCATAATTTTCTAATTTAGCAATAAACCAATATTTTCCAGTTTCAAAATTTTCCTCAACTTCACCATCTAAGCTAGTAGTTATTTCATTAACTTTTCCTGTAAAGTCTTCATAGGAATAAATTTCAATAGAAACACCCTCTAAACCATTTTCCTCACTAAAAATCAGGGGGTATTTCTTTTTTTGGAATTCCGCCAAAATAGAGTAATTTCCTTTTATAGCAATGGTTGTATCTTCTAGATTAGGATCAGAAATATTATCCACATCACCATTCCAGCCAATAAATTTATAACCCGGTTTAGGCTTTACCTTTAGTTCAATTTCATCTCCCCAGTTGTAATTAAATATTCCTTCTCCCGGATTAACTATATTTCCACTAGTTCCCGAATTTAATTCTAATTTATGCTTAGTTTCTTCAACAGTAATAGTAGTTGTATAACCAAGTTTTTCAGCTATTTGATTAGCTTCATCCTCGTTAAGATTTCCACTGATCTGTATTTGTCCCCCGGAAATTTCTTCTTGAATAGTTGCTCTTTGAATTCTCTCTTCATTTAAATAAATAGCAATCGACTTTCCAATATTTTCTTTAGTTAATTCTCGTAAAATTTCCGATCCTTGATTATTAAGTTTAATATGAATTACAGCACGATTAGTCATCTCGTTAATATATGGTTCTGCATTGACTATATGCTTTTCATCTAAATTAGTAGAAGTAAAAATGCCTTCAAATGCTATTTCCCAATTATTTATCTCTTCATCTAATACTGACTTTTGTTCTTCTGTAATATTTTCAATATCATTTATACTTAAAAGTTCTTTAATTTCTTCCTTTTTAGAATTAATTTTCTCAACTTCTTCGTCCCTTTTCTCTACTTTAAATTCTAAAGAAATATCTTCAACATCTCTTTTATCAAAAGTATATTTATATTCTTCATCTTTATAAGCTCTGAATTTAAACCCAACTATATAATCACCAGGCTCTGTAAATTTAAAATTCCACTTAAATTCCCAACCTCTTCTAGGTTTTTCTATTTTTTTCTTTTTCATAAACTCCTCTTCAATAGAACCTTGCTTTTCCAAAATTTTAATTAACGGTTCAAATTGCCATTTACTTTCACCTTTATTTTCATCTTCAAGCTCTAAAAAAACTGGGACTTCTATTTTTTGACCTTGGTTTATAATATCAGGAAATTCCATACTAATACTTTTCTCTACACCAGCAAAAGCTGTTAGTGGGAACAAAAAAGATAGCAGGAAAATTATTATTTTATTTAAAGACATAAATCTCTCTTTCTTTATTTTTTAATATCCAACAGCTTCCGCGCCATATTTAGCTTGCTGACGTGTAAACCCATCATATTCGAGTTGTTCAATCAATCCTTCTCTAGAAAATGAAGTGTAATTTAAGTAATCTTCAGCACTTTTTGCTGCCTGCTTATTCCAATCAGCTCCGCAGTTTTCTGCCCCATACACAGCTTCTTTGTGTGTAAACCCATCATATTCGAGTTGTTCAATCAATCCTTCTCTAGAAAATGAAGTGTAATTTAAGTAATCTTCAGCACTTCTTAATGCATTCTTTTCACCTAACGTTGTATTGTCTGACTCTGGCTTTGATTCACAAACATTATTTGTGCATTTATACCCATCCGAGCAATTTCCGTGATCATATACTATTTCACAACTTTCAGTTTCTTCACTAAGCCCGACACACTTTTCTCCCCCGTAAGCAGGTTTAGGATCATCACAAGTTCTAGTTCTTATTTTCTCTCCCTCAACTCTACTTTCCCCACATTCTAAATCAGGAGGGTTGATTTGACATTCACTCCATTTACTCCATCTACTCCAACCGCCATCAATTGGTTTAGGCTTCTCTGGCTCTGATTCAGATTCCTCTTCTATTTTTGTTGTATCTGTTTGTGTCGGCTGCTCTACCTCCTTTACCTCCTCTGTTATTGATTCTTCCCGAGATTCTTTATTTTCCACTACATCAGATTCTGATTTAGGAACATCAAGTTCAGGATCTACTTTTTCGGTTGTTTCTGTAGTTATTCCAAATAAAACAAAAAATACAATAAATGCTCCACCAAATAATAAACTTGTCTTTTTTCTGGTAACCTTTCCTTTAATAAAGCGTTCAAAGGAAGATGGTTTAATAAGTCCATAAATTAAAGATCCTAATGAAAGAAGGATTAGAAATAAAAATAAATCATCCATAATTTCTCTTTCTTATATTATTTTTAATAATTTCACTACTTTTCTTATTTAACTATACCACAAAGCAAAATCCAGCTAAATGCTGGGATAAATAAAGAATATTTATCTTAAAATACGGATTAAAAAGTGAACTTATCTGAGGAATTTAAGTTTTCTTCTCTCTTGATCAGTTGACATAGGGCCTTCTCCCTGGCTTCTAAATCCCTCGGATCTTCCATATCTATCGAAGATCTGTTGTACTTTATCAGTAAACGCCGAGCTTTCTTCTGCGAAACTCCTAGATATTTGGCCACCCTTTTGTGTCTTCCTTTTAGAGATAGTTGGGCATCTTTCTGAGTCATAATCTTTAAATTTATTTTTTATTTTTCCTTTTCTCTTTTTTCTTCAAGCCTTCTTTTAAACCTTTCACTATCTTCTCTGTGAACTTTGTCTTTGATTTCTGATTTCCTGAAGAGTTTTTTGTAGGTGTTGAGTTAGATTTTTTATTCTTTTTGCTATTCATAAATTTTAATTAAATAACATATTTATTATGAGTTTTTTCGTCTTATAAAAAAGGGAAGCTAAAAGGTATTTTATTAGGAAAGTATTGCAATCAAAACAATCTTATAATTCAATTGGTTGCCGTATAGGTACACCCTCTAGTTCAATAAATTTATCTTTCCAATCCTGACTTCTCATCTCGACTTTTTTGAGTTTTGCATCTTTGGGTATTTCATATGTTGCTTTCTGGTAATTAGTTAATCCTGGAGCTATTGTTTCTGTATTAACAAATGTTTGGTCTTCTTGCTTATTAAATTTTCTTCCTTCATCATCTATTAGCTGTCCCAACGACCAACTAACTAATATTTCTTCTTTTGTTTTGTTTTTTAATCCGATTTTTATCACCATAAGCTTTCCCTCAGCCCATAATCTATCTTCTCTTTTTATTTTAATAGAATTAATTTCAATTTCTTTGCCTAAATTGAACCTATTAATTCCCGTCACTGTTTTTGAAGCTCTTTCTGTTTTATTTTCTAAATAGTCGACTCCTATTGTTGTTCCAGTTAAAAAAAATAAAGTTAAAACTAAGATAATTATTTTTTTAAATGGCAGAAGTTTGGAACTTTTCTCTTTTCCATACGCAATATAAAGAATAATTCGATAATAAATCACGCTTAAGATTAGATATAGTAAAACAGAAAAAGATAAAGAACTCAAGGTTGAAACAAAAAAACTTTCACCACTTGAAGTAGCCACGATTAATATAGCGATGAAAATAATTACATCCGAAATATAAATAAGTGACTTTGCCAGTCTATGCCACCATTTATTTTCTAATAAGCGTTCCTCTGCTTTGTTTTTATTATTTTCTTCTTCCATCTTTTTCATTGTTGGTTTTATTGTTTTTCTTTATTACTTAACTATACCACAAGATAAAACTTTATCTAAGTTATAAGATAATGGGTAGTTTTTTCGTCTTATAAAAAGGGGGTTAATACCGCTACTATGGTTGCCTATTAATTTACTAAATTGTTGATTTTAATTAGAATAAAATAAGATACTTAATAAAAATGTAATGAATTCATCTAAAAATCAATCAAAAGAAAAACTTTTAACTTACCTTGATCACTTTATAGAGTCAGATTTTTTTCAAAAAATGGTAAGAGAAACAAGAGAAGAACTAAACATCCCCAAAAAGGGACTTAATAAATCAAAAGACGAACTTACAAGCTGCTCTTGGGATAAGTATATTTTATATATTCCGGAAGAATTAAAAGGCGATAAAGGGGAGATATTAAGATTTGTTAACAGTCAAATGGGGAGAGCTTATGAAAAATTTCCTGTAAATGATATCCGGATAACTGCTATTTTTACTGTATATATTTATTATAATTTAAAAATATATAAAATTTTAAACAAAACAGACAATATCTGTTCTATTGAGGATATTAAGCAAACAATTCAGGAAAGAGAAGGATTAAAATTAAATTCTAAGGAAATAAATAGAATGATTGGAACTGATACATACCCTGTAATTTTAAAAATAAACCCTTCTGCAAGTCAGCGAGATATAGTTTCTTATATTAAAGATAATTGGAAAATTATTAAATATCATCTTGATAAGTATGAAAATAAATCAAAATTAGGAAAAATAAGATCTAGAGATCCAAAAATTAAAGAAAGAGATCGATTTATTTATAAAAATAGAGAAAAACCATATAAAGAAATAGTTTCTTTGGTTCAAAAAAAATTCCCTGAAGTAAGCGATTCGATTGATCAAGGTTCTGTTGGAAAAATAATTTCACTTGAGAGACAAAGAAGGAAAGAAGTGTAGTACACTTATTTCTTATACAATTTAATATACGTCTTATAACCTGTTATCAAGCAGGTTATTTTTTATGGCTAAAAATTAAATTAGTATTTCAACTGCCAAGAAGTATGGATCTAACCAAACCTTCAATTAAAGAGCTTCAAAATATCCTCGAAAAGGATTACGGAGTTTCTTTAAACGAAAAAGAAGTTAATTCCTTTGGAGTTTTAGTCCTAAAAATTTTACAAACTATAAGTAATAAAAAATAAATATGAACAATGAAGGGCCAAATAAAATTATGCTAAGGAAAGGAGTTGATAACAATCCTGAAGATGCTTTTAAAGGCTTAGACCATCCCTCTAAAAAAACAAAAGAAAATGCTCAAAATGAAATAAAAAAGTTTACAAAAAGAAATTGGCTTGCGTACAGTCCAGACTTAGCAAAAATTCTTAATTCTGTAAAAGCGGGAATTTTTCTCTCACAACTCATCTATTGGCACGGAAAAGGTGCTGATTCTGAAAAGTTTTACAAGACGATAAAAGAATTAAAGGAAGAAACAGAATTAAGCAAAGGAGAGCAATATAGAGCTCAAAAAATATGTGAGAAAAAAGATTTAATCGAGGTTACTTATGACAAGATTCCACCAAAGAGACACTACAAAATTAAAATTAAAAAGATAAAAGAATTATTAAAAGGCATTGATTAGTGAATGTAGGCGGTTATTATATGAATTTTATCAAGCATTTAAAGGTTTTAAAATAAGTCATATATTACAGAGATTACCTTTCATAGATTACTTACAGAGCTTTCTCTTTACAAGAGAGGATTCCGTAAATATAGACATTTACGAAATCCAAAAATATACCTAGAAAGAAAAATTAAATAATAAAGAAATTTATTTATTTACCTTGAAGTGCTATAATAAAAGTAGACATTGCCATTATTATTTTGAGAGTAGGAAGGGGCGTTTCTGTTTTGTTCTCGAAAGAGGCAATGTCTAGCAGAAGCGTCCCTTTTTGTTTATTAGCTTGCTCTTACTATATTTATTAAATTTTTATTTTATGATTTCAAATAAAAAAGCGGACAAATATTTTATGTATTGTCGTAAATCAAGTGAATCTGAGGATCGACAAATACAATCTATAGACGCACAAAAAAGAGAGCTTAAGAAAATAGCAAAGAAGGATAATTTGAATGTAGTGGATATATTAACTGAATCAGCTTCAGCAAAGGAGCCAGGAAGACTAGTATTTAATAATATGATTAAGAGAATAGAAGATGGAGAAGTTGATGGTTTATTAGTGTGGAAAGTTAATCGATTAGCTAGAAATGCTCGTGATGGAGGAACAGTTAAGTGGCTTTTACAAGATGGAGTAATAAAGCACATAAAAACATTTTCAGGAAATCATTACCCCGAAGATAATGCTGTTGTTTTATCTGTAGAAATGGGTATGTCTGCACAGTACTCAAGAGATTTGAGTACTGACACGAAAAGAGGTTTACGTGAAAGATATGAGAGAGGTTATCCGAACGGACAAGCTCCCATTGGCTATAAAAATGATTTAAGTAAAAAGCCTGGTAATAGAGGATGGAAAGTTAATGAAGATCGCTTTCCTTTAGTTAAAAAGCTTTTAAAGTTGTATTTAACAGGAGATCATTCTGTTAGTAGTCTCAAAAAGATAGCCAATGATAAGTTTAATTTAACTACTCCAGAGAGAAAGAATAAAGGAGGTAAAAAGATTTCTAGATCATACATTCATCATATGCTACAAAATCCAGTGTATGCAGGCTTCTTTCTTGTAAACGGCAGTAAAAGATATGAGTTAAACCCTAAAGTACCTACAATGATAACGGAAGAAGAATATAATAAAATTCAAGATATTCTAAGCGATAAAAATAGATCTAGAACTTCCAGTTTAGAAAAAAGCTTTCCTTACAAAGAAGGTGGGAGGATGATTTGTGGTTATTGTGGAGGGGTAGTCTCTGCAGAAAGAAAAAGCCAAGTAATTTGTTCTAATTGTAATAAAAAGTTTTCCAGGATAAGTAAAGATAAGTGCCCGAGCTGTGGAACTGAAATAAGTAAAATGGAGGATCCTACCTTTTTGGATTATAAATACTATCACTGTACTAAAAATAAAGACTCAGAGTGTCCTAGTCCGTATATAAGAGAAGAAAAGATAAATGAGGAGGTGAGCACTTTCCTTAAGAATAATTTGGAGATATCCCCTTCCTTGCGTGAATGGTGTGTTAAAAATGTAAAACAACTAGAAAAGGATAAGAGGCAACGGATTAAAAAACAAAAAGATAAATGGGAGGAAGAGTTAAAAGAAAAGGAAGAAGAGTATGACCGTCTTTTAAGAATGCAATTAAAGGAAGATTTTGATATGGATAAAGAGGATTTTAATAGACTAAAAAACGAAATAAAATCAGAAAAGAATGCTGTTAAGAGTAAACTGAAAGAGTTAGAAAGCAATTCTGATAATATAGAAAAGAAACTAAAAAAGACACTTGATATCACTACAGGAGTTTCAAATATATTTAAAAAAGGAACCAGTGAAGAAAAGAAAGAAGTTTTATCAAAAACTGCTTCGAACTTAACTGTTAAGAAGGATGAAATCCAAATTTCAAGTCAAAACCACTTCTCTATCTTATTGGAGGCTCTTTCGGCAGTTAAAGATGAAAACCCCTCATTCGAACCCCGAAATAGTACCCCTTTTAACGGAAAAACCGAGGTTGAAGCCTCGGCTTGTCCTGTTTTGCTCCGCGGACAGGATTCGAACCTGTGACATCCTCCTTAACAGGGAGGCGTTCTACCGCTGAACTACCGCGGAATATTTGGTTTTAAGCGTTATTATTTTAGCACAATAACAAATTCAGTCAACTTTAATTTTTTACTAAAGATATGTGTGAGAGGTTAAACCTCTCACACAGTAATAGTTTAAAGTTAAGGGTTAAAGCTTAGTAACCCTTTAACTTTTTAACGTCATCTTTATTTCTTATTTTCTCTAATGCTTTAGCTTGAATCTGTCTGATACGCTCCCTAGTAACGTCAAAAACCTGCCCTACTTCCTCTAAGGTATGAGTTACGCCGTCTTCAAGCCCAAACCTCATGGAGAGTATTTTCTTCTCTCTATCGTCCAAATCAGCCATTACCTCGTGCAATCTTTCTTTTAATAATTTTCTTCCCGCATCCACGGATGGTGGAGTAGTTTCTTCATCTTCAATAAAGTCAGCTAATGTAGAATTATCTTCATCATCACCAACCGGTGCTTCAAGTGAAGTTGCGGTTTGATAAATTTTTATGATGTGCCTAACTTTATCGACTTCAAGCCCCATTTCAGCAGCTACTTCTTCTGCAGAAGGTTCTCTTCCTAAAGATTG
The DNA here is from genome assembly GCA_051745165.1 of Patescibacteria group bacterium. GTDB lineage: Bacteria > Patescibacteriota > Minisyncoccia > Minisyncoccales > PWPS01 > PWPS01. The sequence goes on from JBNJDU010000002.1 coordinate 15,008, forward strand.
GAATAAGTCCTTTCTTACTTTTGTATACTTAGAAATCTTTTCTACCATGTGGACCGGAATTCTAACTGTTCTGGACTGATCAGCTAAAGCTCTGTTTATTGATTGTCTAATCCACCAAGTTGCATAAGTAGAAAATTTATAACCTCTTCTCCAGTCAAATTTTTCAACGGCTCTAAAGAGACCAAGATTACCTTCTTGGATTAAATCTAAAAAGCTAAGTTTTGGAGATCGTCCAATGTATTTTTTAGCAATAGAAACTACTAATCTAAGATTAGCTCTAATCATTCTTCTTTTTGCCTCCATGTCTTCTTTTTCAATCCGTTTTGCAAGCTCTACTTCTTCTTCAGCACTAAGTAAAGGTTCTTTTGAAATCTCTTTTAAATAAGTTTGAATAGAGTCAATCTTGTTTGGGGTTATTCCTCCCATTCCTTCTTGATCTTCATCCTCTAAAAGGCTTCTTTCTTGCTTTACTTGTATATTGCTTTTTTCTAATCTCTTAACTACTTTTTCTAATTTTTCTGAATCTTCTTCTGCCTCCGGATAAAACTCAAAAATATCTGAGTGGTATAAAACTCTTCCTCTGTTTCTTCCCATCTTCATTAACTCTCTCATCTTTTTAGGAAGCTTTTTCTGATTATTGGGCTTTTTCTCTTCCTCATCGTCTTCGTCGTCCTTATCTTCATCTTCTTCTTTTTCTTCCTCTTCATCTTCAGTCTCTTCTTCAGTATCTTCATCTTCATTTTCTTCCTTCTCCTCCTCTTTTTTATTTTTTTTATTTTTTTTCTTAGTCATGACTATTTTCTTGAAGTTTTTTAGATAATTTATAAGCTTCTTGAGTTAGTTTCTTAAGCTGCTCAGTATTGTTTTGATTTTCTGCTTTTTTAATTTCCTTTTGAATTTTTTTAAGTTTAAATTTAATTTTTTCTTTTTTAATTTCTTTTAAGCAATTTTTAACTTCCTCTTTTTCATTACCCACTCCTCTTTCTGGTCGAAGAGCAAAATAATCTATCGTCTTTTTCATTTTTTCATCTTTTTCCTCGTCATTTTTAATTGCTTGCAATATATTTTTACCTCTTCTTGAAAATATTTCAAAGTCATCTATTAAACCTATCTTTTCTGGATCTTTAGCTACTAGCGATATAACTCTTTCTTCTAAAACTGCTTTTCTTGATTTCTTTCTTTGCTCTCTTTTTTTATTATTTTTAGCTGTTTTTCGCTTATTTTTTTTACTTTTAATACTTTTTAATTGATCAGACACCGCCTTTTCACTAATATCCAACTTATCCGCTAATTGCTTAACCCAGTGTGATTGCTCTATGCGGTTAGGTATTTTTTTAATTATAGGGAGAAGCTCTTTAGCAATTTTCTTTTTTTCTTTAGATTTAGACAAGTCTCTTCCAGAAAAAGCGTCTTCGAAATAAAACTTCATAATTTCTTTAGCGTTTTCAACTGCAGACTCCCATTTACTCTTGTCTTCTTTAACTAAATCAGCAGGATCCATGTCATTAGGTAAAGTAATAACCTTTACATCAAAATCAAGTTTTCTAGCCATTTCGATTCCTTTTTTAGTTGCCGAAGCCCCAGCATCATCCATGTCGAAAGCGGTAAACAAATTATGAGTATATCGAGATAATATTTTTAATTGCTGCTCTGTTAATGCAGTTCCTGAAGTAGAAATAACATTTTTAAAACCAGCCTGATGGGCCATTATAACGTCCGTATAACCCTCTACTAAAATACATTGATCTTGCCTTCTTATTTCTACCTTTGCCTTATCTAACCCATAAAGAACTTTACTTTTGTCGTATAGAGGGGTTTGAGGACTATTAATATACTTCGCTGTGTCATCATTATCACCAAAGATACGTCCTCCAAAAGCTATTGGATTTGCAGAAGGATTGTTGATGGGAAACATGATTCTTCCTCTGAATCTATCATAAGAATGATCATTTTTCTTGATTGCTAATCCAGCCTCAACAATTTCTTTTCTTTTATATCCTTTTGAAATCAAAAATTTGGAAAGAGCTTGCCAAGAATCAGGACTATATCCTAACCTCCACTTATTAATTGACTCCTCAGAAATTCCCCGTCCAATTAAGTATTCCTTAGCTTCTTTACCTTTTTTTGAAGCTTCTAGCTGTTTTTGGAAAAACTTAGTAGCCAAATCATACATTTCAGAAAACTTCTGTTTTTTACTAGCCTTTTTAGGATCTCTTTTCTTTATATCAACTCCTGCTTTTTTAGCTAATATCTTCAAAGCTTCATAAAACTCAACACCTTCAATCTTCATAACAAAGTCAAACATATCTCCACCATCATTGCAACCACCAAAACATCTCCAAGACTGTCTGGAGGGAGAAACAAAAAATGAAGGCGTTTTCTCTGCATGAAAAGGACAAAGGGCTCTCAAGTTGGAGCCCACCTTCTCCAGCTCAATATATTCTTTAATAACATCCTCTATATCAAGCCGTGATTTAATCTCTTCAACTGTATCTTCGGACATATCTTTTTTATTATAAAGAAAGTAGGTTTTTATTTCAAGCTTTAGTTAAAATGTTTGACAAGCAGTTCTTATTCCACTAGAATTTTTACTACAAACATCATTTTTCTTAAAGCAGGGTTTCGAGTTTCTTAAAGCAGGGTTTCGAGAGGAGCCCTTTTTTAAGGAAAAATGTAAATAATATGAAAATTTTATTTTTATACGACTTCCCTCTTTGGGGTAACGGATCAGGTGCCTATTTGAGAAGTTTGGTGAAAGAATTTGTAGACATGGGGCACGAAGTAGGAATTATCGCTCCTGAAGAGAGAAGATTTTTAGAAAGCAAAATTAAGCAATATAAAGTAGATGCTCCTCAGATTCCGGTATTTAATAGTCACCCGGAATTAAAAGGGGCTAAAAGATACTCTGAACTCTCTCCTAGAGAGATTACTGAAATATATGAAGCCTACCTGGAAACAACCATGGAGGCTATCTTTAATTTTGATCCTGATGTGTTACATGTAAACCATTTGGCTCTTATCACCTGGCCAGCACGATATGTGTCAGCGCTTATGGATACAAAGTACATTATTACTGTTCACGGAAGTTGCCTTACAAACACTTTAGAGAATAAAGAATATTTACCTTTAACCGAAGATGCGGTAAGGCAAGCAAAAGCAGTAACAATGGTAAGTAAATCTACCAAAGACAGATTTTTTGATCATTTTAATGAAGACGAAGTGACTAGATCAAGAATAATTCCTGGAGGTGTTGATATTAGCAACTTTCCAAAAGAAGTAGACACTTCTCATATTGAAGATAAATATAATTTGAAAGGTAAGAAGGTTGTCTTTTTTGCTGGCCGCCTTACTTCTGAAAAGGGAATGGAGTATTTAGTAAAAGCCGCAGACAAAATTGATGGGGAGATATTTATTGCCGGAGAAGGAGCAATGCGGAAAGATTTAGAAAAAATGATTGCTAAAAATAATCTTGGAAATGTTCACCTTTTAGGATATTTATTAACAGAAGAACTTATTCCTTTCTATTATCGTGCCGATGTTTTTGTCTCTCCTTCAGTAGTAGCTGAGGCCTTTGGTTTAACTATAACGGAAGCAATGGCAGCTAGAACCCCAGTAATCGCAACTAAAAAGGGTGGGATTCCATTAATTGTAAAAGATGGTAAAAACGGTCTTTTTGTAAAAGCGAAAAGTGCTGACGATATAGCTAGAAAGTGTAACAAACTACTTAATGATGATGAGCTTAGAGAAAAGATGGGTAAACGAGCAAGGAAAGACATTGAAGAAAAGTTTACCTGGCGTAAAGTTGCTGAGAGATTTGAATTTTTATATAAAATAGTCACTGGTGAATACTATAAAGAAAGAAAAAGAATAAGAGAAAAGGAGAAAGAATATAAGAAAATGAAAAAGAAAGATCTAATCAAAAAGGCAAAAGAAAAAGATTTAGATTTTAAAAAGTCAGCCACCAAAAAAGAGCTAATCAAAAAGCTCATCCAAAAAATAAAATAAATATATGACTATCGTCATTTTGGGGGGCGGAATTGATGACGGAAAACTCCCTGAGCAAGTAAAAAAACGATTAGATAAAGCGATCAACGTCTCTAAAGAAAGAGGTGTTGATCGTTTTTTAGTTTGTGGTAGATGGAGCTTTCTTTTTACTGATTCGGAGACCCCTTCTACTACAGAGGCAAGACTGATGAAAAAATACTTAATAAACCAAGGGGTTAACGAGAATAATATATTTTTAGAGGAGAAATCAATGGACACGATAAGTAACGCCTACTACGCTAAAACTGAATACTTTTTACCAGAAAAAGAAAAAGGTGCTATTGTAATTAGCTCTAATTACCATATCCCTAGAGTGAAATATATTTTCGAAAAAACATTCGGCGAAGAGTATAGCTTAGAGTTTATAGGAATTGAAACTGATAATTCTCAAAAACTACTCAAACGACAAGAAAGACTTTTAAAGGAAATGAGAAAGTTAACTAGTGATATGAAAAATGGTGATCATGAATTTTTAAAAACTTTGTTTTTTAATGCTGATTATTATAAAAGAAAACGTCCTGCTTGGGTAAAAAACAAAACAAGCAAAGGAAAAATAAAATGAATAAAAATATAAAAATTGTCTTTTACTGTAGCTGGGGTGGTTTTGGTCATGTTGCAAGAAGTTACTCAATAATAAGCAAACTACCAAAGGAAGGTAGCTACACTGTAGCTACTCCGGAAGATTGGCCCTTTAAAAAGCCTAATAAAAACTTTAAGTATAAAAAGCTTCATAAACCAAAAAGCAGAATCAGATTAGAAGGGGAAGAGCTAATAGTCCAAGATTATGAAGAAGGCGCTCAAGATGTAAAAGGATATAAAAAACATTTACACCAATTTATAGATCTTTTAAAACAAGAGGACCCGGACTTAGTTGTTGTTGATAATCCAGCTGAAGTTTCTTTAATTACTAAAATTTTAGGATATAAAACTGTCGTAATGTACGAAACCTTGAACACAAATGACCTGCGCTGGAGAATGGCTTGGAAAAGTGCTGATAAATTGCTCGCCCCTTATCCTGAAGAATTTCTTAAAGAAATAGATTTTCCATACTTAGAAAATACCTATTGCTCAGGCGGCTTTACTCGATTTGAATCTAATCCAGAATCGAAAAAGATAACTCAAGAAAAAGCTAGAGAAAAGCTAAACCTTTCTTCAGAGGAAAAATATATACTTATAACTGTTGGTAAAGGAGAGACGGCTAAAAGTTTAATCAAAAAAATGCTTTCAAATTTAGCACAAGTAGACTACAAACTTTTATTAGCCTATCCTAATCCAGATCAAGAAATAAAAAATCTAGTTCAAAAATATAATAAACTAGAAGTTATTTCCGGAGTATTTGAAGAAATGTATCTTTACCTTATCAGTAGTGATATTATAGTTGCTGGAGCTGGCTATAACTCAGTTATGGAAGCTTTCTCTTTTCAAAAACCAACTATTTCCATACCACTAAGTAATATTTATAACGAACAAATCTTCAAAGCGAAAATATTTTCTAAACTAGGTGCTTTGAGTTATGTTGATCCAGATAACCCAGAACTAGTCTATGACAGAATAAAGGAATTAGAAAAAAAGAATAATGCAGAAGAAATGATAAAAATTCAAAAAAGAATAGTGGATGGAAGTGGATCCAAAAGAGCTGCAGATAAATTAGTAGAACTAATAAAAAATGACTAAAATAAAAAAACTAATTGCTTTTTTACTAGCTCCTATTTTTCGCCTTTTCAAGAAAAATGAAATTTGGATAATGGGCGCTTCGCAAGGAAAAAAGTTTACCGACAATGGTGCTGTTTTGTATAGATATTTACTCGAAAACAAGCCTGAAATTAACACTTATTGGATAATAAATAAAGACTCTCCGGATTTATCTAAGGTAAAAAAGACGGGTCCTTTTGTATATAAAAACACAATCAAAGGTAATATATACGTTTTACTCGCCGACGTGCTAATAACTACTCATAATATACATAAAGATTTTTCTGCTTATTCTGTAGATAAATACAAGGACAAATTCAAAGTCTTTATTTCTCACGGAATAGAAGGTTTAAAAATAAAAGCTCCTCACCATGCTAAAGTACATAAGATTTACGATCTATCTATTGCCGTTTCGGAATTTGAAAAAGAAATTAAAGTTAATGAGTGGGGCTTAGAAGAAGATAAAATATGTGTAACTAACCTTCCTCGCTATGATGTTTTAGATAAGCATAAAAATAAAAAAACAGAAGAAGTAAAGCAAATATTCTATATGCCAACTTGGTGTCCCGAGTATAGAAAAACTTTTGACCAAGATTATTCTGATTTAACTAATGAGCAAATAGAAGAATTTAAAAACCGAGAATATTTTCAAAAGATTAGCACTTTTATTTCCCACCCAGAATTAGCCAAACTTTTAGAGGAAGAGGATATAAAAATGGATGTCTTTTTTCACCAAAGCATCAACCCCTTTATGAGTAAGATAATTAAACAATCCCCTTGCTCCGAAAGAGTTTCTATTTTATCAAATGGTTCTCATATACAGCAAAAACTAATTAATGCTGATATATTAATAAGCGACTATTCAAGTGTTGTTTGGGATTTTTTGTATATGAATAAACCAACTATTTTCTATCAGTTTGACCAAGAAAAACACCTGCAGACAACCGGAACTTATATCGATGTACCAGCTGATTTATTTGGACCAGTAACAAAAAGTCCTGAAGAAAATATAGAAAAAATTAAAGAAATTATAGAAGAAGATAATTATAAATCTAAAAGAAAAAAAATTAAAAATAAATTCTTTAAATATGATGATGACAACAACTGTAAACGACTGATCAATGCTATACTTGAAAAAAAGAAGAATTAATGGATTTAAAATGAACAAAGAAAATAAAAAAATAATTTTAATTGATTTTTTATTTCTTAACCACTATAGCTTGGGCCTGCTAATCCTTAAAAAACTAATGAAAAATAATGGTCTTGATGTTGAAATAGTAAATCTATCGAAAGAGATAAATAGGGGCAATATAGACAAAAAGAAAATTTATCAAGATTTAATTTCAGTGATTTCTAACAAAAAACCCACTCATGTTGGTTTTTCTGCTATGAGTGCTAATTATGTTGATATTCTTGTGGCTGCAAAAAAAATTAAAAAAGAACTTCCGGAAGTAACAATTTTCTTAGGTGGCCCTCAAGCATCTTTAACTGATGAAGCAACTTTAACTAATTTTCCTTCTATAGATTTTATTTACCGAGGGGAGGTCGAAGGTGCTATAAATGAGCTATCTGAATATATTAAAGGAAATATTAAACCGAAAAAAGTCCCTAATCTCTCATATCGGAAAGGTGGGGAGATAGTTCAAAATAAAGAAGTTTCTTTAATTAAAGAAAGAGAATTACCAACTATAGAATATGATAAAGAATATTTAAATGAACATAAAGTGGTATGTGTTGAAGGAGGAAGGGGTTGTCCATTTAATTGCACTTATTGCTCTTCATCCAACTATTGGCAAAATAATTTTAGAATGAAACCTATCGAGAATTTAATTTCTGAAATGGAGAAAAATACAACTAAAAATCAAGATCGAGTCAGTATAATACATGACATTTTTACTCTAAATAAAAAGAAAATAGAAAAATTTTGCAAAAAAATACAAGATAAAGAAATACAATGGTCCTGCTCTGCAAGGGCAGATTCTTTAGATAAAGACTTAATAAAGTTAATGAAAAGATCCGGCTGCGTTGGTATTTTTTTAGGAATTGAGACTGGCGACCAAAAAATTCAGAAAAAAATAAATAAAAATTTAAATTTAGACCATACAGATAAAATAATAAACGATATTAATGATGTGGGTGGAATAAAAATAGTAACTTCTTTTATTGTCGGTTTTCCATTCGATAAGCCAACCTCATTTTACAATACACTTAAAAGGATTTTTAAGTATAAAAAAAACGAATGTGAAATTAAAATGTTTACCCTTAAACCGGAAAAGGGATCCTCTTTATACAAAGAGTATAAAAACAACTTATTTTTTAATAATTATTTCTATCTAGATAATTGGTTCGCTGAAAAGATAGAAAATGAAACTGAAGCAATTAAGCTGATAGAAGAAAATCCAGATCTGTTCAGTCATCACTATCGAATAAAACCTGAACATTTTAATGCTTATTATTTTGAAGGTTTAGAAAAAATAGGAAAAGCAATCTTAACCTCCACCCCTCAAGCTTTTTATCTCTGGATGAAAAAATTTGAAAATCATCCGGAAACCTTCTTTAAGGAGATAAAAGATATAATGGGTTGGAAGAGTCCCTACACTATTACTAAAAAAGAGCTCTTAAAATTAAGTAACAAAAAAAATATTTTGCTCTCGTTTATGGCTTATTTCGAAACTAACAAACAATATATAGATAAAGACATAAAAACCACCTACAACAAAGAGTTAAGAGAAGCAAAAGAAAGATTAAGTAATTAATCTAAATAGGTAATAAACTTAGAGAATAAAGTTTAGAAAAACCCCTAAAACAATAATTCCGAGAGACAAAACTCCTCCGTAGTAAAAGAGGAGTTTTTTCTTCATTGCTTTTTTTAAAAGAATAAATTGAGGGAAGGAAAGGGCAGCAACTGACATCATAAAAGCAACTGCGGTACCTACCGGTAATCCTTTAGCTATAAGGCTCTCAGCAACTGGTATAACTCCCATTATGTCGGTATAGACCGGAACTCCAACTATAACAGCTCCAGGGACTGAGAACGGACCAGAAAGGTAATCAGCAATAATAGTTTCAGGGACGAGCCCATGAATTAGCGCTCCTACTGTAACTCCTAGCAAAACATAAGGAAGAATTTGCTTTAATATGCTCAATCCGTCTTCATATGCAGACTTTAATCTTTCCTTTATAGTAAGCTTAACCTCTTCCATTTCAATATCTGTTGATCCTAAATCAAAATTAATTAAATGTTTTTCCATTCCTAGTTTTGTAAGTAAAATACTACCCAAGACAGCAACCGTAATACCACCTATTAAATAAGCAAGAGTAAACTTTAGCCCTAATGTTCCAAAAAGAACTATTATAGCAGCTAAATTAACCATTGGAGAAACAAAGAGAAAAGTAATTATAATTCCAAAAGGAATTCCAGCCGAAACTAAACCTAAAAATATAGGAATTGTTGAACAACTGCAAAAAGGTGAAATTATACCTAATCCAGAAGCTAAAAAATACCCAACAATAGATTTCTTTCCTTTTAAATAATTTCTAATCTTCTCCGGAGGAAAATAAGTTCGAAGAAAAGCAATAATAAAAATAACAAATCCTAAAATAAAAAGGATTTTCAAGTTATTATAAAACCAATATTCAACCACTTCTGCAATCCTTCCAGTTAAAGGCAAGTATGAAACTATAAATTGAGCTATTGATTTAAACATTTAAATATTCTTCAATTCTTTCTCTAGTAGGAACTTTTCCTTTTGATTTTACCTCCCCATCAACAACTATTGCAGGCAGGCTCATAATTCCCTCTTTGATTGCTTTAGCAGAGTCATTTACTTTTTTATATTCTACATCCAAGTCATTATCTTTAATAACTGTCTTTACTATACTTTCAACTTGACTGCATTTAGAACAACAATTAGTGCCATAAATAGTAACTTTCATAATAGTTTATTAATTATATTTATAATCTCTTTCGCCTTTTGTTGATTGTTTTCAAAATAAATAGTTGGTCTTCTACTAGCCTTAATTCTTCTTCCAAATTCATCGGTAACATGAACTAATTCAGATTTTGAATAGTTAGTGTTTTCAAAAGAAGTAATAATTATCCCTTCTTCTATTTTAGAATACGGATCTTTAACTTTTTCTAAGTCATCCTCTAATTGAGGAAAACTGTTTAAAACTTCTTTTTTATTAAGGTCAGTATAGAAATCAAATTCATCTAGCTCAGTTTCAGTAACAGTTAATTCTTCCTTTGCTAAAAAAGAATAGCCATTATCTATTTTTAAACTTTTTAAATTAGGTTCATTAGACTTCAATTTCCTGCCAGAGATTACAAAATCAGCCTCCCCATTCTCAAAAATTTCAAGCGCCTCCTTAGTAGAAGAAGCTCTAACAATCTGAAACCCTTTTTCACTAAGCTCAGGCAGATAGTCATGATAAGTAGGACAACTAACAACAGTTAAGCTTCTTCCTACCTCTGCTTTTAAGAAATTATCGTCTATATCAAAATTGTAAGAGAGAAAAATAAATGCAAAAACAAATATAAAAGTCAAGATTTTCTTTTTCATGTTTTAAAAACCAATAAGATAATAATAAGATAAAAAGAATAAAACGATAGTTCCTGCTAAATAAACCCAGGTTATAAGGTTAGACTCCGCAATCCATACCTCTTTGGTAATTACTGCTCCAGCAAAAATAATAAGCTCAATAAGCATATAAAAGAACAAATATAAAACTATATAGGCTCCATAACCCAGCCAACTTAGTCCGCTTTCTGCTAAAATGCTTCCGTAAACCATAGGCAATCCAAAAGAGCAAGGCAACTCAACTAAAGTCATAATGGCGGCAAAAAAGATTACGCTTCCTGCTAAAACAAGGACTTCTGTCTTTTCATTAAAAGATTTTTTAAGTTTTTTAGTGGCTTTATTAGCTAATTTACTACTTGAAGACTGACAAGTAGGTCCGTATTTTAAAAACTTTAAAAATTGATAAAAGAAGTAAACTCCACCCAAAAGTGAGGCTATTCCAATAACAATATTCAAAGGCCCAATAAACGAAGCTAACGCTTCAAAAAGAGCTGTCCAGGCAAAAACTAAAGTTCCGTATATAATTACAGCAGTTAATATAAAAAGACCGCCATAAAACACAATCTTCTTTCTAGAATCAAAAGCTAAAACGATCATTAAAATTAATATCAAAGCACCTATAGAACAAACATTAAGCCCGTCTAAACTACCAATTACTACCGCTAAAAATGGTAAAGACCAATCCTCAACATCAACCCTCCCTACAAAAGGAATATCTACTTCCCCTCTTACTTGATCTATTTCATGCTGAACATTCTCACCTTCAATTGCTCTTTTAATTAAACTCTTATCCTCTTCAAAAAATCCAATAAATAAATTATCTCCAATAAGAGTTGTGGGGGTCATTAAAGTATAATCTTTAAATCCTTTCTCATTTAAAAGACTTTCAAAGTCACTCCTTTCTTCTTGATTTTCTATGATATAAGAGCGTATTTCTACAGATGGATACTCTTCCTTAATTTCGCTTTCTAAAAACTCTTTTTCTTGAGCACATGTGCTACATCTTTCATCTTCAAAAAAATGAATAGCCTCTCCTTGCTCTGGTTTTTCTTGAGCAAATCCAAAAACCGGAACAATAAATAGCAAAAGAACCGCTAATAAGAGAGTTATTTTTTTAATCATAGTAGTAAATATTACAAAAAGTTATTAATTATATTTTTATATTTCTTTATCTTCTTCTCATTTAAACTGTAAAAAACATTCAAGCCATCTTTTCTTGAATCAACAATCTCAGCTTCACTCAAAACTTTTAAGTGATGAGAGGCTAAATTTTGAGGAAGTTCTAGTTGTTCTTGAATATCACAAACACATCGCTCTCCTTGTTTAAGTAAGCAAATAATACGAATTCTGTTTTTAGCAGAAATAAGCTTCAAAAAATCAGCAACATTATCTATTTCAAATGATTTTTTTGACTTCTTTTTGCAACATTCGTTAGTCATAATAATAAATTATATCAATGCTCATTGATAATGATAACAAAAAACCCTTTATTGTCAATTAAAAAACCCACCTATTAGTAGGTGGGTTTCATTACCTTTTTAAAGATGTTTAATATTCACAACCAACCTGTTCTCCTAAAGTGGAAGGGTCTCTAGCTCCCTCATAAACTTCTCCGCTAATTTGTATTTCAGGAACATAGCCAGTCTCTGCATTGTCTTTACATTCTTGTTGCTCCTCAGCAGTTCCTTCTTGAGTACACTCTACATATACTGGATCAACTGCCTCTTCACCCCCTAAGGAAGCAACTAACTGTTGGCATGCTGGGCATGTTGCGGATCCGTAGATAACTAAATCATTTTCTGCAAGACAGTCAACAAGTTCACCTAATTCTTCGCTCCCTTCTTCTTCGACTACTTCTTCATTGTTATTTTCTGGAGTGTTAGTTGGTTCTTCTGGATTAGTTTCAACCATTCCAGATAAAAATATTGCTCCAGAAATTACAAAAACAGCAATTATAATAGCTAAGATGTCTTTATTCATATGTTTTATTTATATTATTTTTTTACACTTTTATTCTAACACAAGCAAACTCCTTTATAAAGATCTAATTTAAGTAGCTTGCAAGACAAATGCGGTGAGGGTGGGATTCGAACCCACGGTACCCGTAAGGGCACACCTGCACTCCAAGCAGGCGCCTTCGGCCACTCAGCCACCTCACCAAATTTTAATTAACTTCTTGGTAAATCAGAAATAATTTCTGATATAGTTGGATATTTAGCAGATAATTTATATTTAAAAAGTCCAACTACTGTTAAAACATCAGACATTTCATCTTCTAGACTTTCTGGACCAGTAAATACCTCTGCTGTTTCTTCTATTAGTGTCTTAGTATAATTATTAATCACTTCATCGCTAAGCTTTTCTCTCAAATAGTTAATAATCTTTTTAAATTCTCCACGATCCAACCAAATTCCTTCACAAACATTACAAATATCTACCTTTATATCCGAGTCATCATAAGCAACTTCATACATCGGAACTTCACATTTAGGACACATCTTCTCTTCTTTTGAAATGGTAAATTTAGTCCTATCTTCCCAAAGATCAATATCCATCCAATCCAAATTTTTATCTTTTACATCTTTAGCTATGCGGAGTTCTCCTTTGTCAAACCAAACCCCTAAGCCTTGAGGGCAATAATCAACCTCTGTATTATAAAAAATTGCTTGTTTTAAATCTGTTTTTGTGTGGGTAGGACATTTCATAGTGGTTTTATAATAAACTATTTTTACTGATTTTTCAAATAAAACTTCCCGCCTTCTAAGCGGGAAGTTTTCTCTTTTCTTTTTAATAGGGCTACATTCCGGGCATTCCCATTCCGCCGCCCATTGCTCCCATTCCGCCAGCTGGTCGTCCACCACCACCGGAATTGTCTTCTTCACTTTCGTCATCTACTACAACTGTTTCCGTAGTAAGGAACATTGCTGCAGCAGAGGAAGCGTTTTCAAGAGCTACTCTGACAACTTTCTTAGGATCAACAACTCCAGCTTTGAATAAGTCTTCAAATTCTAGAGTTTTAGCGTTAAATCCAAAGTTTTTCTTACCTTCTTTAATCTTTTGAACAACTACAGATCCGTCTTCTCCAGCATTTTCAGCAATTTGTCTTGCTGGTGCTTGGAGAGCTCTTCTTAGAATATCTACTCCAGTCTCTTCATCATCTTCTACATCAAGACTATCAAGCGCCTTCATTGCTCTTATAAATGCTACACCACCACCAGGAACAATTCCTTCTTCAATGGCAGATCTAGTAGCAGAAAGAGCATCTTCTGCTTTATGCTGTCTTGCTTTTTGCTCTACTTCAGTAGCAGCACCAACTTTAATTACTGCTACTCCTCCAGTAAGTTTTGCAACTCTTTTTTGAAGGTTTTCCTTTTCATAATCAGAAGAAGAGTTCTCAATTTGAGTTTTAATTTGCTTAATTCTTTTTTCTAACTCTTTCTCTTTACCTTTTCCACCGGTAATAACGGTGTTGTTTTTGCTTGCAACAACTTTATTTGCTGCACCGAGCATTTGAGGTTCCACTTTTTCAAGTTTAAGTCCGACATCTTCAGAAATTACTTGTCCGCCAGTAACAGCCGCAATATCTTTCAAAATTTCTTTCTTCTTGTCTCCAAATCCAGGAGCTTCAATTGCTAATGTTTCGAATGCTCCTCTAAGCTTGTTAAGTACTAAAGTAGCAAGCGCCTCACCTTCAATCTCTTCAGCAATAATCACTAAGTTTTTATCTCCTGACTGAGATACTTTTTCCAAAATAGGAACAATATCTTTAGCAGAAGAAATCTTTTGGTCAGTAATCAAAATTCTTGCATCTTTAAAAGAAGCTTCCATTCTTTCTTGATCAGTAACCATATAAGGAGAAACATATCCCTCATCAAGTTGAAGCCCTTTAACAACTTCTTTTTCAAGACCAAAGGTTTTTGATTCTTCAACGGTTACTACTCCGTCTTCACCAGCTTCTTCCATTACTTCAGCAATAAGATTACCCATCTCTTCATCTTCAGCAGAAATAGTTGCTACCTGAGCAATCTCTTCTTTTTTATCAATTTTTTGAGCTGTTTTTTCTAACTCATCAACAATTGCCTTTGTTCCTTTTTCAATTCCTCTCTTTAGAGAAAGTGGGTCCGCTCCAGCAGTTACGTTTTTAAGCCCTTCAGAAATAATTGAACGAGCTAAAACAGTTGCTGTGGTTGTACCGTCACCAGCAGCATCATTTGCCTTTGCAGACACTTCTTTAATTATTTGACATCCAACGTTTTCTACTTCGTCTTTTAAGTCAATATCTTCCGCAATACTAACACCATCATTAGTAATGGTGGGTGATCCAAAAGATTCAGATAAAACAACATTTCTTCCTCTTGGACCTAAGGTGTCTTTCACTGCGTCAGCAAGTTTATCTACACCAGTTTTAAGTTTTTTTCTTGCATCTTCACCGTAATAAATATCTTTAGGCATATTTTCTAGCTTTTACTTCGAGTAAAACTCTTAGTAAAAACTTATTAATTTTCTACAATAGCTAAAATGTCTTCTTCTTTTGCGATCAAATATTCTTCTTCATCAATTTTAATTTCGTTTGGTCCGTACTTGGTAAAGATTACTTCGTCTCCTTCTTTTACCTCTGGCTTTATTCTTTCTCCATCCTTATCTCTTTTTCCAGGACCTGTAGCCATTACTTCTCCTCTTTCTGGTTTGCTTTCACCAGCAGAATCGGGGAGAAGAATTCCGCTTTCGGTCTTTTCTTCTTTCTTTTTTGGTTTTATAACAATATTGTCAGCAAGTGGTTTTAAGTTCATATTTTTCTTTTTTTAATTTATAAAAGCGACCTTTTAGCAGAGCTTACCTCTGAGTGCTAACAACATTATTATTTATGAATTTGTCTTTGTCAAGCCTTTAAAATCAAGCTAAGAATAGTCTTTATTTGTCATACAAAGATGATATGATACAATTAGTTAAAATGAGTAAATTAATTGCACAACTTCTTGCCGGAATAGCCGCTTTAAAACTGGCTCATGTATATCTTCCAGGAGTACTTTTTGAGGGGAGTACTGAAATGCTGATTTTTGCCGGTTTAACTTTAGGAGTTTTGAATTTTTTCATAAAGCCAATTTTAAAGATAATTACTCTCCCTTTACAAATATTGACATTGGGACTTTTTTCTTTTATAATCAACATCGCTATAGTATACTTCGTAGATCTCGCATTTTATGAACTTATTTTTGATGGATTTTGGCCTTTAGCCTACTTTATTGTATTATTATGGCTAGTTAACTTAATTTTATCTTCACTTTTAGAATAAAAATTTATGCAAATTGAACCATTATTACCTTACGCGCAAATTATAGTAGCTGCTCTTTTGATAACTGTAATTTTATTACAGCAAGGACAAGCAGCTATGGGAGGATCTTTCGGTCAATCCGGAGAATTTTCAACCACTAGAAGAGGACCTCAAAAACACCTCTTTACTTTAACTATTATTTTAGGTGTTTTCTTTATTGGCTTGGCGATTCTTAACCTACTAATATAAATGAATCTCAAAAGAAAAATAAGCTCTTTACTAAGGAGCTTAAAGATTTTTATTGAGGATAGTAGCAAAAAGGAGTTGACATTAGTCAGCGGAATTTTAGGATTTATAGTTATAATTATTCTTTCCTCTTTTATATATTTTAAAAATACTGAAATAGCACCCACCGAAGGAGGTGAGTACACAGAAGGTCTTTTAGGGTCTCCTAGATTTTTAAATCCTATTTATAGTCAAAAATCAGAAGTAGATAAAGACTTAACTGAGATCTTATATTCTGGATTGATGCATTACGGAGAAGAAAACAAAATAGAACCTCTTTTAGCTGAATCAGTAGAAACTGAGGACAATAGAAGGTTCGAAGTAACTTTAAAAGATGATATTTATTGGTCTGATGGAGAAGAAATAACTACAGAAGATATTGAATTTACTCTTGAAATGATTCAAAGCAGGAACGTGCAAAGTCCTCTACGAGTTAGTTGGGAGGGAGTAAGAATTGAAAAAGAAAATGAAAAAGAATTTTCTTTTCTACTAGAAAATGCTTCTCCATTATTTATTGAAAAACTAACTTTAAAACCAATTCCAGAACATGTTTGGAGTGAAGTTTCAGCAAATGATTTTCAATTTTCTGAATACAATTTAAATCCTGTAACTTCTGGTCCTTACAAGGTAAAAGAATTAAATAAAAATAACGAAGAAGAGGTAAGGTCAATTACGCTCACTAAAGATTCTAACTTTTTCGGTGAACAGCCTTATATAAATAATTTAAACTTTAAGTTTTTCAAAAGTGAAAAAGAATTGCTGGAAAACAAAGATAAGCTTGACGGCTTTGCTCTGCCAAGCATTCAAAATAATATAAACTCCTCATTCAATAAATATAACTACAATCTGCCTAGATATTTTGCTCTTTTCTTTAATTCAGAAGACTTCAATAAAAATATAAGGAAAGCATTGCGAAAAGCTACAAATAAAGAGGATATAGTAAATTCTTTAGATAATGTAGATCGAGTTGACTCTCCTATTATTCCTAGTTTTTATAACTTTGATAATCCAGAAATTGAATATGAATTTAATAAAGAGGAGGCTTTAGAATTATTTGAAGAAGAAGGTTATGCTTTAAATGAAGATAATGAGTTAGAAAAAGTAGTGCAAGAAGAAACTTCTTTTGAATTTACAGAAAGACTTAGCGAGGATGATCAAGGAGAGGAAGTTAGACAACTGCAAAAATGTTTAATAGATTTAACTGAAAACCACGAAGATCTTTTTCCTAATGGTGAAATGACTGGCTACTTTAACGAAGAAACTGAGGAAGCTGTTAATAGGTTTCAAGAGCTTTTCCGAGAAGATATATTAGACCCTCATGGATTTCAAAATCCAACAGGAATGGTTGCTGGATCTACACAGGAAAAATTAAATGAATTCTGTGGTGGAACAATTCCAGAACAAAGAGAACAATTTACTATTGAAATAACAACAATAAATCATCCTCTTTTATCAACAGTTATAGAAAAGTTAAGCGAACAATGGTCTGACTTAGGAATAAAGGTTGATTCTAAAAAAATTGATTATCAGCAAATTCAATCTAGTGTCATAGAAGAAAAAAACTACGAAAGCTTTCTTTTTGGAATTAGTATGGAAGCAATCCCCGACCCTTTTAGATGGTGGCACTCATCTCAGGTAGATTCTCCCGGATTAAATTTTACTAATTATCAAAATGAAAAAGCTGACGAATATTTAACCAATGCTGTTACTTCAACTAATGAGGAAGAGAGAATAAAAGCTTTGAATGATCTTCAAAATCAAATCCTGGAAGACGTTCCAGCAATATTTTTGTATTCACCCCATTACATTTATTTAGTATCAGATGAAATTAAAGGACTTAAAGAAGGAAAAATAATAAACACTTCCCAAAGGTTTAAAAATATAAATAACTGGCACATTAATACTAAAAGAGTATGGAAAAACAACTAAAAAATCCGGATATAAGATATATCGAAGACATGAAGGATGTAATTTATGATCAGGATTGGCTGGAGTCAGTCGAAAACTTTGAAGTTTATTACATGTATAGAGGTGTAGATAAAAAAAACGGATTAAGATATGATATTACAGAAATACCTTTCAGAATGTTTGGAAAAGAATATCCAAAAACAAAAGGGCATTATCATCCTGGAGATTACGGAGAGATATATCAGGTTTTGGAAGGAAGAGCAATTTACCTGCTTCAAGATAAAAATGCAGAGGACATTGTTGCAATTGAAACAAATCCTGGCGAAGTAGCTATAATTCCTCCCGGATACGGACACATAACAATAAATCCCGGTCCAGAGAAATTAAAGATGGCTAACTGGGTATCCCCTGAATTTGATTCTCTCTACGAGCCTGTCTTAGAAAAAGAAGGGGCTGGTTACTTCTATACAACTGAAGGCTGGGTCAAAAATAAAAATTATAAAAATCTTCCGGAGATTAAGGAAGTAGATCCAGAAAAAGAGCTTCCTGAAGATTTAGAATTTCTAAAAAATAAATAAAACTAAAGCCCAGATGGCGGAACGGCAGACGCGCTAGTTTCAGGGACTAGTGCCTTCACGGGCATGTGGGTTCGAATCCCACTCTGGGCACAATTAAAATATTTTTTGATTAGTAGTTTTAGTTACTAAAACTCATAATTAAAGAATATTAATAAAAGCAAGTAAGTTACTCTCAAAAACTTACTTTAACCAAAACGGAAACGAAAGTTTTTGTTTACATGAATTATGTCGAAGAATGAAAAAGAAAAAGTAAAGATAACTCCGCTTGGAGGTTTAGGAGAAGTAGGAAAAAATATGACCCTTCTAGAGTACGAAGGGCAAATCCTAATTATCGATATGGGACTTAGCTTCCCGGAAGATGAAAACCCCGGAGTTGACTATATAATTCCTAATATTTCTTACCTAAAAGGTAGAAAAGATGATATTTTAGGAGTTATATTCACTCATGGTCACTACGATCATATTGGAGCAGTTCCCTACTTTTTAAATAAGTTAGGAAACCCTCCTTTATTCGCCTCTTCACTAACAATGGGAATTATTGAAAAAAGACAGGACGATTTCCCAAATCAACCAAAGCTAAACAAGACAGTTATTGAAGATGGTTCTAAAATAGAATTAGGGCCGTTTAAGATTGAAGCCTTTCATCAAAACCACAACATTCCTCAAAATTTAGGGTACTTCATAGAAACTCCAGTTGGAAATATTTTACATACTTCTGACTTTAAGTTTGATGAGCATCCTCAAAATGGACCGGCAACAAATTACGAAAAAATTAAAGAATTTGGAAATAGAGGAATTCACCTCATGCTTTCTGATTCTACCGGTGCAGAAGAAGAAGGTCACTCTTTGTCAGAAAAAACAATTTCGGAAAATATTGAAAAAATATTTCAAAGATCGGATGGTAGAATTATTACCGCTACCTTCTCTTCACTAATTAACAGAGTGCAAGATATAATTGAATTGTCTGAAAAGTATGGAAGAAAGGTTATTATTGAAGGGTATGGAATGAAAACCAATGTCGAATTGGCAATTAATTTAGGTTTAATTAAAGCAAGTAAAAACACATTTGTTGATCGCAGAAAAGCAGATAGCGTTCCACCGGAAAAAACAACTATAATTTGTACTGGTGCACAAGGAGAAGAAAGAGCAGCTTTAATGAGAATCACACAAGGACAACACAGATTCTTTGAGTTGCAAGAGAGAGATACGGTAGTATTTTCTTCTTCAGTTATTCCCGGAAACGAAAGATCAGTCCAAAATCTTAGAGACGACATTTTAAGACAAGGAGCAGATATTTATCATTACAAAATGATGGATATACACGCTAGTGGTCACGGATGTAGAGATGAATTAAGAGAAATGATAGAAATGGTAAAACCTAACTATCTTGTTCCTGTTCATGGACAATACTCAATGATGGTTAGACACAAGGAGTTAGCTGAAGAGACTAATATTCCGCAAAAAACAATTCTTATAGAAAATGGAGATCCGCTTGAAATGACTTCTCAAAAAGTATATAAAACAGGTGAGCAAATCAACACCAAACCGGTAATGGTTGATGGATCCGGAGTCGGAGACGTTGGCGGAGTAGTTCTTTACGACAGAAAAGAGCTTGCCGAAAGTGGAATATTCGTAGTAATTGTTGTGCTAGATAAAAAGACTAAAAAACTACAAAACTCACCAGACATTATATCCAGAGGGTTTGTTTACCTCAGAGAATCACAAGACTTATTAGCGGAAACAAGAAAAAAGACGAGAAACATTGTTAAAGAAGCCTCTAAATCAAGAAAAACTAGTAACGCAAAGCACATCAAGAAAGAAATGGAGCAAAAGATCGAAGACTTCCTTTACAGCAAAACTAGAAGAAGACCTATAGTTTTACCGGTAGTTATTGAAGTGTAGATTTACTTAATATTACTTCTTAAGAACCACTCCTCAAGAATCGCCAGCGACGATTCGGGAGTTGTGCGCTCGTTGATTGATTTTAGCAAAGCTGAAAATCGTGCTCAATCAACTCCGCGAACTTCTAAGAAGTAATATTTACGTTCACGGTTAACAAAATTAGTTAATTAAACTATAATTGATAAAAGTTTAACTAAAAAAATATGAGAATATTCAGTGGAATTCAACCTACAGGAGGGCTTCATATCGGAAACTATTTAGGAGCTATAAAACAATGGATAGAGCTACAGGAAGAAAATGAGTGCATTTACTCTATAGTTGATCTGCACGCCTTAACTTCTGACTACAACTCTGAAGAGTTACGAGATAAGATAATTAATACTGCTATCGTTTATCTTGCCGCCGGAATAGATCCAGAAAAGTCAACTATTTTCATCCAATCCGAAGTTAAAGAGCATACTGAATTAAGCTGGTACTTAAATACAGTAACACCAGTTGGAGAATTGGAAAGAATGACTCAATACAAGGAGAAATCCAAAAGCAAAAAGAAAAGATCTAATGCTGGTCTCTTAAATTACCCCATTTTAATGGCTGCCGATATTTTGCTTTACGATACAGAAATCGTACCCGTTGGAGAGGATCAAATTCAACATATAGAACTGACTAGAGACATTGCTAAAAAGTTCAACAAGCAGTTTGGAAAAACATTTGAAATTCCAGAAGCAAAACTCCCTAAAAGTGGAGCAAGGATTATGAGCTTAAAAAATCCTCAAAATAAAATGTCCAAATCAGGAAAAAAGGGAAACGCTATATCCTTATTTGACGACCCTGAAGTAATAAAGGAAAAGGTTATGTCTGCAGTAACTGATACTGACAATAAGATTAAATACGATATCAAAGATAAACCAGCAATCTCTAATTTGCTAGTTATTTACAGCGAATTCAAAGAACAATCCATTGCAGACAGTGAAAAAGAGTTAAAAGGAGATAGTTATAAACAGTTTAAAGAAAAATTAGCTGAACTCTTAATTGAATCTTTAGCTCCATTTAGAAAAAAAAGGAAAGAGCTTGAATCACGAAGAGAAGTTTATGTTGAAGAAATACTCTCACAAGGAACTAGAAAAGCAAAATCTTACGCCTCTTCAAAAATTGTTGAAGTGCGTAGAAATATGGGGCTCATTTAATAGCTAGCTATCAGCTTTTAATAATATAAAACCACTCGAATATCGAGTGGTTTTTACTATTTAAAATATTATCTAATAAACTCTTAAAAATAGGTCGAACCTATCAGAAGTAGTTAAAAATAGGTTGGACCTATTCTATCGGAGAGGATTTTGCATGGTCTTTTCGTTAGAAAAGAAAATCCTCGAGAGCACAGAGCCCGAATTCCCGCTGGGAATTCTTGAGGCTCGGTTCTTACAAAGAGGGTATCGAGCGCACTTATGATTCCTTTATCAAAGAAACAAGTTCTTCTGTTTTTTCTTCTAAAAGTTTTTTACTTTCTGCCTCCAACCTAAGTCTTACTACATCCTCTGTGTTTGATTTTCTTAAATTAAACCACCAGTTATCAAAATCAATATAAACACCGTCTAAATTAATACTAAATCCTTCCGGAAAAGCTTCTCTCGCCCTTTCTAAAGCCTTATCTTTATCATCTACCTCCATATTTATTTCTTCGCTTTGGTAATAAATCTTAAGCGGTTCAGTTAGCTCAGAGAGAGTTTTATCTACATTTCCCAAAAAGCTAATCATTTTGATGGCGATAAAAAGCCCATCATCAATGCAGTAATTATCTTTATGCATTATATGACCAGAAAGCTCAGCCCCCATTAAACCTCCTTCATTAACTAATTTCTCTTTATAAAAAGGATTTCCTACTCTCATCATCTCTGGAATCCCTCCTGACTCAGAAACTTTTTCTGGAGTTATTTTTGAAAATCTTAAATCAAAATATACTTTTTTCTCTTTTGATTTTTTTAATTCTTTTTGAGCTAAAAGGCTAATGATTAAATCTGGATAAACAATCTCTCCTTTTTCATCTACAAAAAAGGCTCTATCTCCATCCCCATCAAAAAACACACCTAAATCTGCTTTTTCTTCTTTCACTTTATTGATAAGCTCTTCCATATTTTTGGGTTCTGGATTCGGTAAGTGATTAGGAAAAGCAGGATCTAAATCTTCATATAAGCTAACTACTTCTGCTTTAATATTTTTAAATACTTCCTTGCCAGTTACAGAGGCAACACCATTTCCATAGTCGACTACTACTTTCAAGTCTTCTTTATGATCAACAAACGAGAGAATATGCGAAATATAATCTGGTAATGGATCTTTCTTCTCCACACTCCCATTACCTTTTTTAAACTTTTCTTTTTTAATTAGGTTCTTTATCTTTTTTATTCCTTTCCCATACACTTGCAACCCATTTTCTTTAATTAGCTTTAACCCATTATATTCCGGTGGATTATGAGAAGCAGTTACCATTACTCCTCCGGAATGACTGTACTTACAAACTGCGAAGTTTAAAAGCGGGGTTGTAGCAACTCCGATGTCAAAAACAGTAGCTCCAGAATCTATCAATCCCCTTTTAAGCTCTTTGAAAAGTGCGGGAGAAGTTTTTCGAGCATCTCTCCCAACTACAATTTCCGGATTTTCTTCATCAAGAAAAGAAACAAACCCCCTTCCTACTAAATAGGCAGTTTCTTTGTCTAATTCTTCTGGAGATAAGCCCCTTATATCGTATGTTTTAAATATTTTATCCTCCATATAAGTGTTAATTTATTTTTTAAATTATAACATATAAATTTGATAGTAATAAGTTTTTGATTTATTATTAAAAAAAAGGGGTTGGTAACTTGATGAATATCAAGTTCAATGTTATAATGCTGTGAACTAGAAACATTAAAAGAAAGCGAAGAATTTAAAATAAATAGAAATTATGAATCTTTACGAACTTACATATTTAATAAAACCAGAATTAACTAGCGACGAAGTTAAAGAATTTAACCAAGAACTAACAGACGAATTAAAAGAAGCGAATGCAACTCTATATAAGATGGAACAACCTAAAAAAAGAAACCTCGCCTACGAAGTAAAAGGCTTTACCGAAGGTTATATAGCTTGTATTGATATGGACATCGCCTCTGAACAAGTAAAATTGATTGAAGAGAAATTAAAAAGAAAAGATGAAATTCTTCGATATTTAATCATTTCAAAAGAAGAATTAGAGGAAGAAGAAGAACCTAAGGATGAGGAGGAAGAACCTAAGGATGAAGGTGATGATGAGGAAGAAGAAGACAAAGAGGAAGATGATGATGAAAAAGAGGAAGAAGAAGACAAAAACAAAAAAGAAGATAAAGTAAAATTAAATGAAATCGATGAAAAAATCGATGAAATAATATGAATTTTAATAAAGCTATCATCGCCGGTAATTTAACTGATGATCCGGAAAAAAGAGCAACTGATTCTGGAACTACAGTAGTTAATTTCTCTGTAGCTACAAATCGGTATTACAGCAATCAATCCGGAGAAAGACAACAAGATACTGAGTATCATGATGTAGTCTTTTTCGGAAAAACTGCTGAAAATATTGCTAAATATTTATCTAAAGGATCTTCAGTTCTTATTGAAGGAAGGCTTCAAACTAGAAGCTGGGAAGGTCAAGACGGAAACACGCGCTACAATACAGAGATAGTAGGTCAAAGCATTCAATTCGGACCAAGAGAGAATGGTAATTCAGGTGGTTCAAATAGACAAAACCAACAATCCAAAAGCAATAAAAAAGAAAAAGACGAAGAGATCCCAGTAATTGAAGAAGATGAAGATATTGATGTAGAAGATATCCCCTTTTAACCATTAATTGTTAATTAAAGTATAAACTATAGAAAAGTTATGAGACAATGTTACTTTTGCCAACACGAAGTCGATAGAATTGACTTTAAGAACACTGAAGTTTTGCAGAAATTTACTGACAAAACTCATAAAATAAAACCAAGAAAAAGAAGTGGACTTTGCGCAAGCCATCAAAGAAAGCTTGCTAGAGCTGTTAAAAGAGCAAGGCAAATGGCTCTTATTCCTTACCAAGAAAACGTAAGGGTTTAGCAAAGAACTAAAACAATAAGAAAGACCCCGCCTAGAGCGGGGTCTTTTTGTTTCTTCTCTATTAAATTTATAAAATTATTTTTCTTCTCTCTTTTCTTGCATCTTTTTCTTAATTTCTTCTTCAATCTCTTCAGCTAATTCTTTATTTTCTTCTAAAAAGTCCTTAGAGTTGCTCTTTCCTTGTCCTAGTTTTTTATCATTATAACTATACCAAGAACCCGCTTTTTCAACTACATCCATTTCTACACCTACTTTAAGAAGGTCTCCGTAATAAGAAATTCCTTCGTTGTAATAAATGTCGAATTGAGCTTTTCTAAATGGAGCTCCAACCTTGTTTTTAACTACTTTTGCTACTACTCTATTACCAATTATCTCTCCTTTAGATTTAATCTGTGCTCTTCTAGAAAGGCTAATTCTTACTGAAGAATAAAATTTGAGAGCTAAACCACCAGAAGTCGTTCTTGGATTTCCAAACTTAACTCCAATTTTCATTCTAGTCTGATTCAAAAATATTACCGTCGTATCTGTTTCGG
This sequence comes from Patescibacteria group bacterium, assembly GCA_051745165.1. Lineage (GTDB taxonomy): Bacteria > Patescibacteriota > Minisyncoccia > Minisyncoccales > PWPS01 > PWPS01. The sequence continues at coordinate 39,903 of JBNJDU010000002.1, forward strand.
AAATAACTTTTGAAAGCTTTCTCAGGGCTGATGACATCAATCGGGCTTGTTTTCCGATCTGTTGATCACCTACCTCACCTGCAATCTCGCTCTTAGGCGCTAGGGCGGCTACCGAGTCAATTACAATCACATCAACCTCTCCAGATCGTGTTAAAGTTTCTACAATCTGCAAAGCTTGCTCTCCGGAGTCGGGTTGAGAGATTAAAAGCTCATCAATATTAACTCCTATTCTTTTAGCGTATCCAGGATCTAGAGCGTTTTCAACATCTATAAAAGCGGCAACTCCTCCCTTTTTCTGTGCTTCAGCAACAGTGTGTAATGAAAGAGTTGTCTTACCGGTAGAAGCAGACCCAAAGATTTCAATAACTCTTCCTCTAGGAATTCCTCCCACTCCTAAAGCCATATCAAGTGAAAAAGAGCCCGTAGGAATTGAATCTACATCTACAGCTCTTAAATCTTTTAGCTTCATTAAAGACCCCTCTCCAAACTTCTGCTTAATTTCTTTCATTGCCTCTTTCAGCTCTTTACTTTCCATCTTGCTTTCCTTCTTTTCTTTTTTCTTCTTTTTTTTACTTTTCTTATTCTTTTCTTCTTTTTTCTTCTTTTTTTTAGCCATGTTAATTTAATTATTGATTATTATTTAAATTATTATTTTAATCTTGATCAGAATTTAAGTCTTCAGCAGTAAACTCTTCATCTTCTTCATTATCATTATCTCCGTAAACTACTCTTGGCTTAGATCCTCTGGAAGGGCCAACGATATTTCTTGCTTCTAACATATCAAGAATTCTAGCCGCTCTTACATACCCAATACGTAGTTTTCTTTGAAGCATCGATGCAGAGGCTTTATCAGCTCGTATAACCAAATCTTTCGCATCTTCATATAACTCGTCTTCTTCCATGTTTTCTTCCACCTTTTGAGCTCTGTCCTTCTCTAACTCGTCCTCTAGGTCCTCACTAAGATCATCATCTTCATCGATATCATCCTCAGCTTTATCAACTAACCAATTTACAACCTCTTTCACTTCTTCTTCAGAAACAAAAGGTCCTTGAACTCTCTTTGGCTTTGAACTATTGGAAGAAACAAAGAGCATATCACCAGCACCGAGAAGTCTTTCCGCTCCACCCATATCCAGAATTGTTCTTGAATCAACCTGGGAAGCAACTTGAAAACTAACCCTGGAAGTAATATTAGCTTTAATCAGGCCAGTAATAACCTCAACAGAAGGGCGTTGTGTTGCTAATATAAGGTGAATTCCAACTGCTCTAGCCATTTGAGCAATACGAACAATACCGCTTTCAATTTCATTTTGCTTTTTCGCCATTAAGTCAGCTAACTCATCTACAACTAAAACGATATAAGGCATTACCTCCTCGTCATCTTGCTTTTTAGCCCAGTCATTATAAGTTCCTATATTTCTTTTTTTAGCTTCAGATAAAACATCAAACCTTCTTTCCATCTCTCCAATAAGCCACTGCAAGGCATTATTTGTTTTTTCTGCATCATAAATTACGGAAGTTAGTAGATGAGGCAATCTTTTGTATAAGGAAAATTCTACTCTTTTCGGATCGACTAATATAAGTCTCAAATCCTCTGGCGAATTTTTATATATAAGACTAAGTATTAAAGTATTTAAAAATATAGTTTTACCAGATCCGGTAGCACCGGCAACTAAAAGGTGAGGCATCTTAGCTAAATTAGCAAAGATTTCATTACCAGATACGTCTTTACCAACAGCCAAAGTAAGATCTGAATCGTGCTTTTTATAATTTTTACCTAAAAGGTCTCCCAACCTAATCATCTCTCTGTCTTCATTGGGAACCTCAATACCAACTAATGATTTTCCTGGGATTGGAGCTTCGGTTCTTACCGGATGCTTTGCTAAAGACAAAGCTAAGTCATCAGAAAGTGATGTTATCTTAGAAAGCTTAATTCCTTCTGCTGGTTTTAAGGTGTATTGAGTAACCGTTGGACCAACATTTATTTCTGACATGTCTACATCTATATCAAAGTTGGAAAAAGTTTTTTGAATTACTTTTGAATTCTTTTTAGTGTCACCAGGATCAGCGCTACCTCCTCCTTTTTCTAATAATTTAACTGGAGGAATAAGCTTTTTTCCGGGAAGGGTTGTTGATTTTTCCTTTTCTGTTTCTTCTTCTTTTTCAACCTTTTCTTCTTTATCGTTGTCTTCTATTTTTTTAGTTTCAAAACTAGGTGCAAATATCTTTTTTATTACAGAAGGTTGAGTTCTTTTTCTTTCTCTTCTTCTTTCAAAAAAGTTTTCTACCGCTTCAACAAAAGAAGCATCTTTATATAAAAGATTCCAAAAAATAACAAGTCCAATTAAAGTTCCAATTGAAAAAATAAGTAAACTAGCCGGTCTTCCAAGAAAATCTTCTAAACCGTTACTCATTGCAGATCCTATTATCCCTCCTATTTCCGCATCATTAATCCGATTAAAGCCACTACCTAAAACAGTGAAAAATCCAGTTGCTCCCGAAAGTACAAGCAGAAATCCCGCGACAAGCGGGGCTACAAACTGCTCATATTCAGTTCTAATAAAAATCCAGCCGGAGATAAAAATTAACAGAGGAACTAAAGCAGCCATTCCACCAAACAAACTTTCAAAACCCTTTCTAAGAAAAGATCCTCCTTCACCAGCTTGATCAAAGGCGCTTAAAACGCCAATCATTGCAAAAAGAAAGAGAAGGAGACCGGTTATGATTCTCCTTATTTTACTAGAAAAGAATGGCTCCTTCTCTTTTTCTTTTTTCTTTTTCTTTCCCATATCTATTTAATTGTACCACAAATGAGGCTAAATTAAAGGAATTAATTATCCTTTTCACTAAAACCAGTTCCAGCGGGGATCAACTTACCAATAATTACATTCTCTTTAAGACCTTTAAGTGGATCAATTTTTCCTTCTAGAGAAGCTTCTATTAATACTTTAGATGTTTGTTGGAAAGAAGCAGCTGAAAGGAATGAGTCCGTGTTGAGAGCAACTTTGGATATTCCTAATAGAATTGGTTCTGCTTTCGGTGCCGCTTTACCTTTTTCATCCATTTTTTCTTCTTTTTGTTTGAAAACGTCTCTTTCTATAATCTGTTTTGGAGTTAAGAAACTGTCACCAGGGTCAGTAACTCTCATTCTAGAAGTCATTTGCTTAACAATAACTTCTAAGTGCTTATCGTGAATATCAACACCTTGAGAAACATATACTTTTTGAGCTTCCTGTAAGATATGTCTCTTAGTTTCTGTGAGTCCTCTGGTCTTAAATACTTTTTTAAGATCTAAATTACCTTCACAAAGCTGTGTTCCTGGTTCAACTCTCTCACCTCGCTCAACCCAAATTGCTTTATTTGGATCAATTTTATAACTTTTAACTTCTTCTTTCTTAGTGTTTTCTGCATCTACTCTAATTTTAACAATCCTGTCTTCTTCATTTACTTCAATAACTTTACCAGCCACTTCAGACATTTCCGCTTTACCTTTTGGATTTCTAACTTCAAAAATCTCTTGAATTCTAGGAAGACCCATAGTAATATCAGTTCCGCCAGCCACACCACCTGTGTGGAATGTCCTCATTGTAAGCTGTGTTCCTGGTTCACCAATGGCTTGAGCAGCTACAATACCAACTGCCTCACCTAGTTTAACCATCTTATTATGACCTAACTCCCATCCATAACATTTCTGACAAACTCCACTAGCTGCATTACAGGTCATTACCGAACGAACTCTAACTCGTTTAATATCACTTTCTTTAATTTTTTCAGCTGCTTCACTATCTATTATTTCACCAGACTTAACAATTACTTCTCCATCAATTTCAATATCTTCCAAAGAAGTTCTGCTTGCAATCTTGAAGTAGAAATCTTGATCTAACTCATCAGCATCTTCTTTCTTAATTACAATTCCTTCATCATCACCGCAGTCTTCTTCTGTAACTATAACTTCATGAGAAACATCAACTAATCTTCTAGTCAAGTAACCTGCACTTGCAGTTCTTAAAGCTGTATCAACTGTACCTTTTCTAGCACCATGTGTAGAAATAAAGTATTCCAACACATCAAACCCTTCTTTAAATGAGCTTTTAACTGGAAGTTCAATAACATCACCAGAAGGATTAACAACTAAACCTTTCATTCCTGCCATCTGAATTGGTTGTGACCAAGACCCTCTTGATCCGGAATCAGTAATAGTTAAAACTGATCCATATTCTGGTAATCCTTTAGGTACTAAATCTTCAATTTCATTTTTAGCTTTAGTCCAAATTTCAATTATCTTATCTGATCTTTCATCTTCAGAGAAAAGTCCTTGTTCATAATAATCTTCTACTTCTTTTGTCTTTTCTTCTGCTTCCTCTATTACGCTTTTCTTTTCTTTAGGAATAATAAGATCATCCATTCCCCAAGAAATACCAGATAAAGTAGAGTACTTATATCCTAGATTTTTAATATCATCAAGCATGTGATGAGCTTCACTAGGTTCATACTTTTTAATTATTTCGGCAACTACCTGTTTTAGTTTTCCAGATCCCATTGCTTCATTCTGGAAAGGTATCTCTTCAGGAAGAATATCATTAAATATTATTCTACCTACGTTAGTTTCTTTTATTTCTCCATCGATTCTAATTTTTACTTTAGCTCTTATATCAACTAAATCATGGTCTAAAGCTAATTTAGCTTCTTCAGGTGAGCCAAATACTTTTCCCTCTCCTTTTGCTCCTTTTTCAATTTGAGTTATCCAATAGCATCCTAGAACCATATCTTGAGAAGGAGATACAATTGGTTTACCTGTAGCTGGCTTAAGTAGATTCTCAGAGGAAAGCATTAACTCTTTAGCTTCTTTCTGTGCTTTTTTAGAAAGTGGAAGATGCACCGCCATTTGATCACCATCAAAGTCAGCATTAAATGCCTCACAAACCATTGGGTGTATTCTGATAGCTTCTCCTTCGGTAAGTACAGGTTCAAATGCTTGAATTCCAAGTCGGTGTAAGGTTGGTGCTCTATTTAAAAGTACTGCCTTTCCTTTTACAACTTCTTCCAGGATAGGCCAAACTTCATCATCCTTCTCGTCAATCATTTTAGTCGCTCCCTTTACGTTGTAAGCTAAATCATTATCTAAAATCTTTTGGATAATAAATGGTTTAAAGATCTCTAATGCCATCTTTTTAGGAAGGCCGCACTGATTTAAATCTAATTCAGGACCAACAACAATAACTGATCTACCTGAGTAATCAACTCTCTTACCAAGTAAATTCTGTCTGAATCTTCCTTGTTTACCTTTAAGCATGTCCGCTAAAGATTTGAGGAGTCTTTGTCCTCCGGTAGACGCTTGAGTTACTACTCCTTTTCTCATTTGATTATCAATCAAAGCATCAACACCCTCTTGAAGCATTCTTTTTTCATTTCTAACAATAACTTCCGGAGCTTCAATATCAAGTAAATTCTTGAGTCTGTTATTTCTATTAATTACTCTTCTGTATAAATCATTAAGATCAGAAGAAGCATAACGACCACCATCAAGTTGAATAATTGGTCTTAAATCAGGAGGAAGTACAGGGATTACAGTTGGGAACATCCATTCCGGTCTAATATCAGCCTTCTGCATTGATCTAAAAACCTTGAGTCGCTTTAAATATTTCTTTCTTTTTGATTTAGAATTAGTTTCTTCCTTTAATTCAGTTAATTCTTTAATTTTGTCTTCTAAATCAATGTTTTCAAACATTTCTCTCAATGTTTCTGCACCTGTTCCAGCTTTAAAAATATCACCATATTTTCTTTTATATCGGTGATACTCAACCTCAGTCAAAATTTTCTTTCGCTGAATAGATTTAATTTCTTCTTTAGTTTTATCTCTGGATTTTCTAAGTTTTTCTAAAGTTTGGTCTAATTGCTCACCTTCAAGATTTTCTTTTCTTTTATCTTTTTTCTTCTTAAATTCTTTTTTAAGTTGTTTTAAAATTCTTTCTTTTGCTTCTTTATCAACTTCAGTAACTATATATCCTGTGAAGTAAACTACTTTTTCAAGTTTTTTCTTAGAAATTCCTAAAACAAGCCCCATTTTAGATGGGATTCCTCTTAAGTACCAAATATGAGAAACGGGTGCTGCTAGCTTGATGTGTCCCATTCTCTCTCTTCGTACTGAAGATTTAGTTACTTCTACTCCACATCTATCACAAACAATTCCTTTATATCTAATCTTTTTATACTTACCACAGTAACACTGATAATCCTTTTCAGGACCAAATATTCGTTCGCAAAAAAGACCATTCTTTTCTGGTTTTTGATTTCGATAATTAATCGTTTCCGCTTCAGTAACCTCTCCATGAGACCAATCTAAAATATCCTCAGGAGAAGCCAATTTTATTTTTATTGCGTCTACATCTTCTACACGCATAGTATTAGTTTTTATTATTTTTCCCTTGGGGTTTATTATTTCTCTTCTTTAATTTGAATGTTTAATCCAATAGCTTTCATTTCAGATAGTAAAAGCTGGAATGAAGCAGGTAGATTTGGCTTCTTAATTTCTTCACCTTTTAAAATTGCTTCGTAAGCAGCAGCTCTTCCAGGAACATCATCTGATTTTATAGTCAACATTTCTTGCAAGGTGTGCGCTGCTCCGTATCCTTGTAGAGCCCAAACTTCCATCTCTCCGAATCTCTGTCCACCGAATTGTGCTTTACCACCCAGCGGTTGCTGAGTAATAAGAGAATACGGTCCAATAGCTCTCATGTGTAGCTTATCTTCAATCATGTGAATCAATTTCAGCATATACATATAACCAACAGTAACTTTTCTAGGAAATTTCTCTCCAGTTCTTCCGTCATACAAAGGTAGTTGTCCGCTTTCAGGCAACCCTGCTTTTCTAAGTTCTTCTTTAATATCTTCATTAGTTGCTCCCGACAAAGAAGGAGTTTCAGCTAAGTAGCCTAATTCTTTAGCAGCAAGTCCTAAGTGAGTTTCCATGATCTGTCCAATGTTCATTCTAGAAATAACACCGAGTGGGTTAAGAACAACATCAACAGGAGTTCCATCTTCCAAAAAAGGCATCTCCTCTTCCGGTAGTACAGTGGAAATAACACCCTTGTTACCATGTCTACCAGATAACTTATCACCGGTTTTAATCTTTCTCATTTGAGCAACTCTAACTTCTACTTTTTTAATTACTCCAGTATCTAATTTATGTCCTTGTTCTCTAGAAAATACTTTAATTCCAACAACTCTTCCTTTCTTACCATGTTTCATTCTAAGTGAACTATCTTTTACATCTTTAGCTTTTTCTCCAAATATAGCTTTCAAAAGTCTTTCTTCGGGGGTAAGTTCAGATTTTCCTTTTGGTGAAATCTTACCTACTAAAATATCACCCGGTCCGACTTCAGCACCAATTCTAATAATTCCCTCGTCATCTAAGTGTTTAAGTTTTTCTTCGGAAACGTTTGGTATATCGTTTGTAGTTACCTCCGGTCCTAATTTAGTTTCACGTACGTCACAAGTAAAGTTTTCAATGTGAATTGAGGTATAAATATCATCTTTTACCAATCTTTCGGATACTACAATAGCATCCTCATAGTTGTAACCTCTCCAAGGTAAGAAAGCAATTAATGGATTTTGTCCTAGGGCTAAACGGCCATCAACAATCGATCCACCATCAGAAATAATATCTCCCTGTTCAACTTTTTCTCCCTTATCAACCGTTGGCTTTTGATGAAAGCAAGTATAATTATTAGTGTGAGAAAAGGTCTCTAATTCATGCTCATATTTCTTTCCATCTTTGTCCTCAATAATAATTTTCTTACCATCAACCGCTACAACCTCTCCGTCAGCCTTGGCTAAAACAGCATGCCCCGAATCTTTTGCTACCTTTTTTTCCATACCCGTTCCAACATGAGGAACAGCAGGTTTGAGCAAAGGTACAGCCTGACGTTGCATATTTGCTCCCATTAGAGCACGATTAGCATCATCATTTTGTAGAAATGGAATTGTAGAAGCAGCAACTGAAATTAACTGTTCAGCAGATACATCGATGTAATCAATCTCATCTTTATCTACCATTCCTGGTTCACCTTCAACTCTTGCTTCAACTCTTTCCGGGACTATTTCTCCGTCCTCAATTTCAACACCACCATGAGCAATTTTATATTGCTCTTCTTCATGAGCATCTAAATATTCTACCTCTTTAGTTACCTTCCCATTTTTCACTTTATAATAAGGTGTTTCAACAAATCCATATCGGTTTACTCTAGAAAAAAGAGCGAAGTGATTAACTAAACCTACATTAGATCCTTCAGGGGTTTGAATTGGACAAATTCTTCCATAGTGGGAAGATTGTACATCTCTAGCTTCAAACCCAGCTCTTTCTCTAGTTAATCCTCCTGGTCCAGTAGCAGTAAGTCTTCTTTTATGCTCTAATTCGGCTAATGGATTTTCTTGATCCATAAATTGAGAAATAGCAGAAGACGAGAAAAACTTCTGAACTTCGGAGGCAAAAGGTCTAGCATTAATTAATTTTGAAGGGTCAAGATTATCATCTTCAGCAGTTGAAATCTTATCCTTAACATTTCTGTCTATCCTCATTAGAGCCTTTCTTAAATTATTTTCCAATAATTCTGTAAAAGCTCTAACTCTTCTATTTCCCAAGTGATCAATCTTATCTTCAGTAGCTTCTGGGTCATTATTTAATCTAATTATTTCCTTAATTACTGCTATTACATCTTCTGTCTTTAAAGTCCTGTCTTCTGTTGTAATATCTCTATCCTCTTCTAGTTTTAGTTCGGGAAGTCGTTGCCACATTCTCCATCGCCCTACTTCAGAAAGATCATATCTATCAAAATTAAAGAATGTGTTTTCAATTAATTCTTTTGCTGGATCAGCCGTAACTGCTTCTCCTGGTCTCATTCTTCTATAAATCTCCATTACTGCTTCTTTTCTATTCTTAGAAGGGTCTCTTTCTAAAGTTCTTTTAATATAAGAAATATCACTCTTATCAATTTCATTAAAGATCTCTTTAATCTCTGCGTCAGTTCCTTTTTCCATCTTTTTTTCACCAACTCCAAGCGCTCTAAGTAGAGTGGTTACTGGAACTTTTCTTCTTCTATCAATTCTAACTCCAATAAATCCATCTGGTTCGGAAACAAATTCTAACCAAGTTCCTCGATTAGGAATAATCTTTGCACCGAAAACTTGTTCTCCTTTCTTTTCATCAGAAGTGAAAAAGGCACCTGGCGATCTAATAAGCTGCGAAACAGCAACTCTTTCAACACCGTTTACAATAAAAGTTCCTCTTCTGCTCATTAGAGGAAAATCACATAAAAATATTTCTTGCTTTTTAGTATCTTCTGTCTCCAAGTTTACGAGTTCTACTTCTACTTTAAGTGGAGCGGTGTAAGAATCATTATTTTCTTTTGCTTCGTGAGCATTTTCGTACTTGGATTCTTCTAATTTATAATCTGAAAAATAAATCTCCCATTCTTTACCAGAGTAGTCTTTAATAGGAGAGGCTTCTTTAAATAAATTTTCTAACCTTTCTTCCCAAAATAAATCCCAACTTTCTTTTTGGAGATCTAATAAATAAGGAAGTTCGAGAGTATTTTTTCTGCGACCGAAATTTTTAACTTTTGGCATAATTTTTTAACTAGCTTTAACAAACAAAACAGGCCCTACTCAAACTATAGGGTTTATTTCTACGTTTTTTTATTAATAAAAAAGCTTAGACAAAGAGAGTAAATCGCTTACTATTTTATTCAAATTTCGAACTGGTAGCTTTAGTGCTACTTATTCTACTTTTTTTAAAAAGGTTTGTCAAGGGCTAGTTGTTATTATACCGCATACTCTCCACAATTCCAAGGCCTGTAAAGAAGAAAAGCGTTGAACTTCCTCCATAAGTAACGAAAGGCAAAGGAGTTCCCATTATCGGTAGAAGCCCTAAATTCATCCCGATATTTACAAAGCTCTGAAACATTACAATTATTAAAAATCCAGAAACAAACAACCGAGGAAAATTAAATTTTGTATTAAATATAATTTTAAACATCCGCCAAAATAAAATCCCAAAGGCAAAAATTAGAAGAGAAACAGTTAAAAATCCCATTTCTTCAGCAATGGCTGCAAATATAAAATCGGTATGCGGTTCAGGTAAAAATCCGTACTGAGTTTGAGTTCCCTCTCCTAACCCAGTTCCAAGCAATCCGCCATTTCCAATTGCTATTTTAGCATGGTTTCCGCCCCATCCTATTCCTTGAGGATCAAATTGCGGGTTAATAAAGCTAATCACTCTATCTTTTTGATAATCTTGCATCAAAAATCCCCAAACTAAACCTAAAGAAACAATTCCAATAGCTGATAGAGCTAAAAAGTGCCTTAATTTAATACCAGAAATTAAAAGTATTCCGCCCCATAGAACTAAAAATATTGCTGCTGTTCCCATATCGGGCTGTCTAAAAATTAGGTAAGTCGGGATAAAAGCGTAAATGCCAGATAAAATAATATGTCTTATCTTATACAGCTCTACATGCCGCATAGAGAAGTACTTTGCAAGTAGAATAATTAAAGTTAACTTGGCAAATTCTGCCGGTGAAACCATGATCGGTCCTATTCGGAACCATCTTTGGACATTTCGTATCTTAGGGCCAAAAAGAAGAAGTCCGATAAGCAAACCTGTGGATAGCAGATAAAGTCCTAAAACAAGCAGGGAATTTTCTTTAAGAATTCTCCAATCAAAAAAAGATAAAATAAAATAAATTAAAATTCCCGATCCAACAAAAAAAGCTTGCCTAGCAGCAGTTTCCATACCAGCTGAACTATAAATTGATAGAACACTAATGGAGGTAATAATTCCAATAGCTCCTAATATAAAAAAGTCTAAATTTAAAAATCTATCTATTACCTTCATATCAGTTTTTTAAATTCTTCTTCATTTAAAATCTTTACGTTTTTTTCTTTTGCTTCTTTTAGTTTTGAACCTGGATTCTCACCAACAACCAAATAGTCAGTATTACTAGAGACTGAAGAGGTTGGTTTTCCTCCTAAAGATAAAACTCTTTCTTTTGCTTCTTTTCTAGTAAGAGAATCTAAACTACCGGTAAAGACAAAAGTTTTCTCCGCTAGTTGATTGCTTTTTTCTTCTGGTTTTTTTATTTTAATTCCTGCTTCTTTTAAATCTTCAATTAACTTAATATTATCTTTTTTTGAAAACCATTTTTTTATTTCTTCAGCAACTACCGGACCTATATCATTTATCTCTAAAAGATCTTCTTTTGAAGCTTTTTGAAGATTTTCTAGGCTTTTAAATTCATCAGCCAAATCAATTGCCGTTCTCTCCCCAACTTGTTTTATTCCCAATGAATATATAAATCGAGAAAGAGTAATTTCTTTACTTTCTTCTATTGATTTTATTAAATTATCGGCTGATTTTTCAGCAAACCTTTCCAATGGCAATAGGTCTCCCTCCTCTAGTAAAAATAAGTCAGCAGGAGAAGAAATTAAACTTTCTTCCATTAATTGCTCAATGACCTTCTCACCCAGGCCATCAATATCAAAAGCTGATTTAGATACAAAGTATTTAAGATATTCTCTATTTTTAGCAGTACAATCATCACTAGGGCACCTCTTAACCACCTCACCTTCAGGCTGAACTAATTCGCTTCCACAAACGGGACATTTATTAGGAAACACAAACTCCTCTTCATCACCAGTCCGCATATCTTCTAAAACCCTGACTATATAAGGGATAACGTCTCCAGCCCGGCCTACAACGACAGTATCTCCAACTTTAACCCCAAGCCTTCTTATTTCATCCTCGTTGTGCAAACTGGCTTTAGTGACCGTTACTCCCCCTATCTCAACTGGTTCCAACACTGCAACTGGAGTAGCACTTCCTGTGCGCCCAATTTGTATTTTAATATCTTTAACTTTAGTAGTTGCTTTTTTAAGTGGAAATTTATAAGCAATAGTTCCTCTAGGAGCTTTTCCAGTTACTCCTAATCGTTCAAAAAGATGGTTATCATTAACAAATACAGCAACTCCATCAATTTCATAACCTAAAGAATCTCTTTTTTCAATAGCTTCTTCTCGAAATCTAAAAACATCCTCTAAGTGGTAACATTTTTTTTCACCAGTAGTTTTAAATCCTAAACTCCTAATCATCTTATGCTCTAAATCATGAGTTTCAGCTCCAAAAGGCTCTACAGTTTCCTCTGTCTTTAAGTTAGCAGTTAATTCGTAAGCAAAAAACTCAAGATTGCGATTGGCAACTACTTTGGGGTCTAATTGTCTAATTGTTCCTGCGGCTAAATTTCTAGGATTAGCATACGGATCTTCTCCACGAGCCTTTCTTTCTCTATTAATTCTATCGAATTCACTATGAGGAATATAAACCTCTCCACGAACAACAATATCTTTTTTTTCTTCAAGCCATTCTTTTTTACTAGAAAGAGCCTTGTCTTGATCTGTAAATTCTTTAGGACTTCTTAGCTTTAATGGGATTGATTCAACTGTTTTAACATTCTTAGTCACCTTTTCTCCAACCCGACCATCACCTCTAGTAGAAGCGATTTCTAAAACAGAGTCTCTATAAACAAGCTCTAATGCTAAACCGTCAACTTTATATTCACAAAAAAATCCAGAAATGTTTTGATCAACATGTCTTTCCATTCTTTTCTTCCAGTCGCGTAAATCTTCTTCTGTAAACCCGTCTTGCATTGAAAGCATCGGAGAGAAATGCTCATATTTTTCAAACTTTTCTAAAGGTTCTCCTCCTACTCTTTGAGTAGGAGAATCTTTAGTAATAAACTCTGGAAATTTATTTTCTAAATCAAAAAGCTCTTTTTTAAGGGAGTCTAAAGCTTCTTCTGAAATTTCCTGCTTATCTAAAACATGATAATTATATCGATGCTTCTTTATTGTTTTTTTAAGCTTTTCTATTCTTTTTTTTGCTTGTATTTTGTCCATTTTAATCAATTGGTCTACTGATCTGAATGCCCCTCTTCACACCTCTATAGTTTCCTACTGAGGTTATAACTAACCTGTTAACTCCATCTTCAGTGGTAGTACTCTTTCTAAGAATATAACTTTGTTCAGGATCAAGAGGGCTGCCTTGTGCTTCTTCATAAATAACAACTTCATTTTCTTCACCTTCCACAATGTCACTCCATCTATAAAGGGCTTTTTCAATTCCAGCATCAGCAGCATAAAAGGCACTTGTTGAATAGCTAAGTTCTTCGATCATTCCAATTCGCTGTATTAAAACAGTAGTAACTGCTATTCCAGCACTAAACAGCACTCCAACAAGAAGAACTGAAAAATAAAGAATTGAGCCTTTTTTATTTCTTTTTTTCATTTTAATTATTAGATTTTTCAATATCCAACCTTCTTTTTGTAACTGTGGTTTGAATCCGCGTCTTCCACCATTTACTATTAGTTTCTTCTACTCTTAAGCTTAAGGTAACTGACGGTTGATCTAAAAACAAATCACCATTCCCATCCGGAAGAAGATTAGAAGTACTATGAAATCCTTTAATATCTAAGAGTCCGGAAGTGAGGTTGTATTCCTCCCAATTCCCATCTTCTCTAACCCCCTTTTTTAACACTTTCTCCTCTTCGTCGAGAAAGAATTTGATGCAACTATCTTTATAATCAATAAACTGAATACCTTGCTGTTCGTTTCCATTATCATCTTCAGGAACTCCGTATGTGTAATTTTTTGAATCACTTTCATTTAGACAGCTTCCTGCTGAGTCACTTTTTGCCATTCTAATAGTTCTCCCCATATATTCCATAGCATAACTAATTTCTCCAATTGTTTTTTGAACAGCCATTGTTCTTCTTTGCATTTCAAAGTTAGCTATAAAAATACCGGTAATAATAGACATTAATCCTGAAAAAACTCCAATTACTACCAATAACTCAATTAAGGAAAAACCTTTTTCATTTTGGTTTATTTTTTTCATTTTTTTAAATTAGTACCAATTAAAAAGCTTTGTCGATGCTTCATGTTTTTTAGGCTCTCCTTTTTCAGTCCAGCTTATTTTTGCTGTTACTAAAAGATATTCGGTAGTTTGACCATCCTTATAGGTGTGTTCTTTTTTCTCTACAGTTATTTCTCTAATAAAATCAGTCTCCTCTCCAGGTCCGTAACCAAACAAATTTGTATCATCTTCTATTGTTAATTTTTCACCCTCCTTTCCTCCTAATTGTTGAGAGTCGTAGTGAACACTGCCGGTATTACTAGGTTCATCTTCAGCAATTAATCCTTCAGCCCAATACCAATCCTCATCACTTCCAGAAGAATATCTCTCATTAAAATTTTCATCTCTTATTCTTCGAACAACTTCAAACCCTTCTTGAGCTAAATAACTAGCGATAAGGTTTGCAGATAAAGGCATTGTAGCAGTAAAAGCATTAACAATCATAGAAACAACAGACAAGAGACCAACTACAATCACTAAGCAGGCAACTAAAAGTTCAATAATTGTAAATCCTTCCTGGCTGTTTTTTATTGTCTTGAAGTCCATATTAATCCCGCTTTATTTATTTTTATTATTATATCATCCTCTTCTTCTGATTTATAATTTACAACTATTTCAATTCGATTATGGTCTATTAGCTCATCGGCATTATTCCAAAAAGATACATCTGGTTCTGGTGATTGAAATCCGATTTTGTAACCAACCCCTTCTTTAATTTCAACTTGATTCTCTAAAAGATAAACTTTCTGCTTATCAGTTCCTTTAAATAAAATTATTCTATCCTCCTCAACGTCAACCGTAAAATAATCTACTTGGTTTCCTGTTTCTTGATTGGTAACTTTAGTGGCTGATAAAGCAGTGCTTCTAGCTTCTTCAATATAACTAACAATTGCATCTGCTTGATTATCCAAAAATGTTTGCCTTCCCATTTGCTTATAATTTGCAAAAACAATAGTAGAAATAATACCTACTATTGCCATAGTAACAATAAGTTCTACAATGCTAAAACCTTTAGAATTCATATTAAAAAATTAAAATACCAATTAATAACTGTTTGCCCATAAAACAAACCAACTAAAGTTCCGACTATTAAAAAAGGACCGAAAGGAATCATATCCTTTCTACTTTTGCTTTGAAAGATAATAAGTCCTATTCCAATTATAGCACCAGATATAAAAGAAAAAAACAAAGCTACAATACTATGGGGAAAGCCTAATAAAAAGCCTAATAAAAAACTGTATCTAACATCTCCAAAGCCAATTCCTTTTCCTTTCGATAAAAAGTATATAAGAAAGAAAAAAATAAAGATTCCAATTCCAGAAAGTAGATGGTTTATAAAAAATGACAGCGAGCTGACTTGATATGCATCTATGCCTATTTTAAAGAAGGAAATTCCAATTGCCGGATAAATAATTTTATTCGGTATTATAAGATGCTTAAGGTCATAAACAAAAATAAAAACAAGTAATGATAAAATAATTAAAAATAAGAAAAAAGAAGTATATTCTAATAAACTTTCAGGCTTAAAAAATAGATAAGAACCTAAAAATAAAAATCCATTAGCAAGTTCAACTAAGGGATATTGCCAAGAAATTTTTTGATTGCAATAACGACACCTTCCCTTTAAAATTAAAAATGAAAAAACTGGTACCAAATCAAAAGCAGAAAGTTCATGACCGCAATTAGGACAAAATGATCTTCCAGTTAATGTTTTATCTATTTTAAATCTGTATATAAAACAATTTAAGAATGATCCAATAGCAAGACCAAAAAGAAAAAGGGATAAATATATCATTTCGTTAAAAATCATCTAGGTTTGTTTATAAATAAAAACCGCTTTACAAATAAGCGGTTGTTTTAAGAATGCAGTCAAATTATCAACCTTGCAAAGTTCATCTAATCCTTTAAATAGCTTCTGGGCATTCATAAGCGTTTCTTCGATTAGCCTCTACAGCAGGATCTAATTGAGTTTCTAAAGCATTACCATTACTATCAATGCAATACCAATGAGTATCTCCTTGTTCATTAGCATTAGTGCAAAGTGCAGCCCAGGCTAAATACTTTTGGTTATCAACTTCAACTTGATATGTATTAGGTTCCGCATACCCTAAAGAATCATGCTTTGCTGCAGCACAAAGTGGAAGCTCACCAGCAATTCTATTCCAGTTCGATGATTCATTATAAGCAGTTACTCCAGTAACATTTCCTCCGTAAGTACCCCCATTATCATAATAAAACATTTCTGCACTACTTCTTACTTGAGAAAGTTCAGATTTTATTTGTGTATCATAAGCTGACTCCCTTGCTCCGCTAATTGACACAAAAGCGATACCAGAAAGAATTCCGATAATTGCTACTACAACTAAAAGTTCAATTAATGTAAAACCTTTTTGATTAGTCATTACTATGGAGTAGTAAATATATTTTCACAACTAGTTTGTGAGTCGTCTGGAGTTCCTTCATACTCACCAGCGTTACCTTCGCTATCTACACAATAATAAACCGTGCTTCCCTCAGAAGCAGCACAAAGTGGAGCCCAGGCAGCATAGGATTGCCCTTCAATACTTATCTGATATTCCTCAGCAGGATCCGTACCCTCTAATAAAGCTACACTACACATTGGAATTTCTCCATAAATTCGGCTCCAGCCATCAGAAGAGTCGTATCCAGCATAAGTACCCCCATTATCATAATAATATTGCTCTGCGTTACTTCTTATTTGAGAAAGTTCAGACTGAATTTGTGTATCATAAGCTGACTCCCTTGCTCCGCTAATTGACACAAAAGCGATACCAGAAAGAATTCCGATGATTGCTACTACAACTAAAAGTTCAATTAATGTAAAACCTTTTTGATTAGTCATGATTATAATATTAATATTTAATCTTCTTATCTTATAACAGTATACTAAAATTTAGTAATGAGTCAATTAAAGACTCATACCAACCTGATAAATTGGCAGCAGAACAGAAATTACTAAGCCGCCAACAACAGCTCCTAAAAGAATAATAAGAACTGGTTCTGCAATTTTAATATATCGCTGCATGCTTCTGTCAACTTGATCTTGATAAAAGCGGACTATGCTTTTTAAAATCTTTTCCATTTCTCCTGTTTTTTCACCAACAACTATCATTTGTGTAACTAGATTTGGGAAATACTTTGGATATTGTTGGAGTGAGAAGCTTATATCTTTTCCCTCTTTAACATTCTGTTGTGTCTCCTCTACAATCTCTTTATACACATTGTTGCTTAAAATATTCTTAGTAACCTCTAAAGATTTAACCATATCAAGACCACTAGAAATTAAAGTAGCCATGCTTTCAGAAAAATAAGTAATATAAATCTTTTTAGTAAACTTTCCAAAAATTGGAATTTTAAATATCAATCTATCAAAAATATCTTTTCCTTTCTCCGTCTTAGCAAATCTAAATAAAGCCGCAAAAAAGGCTACAATGGTAAAAAAGGTAGCTACTCCCCAGTTAACAAAGAAATTAGAAAGAGAAATTACAAATTGAGTTATCGCTGGGATTTCGGTATCCATATCTTGGATCATTTCAACCATGTCGGGAATAACATAAAACATTAAAAATGCAACCACAAAACTAAAAACAAAAATAATAAAAAGAGGGTATATCATTGCTCCAATAAGCTGTTTCTTGAAATCGCTCGTTCTTTCAATGTGCTCCTCTAAATAAGAAAGAGACTGGGATAGATTACCAGAAGCTTCTCCCGATTCAATTGCTCCGATATAAAACTCTGAAAAAACATCGTTATGTACCTCTAAGGCTTTCGAAAATGGTTCACCTTCTTCAACTCTATCTGCTATGTCTTTTACTTTTTCCTTTAATTTTTTGTTTTTTATTTGTTGAGAAAGAATTCTAAGCGACTCAATAATTCCTATTTGCGACTCAAGCATAATGGATAACTGTCGAGAAAACATAACTAAGTCAGTATCTTTTACACGATCCAAAAAGGGAACATTAAAACTAACCTTTTTCTTATAAAAGGAAATATTCTTTTCATCAATGCGCATAACATAAAGATCCTTTTGCTGCAATTTAAGCAAAGCCTCTCCTTTGGAGTCTGCCTCTACTATTCCTTCTTTATTTTTCCCATCGTCAGTTTTTGCGTGATATTCAAACTTCATTTAATCAATTAATTTTCTTAAGCTTTTAGGTTTGCTAGAATAAGTAATAGCATCCTCTAGGGTTATTTCGTTATTTTTAACCAAGTCACTAAGATATTTATTTAAACTAATCATACCATCTTTGGAGGAAGTTTCTACCGTAATATCCAACTCGTGAATTTTATTTTCTCTTATTAAATTAGAAATTGCTGAATTATTTTTTAACACCTCACAAGCAGGAATTAAACCTCCTGACTTCCTAGGCAAAAGACGTTGAGAAATAATACCTAAAAGTGATGCTGATAATTGAGCTCTAATTTGACCTTGTTGATTAGCTGGGAAACTATCAACTATTCTGTGAATTGTCTGACTTGCTGAATTAGTGTGAAGCGTTGAAAAAACTAAATGTCCAGTTTCAGCTGCAGTTATTGCTGTTTCAATAGTTTCCGGATCTCTCATCTCACCTACCATTATAACGTCTGGATCTTGCCTGAAAGAGGACTTTAATGCTTTAGCAAAGGAGTCTGTGTCCTGCCCAACTTCACGCTGATCAATTAAAGCTTTGTCATCATCAAAAATATACTCTATCGGATCTTCAATAGTAATAATGTGTTTAAACTGATTTTTATTTATTTCATCAATAAGTGTAGCTAATGTGGTTGATTTACCATGAGAAGTAGGACCCGTTACTAATACTAACCCCTGACTAGCTCTAGCAAATTCATAAAGGTCTTTTGGTAAATTTAATTCTTCCAGAGTTTTTATCTTAGGAGGAATTCTTCTTAATGCACAAGATATATCCTTGCTTTGATTAAAGATATTGACTCGAAACCTATCTCCTCCGTTTTTTTGGTAAGAAAAATCAACTTCTTTTTTCTCAATGAATTTTTCTCTTTGCTCTTTAGTGGCAATTTCAAAAGCAATTAATTTAGCTTCCTCAGCATCAATTTTATTCTCCTCTCTTATTTTTTGAAGTTTGCCATTAACTCGAACAATAGGATGGTGACCTACTGAAATATGTAAATCAGAAGCTTCTAATTTAGAAGTATAACTTAATAATCTATCTATCTTTTCTTTTATATCAGACATGCTTAGTTTTTAGTTTCTTTTTTAGTTTCTTTTGTTGCTTTAAGAACTACTTCAACAGAAGTCTTCCCTTCTAAAGCTTTCAGAATTCCGTCCTGCCTCATGGTGATCATCCCTTGTTCAAAAGCTTGCTTTTTAATAGGATCCTCTCCTCTATCCTTAAGAATCAGTTTGCTCATTTGATCAGTCATCTCTAAAGCTTCAAAAATACCAATTCTTCCACTAAAGCCAGTTGATCCACATTTATCACATCCAACCGGTTTGTATATTTTAATATCATTCAAGTCTACACGTTTTCTTAATTGAGGTGGAAGAGACTCAATTTCTTTTTTGATTACTCTTTCTACTTCTGGTTCTGGTCGTTCTTCTTTCTTACAATTATCGCAAAGTTTCCTAACTAACCTTTGAGCAATCGCGGTGTTTAAAGAAGGGGGTACTAAATAAGGTTTTATTCCCATGTCAATTAGTCTCGGGATAACTCCAACTGCATCGTTAGTGTGGAGGGTAGAAAGGACAATATGTCCGGTCAACGCAGCGTGAACTGCTAATTCAGCAGTTTCCTGATCACGAATTTCACCCACCATAATAATGTCAGGATCTTGTCTTAATATTTGCCTAAGTCCATTTGAAAAATCATATCCAATTTCATGTTTTATTTGAGACTGATTTACTCCCTCTATAAAATATTCAACTGGATCTTCTAACGTAACAATATTAACCTCTTCTGTATTTAATACTTTAAGTAACGAGTAAAGTGTGGTAGTTTTACCAGATCCAGTAGGACCCGTTGCCAAAATCATTCCTGTTGGCCTATCAATTCCTCGTTGAACAATATTTTCTGTAGACTTTCTCATTCCAAGCTCACTAACACTCATCATTCCTTGATCTGGATCTAAAACTCTAAGCACTACTTTTTCACCTAATGTAGTGGGCATAGTTGCCACACGAAAATCAATGTTTTTCCCAGCAATTTTTGAAAAAAATCTACCATCTTGCGGCAATCTTCGTTCTTCAATTTTTAAATTAGAAAGAATTTTAATTCTAGCTATAACAGCCTGATGGATCTTAATGGGCAGGATTAAAGAAGAGTGTAAAACACCATCAATTCGGTATCTTACCTCAAGCTTTTCACGACCCGGTTCTATGTGTATATCTGAAGCACCACCTTCAACTGCTTCTTTTAAAATTACAGAAACAACTCGTACAATAGGAGCTTCTTCAGCCATCTTTTCAACATCTTCTTCTTTCGCCTTTTCAGCTTCCTCGGCTATTTCCTGCTCCTCCTCTCCCATAGCTCCTAGAGCAGCTCCAGCTCCTTTTCGCAGATCTCCATACTGATTTAAAATATCATTAAAAGTGGAAAAAGTAATTAGCTTTATATCATATGAGAAGTTACCTCTTCGTGATAAAAAATGTAAAACTTCTTGAGCTTTTAAATCTTTTGGAAAAACCATTCCAATCTCTATCGTTTTCCCGTTTTTATTAAGAGGGACCATTTTATAATGTTTTGCAGAATCTTCTGGAATTAAATTCGCTATATCTGGTAAAATGCTTCCTAGTTTATCTAAATTTACATTTTCCTTAAAAGGAACATTAATAATGTCGCTTTTTATTTTAAAAAGCTCATTTTCAGATATGGAGAGGTCTGGGTCATTTAAAATAACATCTTCCTGGCTTTTACCTCCTGACTTTACTCGCTTTTCTAACTCAGCGTATTTTTGCTGATTTATCACATCTCTTTTTTTTAAGGCCTCTATTAATCCTTTCATTTTGTTTTAATAGTATCTTATCTTCTTCTAATTTTATTTTTACGGTTGTTCGCCTTATTTTTTTATTTAAATAACCTCTCCGTCTTCAGTCTGGTCTTCAAGGTTTTTAATTAAATTATTGATTCTGTTCTTAAAATTATTAATATTTTCAACAGTTTCTTCTCCAGTTTCTCCTGCATTAACAACTTCTTCTAATTGTTGAAATTCAGTTTCTAATTCAGAATAAATATTTTTAGCTTCATTTATTAAGTCTTCCTCAAGAGTTTCTTCTGCTTCTTCAATTTGATCATCAAGCTCAGAAAGGTCATTACCAGCCTCTCTCAAAAGATTTTCAACTTCCTTTTGTTGCTCATTTTCTAGAGATTGGTTATTTTCAAGGCCATTTCTTACGATATTTATTTCTCCTTGCGCATCTTGCTGCTCAGAGATATATTTATCCATCCCTTCAGTTGCTTGAAATTTTAAAACCTCTCCCTTTCTGTCTCTTTCAAAATTAACTACTGTCTCTCCACTTGTATTTATTATTTTAAAATCATTTTCGTCGCTTAAATTACTAAACTTAAGTTCGTACCACCTACCTTCAAAAAAGGTTAAAGTAGGAGCCTTTTCTTCTTCAATTATTTCTGGATAAACACCTAACCACTCGTTCTCCTTTAGTTCTAATTCAATATTAAAAATAGCCCACCAATTCTTTAGTTCTCTTTCCTGGGGTATTTCTGGTGATTTAAATGGATTCGGGTTTCTAATCTGATCCCAGGGTAAAAGAGGCTCATCGCCTTTCTGAAACTTATTTAAATTTTGAAAAGTATAACTATCTAAAAAAGCAAAGTCTACTTTAGGTGTGTTTTCTAGGCTTGTATCAACTGCCGCCTTATAATTTCCTTTAGTAAAAAATAATTGCCAAACTATAATCCCAGCTATAGATAAAGTTATAAATACAACTACGTAAAAATACCGAGAATCACTATTATTTTTATGGTTATTTGTCATATTAATAGGAGTATGTTAGTAAAGTTACAGCATAATTAAGTAGATGCGATTCCTCCTGTCTAGAATTTTCTATATTCAAATTTTTAATACTGATAATCCTAGTAGAACTTTCTAGTTCAGAAATAAAGCTTTTAAAATTAGGATAGTCTCCTTCTAAATTAAAATTAATTTCTATTTCCTTAATATTTGGTTTATCAGAAAGTTCCGCTACAGAAAAATCTCCTACTCCTTCAATTCTTACTCCTGTCTTATAAGAAATTCTTCGTATTTCAGAAAAAAGAGAGGGTACATAATGATCTTCAGGAACTCCGCTATTTATTTTTTTTATTTTATCATTATAACCATTATTAAAACTATTAATCATAGTCTTTAGGGATTGATTATAAGCAATCATATTTTCAAGGTCTTGCTCCTTAGCATCAGCTGTTATCATAGACTCCCTTAAATCTTGATACTCAGGCCAAATGGCAAAAATCATTGTTCCTAAAGAAACAAAGAGGCAAATTGTAGTTATAATAGGTTTCATTATGGTTTAAATATATTTTGATCTACTTGAATATTAATATTGAAATTAACTCCTAATTCATTATCAGTTTCTGAAATTTCAGCAAGTTCAACTTCTTTAATCGGTTCAATATTTTGAATCACGCTTACTTCATACCAATCACCCTTTATTAAGTTTCCTTCTGCTCCTAAGCCGTCAAAATGATAATCATCACTATTAATTTCTTGCAAAATAGTAGCTTCTCGGCTGTCTTTCTCTTCCAAAGAAGCTCTAGTTTGCTGAGTAACAGGGCTTTGGTATAACTCAACAAAATTATTTTTAAATTTAACTTTATCTTCATCAATTCTTTCTACAGAATCCATTTTTACCCATCCAGTTATCTCTCTATCTAGCTTAAAGTTTTTTAATATAGTGTATTGCTGTTCCAATGCGGTAAAATCTAAAATTGACCCACTTAATGTTATTTTGCCTTCCTCAGCATTAAGATCAATTGAATTTAAATGAGCTAGCGGGTGTATTGCATTTTCTAGAAAAAGAAAAAAATTATCTAGATCTCTCCTATTCCAAAATAAATGAGAATAATCATCTATATTTTTTTTATGATTTGCTATTACTTTTTTATTTTTATTAAATTCTTCCTTATCTTGTAGTCGTACTAATATTTCTTCTCTATTTTTAATTTGGGATTGCATTTCAGAATTCCATTGAGAAATAAGCAAATAGCCACTTATTGAAAATAAGAGTAAAATTATAGAGTAATAAAAAAGTACATTAAAAGAATCGGGTAAATCAAAAGATTTTTTATTTTCTGGTTTTATGTCTATTGCCATGCTTTTTATTTTTTAGATCTTAATCCTTCCATCGCCATTCCAATAGACACTGAACATAACGGAGAAAGGTCTTTAATTATTGGTTCTAATACAGATGGATAATTTAATTTTCCAAATGGATTAGCAACAACTACAGAAAAAGTAGAAGACAATTCCCTCTTTACTTCTTCAAATTTAATTCCTCCACCAGTTACCAATATTTTATTAATTTCCTCACCCCTCTCTCTTTCATAACTATCACATACATTTTTAATTTTCTTTGACATTTCTTCAGCAAGCGACTTTCTTATTTTTTGCGGTACTCGTGAAGCTTTGTCTTTTTCATTTTCATTATAATCAACCTCAGGCAATATAGCAATGTCTTTAGTAAAATCCTTACCTGAAATATCTAAGCTGTGACTATGTTTAGGGATTTTATCCTCTATTATATTTACTGTTGTAGATTGATCCCCGATATCAACAACTACTATAGTTTCATCTTCTTCTCCAAAAACCCTAGCCAATCCAAAGGTTTCCGCATCTAATGATCCAACTTCTAATCCGGATTTTTTTGCAATTGATCTATAATTTTTAATAATGTCATTTGGAACCGCAAGCAAAAGAACTTCTACCATCTCTTCCCCTTCTTTTTTTCTTAATTTTGTTAAATTCCAATCTAAAGTAACCTCATTAAGGGGAAGAGGCACTCTTTGTCGTGCTTGAAATTGAATAGCAGATTCAACCTCTGATTTTTTCATTTTAGGAACTTCAAAGGATGTAAAGAAACTGCTAAAATCCGGTATAGAAAAAACACTTCTTTTAGTTTTAATATTTGCTTCTTTTAGTATCGTATTAACAGTATCTGAAATAGCACTAAGAGATGAAGAGAATGCGCCTTCACTTTTAGCTCTTAATTTGCGCCCAGTAATATCTTCAATTGATGCTATGCCATAATTCTTTAAAGAAATTTCTTCCCCTTCCTTTGAGAGCTCTATTATTTTAATAGAGGTTGCTCCAATATCAATGCCCAAACATTTTTTAGGATCTTTTGAAAATAAAGGCATGTAGTAAAATTAACTTCTTATTTTAGTGTAAAGGATATATTTGTTTTGATCAATTTAAATGCGGTGGGGGTGGGATTCGAACCCACGAACCCGTAAGGGTTGGCGGTTTTCAAAACCGCTGCCTTAAGCCACTCGACCACCCCACCATTTTAATTTTGAATTTTGAATTTTTAATTTCGAATTTTGAATTTTGAATCGAACACAGCAGTCATTCTGAGCGAAGCGAAGAATCTCTTTATAATAATTCTCAATTATTAATCTTTAATTATTTTTTATCCTTACCTATTAATATTCTTAATGCGGAGAGGGAGGGATTCGAACCCTCGGTACCAATGAAGGTACAACACCTTAGCAGGGTGCCCCAATCGACCGCTCTGGCACCTCTCCCTCTTGAAGTTGAGTATAATAAAAAACAAAAATATTTTCAACTAGAAAAAATAAAGATTTATGATAAAATAAATTAAAAGCTATAAAAGCCCTCGTAGTTTAACTGGATAAAACACAAGCTTGCGGAGCTTGCAATAGAGGTTCGAGTCCTCTCGAGGGCACAACATTTTTTACTAAAAAGAAGTAAAAATAAATATTTTATGGTTAACAACCAATAGTTATTTGCATGAAATTATCTGATCCTATAGGAAAAGCGCCTAAAATAGGAGCAAAATACAAAGCTAAACTTAAAAAAATGGAGATCCGAACTATAGGGGATCTCCTTTTCCATTTTCCTAGTAGATATGAAGACTTTTCTCAGATAACTAAAATTTCAAATCTCTCCCCAAAAAAACAAGCCACTATTAAGGGAGAAGTAAAAGTTATAAATTCTGGAAAAACATCGAAGAAAAAAATTCCTTATACTGAAGCTTTACTTCAAGACGAAAGCGGTCCAATAAAAATTATTTGGTTTTATCAACCTTATTTAGCCAAAACAATAAAAAAAGGAGAAGAGATTTTTATTTCTGGTAAACCAAAGTATGGTAATGAAGGACTGCAATTTGTTAATCCTTCTTACGAAAAAGTTAAAAAAAATACTATTCATACTGGAGGTTTGGTTGCTATTTATCCAGAAACTGAAGGGGTTTCTTCTAGATGGTTGAGATACGTAATAAAATCTCTTTTAGAAGAGTTCTCATCAAAAGTTACAGAAACTCTTCCTAGGCAAATTATAAAAAAATATAATTTATTACCTATATCGAAGGCACTTAGAAAGATACATTTCCCCTCTTCTTGGGCTCAGGCAAAACAAGCTCAAAAAAGATTTGCATTCGAAAGACTTTTCTTTATTCAACTTGCTTCTTTAAAAAAGAGGATGAATATAAAAAGAGAGGACTCTACTCCTGTTGAGGTTGATATGGACTATGTTAAAGATTTTGTAAGTTCACTGCCTTTCAATCTTACTGACCCACAAAGAAAATCAGCTTGGCAGATATTGCAAGATATACAAAAACCCCATCCGATGAATAGGCTCTTAGAGGGTGATGTAGGTTCCGGAAAAACAGTAGTAGCTGCAATAGCTACTCTAGCTACAACTAAAGGAAGTTACCAAGTAGCTTTTATGGCCCCAACAGAAGTGTTAGCAACTCAACACTTTAAAAAAATCTCCACCATGCTAGAAGGTTTTCGCTTGAATATAGGATTCCTAACTGGAAAAAAAGATAAGTTTAAATCTAAGAAATTAAAAAATCAATTTATTGAAATTTCTAGAGAAAAATTATTGGAAAAAGTAGAAGATGGAGAGATGGATATACTGATTGGAACTCATGCCCTAATACAAGACAAGGTAACCTTTGACAGATTAGGACTAGTTATAGTTGATGAGCAACACAGATTTGGAGTGAAACAGCGCGCTAAACTCTGTAAAAAAGATGTTATTCCTCACCTTCTTTCAATGACTGCCACTCCAATCCCTAGAACTTTAGCCTTAACTCTTTATGGAGATCTAGACATATCAATTATTGATGAACTTCCCGCTGGTCGTAAAAAAATAAAAACAGAAGTGGTAAATGAGAAGAAAAGAAACGAAGTTTATTCTTTTACTGAAAAAGAGCTAAATAAAGGTAGACAGGTTTTTGTAATTTGTCCTCGAATAGAAGAATCAGATGAAGATGACAAAACAGCTTGGGCAGAAGTAACCTCGGTTGAAGAAACCACAAAAAAACTTAAAAAAGAATTCTCTGAATATACAGTTGAGCCATTACATGGAAATTTATCCTCAACAAAGAAGGCAAAAATAATGGAAAGATTTAAAAATAAAAAGATTGATATTTTAGTTTCAACCTCGGTTATTGAAGTTGGAGTTGATATTCCCAATGCAACAGTAATGATTATCGAAAGCGCAGAGATGTTTGGATTAGCTCAGCTACATCAATTTAGAGGCCGAGTTGGACGAAGTGATTATCAGTCCTATTGCTTTCTCTTTTCAGGGTCAAATTCAGAAAAATCAAGAAAAAGACTTAAAGCTTTAGTTGAATCAGAAGATAGTTTTGAATTAGCTGAAAGAGATTTAGAGTTGCGTGGTCCAGGAGATTTAGCTGGTAAAAGGCAGTGGGGAGTGGCAAGCTTTACAATGGAAGCTCTAAAAAATAGAAAGCTTGTTCAAGAAACAAAAGAAGCAGCAAAAGATATTTTAGAAAGTGATTATAATTTAAGTAATCATAAATTAATAAAAAAGAAACTAAAATCAGTGGAAAGAAATCTTCATTTTGAATAAAAAATCCGCCTATTGGCGGTTTTTATTTAAAGTTATATTATGTTAAAATTAACTACTTTACGAATGCCTTTCCTTAAAATGAAAATACCCTCTTTGAAGAAGTCCGCGGAGCTGATTTAGCAAGGTTTTTGGCCTTGCCAAAATAAATCAGCGAGCGAACAACCTCCGAATCACCGCTGGTGATTCTTGAGAGGTGTTTCTTCAAAAGAGGGTATTGAATGAATGTGACCCCGACGAGATTTGAACTCGTGTTACTAGGATGAAAACCTAGCGTCCTGGGCCAAGCTAGACGACGGGGCCATTTATTCAATTTTAATTTATGGTCTAAAACCAAGTTCTGTTGTAGTATAATGAAATATTAAAAAAAATCAAGTCCAATGAAAATATTAGCAATTGAAACCTCTTGTGATGATACTTGTGTAGCAATACTCGAAGAAAAAAATAAGGAAAATCGTTTTTTATCTTCAGTAGTTTCTTCACAAATTGAAATTCATAGAGAATGGGGCGGAGTTTATCCTACCCTAGCAAAAAGAGAGCACCAGAAAAATCTAGTTCCCGTTTTAGAAAAATCTCTTAAAGAAGCAAATTTATTAAAAAAGGGAAATTCTTATAAAAATATTTCTAAAATTTTAGAAAGAGAAGAAGATTTAGCTAACAATCTAAAGGATTTTCTAAAAAAATATAACAAACCGGATATTGATTATTTGGCTGTAACTATAGGTCCTGGATTAGACCCTTCTTTATGGGCAGGTATAAACTTTGCAAAAGCATTATCTTTTGCATGGGATGTGCCGGTTATACCAATAAATCATATAAAAGCTCACTTTTTTGCCCCTCTAGTTTTAAAAAATGGGAAGCTTCCTGCAGTTTCTCTACTAGCTAGCGGAGGTCACACTCAATTAATAGTTTCTCAAGACTTAAGTTCACATAAAGTAATTGGCAAAACTAGAGATGACGCAGCTGGAGAATGTTTTGATAAGACAGCTAGAATTTTAGGATTAGACTATCCTGGAGGACCAGAGATAGCAAAATTAGCTGAAAAAGATACAAATTTAGAGATAAGTCTACCAAGACCAATGCTAAAGTCTGATAATTATGATTTTAGCTTCTCGGGTTTAAAAACAGCTGTTTTATATAGGTGGAGAGACGAAAAAGATAAGTCTGAAGATTTTAAGATAGCAATGGCAAAAGAGATTCAAGAAGCTATTACAGATGTTTTAGTAGAAAAAACATTTAAAGCAGTAGAAGAATTTAAAGTCAAAACAGTCGTTGTCGGCGGAGGTGTCTCCGCCAACTTAACTCTTAGAAAAAAGATAAAAGAAAAAGGAAAAAACTTAAAAGTTATACTTCCCGATTTGGATTTTTCGACAGATAACGCTAAAATGATTGCGGTGACCGCTCTTTATGAAAAAAATAAGTCACAGACATTGGACTGGAAATCGTTAGAATCAAACCCTAACCTTAAAATTAACTAAAAAATTTGCTATACTAGATTATTATGGATATACCAAAAGCATACAAACCAAATAAAAAAGAGGACGGAATTTACAAGCTTTGGGAGGAAACTGGTTACTTTAACCCAGAAAACCTACCGGATAGACACAGCGAACCTTTTTCTATCCTTATGCCTCCTCCAAACGCCAATGATCCCTTGCATATTGGCCACGCACTTTTCATTACTCTTCAAGATATAATGATTCGATACAACCGAATGAATGGTAAAAAGGCTTTGTGGCTTCCCGGTGCTGATCATGCCGGATTTGAGACTCAAATTGTTTTTGAAAGAAAATTAGAGGAGAAAGGAAAAACAAGATTAGATATGGAACGTGATGAATTTTACGAAAAAGTGTGGGACTATACTCAAGAAAATAGAGACCTGGTTCGGAACCAAATTAAAAAATTAGGAGCTTCTTGTGATTGGAGTAAAGATACTTTCACACTTGACGACAAAGTAGTTAACACTACCTACAAAACATTTAAAAAAATGGCCGATGAAGGTCTAATTTATAGAAGAAAGCGATTAGTTAATTACTGCACTCACCATCAAACTGCTTTTTCTGATTTAGAGGTTGAGCATGAAGAAAGAACTTCTCCACTTTACTATATAAAATATGGTCCTTTTATTCTCGCGACTACCAGACCTGAAACTAAATTTGGAGACACAGCGATTGCTGTTCATCCTGATGATAGAAGATATAGAAAGTACGTCGGTAAAGAAATTCAAATAAACACTTTACTTGGAGAAAGAAAAATTAAAGTAATAGCTGATGAAGCGGTTGATCAAGAGTTTGGTACTGGAGCAGTAAAAGTAACTCCGGCCCACTCTGAAGTTGATTATGAAATATGGCAAAGACACAAAGATGAAATGCCTGAACCTATAGAAGTTATTAATAAAGAAGGAAAAATGACTTCTGCTGCCGGACCGTACGAAGGAATGCCAGTTAAAAAAGCTAGAAAAAAAGTTGCTGAAGATATGAGAGAGCAAGGAACACTGCAAAGAATTGATGAAGAATACGAACATAATATGTCTGTTTGTTATAAATGCGGAAAAGAAATAGAGCCACTTCTTATGGAGCAATGGTTTATTGATATTGAACCACTAGCAGAGCCAGCGATTGAAGCTGTTAAAAATGGAGACGTTACAATTCACCCGGATAACTACAGAAAAGTCTATTTACACTGGATGGAAAACATTAAAGATTGGAACGTATCTCGTCAAAACTGGTGGGGAATAGAAATTCCTGCTTGGAAGTGTCTTGATTGCTCAACTGAAGATGATCAAGAATGGATTATAACTGAAGGAGAAGAACCTACCGAATGTCCTAAGTGTGGAGGAGATAACTTAGAGCAGGATACAGATGTCTTTGATACTTGGTTTTCTTCAGGTCAATGGCCTTTTGCTACGCTTCTAAATGAAGACGAACCGGAGCTAGAAAAATATTATCCAACTTCCGTAATGGAAACTGGGTTTGATATTCTTTTCTTCTGGGTAGCAAGAATGATTATGCTTGGTGTTTACAGAACTGGAGAAGTGCCATTCAAAGATGTTTATTTACATGGATTGGTTAGAGATGAAAATGGAGATAAGATGTCCAAGTCAAAAGGTAATGGTATTAACCCAATAGAAGTATCCGAAGAATATGGTACAGACGCTCTAAGAATGTCTCTTATAGTAGGAAATATGCCTGGAAAAGATCATTCTGTTGCTGAAAATGAAATTAAGGGGTATAGAAACTACATTAATAAAATCTGGAATATGTTCAGATTCTTAATGATGCGTTGTGAAGATTATGATCCAAGTGCTGAACCTGAATTAAGTGATAAGGATAAAGAGCTAATAGATGAATTTGAAGAAAAAGCCAAAGAGATTACAGATCACCTAGATAGTTTTGAATTTTCTCACGCTGCTGAAAAGCTTTATCATTATAGCTGGCACCGTTTTGCAGATGAAATTATAGAAGAATCAAAAGAAGTTCTTGATGAAGAAGCTAGTAAACCAGCAAGACAAGAGACTTTAATCACAATTTTTGCTGGAATTCTTAAATTAGCTCATCCATTCATTCCTTTCGTAACTGAAGAAATTTATCAAAAGATGCCGCTTGAAGATAAAAAAGAAACTTTGATGATCGAAGAGTGGCCTATTTAAATGGAATATCTACCTCTGATAACTCTTGGCATCCTTCCCAGTTTAATCTGGCTCTTCTACTTTCTAGAAAAAGATAAAGAGCCAGAACCAAAGATGAGAATTTTATTAGTTTTCATCTTTGGAGTGCTGGGAGCAGGGCTTGCTGCTTCAATCCAAAGCCCAGTAAGAGATTGGATTTATTCATTAGATCCTTCATTATTCTCTGAAACTCAACTTTTACTCATTAACTTTGTCGATTCCTTTTTTGTAATTGGATTTTTAGAAGAAAGTGTAAAATTGTTAGCTGTACTAACTGGAGTCTTTCTATTAGGAGTAAAAGAATTAGATGAGCCAGTTGATTTTATAATCTACATGATAACAGCCGGTTTGGGATTTGCAGCGTTGGAAAACTATATTTATTTTTCCCAAGCCCCGTCATCAATGATAGCTGAATTAGTATTTTTACGCTTTGCAATAACAACTCTTTTTCACGGTATGGTTGCTGGAGTTTTGGGTTATTTCTTAGCACTTTCAGTTAGGTTAATAAAAAAATCACTTGTTTTTGTAGGTTTAATTGTTATTACTTTTTTTCACACTCTGTATAACGTTTTAATTGAATTGATGACTACATCAGAGGGATTAATATATCCAATTTCTCTTTTACTTTTTTTACTTTTACTAACAATTCTACTTGTAAAAAGCTTTAAAGAAACAAAAAAAATGAAAGGTTTGTGCAAGCCAGAGTTGTAAGTAGCTTCTTAAATATGTTAAATTAAAAGAAAGTAATATAAAAACAAATGTCAGAAAAAAATAAAGAGTGGGAAAATAAAAATTTAGAGGAAAAATCTAAAAAAAGTTGGCTTTCAAAGGAAGGAGAACTTACTGTTGATGTTTATCAAACTGAAGAAAATATTGTTATCCAAACAACAATAGCTGGAGTTTCCAAAGACGACTTGGAGATTATAACTGAAAAAGACATGGTAACCATCAAAGGAGAAAGAGAAAGAATTGAAGAGGAAGAAATAAAAGAATTTTTCATAGAAGAATGTTTCTGGGGTCCTTTTTCAAGAGAGATTGTATTACCAGAAGAAACTGACCCTTCTAGAATAAAAGCAACGATGAGTAAGGGGGTTTTAACAATTAAAGTACCAAGAATAGAAAGAGAGAAGCGGAGAGAGATTGAATTAGAAGAAGAGTAATGTCTCTGGAAATTCTTTTCCTGCTTTTTATAATATTTACAACCTTTGTTCTTTACTTTCTTTTAGTAATTTCAATATTTTTCTCACCTACTAGCATAAAATCAATTATAAATGGAGCTCCTCTAGTTCCAACACCGAAAAAGGAAATAAAAGCAGCACTGAAGGCTGCAGAGGTTGCTGAGGGAGACCTGCTCTACGATCTGGGCTCTGGTACTGGAAGAGTGATTTTAATTGGTAAGAGAGATTTTAAAGCCGAAGCAGTTGGTTTTGAATATTCTTTATTCTGGTTTCTGTTTTCTAAAGTAAATCTTTGGCTTAAAAACGTAAAAGCTAATATACACAAAAAAAACTTTCTCAAGGCTGACATTTCTGATGCAGATATAGTATATATATACGGATCAAAAAAATTAATGGAGAATTTAGAAGATAAGTTGAGCAATAACACAAAAATAATTAGTTATTGCTTCAGTTTTCCAAATAAAAAAGCAAAAAAAGTAGTGACCAGTCCTCAAGGTAAAAATATATTTATATACGAAAACCGCTCCAATTAAGGAGCGGTTTTTTGTGCCGAGGGTGGGATTCGAACCCACAAGTCCTGACGGACAGCAGGCCCTAAACCTACCGCGGTTGCCAGTTTCGCCACCTCGGCTTAGATATATTTTAACCTATTCTAAATTAAAATCAACCCTCCTTAGTAAAGGAGGGTTGATTTTTCTTCATCTCATTCTATTAAGTTACAAATGTGAGAATAGCTGGAACAGCATACGCAAATACTGCTACAAATACTCCAATAACAGCATAAGTTATAAGTTTCTTTCCTTTTTCTACCTTTTCTTCTTTTCCGCTACTAGTAAGAATGAGAAATCCTCCGTAAACAACTAAAGCAACTACTATACCCATCATGATATAAAATAGGATTTGTGCTCCTCTGTTTATTGTATTAATCATACAAACAACAGCACCTACTCCATCACCATGGTCAATTTCAACTACTCCAGAATCAGCTCCCCCTTCTTGTCCTATATCCTTATCAGCTCCATAACCACCATCAGCTTCCGGAGAAAATGTGTGACCGTCATACTCAATTTCTCTAACTAATTCACAATCACTCATTGGTGATTGCGCTTCAACTAGACCTACTCCAGAAAGAGCTATTGCAACTACTAAAGCTAAAGTTAATAGTATTTTTTTCATTTTTCTTTTTTTTATTTTACGACCTTTTATGATTTCTTCTTAAATAATTTTATCACTTCTCTATTATAGTGCAAGTTAACCTCCTATAGCAAACTGAATCACAGCTAAGATTGCTCTTGCAAATATAACTACAAAAACCCCCAAAACCGTCCATTTTATTATATTTTTACCTTTTGTTATGTTTTGCGGATCAGCACCTCCAAACATAATATAAGCAGCACCAAGAACAACCATAAAAACAACCAACGCTAATCCAAGCTGAATTAATAGATTAGTAATTTCAGTTAAAAAGTCGTTTATAGAACAAAATCGAACAGGGTTAGGGATACAAACTGTTCCCGGCTCAACATCTTCACAAGGATTACAATCATCTGCAGCCTGAGCAATGCCCAAATCTCCAAAAAAAACAATAAAGGATGTAATAATCCCCACTAGCGCTTTTTTATATTTTTTAATAACTTTCATAAATTATTTTTGATAAAGGAATCCATAATGATGCATTCCGAATTGAAACTCTTCTTTTAATGCAAACCCTTTAGAGTTAACCATATTTTTAACCTCTCCTGGGGTAAGTTTAATTTCTTTAGGACCAATTGGAGAATCCGGAGACCATTCAGTGATTAAAATAAAACCACTTTTCTTTAAAATTCTTTTTGCTTCTTCCAAAACCTTTTCTTTATTATCAACTTGAAAAAGAAAATTAGTCATCAATACTAAATCAACACGCTTGTCAGATATACTTACTCCGTCTTCAACGTCTTCTTGCAAGACTTTAACATTGGCAATTCCTTCTCGATTCAATCTTCCCTTCAGAGCCGATAATGGCTCTTTTACCAAATCAATAGCATATACTACCCCTTCTTCCAGTTTCTCAGCTAAAGGAAGAGCCCAACCTCCTGCTCCGCAACCAAAATCAGCTGCGGACATCTGCTTATCAAAAGGGAGATCATAAATTACTTCTTCTGGATTAATGAATGCCATTATTAGAAGCAGGTTATTGAAGCTACTGAATCTTTTTTACTTAACTTCATAACTCGAACACCTTGAGTTGGTCGTCCAAGTTTTGAAACTTTATCAATACTAGTTCTAATTACTTTTGCTTTTTTAGAAACAGCAACTAAATCTTGATCTTCAGTAACTACTCTACCAGAAATTATTTCTCCTACTTTAGAAGGGTTGCTTAAAGTCTTAAGACCAACACCTCCTCTTTTTTGTGGTCTGTATTTTTCTACTAAAGTTCTCTTTCCATATCCTTTTTCAGTCATAATAAAGATATATTGATCTTTTTCTTCATCTTCTCTGATTACACCCATATCAGCAACTGAATCTCCTTCTTTAAGGTCAATTCCTTTTACACCTATTGCCTGCCGTCCCATCGGTCTTACTTCTTCTTCATCAAATCTAATAGCCTTTCCTTTTTTAGTAACAATAATTAAATCATCATCACCGGTTGTTTTTCTAACTTTTTTGAGTTGGTCACCGTCTTTCAAGGTCAAAGCAATAAGTCCAGATCTTCTAATGTTTTTAAATTCTTCTAATTCTGTCTTTTTAATTTTTCCGTTTTCAGTAATCATAACCAAATTATCAATCGCTCCATCCTTACCGTCCTTATCTAAAGGTATGACCGCTAAAACACTTTCATCAGAGGAGAGTTCCAAAAAGTTAAGTATTCCTCTTCC
>JBNJDU010000003.1:0-73820 GCA_051745165.1 Patescibacteria group bacterium
AAATAAAGGTGATTTTCGTAAAGGAGATATTCTTAGAAAGGATAAGTTTGAAAAGAAAGCAGAACAACCAAAAGAGAAAAAAGTTAATCCTATTATAGGTAATTACTTTTTTAAAATTCCATTGCTAGAGAAGGTTTATTCTTATGAATTAAAATGGAAAAAGAATCATTACAGAAAAGGAAAAGACAAGAATAAAGGAGAGAAAAACACTGAGTCTTTTGATTATATTGACTTGAAAGATCAGGTTTTTATTTCAACTGTTGATGGAACTACGGGAAGCCCTACTGGTGAGGAAAGTACTGACTTAAGCGAAACCAGTTTCAATAGACTAGATGTTAAAGTAGAATATCTAGTCACAATGAGGGTTGTAAACCCCTATGTTTTCTTATTTGATTCTCCGGGGAATTCTTTTGATGAAGTGATGGACTATCTTGATACTCGTATTTCGGACATTATATCACAATGTGAAGTTAACTTGCTGAAAAGGTTAAAAGGATCCGGGGAAGCTCTTTGGTGGGGATTAGGTAATCCTGACATTGATAATTACAAAGAAGAATACTATCCAGATCTTTCAGAAGAAGAATTTAAAGAATTAGAAAAGAAGCAAAAAACGTTATGGTCTCAATACAAGAAGGACATTTCTTATTCCAATAATGTAAATCTTGTATTTAAAGGCCTTAAGAATGATCCCTTTATTACTGAAAGATGTCACGAGTGGGGAATTGAAATTGATGAAGAAAGTATTGAAATTAAAACCGTTCAAGAGCCAGAAATAATAAAACAAGCTAGAGAAGAAGCTGTGGAAAAAGAAGCTGAATTAACCAAAACGAGGACAGAACAGAAGATGGCCAAAGTGGAAGCAGAAACAGAACAAATTAAAGGACAAGGAGAAAGAAATAGAAAATATGCTCAGATGAGAGCAGTTGATGATCTTGCTAAGCTTTTTAGAAAATATGGAGAACCCAACCCAGTGGCAAAAGCTATAGCTGTAAATAAAGCTCATCTAGCTGCTGAAGGAGAAAACCTTAAAATTGTTGATATTAATGGACTAGAGGGCGGTTCTATTGCTAATATAGCTGCTCAGCTAGGAGTAGCTAAAGAATTAAGGAATCTTTTTGGTGGTGATAGTAAATCTAGTAATGGGAGCAGTAATAATAATGGAAAAGAAGATAAGAAAAGCAAAGATGATAAGAAAAGCAAGGAAAAAGACTTAAAAGATAAATTTGAAGATTTAAAGAATAGAAGCAAAGAAGAAAAGAAAGAATCTAGTAAAAAAATGAGAGAGAAAATAGATGAAATATAAAATAAAGAGAGGGAAAACCCTCTCTTTTTTATTTTATAGATTCTCTATAAGGATCGGGTTTTTTTCTTTTTGATGCAGAATTATCTTTTTTTACTGTTTTGGAGTGATTAAAAACATTTTTTTCTAGTATTTCAAATATTTCTTTTGCTTCTTCTTTATTGATTCTAAGGTTTTCAAAATAATAATTAATTAAATCCTCTTTGTTTAATTGTTTTTCTGTATATTTTTTAATTCCCTTTGAAAGAAGGAAGGAAGGTATTTTTTTCATTTTTTCAAATCGTTCTGCTTTATTTTCCGTATTTTTTATTTCTGAAAAAAGAACATCCTGAGAATTTTTTAATTCATATTTTTCTAATATTTCTTCTAATATTTCTTCTATGTTTTGTGGATACATAATCAATTTTATTTATTAATTATTGCACATCATTCATAGCTTGTTCTAGTGAATCACTAAATTCAGGATGTTTACTCATCTTATTAAATATTTTTGTTGCTTTTTCAACTTCCTGTTTATTGTTTGAATTAATACCAGTGTTTACAACTTGATAGCTAAGAGCTTTTCTAACATCTTTATTTGCATTTTTAAGTTGTTTAATTATTTGGTGGTCATCGGTAATATTTAACGTTAATTCTTTACCAAACTTTTTATTAGTGAAGACCTCTTTACTAATATTCTTAAATTCAGAAGGAGATATTTTAGAAAATTCTTCCTTAATCTTTTCAATTCCATCTTGATGTGCTTTTTGTACAGCTGTTGAGTTACTTCTATCAACATTACTCATTTCTACGTCTATTAATATTTCTGGGTTGTTTTTAATTATATCTTTTCTTTTATCTGGTTTTATTTTATTCCAGTTTTGAGCTATAGGGTCTTTTGTTTTTTCGTTAACGTCACGATCAGCTAGCATATTAGTAATTTTTTCTTTCACATGATCTGGTGTATATCTATTGTTTAGTTTTTTAACAAGTTCTTCATCAGTTTTGTCCTTCATTAGATCTTCATCATCATATTTAGTTCCTAAACCACTTCCAGCGTGCTTTATTTTTCTTGAAGCCCAATTACTAACCCTTTGTGTTCCTGCTTTTGCTTTTTCTCCAATATTATCCGCTTTATTCCAAGCTTCTTTTGCTTCTTCTTGTTTTTCTTTTCCTCCCTTTCTGTCAATCTCTCTAGTTATAGGTCTAGTCATTGGTGCTGCTGCTTTTTTAAATCCGCTTGCTGCTTGTTGAACTCCATCTATTACTGCTTGAGCTCCTTCCGGCATAAAATTATTTGCTATTTTTAAAGTCACTATTAAAAATACTCCTAAACTACTGTAATATATGAAGAGACTTGCTATTTGAGCTTTAAAGCCCGAAGAGTTGTCAAAAACTGACATTGAGTCTTGCGGTCTTAGTGGTTCTACGGCAATAGTGGCAAGGAGTAAGAAAAATAGCAATACTACCCCTAAAAGAGACCATTGTACTAAAGCTTTTAGCCATCTATCCCAAATAGTTTTTTTTGTTTTATCTATTGTCCAAGCTATAAAAGCCAGTGGTGAAAATATTGCTAAAATTTGGATTATAAATATTCTTGCTAGGAAAAGAATACTGTAACTTAACAATGCTCCAGCAATCAAAAGACTTGTTAGGGTTTGCATTACAGCATCTACTATTTGTGGGAGAAAACTTCCGAACATTGCAAGAATAAAAGTAATTTGAGCAAAAGGAGCAGAAGGAGGAATAGCAAAAGATATTAAAGAGGCTGTCAAATAAGCTCCCATGCTGGTTATCATAGATTCTCCACTTTTAGATAAAGCACTTACTATTTTTTCTCCAATATCAGCCTCAAAAAAGGTCATTAGTATTATATTAGAGATATCAACAACCATTCCAACAAATACTAGGCTAAAGTTTACCAGTAGAGCAACTATTATTAATTTTGGAAGTGCTTTTTTTGCCCCTAGACTTTCTTTATTTAATATAGTTGCTATTCCGATTATTATTAAGATTATAATAATTCCCGTATTTGCTAAGCTAGACGTAAATTGCCACCCGATTTGAACAAATTCACTTTCCATAATTTCTAAATGAGCTGGATTGGAGGCAAACTCTAAAAGCCAAACAGATCCTGCTAAAAGAGCTTTAGAGACTATTAAAGCTAAAAATAAAAATACAAAAAACAATTTAAATGGAATAGCTGTTTCTGAAATACCCTCTAGCATTGCAGAAAAGGCACTAAAAATATCTATCCCTATAGCTGCTTCTGAAACTAAAGGAATAGCTAAAAATAGCAGAACAGTGATAAATAAACTTTTTTTATTTGTTAATTTTAATTTATTTTTAATTATATTTAACATTATTTTTCTTCTAAGATGAATTCTTTATCCTCGTCTAATTCTATATGGCAAACCATTCCACTATCATATGCTCCACCGCGGCTATGCCTTATAGTTGTTTGGCAATTATCATTTGTTGTATAATTTTCAAATTGGACTTGATTACCGCCATTAGAGGGTTCTCCATGAACAGTATATTTTCCCTCCGGAAGTAAATATGTTATTTCTGTACAATCATTATTATTATTACAAACTCTATATCCATCAGGAATACATCGATCAGTATGGCCTTTACAAATATCAATTCTACCTCCTTCAACTTGTTTATTATTAAGGGTTATTTTATTTCTATACTCTTCTAACTCAATATCAAGTGGCTTTTCGTGTCTAGTAAGTTCCAGGCAATTTGTTTCTCTATCAACTAAACCATCAAAGGTATTCATGTCTGCTGACGGTTTGGAAATTTGTTCACTACAAGTTACTTTGTTAGGGCCAAACCAGTTTGTTTCTTCACCATCATAAAATGCAATGCTACAACCTCCCCCAGTTCGATCTCTTTTATATCCCAAATCAGCCTTCATTTCTTCTGCAGAAGGACATTTAGTTAATGCAAGATTTTTTGTAAAGTCTTCTCCTCCTCTAATAGCTTTTAAAGCTTTAATTAAACTAGCATAACCAATTCGTCTCCACTCTGTAAGAGTTCCATTTTCATCTAATTCTAAACATCTAGGACGATTAAAATCTTCATTTCCGATTATTTTATCTTCACATTTATCTACAGGAAATAAATTATAATTATTTTTATATTTAGAATCTTCTAAAGTTTTATAAATACTTTTATCTGTATCTAGTGTAATATCTGTTTTTGTTTTTTCATATCTTTTTTTATATAAATTATACAAATCATCAGCATCTTCTTCATCGAACGGAACTCTTAATTCTTCGCCGTCCTTAACTTCTTCTCCGCTCATTTTCTCTACTAACATCCAATAATTGTCTATATCATTTTCTCTAACTTCTAGTATTTCTTCTTCATCTTTTTCAGCTGTGCAAGCCCTACTTTTAATGGGAAGCACTTCTTCAGTTTTTCTTGCTAGTCCGGGAATTAAAAAATAAGTTTCTTTTGGACTACCTTCAGTTTCTTGGATTGTTGTAAATGAAAACTCACAAAGATTTTGATCTTCTTCCATTCCGCTTGAAAATTCATGAGAGCCTACATTTTCAAGGTTTTGAGAAATTTTTCTTATTTTAGTTAATTCTGGGTTTATAGCGTTCAATATTAAGTATGACCCCAAAAGAAGAATTACTCCAGATAACCCAGAAATAGCTCTTTTTTTTGCGTTTTGAAATTTGCTTGGATCTCCAGCTGAAGTTAAATATTTAAACCCAGCATAAATTAAAACTCCAAAGAAAATTATGATTCCAATTAATATACCCCATTCATAAAAGTAAGCGACTAATTCTGCTATTCCTGATTCTGTTGATAAAGATCTTCCAGAGCTTGGAGCCGCTGGCCAATCAACCTCTAAGCTCCACTCTTTACTTTCTGCAAAAACAAGGGGCGTTGTAATGAAAAATAGCAACAGGGAGGTGAAAAGCAGTTTTATTTTCTTACTTTTGTTCATATTAATTAATTTTAACACAAAAATTGATTTTTCAAAATAATTAAGGATTTAATAATTAATTTTTTCAGTTGTAGGAGGTGGATAAACTAAAAATTGAAAGCAATTTATTTTTTTATCATAACTTGGCTTAGAAATAGTACCTGATGGAACAATATCAGTTATTTTCTGACTACAAAGAGAGCCATGAGTCTGCTTTTCATATAAATTTAACACACAACCACCTCCAGTTTTTAATCTTTCATCTCCTGCCAAGCAAGTTGTTTCTACTGAACCTGGTTTTTGGGATATATATTTAACACTTCCTGTCATTGAACCGGCAAAATTATGACTAAATTTTCTTAAATCAAAACATTCTTTTGGAAGAGTTTCTTTTTCTTTTATAAGCTCTTCTTCATTGCACTCTCTTTCTGGATCTTGAGCACAGTCAAGATTACAAACTGGGTTAAGAGATTCAAATTTAGAAACTGTTCTTGCTTCTATAAATTTAATATAATTTTCTCCATCTTCTTTTATAATATCGTTGCTTAAACCATCTTTTTCCCTACATGCAATTGAATAATACGGACTCGCCTTTTTACCTAAAATTTCTCCTTCTTGAATAACAGCTTTTTCTTTTTTATTTTCTCCTCTTATAGAATAAGAAACAATTCCGTAATCACATGTTTCGTCTTTTGTTTTTTGTGAATCCCAATTACTAAAATCTTCTTCTTCCGGAGTGGGGATGGTTATTTCTGTAATAATTGCTAGTTCAGGATTAAGAATTGCAATTAATAACCAAGAACTAAAAAGAAGGATTAATCCTAAGAAAGAAGAGGAAAGCATATCTTTTGCTTTGGCCATTCTTTGCGGTTTGCCAGAAGAAACTATGTATTGAAAGCTGGCGTATATTAAAACTCCAAAAGTTAGAATTACTCCAATTACAATACTCCACTCAAAAATATAAGTAACTAACTCAGGTATTTTAGAAGAAGTGCTTAAACTTGTTCCTCCCGGAGAAGTTGGCCAATCAACCTCTAAATTCCACTCCTTCTCTTCTGCAAAAATAATACCTGTTGGTAAAGACAAAATAAATAAGAGAAATATTTCTTTTTTTATCTTTTTAATCATTTAGTTTTACAGAAGAAATAATCATGTTAAATTCATTCTCGAAATCACTCCAACCTTCATAAGGTGAATTTAAGTTTATTAAATAACTATTATCATTTACTAAAAAACCAACATTTTTTGATTTAAAAACAGCCCGGTCATCAGTAGAGGTAGTAACCTCCATTAAAACAAAATCATTTCCTATTTCAGAATTAGTTATTTCTGCCTTGTTGTTTTCTTGATTATATTTAAATTTATCAGCCATAAGTTTTTCTAATTCTTTTGAATCTTCTATTTCTTCATCTATCTTTTGAACTGATATAACTCCAAAAGAAAGATTGGGAAAGGTTGTTTTCATTCCCATAAATAACACTTCTCCAAGAGCTTTATTTTTATCAGAGTTTAAATCTTTTTCTTCTAGTTCAAAATCTTCAAATTCTTCTTCATTAAAATTTTCTTGTTGAGTATAGTTTTCTATATCTTCTTGTTGAGGATTTTCAAAAAGCTTCAAAACATCTTCATTTTCTACTTTTTGCCAATCAGAAGGATATTTAAATTCTATATTTCCATCTGGAGAAGTAAAATTTTGTTCAAAATTAATTTGATCCTCCTCTTCTGTTTCTTTAGTAATGCTTTCTTCTTCAAAGTTCGGTTTTTCAATATTTTCGATAGATGCCCCAATTTTTTTACTTTGAGCAGTTATTCTAAATGTCAATATTATTATAAAAATAATAATTAAGCCAATGTATATAAGCTGATCTTTATTATTGTCTTTTTTATTCATAAGTTTACAAATTACTTGTTATTTGCCACCAGACACCAAATTGATACCCTAGGACAGTTAGGAGAGCTCCAACTATAGCCCAAGAAAGTAAAATTAATAAGTAACCCTTTAGAGCGTATTCCCAGACTTTAAACACTTTTTGCATAGTGGTAGGATCCCCTAAACCGGTGTAATAGAGATATCCAGTGTAAAGAAGGAGTAATACTAAAGAGTACGGAATAATTATTTTAACTAATATTTCTTCAATTATTAAGCCGATCATCACAAATAAATGACTTAACTTACAGTCGTCTCTGCTATCAAGATCAGGATTTTCTCCAGAAAATATATTAATATTTCTTCCACACGGAACTACACCTTCAAATCCAAGAAAAGAAGGTGTGTGAATTTGAATATAACTTGGATCTGATTTTGAACTTTTTACAGTGTTTTTTTCATTTATCTTTGTCTTGTATGATTCACAATTATCAGTTATACAAGATTGAACCGTCCAGCTATACTCTCCGGGAAGTGAAAAATCATGACGAACTTTTGTTTCTTTAGCAATTATTTCTTTTGGATAAGAGTCGTCTTCTTGTGCGTATGCTTTTTTAATACCCGCTTCTTCTTCAGTGTTTTCTTCTAATAAGTTAATTTCTACTCTATAAGCTTCTGCTCCGCTAATTTTATCCCAGCTTAGTGTTTGAAAAGAATCATCTGCCGGTATTCTTTCTGGGTTATCTGCTTCTTTATTTCCGGGGTTTAGATTTTCTGGAGGTGAAAGAGTAGGTACAAAGATCATCTTATCTGAAGATTTTTGTAAGTGACAACCCGCCTCAAGCATATCATCCGGCATATTAATTATGTTAGGAAGATTGAATGTTTCAGCAAATGAACCATCTTTATGTTTTAAATAAGTTTGACTTTCTTCAACAGGATTAATACAACTATATATTTTATATTGATAAGTGCTAAATAAACTTAATTCATCATAATAAGTAAATTCTGAATCCGAAATTAATGCTCCAATATCTGCAGAACTGATTACTATATCTTGATCAGAGCAATCTACAGACTCTGTTTCACCTGATGATAAATCTAAATTTGAAGAGGAACATTTTTGAAGTATTATGGCATAACTTTTAGCTCCCGGAATTTCTTTCCAGTCAATTTTAACAGGATGTTTTATCTTTTCAAAAAAGGATGGTGATATAATTTCTGTAGATTTTGGGGGGCGACCAGCAGTTTTAAACTCAAAAGGAGCATCATCATAACGGTTGTCTTTAGATCTCCAATCGGAACATTGTTTGTTATTATTAATCCAAGAATCTATTTCTTCAACATACTTATCGTCATCTTTTTCAGCATCTCCATCATAATAGCTTTCATCCCAGCAAGCTTTTACGTCCCACTCGTAAGTAGTGTCAGGAGTTAAGTCTCCAGTCCAGTATATATTATCATCTGAATTAGAATACAGATTATTAAAAGTCGAGTCTGGATCTATAGAATTACTTGAATTATTATTAGAATCTAAATTATTT
Source organism: Patescibacteria group bacterium (assembly GCA_051745165.1). Classification (GTDB taxonomy): domain Bacteria; phylum Patescibacteriota; class Minisyncoccia; order Minisyncoccales; family PWPS01; genus PWPS01. The sequence goes on from JBNJDU010000003.1 coordinate 8,637, forward strand.
GATATATCATCATTCTCCCAATCATCCCAATCTGTTGCTTCAGTATCAAAATCATCATTATTAAATTTTCTCCATCTCCCTGTTGAATAGTATATATTTCTACTATTTTTAATTTTTATATCTTCCCAGGAATCAGAACCTTTTTCTCTTATTCTATAAACATAACTTCTGGCTCCAAATCTTCCATCCCAACGTACTCGGAAAGGAAAACCAACAGTAGCGTCATCTTCACTAACCCCTTCGTTTTCCATATTTGGTGGGTTTATATTTTTAGGAGGGAAGAGGCGTCTAGTTTCTCTATTATCTAATTGAAATCTCCATCTTTGACTAAAGTCTGTGCAATCTGTTCCCGCTCTTTCTCTACAGCTGGCAATATTCCAAGTATATACATCTTCCTCTTCATTTTCAGGAAGAGTAAAGAAGTCCATTTCATCATCTAAATGATTTGGTTCTGGATATCTATGTTGAGTTTCATCAGGTTCAACAGGTCTTCTTCTATAGTTACATATTGGATTATCTTTTACAGTTTCTGTTAATTGATCATGACAGTCTTCTAGTACGGGTTCACCGTATTCATTAATTGTTTCGGTTAGTACTCTTATACCTTCTCCAAAGCTCATTAGATAAACTCTTGGTGGTTCAGGCCTTGCGTCAGGAGTTGGTTGGTACCACTGCTGAGCCCATTTTAATTCCTCTCTAAAGGAAACTTGATTTTGTAAAATTAAGCTATAAGAATCTTCACTCCAAATTGAATCAGTGTCTGACAATTCATCCCTCCAGCTTTTAAGCCCTTTATTCTCTCGAGGACCATCAATAGTAGAAGCAACTGTATCATCTCCTATTGTTTGAGAAGTTTCTGCTGGATATCTATAGCCGTTTTCATAACCATATTCTTCAGATTGAACTCTGCTTGCATCAAAATTAGGGTCGTATAATTTTGAATCATAAGGAGATACCCAGTTAGGATCTATAGGAGATATTAATTCCGGAGCGTCGCTTGTTTCAAAAGAAAATGTTGCTTCTGGACCTCTTGTACCTTCCTCCTCTTCTAAATAGTCGTGAGAAGGGCATGTGGCTTGTAAACTGTAAGTATGCTCCGTTCCTGAACGGAAAAAGGCTGGTCTTCCATAAGAGTTGTAAGTATTATTAATTATTTCTTGCAGAGCATTATCACCTTCGAATTTTTCTAAGAGATAATCTCTCATCCATTCTCTTTTTTCACGATCGTATTCATATTTTGGATCGAAGTCGAGCGGATTGAAGGTATTTGTGTCTAACCAAATTTCTTGTTCTGTGCCGCAATTATCACAACCAATAATATTATCTCTATCATATCTCATTACATCTAAAGATCTGGCATCATCGTGCTCTTCTCTGTAATCTATATATGCATTTCTGTTTTCAATTTCTAATTCTTCAAACTTATCTTGTGCTTCATTATATTCATACCCTTCTTCCCTTAATTTATTCACTACTTCGTAGCGGTGAAATTTAGCGGGACGATCTTCTCTATTTATATTGTCAAATTTTATTATATAGGAATCAACGCAAGCTATGTTGTTAGGATCATCTTCACATTCTTTAAATTCTCCATTTTCTATCCAACCTTCATGCCAACCGGGAATGTTCCACCAGAACAATTTTACGGGTAAAGGTGTTCTTTTTAAAGGATTATCACCACCTAATAAATTTTTATTTCTTAATTGTTCAATGTTTTGAGGTTTTTCTCCTCCAGCCATTCCTGGTAACCAAGGATTATTAAAGTAGTATGGATCTTCTTGCCCGAACTCTTCAGCTTCTCCTGGAACTCCCGGTGGTGCTTGCAAACAATCTGTTTGGCAAGTTGGGAAAGGGACGGGTTCTCCATATTCTTCTTCTAGCTCTTCTTCAGTTAACCACCTTGCACTTGCTGGCCAGGCTTTTTGCCAACTGCCCACTTCATCAAATACTTCACCATCTTGATTAGGGGTGTAGCGGTCATAGAAATAAACAAAATCATCTGTCCACTGAGGATCTGAGCAGTCTTTATTTTCTGAAGTTCCTGGACAACGACCCATTTCTAAACCTACAACTTGCCAATTACGCATTAAAATATCACCACCACAACCAGTGTGCTCGGCTCTAAATTGTCGTTCTTCATGAACAACTTTTTCTCTATAAACAAAGCGAGGTTCTCTTTCTGGTCCAGGGCAAGGGCTTAGGGGTGGAGATGTAGGATCAGGAAGACTTTGTGTAAGTTTATCTGATCTTTCTGCACTTTCTGGTAGTTCGGTGGTTTGAGCAAAACTAAAACTAGTTGATAAGAAAAGCAAACTAATTATAATTGCCAGCAATAAGTTTATTTTTTTATTTGTTTTAGTCATTTTAATAGGTTCTATGAACTGTACTACAAGATTTAGATATTGAATCTTCGCTGCTATATGGGCCGGTTGGTGGTGCATTATGATACTTTTCTTCTCCCTCCCATTCACACTCATAACCTCCTGTATGAGGACAACCAGAAGGACTTCCACAATCGCCAGGATCAAATTCACAAACAGGTTCACAAACATCCCCAGGCGTAGCCCACCATTCACAAGAGTCATAATAATAGACATGTTTTAAGTTATCGGGAACTCCAATTCCTCTTTCCTTCATTTGTTCTGGTTTTGTTATAGCACTACCTCCTTCTAATCTAGCACATGTAACATTTCCTATAGGGGGAGTATCAGTTCCTGATTGTGTTTGAGGGCCACATGTACTTGTATTAGCACAATATTCTTCCTCCTTTTCATTACCGTCTTCATCTGTAACTGTTCTTGTTTGTGTTTGACATTGTGGTGTTCCATCACAAGGAGGTGGTCCTCCAGGTCTATATTGAGACCATACATAAAATTCTTGAAGTAGGTTAATAGAGATATAAACATCCCAACCAGCTTCTAAGGCAGCATTTACTTCTGGTTCTAAGTCAACATTTACCATTTCTCCTTCTAAATCATATGTTACTGTACCTCCGGTGACAGAATTTCCACAAAAATCAATATAATCCCCCCCTCTATTACTTGCATCACTTAAAGTGGACATTGCACTGCTTTGATTAAAGCTAGCAGAATTAAAATTGAACCCATTCCACTGTGAATCTTCAACTAATCCTGAAGCAGTGCTATCTATTGAAGTATTGTAAAGTCTTAACTCACTAGGTGTTAAGTCTCCAATATCTACTAATTCATAAGGAACAGTTCCATTCAAATCAGTATCATGCAACTCTAATCTTTCTACCTGACTTCCCATGTCACCAATTTCAGAAGGAATAGAACCAGATAAATCATTATCATAACCTAAAAAGTATATTGGAGATAAATCACCAATTTCAGAAGGAATAGAACCGGATAAATTATTTTTATAAAGTCCAATATAATCCGTACTGCTTAAATCACCAATTTCGGCAGGAATACTACCGCTTAACTCGTTACCTCCTAAATTTAACTGGAGTTCAGGATTTAAATCTCCGATTGTGTCGGGAATAGAACCGGTAAGGTCTATATAAGCGGCTTTGTAAGCTAAATCTGGGTTTGCGTTTACCCACTCATCACTTAAAGAGCCTCCTATCGGGTTATTACTAACACTAAAAAGTTGTAGAGAATTAGTTCTTGGCTCTGGGTCGCTATAATGAGCTTCTACTTTTCTTTTTTGATGATTAGTTACTGAAACTTGACATCTATTTTCTTTTGTAGCATCACATCCGGACCAACCAATAAATTCTTCTCCAGAGGCTCTTAATATTATGTTTTCTATATCTTCATTTGATTCTATTACGTAAGGGGGGTTTTCTTCTCTTATATTAATATCTTTAGGAGTAGTTATATCACTATTAACCTGAGATATTCTATAATTTAAATCTTCAGAAGTACTGAATTCATATTCTTTATTTATTTGATGATCATTTAAAAAAGCATGAACTTCTAACCGATTTTGTTTATTTCCACTTATTTCATCAGTAGTGGTGGTCGGATAATCAAGAACTCCTTTTAAGTTATTTAATTGGTTAAAACTACTAAAAGTAGTAATTAATAACAAAGCTAAGAGCACTGACAAAACTAAAAGATAATCTTTTTTTATTTTTTTTATTTTCATTTTAATTAATTTTAGGAATCTGGAAACTCTCCCTTAAAATCATTATTTCTTATATTAAATGAGTTCATTTTATTAACTTCATTCAACATTTCGTCAGGTAAATCTCCTTTAAAATCATTATTGTTTAATGACAAAACATCTTCTGGCAAACCTTCCTCTACCCATTTTTCCCAATCTACTTCTCCTTCTCCAGATTTATTTTCTCCAAGGCTGAAATATTCTAATCTTTTTAATTCTTCTGCTCCTTCAGGGAAAGGAATTTTATTATTGTCATCTGTCGTATGAAAATCAAAACGAACTAAATTGTTTAGATCTTCAATATTACTAGCAAAAGAATCTATTTGGTTTTCGAAGCCGTAAATATTTTCTAAATTAGATAGACTGTTTAGTTCATCAGGAACTTCTTCTATCGCATTATTATTAAAGTTAAATGTTTCTAAACTTGTTAGATTTTCTATTTCACTAGGAAGTGGTCCGGAAATTCCTTCGGAGCCTCTTCCCTGGTTTAAAGCTACATCAAACCATCTTAAATTACCCATGTTTTCAATTGCTGAATCAATTTGTCCATCAAGTTCATTTTCATACATACTAAAATATTCTACATTACTTAAGCCTTCTAAGAATTTTTGATTTAATCCTCCTCCTATTTCATTTTCGTCAGCAAAAAACCTGTTTAGAGAAGACCAATTATTACTATCTGGATTAGGTAGAGAACCATCAATTTCATTGTATTGAAAATATGCCCTTCTAAGGTTACCCGCTTCCATTATTTTTCCTGGAATAGCTTGGGAGATGTTATTATTGTTTAAGTATAGCCTTTTTAGGTTATTTAAATCTCCTAACTCAGCTGGTAAATTTTCTAGATTATTATTTTGTCCGTAAAGATAAGTTAAATTGCTCATATTTGACCAATTTTCTTCTGGAAGAGATTCTAAAGAATTATTATTGATTAATAATGTTTCTAAAGAAGATAATTCAGTAATTTCTTGAGGTATAGCTCCACTCATTTGTCCTTGAATTTCTGATCTAATTTTTTTTGCTTGTCCAGCCTGTCGGGAAAGATTTAAATACTTTAAATTTGAAAGATTAGTTACTTCGACAGGAAATTCTTCTAATAAGTTAGTCCCAAGCTCTAAATTTATTAAGTTATTACTATTAGAGCCCATTAAAAGTTCTGTAGTTCCTCCTCCACTATCTAAATCACGAAAACTTTCTGGAAGTGACTCTAATAAATTTTTATTTAAACTTAATTCTTGTAAGTTGTTGCCAAAATTATCTCCAAATTCTTCAGGTAATTTTTCTATTTTATTTTCAGAGAAATAGGCAAATCGAACTCTTGAAAGTTTTAATTCTTCGGGGATTGATTCTATTTCGTTTCTGCTTGCAAATAACCATTGAAGATTATCAGCAGTAGCTGAAAAATCATCTTCCTCTTCTTCTCCCTCATTACCACTAGATAGTTCTAGTTCATTATTTTCAATATTTAATGTAGTTAATTTATCTAAGTCAAAAACTTCTGCCGGAATCTCTCCTTCAAGGTTGTTATTATGAAGTCGTAGAGTTTTTAAATTAGATAATTCTCCAATTTCTGCCGGAATCTCTCCTTCAAGGTTGTTGTTGTATAAGGACAAAAGAGTAAATGGGATTTCATTATCAAACTGTGATAAATTTTTTATTGAAGGAGGAATAGCTTCTTCATATTCATCGCTATTCATGCTTGTCTTGGTAGTTTCTTCTCCTTCGGAATTTTCTTCAGTAAAGCTAAAACCTTGAATATTATTATTATCTAAACGTAAAGAATCTATAGCAGCAAGATCACCAATTGATTCAGGAATTAGTGTTAAGCAATTATATCTAAGATCTAAGGAAAGCTTTCTTGGATGCCAAGTTTCTCTAGTGTGATGATCTTGCAAATCTTGTAAGGATGACAAATCTCCTAATTCTTGTGGTAAATTGTAATCTTCTCCGCAATTTAAAAGATTATTAGCAGCATTTAGATGCTCTAATTTGTTTAGCTTCATTTCTACCTCTTCATCTTCTTCTGTATTATTAAATTTATCAAAAAGAGAGTTTAGAGAATTAGCCCTTACATTTAAAGTGTAAAGATTTTCTAACTCAATTATTTCTTCTGGTAGGTTTTCTAATGAATTATTATTAAGCGTTAAAATCTTTAAATTACTTAAATCTCTAACTATTTCCTCTTCACTATTTTCTTTTTCTTCTTCTGTTGGGGTAATGTTAGCAAAAGAGGTAAGGTTGTTATTATGCAGGTAGAGCTCTTGTAAGTTAGTGAGAGAGCCTATCTCTGCCGGAATCTCTCCTTCAAGGTTGTTATTATGAAGTGATAAGACTTCTACATTCTCCAACCCTTCCATTTCTGCCGGAATCTCTCCTTCAAGGTTGTTATTATCTAAAATTAACCATCTTAATTGAGTAAAATCTTGTATATATTCAGGAATCTCTCCTTCAAGGTTATTATGACTTAAATTTAATCGGTAAAAATCTTCTAGTTTAGTTAAATTTTCTGGAATCTCTCCTGTTATTGATTGATTCGACCAGGTGATTCTATTTATTCTATCCAAATCTGAGGGCTCCATATGAATTTCTTTCTCTCCTGCTCTTCCAAAAAAGTGATCTACACCTGTCCTATTTTTATATATTAAGTGTTCATCATCTTCATTATCTTCTTCTATCGGCTCCTCATCGACAAAATGCCAATTAGCAAAACCACCAGGTCGCCAACTGGCTGATAAGGACACCGCTTCTTCGGCTAAGGTATTTATCTTAATGAGAAATTCTTCCTCTTCTTCAGCTTTAATTGACCCTGATATAGCAAAAACAGAAATTAATAAAATAATGAAGAAGTAGGCTTTTTTTTCGGAGAAATTCATGCTTGTTTAATTTTACTTTCTTTTTCGTTGAAAGTCAAATATTTTTTACTTATTTTTATCCAGTGATTTAAAGATAAATCTTCAGCTCTTTTTTTTGGATCAATATTAATACTGGTTAATATCTCTTTTACTTTTGGTTTTGAGAAATTTTCTAAATCAGCTAAGTTGTTTTTTAGTTGTTTTCTTGGGTGGCGGAAGCCTGATTCTACTACTTTGAAAAATAATTTAGAAAAATTTTCATTACGCGTGTATTTTAGATGAGGTGTTATTTTTAGAATTGCTCCATTTACTTTAGGTGAGGGCCAAAAATAATTTTTAGAAATTTTCTTAATAAATTGTGGATCTCCTCTAAACTTAGTTATTATTGATAGAAAATTTTCTTTTTCTCCTTTGGACACTATTCTTTTTGCTACTTCCTCTTGAACTATAACTGATATTAATGTCGGGGGACTTTCTTTTAATAATTTTCTAATTATTGCTGTTGCTATATTGAAGGGAAGATTAGCTACTACTTTATAATCTTTATTATTGTAAATTTTAGTTGGTAGTTTAAGAAAATCATCATTTATTATAGTTAGATTTTCTTTGTTTAAGGATTTAAGGTGCTTTATCATTCGAGAATCCTTTTCAACTACGGTTACCTGCTTTGCTTTTTTAGTTAACTCTTTAGTTAAAGCTCCTAATCCAGGGCCAATTTCTAATACATTGTCTGTTGATTGAATATCAACAGTTTTTATTAAGGTTGTTATTGTCTCTTTATCTATTAAAAAGTTTTGCCCTAATTTTTTTAAGGGTGCCTCCTCCTTTAATATAGATTTTATATTTTCTATTTTAGTTAAATCCATTAGCTTATTATATAAAAATAAGAAAAAATAACAATCAATATTTGACAAGTAAAATAGGTATTGGTACAATAGCCCAAGAAAGTAAAATTCAATTTAGAATATATTCGTACCCAAAAGACCAGGCACTCTCAGAAGGTTGGGAGGAAAATAGTTCTTGATGGAGCTGATAGCAATGGTTTTAATATAAACTTTAAAAGTCTACTAATTGGAGTAGGTGTTCTTCTTTTATCTACTTTTGTTTTAACTGGAATTTCTGTTAGTGGAGAAGAAAAGGTTAATAAAGAATATGCTTTTTCTGATAATAATTTATTTTTAGAAGCTAAGAATGGTTTACAAAATGAACCAGAAGGATATATTTTTACGAATAATAATACCATTTTAGCTCAATCGCTATCTTCTCCTATGGTTGATACTCAAGTTTTAGGATCAGATAGTGGTAGCACTTCCAAAAGAGATTCAATAATCTCCTATCAAGTTAAAGATAATGATAGTTTAGATTCTATTGCCGAAAAGTTTGATATTAGCAAAGACACAATTAGATGGGCTAACAGTATAAGCGGGAACGATGTTAGTGCTGGGGATGAGCTTTTAATTCTTCCTACTACGGGAATTTTATACTATGTTGAAAGAGGAGATACTCTAAGCGACATTGCTCAGAAGCATGATGCAAATGGTGATGAAATTATAGAATTTAATGATGTTGAAAGTGAGACTGATATTAAACCTGGTGATCAGCTCATTATTCCCGATGGGGAGAAGCCAGCCGCTCCAACTATTCAGCAAAGCGCTCCAAGCCCAGCTCGTACCAATGATAGTTTTTCTTCAGTAACCTATGGTACGGTGACTCAAGGAATGCATAGTGGACATAAAGCTATTGATGTAGCTAATAATTGTGGAACTCCGATTTATTCTGGTGGTTCCGGAACAGTTACTAAAACAGGATTTGATCCACAGATGGCTGGTAATTATATTTGGATTGATCATGGTAGTTTTAAGGCTTTATATGCTCACTTACAAGGAATTCATGTTACAGCCGGTGAAGTTGTTAGTGGTGGTGAGCAAATAGGAACAATGGGGAATACCGGATTCACTAAAGGACCAACTGGTTGTCATATTCATTTTGAAGTTAGAGGAGGAGCAAATCCTTTCTCTAATATGCAGCGTGGACAAACAATGCAATAAATTAATCTCTTTAAAGTAAATTAACTCCCTTATCAAGGGAGTTTTTGTTTTTATTTTTTTATGATAAAATTAAGCAATATGCCAGAAAAAGAACCAACAATTGAGCACGAACCAAATCCGGAAAAGAAAAGAGAAATTCCGGAAGCCGAACAAAATTTTTCTGAAAAACAAGAGGAAACTTTTGACATTCCAGAAGAAGGTAAGAAAGAAATTAGAAGAAAAAAAGAAGAAGAAAAAGAAAAACAAGAAGCTTATAAAGAGGAAATAGAGGAATTGGTAGCATTAGCAAAGGAAAAAGGATTTTCTAAAGCTTATAAAAAAGCTAAAAAGTTAAGTAATAAAAACAACGATTCAATAATAATTGATCGGTTTCATGACCGTTTATCTCAAGAAGATTTAAATGACTAATTTACCTTTTCAAATTCATATATATTTACCAATAATTCTGGTAATAATCGGGTTAGTATGGTTTTTGATATTGAGGAGAATAAGAAGAAAGGATTTAGAAAAAGGGCTTAATATGTCCTTGTTTTTAATTAGGCTTCCTAAATACGAACAAAATGAGAGAAAGTTGTCAATTGAGGAAATTAGATCTTTAATAGGTAAGATGGAGCAATTTTATTCTAATTTTTTATACTTAGAAAAGAAAAGTTTTTTTGGAACCCCGCCTGAAATAGCTTTTGAAGTTTCTTCTCAAATAGGAGGCTCTGATATATCATTTTTTGTTTCTGTTCCTGATAGATTAAAAACTTCACTGGATAAATATGTCCAAGGTATTTTTCCTGGAGCTGTCCTGCAGGAAGTTCCTGAGGATTATACTATTTTTGAACCTGGAGGAGTTGAAAAAGCTTCTTATTTACAGCTAAAAAAGCATTACGGATTACCAATTAAAACTTATAAAGAATTAGAAAATGATCCTCTAGAAAGTATAACTAATTCACTTACGAAAATTACTAAGGATGAAGGTTCTTCTATTCAATTAATTTTAAAACCAACTAGCTTTAGTTTTAAGAGAAAAATAAATAAAATACAATACTTAATAAAAAAGAAAGGTTTGAGTTTTTCGCAAGCTACTAGAAAGGCGGAAAGAAGCTTTTTCTTAGATATTATAAAAGAATTTTTTGATATTCTGCTTAATTCATCAAACGATAAAGAAGTAAAAGAAGATCAAGATTTATTAGAAGCAATTAAGAAAAAAGGAAAGCACCCTGCTTTTGAAGCTAATGTAAGACTTGTGGCGGCTGCAAAACAAAAAGAAAAAGCAGAAGATGTTTTAAATAATTTAGAAAGTGGATTTTCACAATTCTTTTCTAATTTTAATGGTTTTAGATTTAAAAGAGTAAAAGGAAGACATTTTCATAAACTTATAGATAATTATAGTTTTAGAAGATTTAATAAGAAAGAAAAGATGGTATTGAATTTAGAAGAGCTATCTAGTATTTATCACTTCCCTCTTTCTCATATGAAGACACCATATATTAACTGGGTTAAAACTAAAGAGTCTGCTCCTCCTTCTAATTTACCAGAAAATGGGCCAGTTCTTATTGGGAATGTTGTATTTAGAGGAGAAGGTAAAGACGTTTATATTGGATCTCGAGAAGATAGAAGAAGACATGTCTATACTATAGGTCAAACTGGAGTAGGTAAAACTTCTTTAATGCAGGAAATGATTAGACAAGATATGGAAAATGGAGAAGGTGTCGGGGTTATAGATCCTCATGGAGACTTAATTGAAGACACTTTAGCTAACGTTCCGAAAAATAGAATAGATGATGTTGTTTTGTTTGAACCGTTTGACACTAGAAGACCTTGTGGATTGAATATGCTCGAATGGGACATTCCTGAGCAAAAGGATTTTGCAGTTTCAGAAATGATCTCAATATTCACTCAACTGTTTCCACCGGAAATGATAGGTCCCATGTTTGAGCATTATATGAGAAATGCAATGCTCGCTTTAATGGCAGACAAAGAAAATCCAGGAACTTTAGTAGAAATACCAAAAATATTTACGGATGATGACTTTATGAGAGAAAAGGTAAGCAAAGTCTCTGATCCAATGGTGAGAAACTTTTGGGAAAAAGAATGGCAACAGACTGTTGGTGAGGATAAATCAAAGATGCTTGGGTATGTAGTTTCTAAAGTGGGTCGCTTTGTAGAGAACGAGATGATGAGAAATATTATTGGTCAGCAACATTCCAGTTTTGATTTAAGCAAAGTAATGGATGAAGGAAAAATATTTTTAGTTAATTTAACTAAAGGTCTTACTGGAGAAATGAATAGTTCTTTGTTAGGACTTATTTTAGTTTCTAAGTTGCAAATGGCGGCAATGAAAAGAGTTAATACACCTCAAGAACAAAGAAAAGATTTTTATCTTTATATTGATGAGTTTCAAAACTTTACGACTGACAGCATAGCTACGATTCTTTCTGAAGCCCGTAAATACAAGCTTAATTTGATTTTAGCAAACCAATTCATGCCACAACTCAAAGATGAGATTAGAGACGCTGTAATCGGCAATGTGGGTACTATAGCGGCTTACAGAGTAGGTGAAGACGATGCAGAATTTTTAGAAAACAAATTCTCGCCTGAATTTTCTAGCTTTGATCTTTCTAATATTAGTAATTACCATTATATTACTAAAATGATAGTAGATGGTAATGTAACCTCTCCTTTTAAAGTAAAGGCCCCTTATCCACAAGAAGGGGATAAGGGGCAGGTAAAATCTATTAAGAAACTATCTAAACAAAAATACGGAAGACCTAAGAAAAAGGTAGAAAATAGAATGAAAGAAAGAGGTATTGTTTAGTTACAATCCTTACATGTTTTAGTAGCAGGAACAACTTCTAATCTATCTTCACCAATATTCTTTCCACATTCTTCGCACTTTCCATAAGTGCCTTTTTTTATTTTTTCTAAAGCTTCATTAGTTCTTTTTAGCTTTAACTCTAAAGAATGCTCTATAGATCTAAGAGAATCAAATTCTTCCACTTCATCAGCTGCTTCTTCAATGTGGCGATTGTCAAATTCAGGAAATTTAGTATCCCAATCACCCTTTGGTTTTTCATCTTCCTTTGCAAATCTTTCGAGCATTGTTCGTAATTCCTTTTTTTGCTTCTTTAATTTACTTTTAAATTTATCTGTATTCATAGATAGTTTTGATTAATTAGCACTTTCTTCTTCCTCTTGCTCTTCTTGAGGAGCTTCCTCTTCTGAGTTTTCAGTTGTTTCGTCTTGATTAGATTCTTCCTTTTCGTTTTGTTGATCTTCTTCTGTTTGATTATTTTCTAAGTCTTCACTAGATTCAGACTCTTCAATATTTGGTTCAGACTCTTCAATGTCAGGATTGTTGTCAATCCTGTCAATAATCTCTTCCATAGCCTCCATAGAGGCGGTTAGAGCGAAGCGGTTATCAATGATAGTGTAGTAGATACCAAAGTCTATCTCCTCGCTCATTTCTTCGTAAGTGGTGTTATCCACAGCTTCTCCTTCTTCAGGGTTAGTTTCAATCTCCTTTTCTCCTTTTTCGGAAAAATTACTTGATACCCATCCTGTAGTTTCCTCATCGATTCTAATTTCAAACCAACCATTTTCTTCATTTAAAAACTCATGTTCTGTTCCTGCATCAACAGTATCAATTTGCTCTTCATTAACTGAAGAGCCTGCTCTAACATTTAAACCTTCTTCCCCAACAGAATTGCTAATAACCACAACTTCTTCTGTTTCTGTATCTCCTTCTATGAATTTACCTTCTAGCTCATTAAACTCGTCATTAGTAATGGCTTCGGTTACTTCATTGTTTTCAGTGTCAACAGTTAAAGCTAAATTATGAGAGGTAGGTCCTTCTTCTGATTCTAAATCACTATAACCGGAGTCTTCTGTTTCAAATTCAAAGCGCATTATTGCTCCATCTGGTTCTTCATTAGTTTCTACATGAGTTAAATTACTACCTTCTTTATTTGTGTAGGTAGGAATATTAGATTCGATCCAACTTTGAATATTTTCTTCTAAAGTTGCTTCGTTTGGATGATGGGTGAAGTGAGAAACTTCATAATCCTTATACTCGGTAGTTTTTTGTTCAGAATCAATATCTTCTGTATTATAATTGTGTAGTTGTAGGAAATTAGAGAAGTCTTGAACCATGCTTTCTTCCCATGGAGAAATTCCCATATCACGGAAGTCCGCTAATCCCCCTTCTTCAATTTCTCCAATAAATCCTAGAGTGTTTTGCTCTCCTGAATGAACGAAAAGAGTAAATTCATCCTTTAGTAAATCTAAGAAATGACCAGTTGGAGGAGAAATTCTTAGGGCGTTGAAAAACTCATTAAGATGCATTACCCTCCTTGGGTTTTCTGATTGATTTAAAATAATAAGCTCATTAAATGTTGATCCTTCAGCATTTTCCAGTCTACTATTTAAGAATATAGGGACTTCGTCTAAATTAGCAGTAGAAAACTCTCTAACTTCATCGTTTTCATTTGTAGGAAAGAGAGTTCTGACTGTTAAAACTTCTTCTATTTCGAAGGTAGTTTTACTTTCGTCTATTGTATTGCCGGCATTATCAACTCCTTCTACTTGAGCTTCTATTTCTGAACCTGTTAATTCAGGAGGGAAGCTGTAAGAAACTGTTTCACCATTAAGATTTTCCAATTCTTCTACTTCTCCCTCTTCTATTTCTGTAGTTAATGACCAGTTAAAGTCAGAGAATTCTCCATCGAATTGAACCTCCATTTCATATTCATAACCTTCAGTTTGTTCAACTTCTACTCCAAAGATTTCTGGATCAGGTTGTGTATCTTCAGATTCTGGTCCAAAAAATGATGTAATTCCCATTACAACACCAAAAAGGAGTAAAGCAGCAACCCCAACAACACCAATTCTAGCAATCATTTTTGATTTGTTAGTTGGTTTTTTGGGTTTATCTTCTGTGATATCAGGAGAACCTTTTTCATCTGAGTCTGAAGGTGGAGTTGGAGGAGATGATGGAGCTGCTTTTTTATTATTTCCTGGCCCTGATGAAGCACCAATAGGGCGTTCAAAAGCACTATCCTCTTCTTCCTTAGTATCTTCTTTTTGAGTATCTTGGTTTAAATCTTTATTTAATTCATTTGCTAAATTTTTAGGAGGTGTTGGCTTAGAGTCGCCTTTATCTTTATTTGGCGTGTCTTCCTTAGTTTCTAGACCTCCTAAGCTTTTAGGTTCTTTTTTTTGAGAGGCTTTGTCTTTCTGAGGTGATTCTTCTTGTGTTTTTCCTTCCACCTTTTCTTCTAGTCTTTTTAAGAACTCCTCCCTTTCCTTTTCTTCTTCCTCTTCTACTTTATTTTCTTCTCCACCAACCCCATCATTATTATTACTATCTTCTTTTGATTGTGGTTTTTCTTCTTTTTTATCACTATCTTCTTTTTTCTTCTTTTGGTCATCATCTCCCTCATTCTTATCCGTTTTATTTACACTTGACCTATTTGATTGAGGTCCTTTTCTTCTTTGCTGCTTTTCTTTTTTTATTTTTTCTTCCCTCTCCTTTTCTTCTCTTTGAAAATCTTCTTTTGACTTTCCTTCTTCAATTGCAAAGTTTACATCCTCTAATTCTCCTTTTATTTCATCTTCTCTTCGAGCAATGAGTTGCAATTCTTCTCTTTTGTTTTTAATTTCTTCTAATTCTTTTTCAAGTTCCCATCTTTCTTTTTCTATTTTTCTCCTTTCTTCTTCAGCATCCCATCTTTTTTCTTCCACCTCCCTTTTCTTATTTGGTTCTTCAGCTAGTTTTTCTTCCCTCTCAATTTCTTTTCCTTTTTCTTCTATTTCATTTTCGCGTTTTTCTATTTCATTTAAGCGCGTATTTATTTCATCTTCTCTTTTATCTAGTTCCGATGTTTTTTCTTCAATTGTTTTTCTTAATTCCGAAAATCTACTTAGCTCTTCTTTAAGTTCTTGTTTTTCTCTTTTTGCTTCAATTTGACTTTTACTCTTATCAAGAGATTCGATTTTATCTTTGAGGTTCTTTTCTTTATTTAAAACTTGTTGATATCTAAGCTCTATTTTGCTTTCTTGCTCTTTTAATTTTTCAATTTCTTCTTCTACTTCCCATCGTTCCTCTTCAGCTTCTTTTCTTCTTTCCTCCACTCTCCATCGGCGACTTTCTATTGCTCTCTTCTCTTCGGGCGTTGAAGCTTCAGCTTCTTTTTCTTCAATTTCTTCTTTTTCTTCTTCTATCTCCTCTTCCCTTTTCTTTAAAAGATTTAATTTCTTATTTAAGTGGTTAATTTTTTCTCTCTTTTCAGCTCTTTTTTCAGCTAAGCTTCTCTTTTCTTCTTTTATCGAGTTAAATTCCTTTTTAAGTGTTTCTTTTTCTTCTTCTATCTCTTCCTTTTCTTTTTCTTTCTTTAAATTATTAACTTTTTCTTTTAAATTCTCCTCCTCACTGATTATATCTTGATATTTGCTTTCAACTTTTCTTTTCCTTTGCCTTATTCGGTTTAATTTTTCTTCTACACTCCATTCTTTTTCCTCCCACTTTCTTCTCTTTTGTTCAATTTCCCATCTTTCTTTTTCTATTTGTCTTTTTTCCTCTGGATCTTCAACTAATTTTTCCTTTTCTTCCATCTCTTTCTCTTCAGTCTTTATTTCTTCTAGTGTTTTAATTACATCCTCTAAAGAGCTTTTAGCTCTTTTCTCTTTTTGCAGTAAACCTTCTTTTTCTACTTCTAGTGTTTTCTTTTCTTTAATTAACTCTTGTATATCGTCCTCTAATTTTTCAATTTCACCTTCTGGAGCTAGTGCGTCTTCTTTATGGTCAGTTTTTCTTTCCTCTTTCTTCTTCTGAGATTTTTCTTCTTCACTTCTAAGATCATCAAGCTTAAGCTCTAATTGAGATTTAACTTCTCTTAAATGAGCTATTTCAGTATTTATTTCTTCTAAATCTTTTTCTAAATCTTTTACTTTTCTCTCTTTTTCCCACCTTCTATTTTCAACTTCCCTTCTTTCATCTTCTAGTTTCCATCTTTGTTCCTTTAATTCTCTTTGTTTTTTCGGTTCTTTTTCAACATCTTCTTCTTTCTCAATCTCTTCTTCTCTTTCTTCAATCTCCTTTTCTTCCTTTATGATCATTTCTAACTCCTCTTCAAGCTGAGTTTTTTGTCCAGAAAGATCAGTTTTTTCTTTTTTTGTTTTTTGAAGTTTAGAATTTATTTCAGAAAGTTTTTCTTCTAATTTATCTTTATTGTTTGCTATTTTTCCTATACTTCCTGATCTTGCTCTTTTCTTTTTTAGCTCTCTTTCTTCTCTTTCTGATTTTTTATATTCTCTATCTTTTTGCCTGATTTCTCTTTTCACATCTGATATTTTTTCTTCTAAATCCCACCTCTTTTCTTCTTGCTCTTTTCTTTCGTCTTCTAAATCCCACCTTTTCTTCTGAAGTTCTCTACGCTTTGAAGAAGTGTTTGCATTTTCAAGTTCTTTTTCAAGCTCTTTCTTTTTCTTCTCTATACTTTTTTCTTTTTCGATTACTGAGTTTAAATCATTCTCCAGAGAATCTTTTTTTTCTATTAGTTCTTTTTCTTCTTTTTTTAATTTTTGTTGAAATTCTGGCTTATCAGCTAATTCTTCTTCTGCTTCCTTTCTCTCCTTTTCTTCCTTTCTCTCCTTTTCTTCCTTTATTTCTTCTCTTAAAGCTTCTTTTTCTTCTTTAAGCTCTTCTTTTTTAGCTTCTATCTTTTCTTTTTCTTTTGGTAGGTTTTTAAGTTCATCTTCCCACTCCCATAGCTCATCTTCTAGAGCGGCAATTTTATCTTCTAACTTCCACCTTTTTTTCATTATCTCTTCATCCTCTCCTTCTTCCTCCAAGCTGTTTTGTTCTTCTTCAGCTTTCTTTAGTTTATTTTTTATTTTTTCAATAGATTCTTTTAGCTGCTCTTCTTTTTTGGAGAGTTGTTTTTTTTCTACATTAAGCCCTTCAATCTTTTCTTCAATTTTCTGAGCTTTCTCTTTTAGTTGTTTAGTGTTTGACATATTTATAATAGTTAAGAAGGAGGATTATTTAATTTTATTTTCAAAATAATTTAATTTTTCTAACTGCTCGGATACTTTTTCTAGTTTTTTGTTAGTTTTTAACTTTTTTTCTTCCCATTCTCTTCGTTTTTGTAAAATTTCTCTTTTTTTCTTTCTAAAAGCTCTATTATCTATCTCTCCCTCTTTTTTCTCATGCTGTCTTAAGTTCGCGTTTATTTCTTCTAATCTTTTGTTAATTTTTTTTAATTTCTCCTTTATATGTTCCTTATCTTTTTTAGCAGATTTTTTATATTTTTTTATTTTTTTTATATCATCACTACTAAAATCGCCGATCATATTTTTTTTCGGCTTGTTATCTTTCTGTTCGTTACTTTCACTGGGAGATAGTTTGGATTCAGGAATTTCATCACCCTTAATGCGGGCGATATCCTTTTTCATTGTACGAACTTGACTATTTGTTTTTTGCATCCCTCCTTTTTTTAAGTTCTTTTTTTGCTTTTATTAATGATAAATCTATTTTTCCGTCATTAGCGACTTTAAGAACCTTTACTGGAATTACATCTCCAACACTAACAACATCTTCTACTTTATCTACATGACCGTCTGATAGCTCTGAAATGTGAACTAAACCTTCTGTTCCGGGCATTATTTCTACGAAACAACCAAAGTTCATAATCTTTTTAACCTTACCCTTAAACATTTCTCCCTTTTCTGGTTCTCTGACGATATTTTTAATCCACTCGTATGCTTTTTCAGCTGATTGCTTATCTTCAGAAGTGATAAAGATATCACCAGAATCTTCAATATCAATTGAAACTTCTGTTTCGTCAATTATTTCATTGATAACTTTTCCGCCTGGCCCGATAACTTCTCTTATCTTATCTTTATCAATCTTCATGGTTAATATTCTTGGAGCGTAAGGGGAGAGTTCTTCTCTTGGGCCTTCAATAGCTTCTTCCATTTTGTCTAAAATAGTGTGTCTAGTTTTTTCTGCTCTTTCTAGAGCTTCTTCCATAATATCAATAGTAATTCCTAAAACTTTAACATCCATTTGAATGGCATTAACTCCATTTCTGGTACCCGCTACTTTAAAGTCCATATCTCCAGCATGATCTTCTAAGCCTTGAATGTCTGTAAGTAGGCGGTAATCATCATCACTAGAAACCATTCCGATTGATATTCCAGTTACAGGAGCTTTTATTGGGACTCCGGCGTCCATTAAAGCTAAAGAAGTACTAGTCATTGCTGCTTGAGAAGTTGATCCATTAGAAGACATTATTTCTGAAACGGATCTAATAGTATAAGGAAAGTCATCAATGTCAGGGAGAACAGGTCTTATAGCCTTTTCTCCAAGCATTCCATGTCCAATCTCCCTTCTTTTTGGTCCTCGAAGAGGCCATGTTTCTCCTACTGAGTAAGGAGGAAAGTTATAGTGATGCATAAACCTCTTTTTTCCTTCCGCTTCCATATTGTCGAAAAGTTTCTTATCTCCGGGAGGACCAAGTGTAATTATTGATAACGACCTTGTTTTTCCTCTTGAAAATAGTCCAGTGCCGTGAGTTCTAGGTAGTAATTTTACTTCTGTGCTTAATTCTCTTACTTCATCTTCTTTACGGCCGTCCGGTCGCTTATTATTTTTAAGTATATTTTTACGAACTAATTCTTTTTTAAAGTCATCTAGATAATCTATTGCTTTTTCAGCATTCTCTTCGAATTTGTCTTTAATCTCTTTTTTAATCTCGTCTAGCTTTTCTTTATCATCTGCAAAGATTACTTTTTCAATTTCCTTTTCAAATTTTTCAACAAAATCTTTAATCTGTTTTGAAACCTCTTCTTCCTCTTCTAGTTTAATTTTTTCTTCACCGTGCTCTTCTATTATTTCTTGTTGAAACTTTTCTAATTTTTTAGTTGCTTTTTTTGCTAGTTTTACAGAGTTGATAACCTCTTCGTTAGGAGCTTCTTCAAAAAAACTTTCCACCATATTTACAATATATTTTCCATCGTTGAAGAAACCACTGTAAACAGCCTCTACATCACCTTCTTCTCTTTCATCGTAAGTTGGATTAAGAATAAGTTCACCGTCTTCTCTTCCCACTCTAACCATTGAAATTGGGCCGTTCCAAGGAACATCAGAAATTGATAAAGCTATAGAAGAGGCTATTCCTCCGAGAACTGCGGGGTCATTTTCTTCATCCCAAGAAAGACAGGTTACTATAACCTCCACTTCTTTTTTAAGATTTGCAGGAAAAAGAGGTCTTATTGATCTATCTATCATTCTAGAAATTAAAGTCGCTCTATCTGACGGCTTTCCTTCTCTTCTTGTGTATCTGGATCCACCAATCTTTCCGGCAGCGTAAAACTTTTCTTCATAAAAAACCATTAGAGGAAAGTAACCTAGTTCATCTTTTTTATCTTCATCAGACATAGTAACTGTTGCGAGAACAACAGTATCTCCATATCTAAGCATAACACTTCCGTTAGCTTGTTCGGCTAGATTTTTAAAGCTAGCAGTTAATTTTCTTCCTCCAATTTGAATTTCATGTTTTTCCATCTTATTTCTTGAGTAAATATTTTTTAGGATTGTCTTCTAAATTCATAAATTCGTCGGCAGCTTCAATTAATCTCGATGATGCTGATCGCTTAAAGGCTACTATTTCAACTCGTATCCCTTTGTTTTGTAGAAAACCTACTAATGGAACAAAGTCACCATCTCCGGTTACTAGCACTATTGAGTCAGCAGAATTAGAAAGTCTAATAGCATCAACTACTATACCAACATCCCAGTCTCCCTTTTTAAATCCGCCTTGATATTCTTGCAGGTCTTTTATTCTGGTTTCAATTCCTAAACTTGTCAGTGCATCAAAAAAGGATTTTTCCTCTCCACCTTTTGTTCTGATTACATAGGCAAAAGAACGTATTAAAGTTCTTTTGCTTACACCAAGATTTAAAACTTGTTTAAAGTCGACTCGTGATTTATATAAGTGTTTTGCAGAATGATAAAGATTCTGCACGTCCATTAAGACGACCACTCTTTGTCCTTTATGTTTAATAGTCATTTATTTTTTAAGACCAGCCTTCTTGATAATATCTTTGTATTTTTCTTCGTCTTCTTTCTTTAGATATTTAAGAAGTTTTTTTCTTTTGTTGACCATTCCCACTAATCCTTTTCTAGAATGTTTATCTTTTGGGTGGTCTTCTAAGTGACTGAAAAGGTTATTTATCTCTTCAGTTAAGATCGCGATTTGAGCTTCGGGTGATCCGGTGTTTTCCGTATCTAATCCGTACTCTTCGAGTATTTCTGTTTTGTTCAATTCGTTTTGTTTAGACATTTTTTTATTACTTTACTTTAATTAACTATACTACATGCTCTTAAATTTTTAAACCGTTGTGCCCTCGCTAGGGATCGAACCTAGAACCTTGTCCTTAAGAGGGACCTGCTCTCCCAGTTGAGCTACGAGGGCGTTTTCAATTAATCTTCACTAGGCAATTCCATATCTGAAGGTCTTTCTATCTCTACTTCACACATTGGTTGAGTTTTAATTCCTTCGCTTCCCCACTCAATTTCCCAATCCATAAATCCAGAAATTATAAGTGTTATTATAGCCCAGGAAAAGTAAGCTAAAAATAATCCTAAAGCTGCATATTTTAAAGCATCTATAGCTTTATTAGTTTTCTCTGGATTTCCAGTAGAAACAATCATTGTCACTCCGGCACCTACTATTACTATAAGGGCTATAGCAGGAATTAAGCCTCCTAAAACAAAACTTATTACCCTGTCAAATATCATAAAAAGATGACAAAGACTACAAGGGACAAATGTTTCGGGAGAAGAACCACCTTTTCCAAGTGCTTCTGATGAGCAGCGATGTATTTCATCTAACTCTTTACTAAAGAAGTTTTGAATATCTCCGCTACTTGATTCTACAGAAAGACACCTTCCGCAAGGAACCATTCCATCATATTCTACTTCTAAAGATCCACTTATTGGATCTCCTTGTTGGTCTTCACCTATTACATTTATGTTGTAAGTTTCAGACTCTTGATATTCTTCTGCCTCGTCTGCCTCCGATATTTGCGGAACAAATATAATGAAAGCAGCTAAAATTAGGATAATAAACTTCTTCATTGAAAACTATTATAAGATAAAAATCTTTTTTAATAAAGCTTTGTACCTCCGGAAGGATTCGAACCCTCAACCTTCCGGTCCGAAGCCGGACGCTCTATCCAGTTGAGCTACGGAGGTTTTTGATTAGCTTATTTATTTTATCTAAAATAATTGAAAAAAACAAGTTTTTAAGATAGAATGGGACAGACTTATGAAAATACCACAAGAAATAAAAAAAATAACAGATAAATTAGAAGATGCGGACTTCGAAGCCTTTGTTGTCGGAGGTTGTGTTCGAGATGGCTTATTAAATAAGAAGCCAAATGATTGGGATATAGCTACAAATGCAACTCCAGAAGACGTAGAGTCAATTTTTAATAAAACCTATTCCAATAATAATTTTGGAACAGTTACCGTTTTGACAGAAAGTAACAAAGAAGGACTAAAAGAGGTAGAAATTACCCCTTACAGAACTGAAGAAAATTATAAGGACGGACGTCATCCAGAAAAAGTAGAGTGGGCGGAAACAATTGATGAAGATTTGTCCAGAAGAGACTTTACTATAAACGCCTTAGCTTATAGACCAGCAAAAGAAAAGCTAGTAGATCTTTTTAATGGAAAAGAAGATTTAGAAAAAGAAATTATTAGAGCAGTTGGAGATCCTTATGAGCGTTTTGATGAAGATAGTTTAAGAATGATGAGGGCAGCTAGATTTGCCACCACTTTAGAGTTTAAAATAGAAGAAGAAACTAAAAGAGCAATAAAAGAAAAATCCTCCTTATTACAAAAAATTTCTAATGAAAGAATTAGGGAAGAATTATTAAAGATAGTAATGAGTGATAACGCAGCGATTGGAATTGAGCTCTTGAGACGATTAGGACTTTTAAAGTATATTATTCCTGAACTAGAAGAAGGTTATCAAGTAGCACAAAATAAGCATCATATATATGATTGTTATGAGCATTCCATTCTTTCACTGCAGTATGCTGCTGACCAGGATTATAATATGCATGTACGAATGGCAGCTTTACTTCATGACGTGGCAAAGCCAACCGTAAAAGAAGGAACAGGAGAAGAAGCTACTTTTTATAATCACGAAGTGGTAGGAGCAAAACAAGCAAAGAAAATTCTTAAGCGATTAAAATTTCCTAAAAAAGACATAAAGAAAATAGTTAAACTAGTTCGATATCATCTCTTCTATTATAATGTTGGAGAAGTTTCTGAATCTTCAGTTAGGAGATTAGTTAGAAATGTAGGGAAAGAAAATATAGATGATCTTATTAAGGTAAGAAAAGCGGATAGAATTGGTTCTGGAGTCCCAAAAGCAGAGCCATATAAGCTAAGACATCTTCAATACGTAATAGAGAAAGTGTCTCGAGATCCAATATCTACTAAAATGTTAGAAGTTGACGGTGAGGATGTTATGGAGATTTTAGGAATATCTCCCGGTCCTAAAATTGGTGACATCTTAAACATCCTCCTCAGCAAGGTTTTATCAGATCCAAGTAAAAATAAAAAAGATGCCTTGGTTAAAGAAATCAAGAAATTGGGTGAAATGAATGACGAAGAATTAAAAAAGCTCGCCGAAGCGAGCCGAGATGATATTGATCGAATTGAAACTAAACGAGATAAAATGACTAAGAAGAAGTATTGGTTAACTTAGACTTCTGGAACATTATTATAATCCATTTGTTCTTCTTGTTGAGGTTGCTCTTCTTCAAAGTTTTGATCTTCATCTGGAGCAAAAGGCTGGAATATTATACTTAAAATCAAAATAATTATAGATATTACTAAACCGATTAATAGTTTTTTTGTTCTGGGAGGCATTTTTATTTAAAAATTAGTGTTAAACTAATTAAATACTAAAATAAATTTTGATTTTTATCAAATAAAATATATAAATTTTTAATAACTTGACAGGAAAAATTTATTAAGTTATCTTGAAGGTAAGACAGAGAGATTCGAATGTCCGCTTTAAAGCGGGCAATTTTTTAAAAATAATAAGTAAAATTAGATATGGATTTAAAATCATTTGCATCAGCGATGTCACAAATCGCTGCAGAAAAAGAAATTCCGGAAGATAAGGTTTTAGATATTGTTGAACAAGCAATAGCTACTGCCTATAAGAAAGAATATGGAGAAAAAGGAGATCTAATAAAAGCTGACTTTGACCCTAAAAGTGGAGAGGTTAAATTCTGGAAAGCAAAAAAAGTTGTTAGTGAAGATATGATTCTATCCGATGAAGAACTTGAGAAACTTAAAAAGGGAGAAATATCAGATGTGGGAGATAAAGTTAGATTTAATCCAAAACGACATGTCATGGCTGAAGATACAGATGAAGGTAAGCCGGGAGATGAAATAAAAGAACCTTTAGAAAGTAAAGAGCAATTCGGTAGAATTGCTGCTCAGACAGCTAAACAAGTTGTCCTCCAGAAGGTTAAAGAAACAGAAAGAGACTTAACTTATGAAGAATACAAAGAGAAAGAAGGAGAAGTTATTTCTGGTGTAGTTCAGCGGGTAGAAGGGAGAAAGATTCTGGTTGATATTGGAAAAGTATTAGGAGTTTTAAGTAAGGATGAGCAAATTCCGGGAGAGTACTATAAGTCGGGACAGAGATATAAAATGTACGTTTTGAAGGTTGAGAAAAACCCTAAAGGACCTACAGTTTATCTTTCTAGAGCCTTTCCTAGATTAGTTACACGCCTTTTTGAATTGGAGGTACCTGAAATTTCTACCGGAACTGTAGAGATTAAAGCGATTGCCAGAGAAGCGGGATCTAGAAGTAAAGTAGCAGTTTGTTCAGAAGAAGAAGGAGTGGATCCAGTTGGAACGGCAGTAGGCCAAAGAGGAACAAGAGTAGGAGCAATAATTTCTGAACTTGATGGAGAAAAGATTGATATAATAGAATGGTCTGATGATGAAAAAGAATTAATTTCGAATGCTCTGTCTCCTGCCAATGTTCATCAAGTAGAAATAATCGGAGAAAATAAAGCAGTAGCAACTGTTTCGGAAGATGAACTGTCTTTAGCTATCGGAAAAGAAGGACAAAATGTTAGATTAGCAGCAAACTTAACTGGATGGAAAATTGACGTTAAATCATTAGGTGATGAATCTTCCGAAGAAGAAGATTCTGAAGAAGAAAATGAGTAAACAACCAAAAAATATGAATTTAGTACCAACAGTAATTGAAAAAAGCCCAAGTGGAGAGAGAGCTTATGACATATATTCTCGCCTTTTAAAAGAAAGAATCATCTTTTTAGGTGGTCAAGTAACTGATGAAGTGGCTAATTCGATAATAGCTCAACTGCTATTTTTATCTAGTCAAAACTCAAAAAAAGACATTCAATTGTATATAAATAGTCCCGGAGGATCAGTTACGGCAGGAATGGCTATTTATGATACTATGCAATATGTTGAACCGGATGTATCAACAGTTTGTGTTGGAATTGCCGCTTCAATGGGAGCTGTACTTTTAGCTTCTGGAGAAAAGGGAAAGAGATACGCACTACCTAATTCTGAAGCAATGTTGCACCAAGTGATGGGGGGAGCAGAAGGAGAAGCAGCTAAAATTGAAATTGCCGCTAATCATATTCTTAAGATTAGAGAAAGATTAAATAAGATTCTCGCTGATCATACTGGACAATCTTTTGAAAAAATAAAGGAGGATACGGACAGAGACTTTTATATGAGTGCCGAAGAAGCTAAAGATTATGGCTTGATTGATGAAGTTATTTCTAAGGCAGAGAACATGGGAGAAAAATAATCTTTAACTTAATTTAAACTAGAAAAAATCCGCTGAGAAGCGGGTTTTTCGTTGACATTAAACCCCTTGTCTGATATATTTTTAATACAAATTATTAAAAATTTAGCCTAGATTTGGTATTAATTTTAGCATGAAAAATAAAGTGCCAAAAATAATTGAATATGGAAACTTTAATTACACTACTGGTGGGAGTGGTATCCCTGATGGCCGGTGCGGTCTTCGGGTATCACGCTCGTCAAAAAGTAGCCAAACGTGACTATGAAGCAATAGAGACGAAAGTTAAAAATCGAATGGAAGAAGCGAGAGAAAAAAGTAGAAGAATAATCAAGCAAGCAAAAGAAAAGGCAGAAAAAGTTTTAGAAGAAGCAAGAAATGAAGCAGAAGAAAAAGAACAAAAACTAAGAAAAAAAGAACAATTCCTTCTTAAAAGGGAAAACAACATAGATGAGAAAATAGCAAATTTTGAAGAACGTGAGCAAAAGTTTGAAAAACGAGTTGAAAAATTACAGAGAGTTAAGAAAAGAGTGGAAGAACTAAGAAATGAAGCAGAGAAAGAGCTTAAAAGAGTTGCAAATATGAGCAAGGAAGAGGCAAAAGAGGAGATGTTGAGTAAAGTGGAAAAAGAAATGGAATCCGATATTTTTGAGAGAATGCAAAAATTAGAACAAGAAGGAAGGGAAAAGTATGAGAAAAGAGCGAAGGAAATTATAGCCACTGTAATTCAGAAGTATGGAGCTTCCCAGGCTCAAGATTTAACTACAACTAACGTTTCTTTGCCTGACGATGATATAAAGGGAAGAATTATAGGGAAAGAAGGAAGAAACATTAAAACCCTGGAAAAACTTACAGGAGTAGAGGTTGTTGTTGATGACACTCCAGAGACAGTTTTAATTTCTAGCTTTGACCCTATTAGAAGGCAAGTTGCAAAAACAGCTCTCGAAAAATTAATTTTTGATGGTAGGATTCAACCGGCAAGAATTGAAGAGATGGTTAAAAAAGCAGAGAATGAAATTTCTGAACAAATCAAAAAAGCTGGAGAACAAGCTGTTTATGATACCGGAATTGTTGAGCTTGATCCTAAGATTGTAAGACTATTAGGAAGGCTTTACTACAGATCTAGTTATGGACAAAATGTATTACTTCACTCTAGAGAAGTAAGTTACTTAGCGGAAGGATTAGCTGCAGAAATTGGAGCAGATACTTTTGTTTGTAAAAAAGCTGGTCTGCTTCACGACATTGGTAAAGCGTTAGATCACAAAGTTGAAGGATCGCATGTTGAAATAGGAATAAGAGTTCTCAAAAAGTTTGGTGTTTCTCAAGAAGTTATAGACGCAATGAAATCACACCATGAGGAGTATGAATTTGAAACTATAGAATCAGTAATTGTTCAAACTGCAGATGCTATTTCTGGAAGTAGACCGGGAGCTAGAAAAGATACATTAGATGATTACCTGAAAAGACTTAAAGAGTTAGAAGAGGTTGCAAGAGGATTCCCCGGAGTTAAGAAAACATATGCAGTTCAAGCAGGAAGAGAAATCAGAGTTTTTGTGAAGCCAAATGAAGTTAATGATTTAGAAGCCAAAAAACTCTCTAAGGATATAGCAAATAAGATTGAGGAAGAACTTAACTACCCTGGAGAAATAAAAGTAAATGTAATACGAGAGAAAAGAGTTATTGAATATGCAAAATAAAGATTAAAATTAATAACCTAACTAAAACCCCGCTTTTTATAGTGGGGTTTTAAAATTAATATGTTTGATATGTCTAATAAATTTATGTGGATAGCTGTATTTGCAGTTTTATCAGCTCTTGTTAATGGTATAGGGATTTGGGCAATTTCTAAGAAAAAAGAGTGGGTAGAAAAAACTAAAAACTATTTTATGTGTTTTGCTGCTGGAATCTTGGTTACTACCCCATTAATACTTGCTCTACCTAATGCTTTAGAAAAGACTGAATGGGCTGGTTTTGCTGCTTTGGGAGGTTTTCTTTTTATGTTTTTCTCTAAAAAAATTATAAATTATTATGTTAAAGAGGATTCATTAGTCTTTGGAACGGTTACTGCTCAAGGGATTGGAATTCACTCTTTTGTTGATGGTGTAGTTTATGCGGTTACTTTTCAAGCATCAATTTTGGTGGGTGTTTTAGCTGCTACTGGAATGGTTATGCATGAGTTTTCAGAAGGAGTAATTACTTATTCAGCCTTAATAAAGAGCAATGTGAAAGAAAAGAAGGCTTTCTGGTCTGCTTTTGCAATTGCCGGACTTACTACACCACTTGGAGCGTTTGTTGGGTATCCTATTATTAGCTTAGTTAATGAAACTGTTTTAGGAGGACTTTTAGGTTTTGTTGCCGGAGTATTATTATTTGTTTCTGCTTCACATTTACTACCAGAAGCAGAGGCTGGTGAGAATGAACATTCAGTTGGTGCTTTTAGTGTAGGGGTGGCAATTGCTTTGTTTATATTTTTGAGTAAATTCCTATAAGTGCGCTCGATACCCTCTTTGAAGAACCACTCCTCAAGAATCGCCAGCGGCGATTCGGAAGTTGTATGCTCGCTGATTTATTTTGGCAAAGCCAAAAACCATGCTAAATCAGCTCCGCAAACTTCTTCAAAAAGAGTATCTTCGCTTCGGGTTGTGAAATTCCTCTGCGAGGGCTTCTTTG
Source organism: Patescibacteria group bacterium (assembly GCA_051745165.1). Taxonomy (GTDB): domain Bacteria; phylum Patescibacteriota; class Minisyncoccia; order Minisyncoccales; family PWPS01; genus PWPS01. Next base: position 36,204 of record JBNJDU010000003.1, read on the forward strand.
AGGAGATGTTCTCGCTTGTGGAATAAAACTTTGCTCAATCAACTCAGCGAACTTCTTCAAAGAGGGTATCTTCGCTTACGATTAAAAACAAAATTTTTTGCAAAGGCTTTTTATTTAACCATAAACAAAACCGCCCGATTAAGGACGGCTTTTAAAATGGAGCGGGTGATGGGATTTGAACCCACATGACTGGCTTGGAAGGCCAGGGCTCTGCCATTGAGCTACACCCGCACTATTTAATTGTTATCTATTCAAAGCTCGTAATTATAATAATTAAATTAGGTAAATATGTCAATAAAAGTGTCGGGGCACTCGGATTCGAACCGAGAATCGCTCGCTCCCAAAGCGAGTATGTTAGCCGTTACACCATGCCCCGTTTCGTGAATATATAATAGCACTTAATTTCAAGTTGGTCAAACGAATAAAATATGATATTTTAAAGTAATGGAAAAGGTATTACTAATAGATAGCAACGCTTTGATGTATAGAGCTTATCACGCTCTTCCTCCTTTAAAAAATGAGGGAGAAGTTGTTAATGCTCTATATGGATTTTTTTTAATTTTCATTAAAGCTTTAGAAGATGTTGAGCCGGATTATGTAGTAGCTGCCTTTGATCGAAAAGAAAAAACTTTTCGCCACGATATGTTTGAGGATTATAAGGCTCAGAGACCTGATATGCCAGAAGATTTGGTTTCACAAATCCCATTAATTAAAGAGGGCTTAAAAAGCTTTAAGACACCCGCTCTGGACAAGAAGGGTTTTGAAGCTGATGATATAATTGCTACCTTAGCCAAAAGGTGGGAAAAAAATGCAGAAGTAGTTATATTGACCGGAGATAGAGACTTATTACAATTAGTTAATGATAGAGTCTCTGTTCGATCACCTGGAAGAGGAATAAAAAAAATGATAAACTTTGATAAGGAAAAAGTGGTTAATAAATATGGACTACCGCCAAAGCTTTTTGTTGATTATAAAGCTTTAAGAGGCGATCCGTCAGATAATATTCCGGGAGTAGAAGGGATTGGAAAGAAAAGAGCTGCGCAATTAATCCAAAAATATGGGAGCGTAGAAGATATATATAATAATTTTGATGAATTAAAAGATACTTTTAAAAAGAGACTTAAAGGTAAAAAAGAAGAAGTCTTGAAAGGAAAAAAGCTAGTTTTACTTAGAGAAGATGTTGATTTAACAGTTACTTTAGAAGGTGCAAAGTTAAATTATAAAGACGAAGAAGTTTTAGAGTTTTTTAAAAGATTTAATTTTAAAACTTTAATTGAAAAATATAAGCCTGACGATAACCAGATGGAACTCAACTTATAAGATAATTTTAAAAAAGTGGAAATGAAAACGAGCATATTTAGTAGAATATTTGGAGCCATTGTTTTAGTATCTTTTATTGCTGTGACTTTAGTTTCTACTCTTAGCTTATTAGGGCAAGTTCAAGTTTTTGAAGATTCTGTTATTAGAGAAAAAACCACTCTTCTTAATTTCTTGCAAACAGCTGCTAGGCAAAAAGAAGAGAATGATTTTCTTTCTAATTCAATTTTAAGAAATGTAGAAAATAGTGGTGATATTTCTTTCTTCTGGATTGTTGATGACGAAGGAAGAGTTGTTCGATCAGCTCAAAACGAGCTTAAAGGTGAGAAAATTGATGACCCTTTTGTCGGTTCAGCAGATTTTAATCAAAGAACAGTTCAATATAAAGGGCGAAGAGTTGAAGTTATAGCGCAACCCCTAGAGGGAGTAGACGGAGAAAGATGGACTGCTATTTTAGGTGTTAATATGGCGGAAGTAACGGCTTTTTTGATCCCCGCCTTTGCTAGAGCGTCTCTGATACTTCTTTTTGCTATTTTACTCTCTATATTTTTATCACTTGCTTTAACTGAAAAGATTATTTCTCCCCTCCTTGATTTAAGGAGAGCTATAGAGAAGATAACCAATGGAAATCTTAATCAGAATATAGAAATTAAAACTGGAGATGAAATTGAAGAAATAGGTAGAGAATTTAATGAAATGACACAAAGATTAAAAGAAAACAGACAGGAATTGGAAGAGGCTAAAAAAGTTTTAGAAATTAGAGTAAGAGCAAGAACTAAAGAGCTAGAAGAATTAATTGACACTTTAGAAGAAAAAGTAGAAGCAAGAACTCAGGAACTGCAACGAAAGGTTGAAGAACTTGAAAAATTTCATAAATTAACCGTAGGGAGAGAGAAGAAAATGATTCAATTAAAAGAAGAAAATGAAGAACTAAAAGAGAAGATAGAAAACTTAGAAGAAGAGATAAAAAAATATAAAAATTAAATTGTATGGCTGAGTGTGAAAAAATAACAAAAGAATACTTTGAAGATTTTTTAGCATTTTTGCCAGTAGCAGTTTGTTTTGTCGATTCAGAAGGTTATATTTTGAAAGTAAATAAAAAAATGGAAAAGCTCTTAGGGTATAAGAGTCATGAGCTTATAGACGACAGACTAAACAAACTTTTTGGAGACAATGCAAAAGAGATTTTAAATAAAGAATTGAAAGATGAAGAGATTGTTGCACAAGGAAAAAATAAAGAAGTTTCAGTTAATATTTTTAGCGAAAAAAGAGTTGGCAAAGAAAAAACTTGTATTTTTATTGCTTTGTTTGATTTAAGTCGAGCCAAAGAAATAGAAAAAAAGATGGAAGAAAAAGTAAAAGAGCTAGAAAGATTTAACCGATTGGCTACTGGCAGGGAGTTAAGAATGGTAGAGCTAAAAAGAGATAAAAAAAAGTTAAGAGAAGAAAAGCAAGAATTAAAAGAAGAAGTGGAGAAGCTGGAAGAGCAAATTCAAAAGATTAAAACTCAGAAAAAAGAAGATGACGAAGAAAAATAAAAACAACAACTGGGATTTAAAAAAGCTCAAGGCCTACACTGAAGAATTAACTAATTTTTTACCTGTTTCTTTTTGTGTAGTTAATTTAAATGATAAGATTCTGGAAAGTAATAAGTTTTTTGAAGATTTGACTGGATATTCTCAAATAGATTCAGTTGGTTTAGTTGTTAATGATTTATTTTTAGAAAAAGAGGAGATTGCTGATCTCCTTGTGGAAATAAAAAAAAGTGATGAAAGGCAAGAAAAAGAAATGACTTTAATAACGAAAAATGAAGATATTATTCCGGTAAATGTTTCAGGTGTATCAAGAAAAAACAAAAAAAATGGTTTAACTGGATACTTTTTAACTGTAGTTAATACTTCAAAAAGGAGAAGGATAAAGAAAAAATATAGAAAAAAACTAGATAAAAAAACTAAAAAATTAGAAGAAAAAGCAAAGCAGATGGAAGATTCTAGGTCTGCTCTTTTAAACATACTTGAAGACGTTGATAGATCTTATAAAGAAGCAGAAAAAGAAAGAACTAAAACGGTTGCTATAATTGAGAACTTTATTGATGGAATGTTATTTTTTGATGAGAATAATCGTTTGAGTATTATTAATCCAAAAGCAGAAGAGTTTTTTGATATTAAAGCTAGAGATGTTACAGATAGAAGCTTAACTGAATTAGCTACTTTCCCTACTCTTAAACCTCTTATTAAATTTATAAAAAAAGAAGAAACAAAAGGAGTTAAAGATTTGTTTAGGGAGGAATTACAAATTAATGAGGATTTTTATTTAGAGGTTACAACTACAAAAATTGAAGAAGAAGAGAATTTAGGTACTTTAGTTCATATCCATGATATTACGAGAGAGAAAAGAATTGAAAGAATAAAAAGTGAGTTTGTTTCTGTTGCTGCGCATCAACTAAGAACACCGCTTTCAGGAATAAAATGGACTTTGGAAACATTTTTAGAAGAAGCAGCGGAAGAAAAACAGAAATTAAATGAAGATGAGGAAACCTTAATTAGAAAAGCGTATAATGCTAATGAACGAATGGTTAATTTAGTTAATGATTTACTTAATGTAAGCAGGATTGAAGAAGGAAGGTATGTTTATGATCCAGAAACCACTGATATTTATAAGGTCCTTAATCCTGTAATTAATGATTATAAAGAAACTTTTAAAGAAAAGGATGGTTTAGAGTTTAAAGTTAATAAAGTTAAAAACAAACTTCCTAAAGTAAAAGTTGACCCAGAAAAAATTGGAATAGTGATTCAAAACTTTTTAGATAATGCTATAAAATATACTGATGAAGGAGAAGTAGTGCTTTCTGTCAACATGACCAACGATGATAAAATCAGGATTTCTGTTCAAGATGATGGAATAGGAATACCAGAAGAGCAACAAGAAAGACTTTTTAATAAGTTTTTCAGAGCTGAAAATGTACAAAGAAAAGATGTAGAGGGTTCTGGATTAGGGTTATTTATATCAAAAAATATTATTGAAGCGCATGGAGGAGATATAGGGTTTAATTCTACTGAAGGAGAGGGTAGTATATTCTATTTTACATTGCCGATTACAAAAGAGCAAAAAGAAGGTTTTTTTAGGGAATTTTAAGTTGAAAAAGGTTTGACATTATAAATTTAACGGGTTAGAATTAAGTTAGTAAAGATTTAAAAAAACAAACATGAAAAAAGTATTGATAATTGAAGATGAGGAAGTGCTTCGCAGTTTGGTTAAAAAGAAGCTTACTAAAAAAGGATACGATGTTGAAGAGGCTGAAGATGGAGAGGTAGGGATGAGTAAAATGAAAGAATTTAATCCTGATCTTATTTTGTTAGATATTATTATGCCTAATATGGGTGGATTTGAAGTTTTAGAAGAAATGAATGAAGAGGAAAACCTTTCTAAAATTCCTGTAGTTATTGTTTCTAATTCTGGTCAACCTGTGGAAATAAACAAAGCAAAGGAACTGGGTGTTGAAGACTGGATTGTTAAAACTGAATTCGACCCAAAGGAGGTTTTAGAAAAAGTCGTTGATCAAATTGGTGAACCTGAAAATAAAAAATAAAAAAATAAAACTTAATCATATGTCTAAAATATTAGTAGTGGAGGACGATAAATTTTTAAGAGAGATGATTACTAGAAAGCTAGACAAGGAAGGGTATGATGTTTCTCAAGCAGTAGATGGCGAAGAAGGATTGGAAAAGATTAGAGAAATTAAACCGGACTTGATCCTTTTAGACCTTATAATGCCTGGTGTGGGTGGATTTGAAGTTTTAGAAGAGGCAAAAGATGATACAGAAATTCAAGATATCCCTATTGTTATTCTTTCTAATTTAGGTCAAAAATCAGAGGTAGAAAGAGGATTAGATTTAGGTGCAGAAGACTTTCTAATTAAAGCTCACTTTACTCCAAAAGAAATTATAAAGAAAGTTAAAGAAGTTATTGAATAATGCCTGAACTTCCTGAAGTTCAGTCCAGTGTTGAATATTTAAAAGGAAAGGTCCTGGGAAGGACCTTTCTTAAAGTTTGGACTGACACACCTAAAATGGGCGTGACTAAAAAATCTTTAAACGGAAGATTTGAAGATTTGATTATTGATAAGAAAATAAAAAACGTTAAGAGAAGAGCTAAAAATATTGTATTCCATTTGGAAAAAGATTTAAGTCTGTTAATTCATTATAAAATGACTGGGCATCTTTTACTTGGAAAATGGAAGAAAAAGAACGGAAGGTGGATTTCAGAAAAGCCGGGACCTCTCAGAGATGACAAAATGAATCAATACATTCGTTTTATATTCTTTTTAGATAATGACAAACAGCTCGCTTTCTCTGATTTGAGAAAGTTTGGCAAAATTGAACTTTGGAAAAATAAAGATTTAGAAGAAAAACTATCTAAGCTTGGACCAGAACCTTTTAGCGATGACTTCACTCTGAATAAATTTAAAGAAATGATAAAAGGAAGAAGAAAAATGATTAAACCTCTTATAATGGATCAGAAGTTTTTGGCTGGTGTGGGAAATATTTACGCCTCTGACGCTTTGTGGCTTTCTGAGATACATCCAGAGACAAAAGCTAACCAACTGACCGATAAAGAGATAGAAGAGCTCTATCAGTCTATTAAGGAGGTCCTAAAAGAAGGTATTAAAAATAGCGGAGATAGCATGGTTGACTTTAGATTGCCGGATGGGACTCGAGGCAATTATCAAAACAAGCAAAAAGTATATAATAAGCACGGAGAAGTATGTAAGAGATGCAAGTCAGAGAAAATAAAAAAAATAAAAGTAGGTGGACGAGGAACCTATCTTTGCCCTAATTGTCAAGTAAAAAAATAATATGATTATAGTCTTACACGGAAAAGACAATTTCAGAACTGATCAGAAGCTGAAAAGTATAATTTCTGGATACAAAAAGAAAAATAAATCAGGTATAAATATTACTTATTTACCTGACTCCCCTTCTTTTAATGATTTAAAGGACGAGAGTAGACAATTAGGGATGTTTGAAGAAAAAAGGTTGCTTATAGGAAGGAATGTTTTACAAGATAAAAATCTTAAGAAGAAAATTGAAAAAAACTTAGAAGAGTTAGTTAAAGGTGATAATATCTTAATTCTCAAGGAGAATAATAAAATAAAAGGTAAATTTGGGAAGAAGATAGAAAGTCTTGATAAATCAAAAGGAATGATTCAGGAATTTGAAGAGTTAAAAGGAAGAAAATTAAAATCTTGGTATAAAAAAGAATTTTCTAAGTATAATACTAAATTGGAAAGAGGGGTTGTATCTAAACTTATTAATTATGTTGGAAATGACTTATGGCGGGCAAGTAATGAGATTTCTAAATTGGCTAATATGAAATTAAATGAAGAGGTAAGCGTGAATGATGTTTCTAAGCATGTCCGACCAGATTTCAACACAGATATATTTGAAACAATTGATTCACTTGGTAAAGGTAACAAAGGTAAAGCGATTGAGCTTGTTCAAGAACATATTAGAAAAGGAGACTCTCCTTTCTATATTCTTTCAATGATAAATTATCAGGTTAGAAATTTACTAACTGTAAAAGAGTTGGAGGAAGATGGTTTATCTTATAAAAAAGCAAAAAAAGAAAGTAAAATGAGCCCTTTTGTTTTTAAAAAAACAAAAGCTCAAGCAAAAAACTTTACTTTTGATCAAACTAAAAAAATCCACCGTGAATTATTCAGGGTGGATTTAGATTCTAAACTAGGAAAAATAACTCCGCAAATCGGATTAATGTTAATTATTTCTCGTTTTTAGCCTTATTGATTAACTTTGTGAGGCGAGATTTTTTTCGGCTTGCATTCTTCTTCTTAATAACTCCCTTTTTAGCTGCTTTGTCTATAGCTTTGTACGTATCAGAAAGCTTTTCTTTTGCATCTTTAACTTCCCCCTCATCAACCAAGGTTCTAATTTCTTTAATTGCCTCTTTCATTTTGGTTTTAAAAACCTTGTTTTCTTTCTTTCTTTTTTTATTTTGTCTTAATCTTTTTTTTGCTGATTCAGATAACGGCATATTTGATTATTAGTTTAAATTTAAATTTCAGTTGTTCGTAACTTATTATACTTGAAAGTGACCATTAGTCAAATGCGCTCGATACCTCTTTCATAAGAACCAGAACTCAAATCTTCCAGCGAAGATTTGGTTCTTGCGCTCTCGGTAGCTCATTTTCAGCAAGCTAAAAAACCTTGCTGAGCTACCTCCGAGAGCTTCTTTGAAAGGGGTATCTTCGCTTCAACCTCACTAGTCATTCTGAGGCCGGAGCCCGAAGAATCTCTTCGTAAATAGTAAAACTTAACAGCAGTTTTAACTACTCCCCTTTTTTTATTAATTTTATTTACTATAATTAATTCACTATGATTTATTATTTAGACGGAAAAATAGCAATAAAAAAAGACGATTTTGTAGTAATAGATACTAATGGAGTGGGACGTAAAGCTTATATGTCTCCTGACGCAGTTAAAAACTTGCCACCAGTAGGAGAAAACTTTAAATTATTCTGCTACTTGAATATTGGTAGAAATTCAGAAAGACTTTATGGATTTCCGACCAAGGAAAACTTAGAATTCTTTGAAAGCCTTATTAATTTATCTGGAATCGGGCCAAAGACAGCAGTTCAAGTTGCCTCTATAGCTCCTATGGAAGAGATGAAAAAGGCAATTAAAAATGACAATCAAGAAGTTTTGGATAAGATTTTTGATATTGGTAAGAAAAGAGGTCAACGGGTTATTTTTGAACTTTCTAGAAGAATTAAAGAAGCTCCTGAAGAAGATGGTGTTGTTCAAACTTTGGTTTCTCTAGGGTTTTCAAAAAAGGACGCTAGTGCAGCACTCAAAGGAGTGTCAAAAGATAAATCTGTTGATGAAAGAGTAAAAGAAGCCTTAAAACTTTTAGACAATGGTTAAAAATAAAATAAGAAAAATAACACCTAAGTTTGTAATCAAATTTTATCATTGGTTATGGTCTTTATTAAGTGGAGTGGCTTATGGATTCCCTAGTAAAGAACTCACTGTTGTTGGTGTAACAGGAACTAATGGAAAATCAACTACCGTAAAGCTAATAACAGAGATTTTAAAGGAGGCAGATAAAAAAGTAGCCGTAATATCATCTATTAATTTTGAAGTTAATGGAGAGAGAAGGAAGAACTTAATGAAGATGACTATGCCCGGGAGAGGTTTTATTCATAAGTTTATGAGGGAGGCAGTAGAGAAGGATTGTGATTATTTTGTATTAGAAGTGACTTCAGAAGGAATTGAACAATATAGGCATAAATTTATTGAATTTGATATTGCCGTGATAACAAATTTATCTCCTGAGCATATAGAATCACATGGTAGCTTTAAAAAATATAGAAAAGCAAAGGGTAAATTTTTTAAAGCAACTAATAAAACTCATATTTTAAATTCTGACGATGAGCACATGGAATATTTTAAAGGATTTAAAGCTCAGAAAAAATATGGGTATGGATTTAAAGAAATAGTTGATTTTGACAAGCAGGTTCAGGGTAGTAATTTTATTTCTAAGGAGGTTGGGATTGAATTTCAAGTCGCTGGTGAAAAGTTTGAATTATCGTTATTTGGGAAATTTAATGCTTATAATGGATTGGCAGCTATAGCTGTAGGGCAAGAACTAGAAATAGATAGTAAAAATATAAAGAAAGCGTTAAGAAGAGTAACTGGCATTCCTGGAAGAATGGAAAAGGTAATAGATCAAGAATTTACAGTTTTTGTTGATTATGCTTTTACACCTAATGCTTTAGAAAAAGTTTATGATTCTATTATTAAAAAGCTGAATCCAAATAATTTAATTGTAGTGCTTGGTTCTTGTGGGGGTGGTAGAGATAAGTGGAAACGGCCTGTTTTAGGAGAAATAGCTGCTAAATTTGCTGATGAAATAATTGTTACTAACGAAGATCCTTATGATGAGGACCCTAAAGAAATAATTAATCAAGTAGCTGAAGGCACTAAAGGAAAAGCTCTGAAAATAATTGATAGAAGAAAAGCTATAAATAAAGCTCTTGATCTAGCTAATAATGGAGATGTGGTAGTGATTACAGGAAAGGGGTCGGAGTCATGGATCCAAGTTAAAAATGGTAAAAAAATACCGTGGGATGATCGAGAAGTAGTGAAAGAAGAGTATGAAAAAATATCCGAAAACTAAATTTATAATCAAATGAATATAAAAGATATATACGAATTAGCGATAAAAGAAGGTAAAAAAGCTGATTTTAGAGGAGAAAAGGGAATAAATTGGAAACTTTCTCGAACTAAAAAGGAGTATGAAAATCTATCTGAAGAAAAGAAAGAGTTTTTTGATGAAGAAAGGCTAAATAATCCTTACAGTGATACTAGAATTTTACACGGAGATCCAGAAACAGAAGTAAAAAAGATTTTAGTGGGTATTGATATTGATGGAGAAGAACTTTTACTTGCAAAAGAAATGGAAGATATAGATTTAGTTATTTCTCACCATCCTCGCGGGCAAGCATTAGCTGGATTGGATGATGTTATGGACTTGCAAATTGATATGCTCAATCATTACGGAGTGCCAATAAATATAGCTGAAAAATTACTTAAAAAGAGAATCAAAGAAGTTTCTAGGGGTCTTTCTCCTGGAAATCATCAACGAGCAGTAGATATGGCTCGGCTTTTAGACATTCCTCTAATGTCAATTCACACTCCGTGTGATAATTTGGTGGCTAAATTTGTAGAAGAAAAATTAGAAAAAGATAACCCTCGATTATTAAAAGACGTATTAGAATCTTTGTTAGAAATACCGGAATATCGAGAAGCGGAGAAATTGGGAGTAGGACCTAAATTGTTTGTTGGTAGTAAAAAAAATAGATCTGGAAAGATAGTATTAACTGAAATTACTGGAGGAACAGAAGGATCTCCTGAAATTTATGAAAAATTAGCGGATGCGGGAGCAGGAACTATTATTGGAATGCATATATCAGAAAAACATCGTAAAGAGGCGCAAAAAGCGCATATTAACGTTGTTATTGCTGGTCATATGTCTTCTGATTCAATTGGAGTGAATTTGTTTTTAGATAAACTTGAAGATGTTGAAATAATTCCTTGTTCTGGATTTATTAGAAATAAAAGAAATAAATGAAAAAACTTGTAAAAGTCTTTTTAATTGAATTTATCTTCTTTTTAGCTACTTTGCTTTTAGGAATTTTAGTAACGATTAAATTGGAAGATATTTTTCAGATTACAGAAGCAGCAACTAAATCTTCCGGTGATCTTATCACCCCTCTTGGCTTTATTGTTTATTTTGTAATTGCGACTTTGGTAGTTTATTTAATTTCAAAGAGTAAACGGCTTGAAAAAGGAAGACTTTTACTATTTAAAATAACATTTCTGTTTTCCGTTTTTTTAGGAGGGCTCGTTACTCTTTCAACGATTACCTTTGAACTTTTTTCTTTAGTTTTAATTATTAGTTTACTTATTTTATGGAGTAAAAAACCTATTATTTTACTTCATAATCTATTAGTTGTAATTTCAATAGCTGGTATAGGGGCAATAATAGGAAGAGAATTTGAACCATTAGTAATTGCTGTATTTCTGGCTTTATTTTCTATTTACGATTTTGTTGCAGTTTACAAAACAAAGCATATGGTTAAAATGGCAACTGAAATGATTAAAACGAAAGCTATTATGGGACTTATTATCCCTTTTTCTTTTTCTGGACTTTTGGATAATTTAGAGGATAAAAATAAAAAAGAATTTATGGTTTTAGGTGGAGGTGATTTGGCTTTCCCTCTCTTTTTAGTTTCATCCATAACTTTAACTTACGGAGTAAAGGAAGCGTTATTTTTGGTTTTCTTTTCTTCTTTAGGGCTTTTTATTTCTTTTTACTTATTTTTAAGTCAAAAAAAGCAAAAACCAATCCCGGCCCTTCCGCCGATTGCTTTATCTTCTTTAATTGGATATTTACTCTTAACTTTAATCTAGAATTTTAAAATAAATTATTTTGAGAGAGGTCGAACCTCTCCCAACCTAAAGAGAGGCTAAGCCTCTCTTTTTTATTAATTATTGAGTGATTTAATCATGTAAGTGTCTTTTAGTTTGTAGCCGTTTTTCCTCCAATAGCCTCTGGCTCCGACTCCAGAAATAACACTTATTTTATTTGTGGGTGCTAATTTTTCGGCCTCTTTCACTAATTTTTTTCCTAAACCTTTATGTTGAGGAGATGTTGCTAGTATTTCTCCGTTTTTGATCATTGTTTGCTGTCCATAAGTATGAATTTCACGAATAATCGTGCTATTTTCCAGTACTTCGGGATAAGGATCTTTAGGGATTCTCATTCTTAACAGGCTGAACAATTTAGTTCTTTCTTTATTTTCAAAAGTTAAAACAATCTCTTTTCCTTCAGAGGCTTTATATTCTTTTTTAAAGAGGCGCAAATCTTCGTTTGGATCGTAATTGTCTTTTACTTCTCTACATCTAATACAATTACACCTCCACCCTTCTCGTTTAGCTTTTTTTGATAGTTTTTCTCTTAAATTTGAAGATCCTCCCCCAGCAACAACACTTTGGGCTGGTATATCTCTAATTACCCTTTGAATCCTAACCCAGTAAGGAATAATTTCTTTTTTAATTTTACTTAAAAGCTTAATTAGCTCTTCCTCATTGTAAGGAGCGTAATCTCCACTTTTATAAAGATCATAAAGAGGAGCTTCTTTTAAGACCATGCAGGGATATACTTTTAAAAAGTCAGGTTTGAATCTTTGATCTTGAAAAAGAATTTTGAACATTTCAAGATCCCTTTCAAAAGTTGACCCGGGAAGATCCGGCATTACTTGATAGCAAACCTTAAAGCCGGCGTCTTTTAATTTCTTAGTCGCCTCTACGGTTTCTTTTACGCCGTGTCCTCTTTTGTTTTTCTTTAAAACATCTTCATACACACTTTGAACTCCAATTTCAACCATGGTAATTCCTAATTTACGGAGATGTTTTATTTCTTCCTTATCGATGTAGTCTGGCCTGGTTTCAATTGATAAGGTGACCATTTTGTGATCCGCAGTTTCATTTTCCTTTTGAGCTTGTTTTAGAGTATCTGCTTCTTTTTCATTTAAAGCTTCGAAGCATGGTTTAACAAACTCTTCTCTGTATTCTTTACTATAATAAGACCAAGTTTCTCCAACTATTCTAACTTCAACCTTATCAGTTGGATGACCGGTTTTAGTCAAAGATGTTATTCTATTTTGAACTTGTTTTTTAGGATCAAAGTGATTTAGTTTTGCTCGCATTACAGCTGGTTCATTATCTAAGTAACTCTTTGGAGCACCTTCTTGAGCTGGGCAATAGATGCATTCCCCCGGGCAAGCGTGAGATTTAGTTAGTACAGAAACGTTCACCACGCCGGATAAAGAGCGAACCGGCCTAAGTCTTAAAGCGGCTTCCAGCCTTTTATCTTTAACATTCATATTTCGGTAAACCTCAATTAAATCCACATTTGGTGGACAATTTGTTTTATATTTTTTACAAACATCCCGCTTAGTTTGATCAACTATTTCTCGAGATATTTTATCTTTTTTTAGTAGTTCTTCTACTATTTCTTTTTCTAAAGACATATATGTTAATTAGGTGGTTAATTATAGCTGTACTCAGTCATAATTCAAATTATTTGATTTTTAATCCGCTAGCGGGTTATACTACTAGTGATATGAATTTTGATAAATACATACTAGATAAAACAAGAGAAGATTACAATTTAATAGGTGATAAATTTTCCAATACTAGGCATAAACCTTGGCAAGAGTTTGAGTTTTTATTTGAAGACATTCCTCAAAAAGCTAAAGTTTTAGACCTTGGCTGCGGGAATGGGAGATTTTTTGACGCTTTAAAAGAGAAGCAAGTTGACTATATTGGATTAGATAAATCAGAAAAATTAATTTTAAAAGCTAAGGATAAATTTCCCGAAGCTAATTTTGAAATTGGAGACGGGTTGAATATGCCCTTTGCCGACGATTATTTTGATTACGTTTTTTCTATAGCAGTTCTTCATCATATGCCCTCAGAGGAGACCAGGGTGCAATTTTTAAAAGAAGTTAAGCGAGTGTTAAAAAAGAATGGTGAAGTCAGGTTGTCAGTTTGGAATTTAATTAATGCTAAAAAAAGCATTTATTTTAAAAACTTTAAAGAAAAAGCAGAAGGCAAAATTGGTTTTAGAGATGCTTTTATACCTTGGAAAAATAATAAAGGAAAGGTTGTTACAGAAAGATACTACCACTTTTTTAAGGAAAATGAACTTAAAAAAATAGCTAAAAAAGCTGGACTCAAAGTAGAGAAAGTTTTTACTAAAGGAGAAGGTGTAAAATCAAATATATTTCTTTTCGCAACTAATGAGAGTTAAGTATATTAGTCCAACAAAAATTGAAATTGCTGATCAGGAGTACAAAGAAACAATTTTAGTTTCTTCAGAAGGTGTTATCTTTTCTTGGCAAGAAAAAAAGATGATAGAAAAAGAAGATTTGATTAGATTCATAAAAGAAGCACCGGATTTACTTGTTATTGGGACTAATAAAAATGTTAAAAGTGTCTCTGTAGATGGGCAAAAATTTTTAAAAGAAAAAGGAATTATTTTAGTAGTTGATAAACTCTTCGAAGCAGTTAACGTTTTTAACAAAGCTACAAAAAGCGACAAAAAAATATTAGCCCTCTTTCCTCTTGGTTAGTTAAAAGACTTGACAAATTTTAAGAAAAGGTTAGTATTATAGCACCGATGGATAATTGGCTCACCCGGTAAAAAAGAATCTCATTTCTTGTTTTGAAGAAATAGTTTCTTTTTAACCTTTTAAATAATATATAAGCAATATACTTTTCCGGGGTTATCAAGATATAAGCCAATGAAAAAAGAAATTTATCGACCTCCCTGGATACAAGGGAGGTTTAATCTTATATGACTAAAACTTACCATCTAACCGAAGAAGGATTAGAAAAAATTGAAAAGGAACTAGAAGAATTACGTCAAAAGAGAAAAAATAAGACTAAAAATGACGTTCCTAATGTTTTGGAATCGGAAGACTTAAATCCAGAGTATTTGGATTTTAGAGAAGAAATAGAATTTCTTGAAAAAAGAATTGCAAAACTTGAAACGGTAGTAAAAAACACAAAAATAATTGAACCCCCTGAAGATCAAAGCATTGTTCAATTGGGGGCGAAGGTTATTATTGAAGCAGACAACCAAGAAGATGAGTTTAAATTGGTTGGTTCTTTAGAAGCTGATCCGGCAAAAGGAAAGATTTCTGGCGAATCTTTAGTTGGTAAGAAGTTATTAGGCAAAAAAGAAGGAGATAAGGTAAAGGTCTCTTCAAAGGTTGAAACTATATATAAAATAAAGAAAATTGAATACTAAAATGAAAGAAATATTTAAATTTATTTCTAAAATAGGCAAATTAAAAGCTGCTGGTAGAAGAGGGTGGGAAATACATGGTGTAGAGAACCCAGAAACTACTGCTGCTCATAGTTTTCAGTTAGCGATGCTTGTTTGGTCTATCGGGAGAGAAAAAAAAGATTTTGATTTGAATAGAGCTATTAAAATGGCTTTAATCCATGATATTTGTGAAGTTTATTCTCCAGATTTAACTTCTTATGATGCGGTTGCAATTGATGAAGATGAAGAATTTACCAAAGAAGATGTTAAGGATCTAGAACCAATTAAAGGAAGACCAACTCACAAGCAGAGAGAAAAGATGGAAAAAGTTAAAGAGGAGTTAGAGCATGAAGCTATTGAAAAATTACTTAAAGATCTTCCTGAAGACATGAAAGAAGAAATAGCTGGTTTATGGAAGGAGTACGAAAAAAGAGTTACTGATGAAAGTAGGTTTGTTAAGCAAGCTGATAAAATAACTAACCTACTGCAAGGAATAGAGTATTGGAAGCAAGGAATTGATGATATTGAGTATAAATTATGGGTAAGAAGGGCAAAAGAAACTATCGATGATCCTTATTTAACAGAGCTTTTAATTGAAATTGAAGAATCTCTTTAAAACTGGAATAAAAACTCATAGCTGTTTAAGCCCCTTATCAGGGGTTTATTTATTTATTACTTTGCTTATAATTTAGGTGAAAAACATATAATGATATGAAAAATAAAAAATTAGCTGACATTTTAAATAGGATTGCTGATTATTTAGAAATGGATGATGTGGATTATAAACCGTTTGCCTATCAAAGGGCGGCAAACTCTATCTTAGAATTGGAAAAGCCAATTAATGAAATTTATGAAGAAGAAGGACGCGAAGGAATTGAACAAATTTCTGGGATTGGAGAGGCGATTGCTGATAAAGTAGAAGAATATCTGCTTACAGGCGAAGTTGAACACCTAGAAAGATTAAAAGAAAAGTTTCCTATAGACATGGATAATTTATTACGGGTTGAAGGTTTAGGGCCTAAAAGCATTAAAAAATTATATGAAGAATTGGACATTAAAAATTTGAAGGAGTTAAAAGAAAAGGCTGAAAATAATGAAATTGCCAACTTAAAAGGGTTTGGTGATAAAACAGAAAAAAATATACTGGAAGCAATTGATTTTTTGGAAAAGGATGAAGGAAAGTGGTCTCTTGGAGAGGTTTTACCGGTGGCAAATGAAATTTTTGAGGAATTAAAAAATTTAAAAGAAGTGAAAAAGATAAGTTTTGCTGGGTCGTTGAGAAGAAAAAAAGAGCTGGTCGGGGATGTAGATATTTTAGTATCTGCTTCTAGAACTAAACAAATAATGAATAAATTTACTTCTTTTAGCAGGGTAGAAAAGGTTTTGGGTCAAGGTGATACAAAATCTTCAATTAAATTACAAGAAGGGTTTGATGTTGATATTCGAGTTGTAGAAAAAGCTAGTTTTGGATCAGCTTTACAATACTTTACTGGGTCTAAAAGCCACAATATTCGAGTTAGAAAAATTGCTATAGCAAAAGGCTTTAAGTTAAATGAGTACGGTCTTTTCAAAGACGGGAAGAAAGTTGCTGGAAAAACAGAGGAAGGAATTTATAAAAAACTAGGAATGACTTACATACCTCCGGAGATTAGGGAGGATAGAGGTGAAGTTGAAGAGGCTCAGAAAGGAAATAAATTTAGTTTGTGTGAGCTTTCTGATATTAAGGGGGATTTACATACTCATACTACTTGGACAGGTGGGAAACAATCTGTAGAGGAAATGGCGCGAGCTGCTAATGAGTTAGGGTATGATTATATTGGAATTGCAGACCACACTAAATATTTACAAGTTGAAAATGGGTTAGACGAAGAAGAACTAGAAAAGCAACGGAAAGAAATAAATAAAGTAAATAACAAGCTTAAAAAAGAAGGATTAGACTTTAAAATTCTTCAAGGGTGTGAAGCAAATATTTTAAAAGATGGATCTTTAGATATATCTGACGAGAGTTTAAAAAAAATAGATTATGTAATTGCCGGAATTCATTCTCATTTTAAATTAGAGAAAAAAGAGATGACTAAGAGGTTGATAAAGGCTATAAAACACCCTCAAGTTAATATTATCTCCCATCCTACAGGAAGATTGATTAAAAAAAGAGAATCACTTAATTTAGACATCAATAAAATATTAAAAATTGCTAAAGAAGAAGCAGTTATTCTAGAAATAAATTCTTCACCTCATCGACTTGATTTATCTGATAAATATATAAAGCAGTGCATTGAAAACAATCAATATTTGGTAATAAATAGTGATGCTCACCATAAAGATCAACTAAAGAATATGAAGTATGGAATTAATCAAGCTCGCAGAGGTTGGGCAGAAAGTAAAGATATTGTTAACACTAAGAAGATAACTAAATTACTAGAAATACTTAATAAATGAAAAAAATAATTAAAATTTTAGGAGCTGCAACATTTTTGATTCTACTTGTCACAGCTAGTTATTTTTATATTAATGAAAATACAAAAGATAAAAAGGAGCTGCCTTTCGGAGTAGAAAAAGTAAAAAATTCTAAATTAGACATATATTGTTCACTTCAATTTGAGGATGGGGTTTTTGAAACGGAAAATTTAAATGATTATTGTGAAAAAAGTACTCCCAAGAGTTTTTTCAGAGCAGAATTATTAGAGTTAAAAGCAATTGATGATAAAATTATTGGGATTTTAGAAACTAATTTAGGGGATCATAAAAGTCATGAATTAATTGGCATTAGTGAAGAAGACGGTATTTTTACCAGCTTAAGACTTCCCGACAAACCAGAACAATTAATTATCGAAGAAGAATCTTTTTTAGTTAAACCGCAAAATAATCACTACAAACTTGTAGATGATAAGTTTATTCAAACAGTTGATGAGTTTGTTAAATTGAGAAGCCCTAAAGGAGGGTTTAAAGTAGAAATTCCGGTCAATTGGAATTATGAAAAAGTTGAGGATGGCTATAAAATATTTCACCCTAAAACACCAAATTATTTTGCGGAAATTAAATTTTCTTCTCGAGGATCAAAAATAGAAATACCGTCCAAAAGCCCTTATGATTATGAATTCCAGCAAATAAAAGATTCTTTTATTAAAAATACCATTTATTCTTTACCTGATTATCATTTTTTTGAAAGTGATTTAGATGATTATTTAGAAGTTAATACTGCTACAGGTAATGTTATTTATTATCAAGATGATGAAAAGCATCAATTCAACGTTTTAGCTTCTGGAGATCCAAATGGATGGAATGGAACTCCTGGTGGTTTATATAAATTACTTTCAAAAGAAGGTCTTAGATTTTCAACTGAATCTGAAGTTTATATGCCTTTTTCTATGCGTCTTTATGGTAAATATTTAATTCATGGGGAAGCTTATTATCCCTCCGGTGTGCCTTATACTTCTGCAGTTTCCGGTGGATGTGTCCGAGTTAGAAATAGGGAAATGCAAAATCTTTATGATTTGGTGGAAACTGGTTTGCCTGTTTTATCAATCACTCATGAAACAAACTCCTTTAAACCAACTGAAACTAATTTAAGGGATGATTTTGAATTAAAGGTAGAAAATGTATTAATTGCAGATATAGATTCGGGGAGGGTGTTTTTAGATAAAAAAGCAGAAGAAGAAGTGGATATATTCTCCCTAACAAAATTAATGACAGCAATAGTTACTTCTGAACAGATGGGCATAACCGATTCCTTAACAGCTAGAGATTATATGTTAGGAGAAGATGACTCTAATGCAGAGATAACTTCTGGTGATAAGTTTCGTTTAGTTGATCTATTAGCTCCCCTTTTAGTTGAGTCTTCTGACAATGCAGCTAGAGTTCTTAGTCATTATCTAGGAAGGGATAATACGTTGCAATATGTCAGAGAAAAGGCAGATTCAGTTGGTATGAAAGACACTAATTTTAATGACTCTATAGGAGTTGAAGCTAGCCAAACTACTGCTAGAGATTTGTACTATTTAGTCTATTATTTAATTAATACGAGAAAACCTTTGCTTGATATTTCTAGAGGAGTTTGGGCTCCAGAGATTAATTATCAAGCTTTTGCAGAGATTAAAAATCAAAATGTCTTTTTTAAAAACAAAGATTTTTTAGGTGGTCAGTTTGAAGTTAATGACGAAGGTTTACACAATGGAGTCTTTTTATTCAATCAAAGGCTAGGTGGTGAAGAAAGAAAAGTAGCTTTTATCATGTTGGGAGCTCCCACTGAAAAGGATTTAGTAAGTGATATTAATAAAATTCAAGAATGGTTAAATAAATCATTTAACTAACTAATTTATGAAAATGGAAAAATCAGCAGGTTTTGTAATATATAGAAAAGAAAAGGGAGAGATCAAATTTCTTCTCCTTAAATACCCTTCAGATGGCCGTGAGGTAGATTATTGGGGTCTACCCAAGGGTCACATCGAAAACAAAGAGTCTGTAGAGGAAGCAGCTCTCAGGGAGCTTTTTGAGGAAACGGGGATCAAAGAAAAAGAAATTGACGTCAAGGAGGGTTTTAGAGAGGTTAATAAATATTATTTTAAGCATGAAGGAGATAGTATTTTTAAAATTGTTGTCTACTTTTTAGCTCAAACAAAAAAAGAGACCATAACGGTCTCTCATGAGCATAGTGATTTTAAATGGGCTAATTTTGATCAAGCTATGAAACTAATTCCATTTAAAAATACTAAAAAAATAGTAAAGAAAGCAAAAGAGTTTATTTAACCTCTTCTACTATTTTACTGAAAGTTTCAGGATTGTTTCTAGCTAGGTTAGCTAGAATTTTTCTGTCTAGTTCAATATTGTTCTCTTTAAGGTTGTGAATAAACTTACTATAACTAGTTCCGTTTTGTCTGCAAGCAGCGTTAATTTGAGTTTGCCATTTTTTTCTAAATTCTCTCTTTTTTGTTTTTCTGTCTCTATACTTGTAAGTCCAAGCTTTAAGTAAAGCTTCTTTTGCAGCTTTATACTTATTTTTTCTTCCCCAGTTAAATCCTTTAGCTTGCTTTTTAATCTTCTTCTTTCTTTTTCGCTTTGTTTTTCCTCTTTTTACTCTAGGCATAATTTTCTAATTTTGAATTTCTAATTTCGAGCGCTCAATTAATACTTGAGTGCTTTTTTTATTTTTTTAGCTTCAGCACCCTTTACTTCTACCCATTGTCTGGCTTTTCTTTTTTCTTCTCCAGATTTCTTAGATCTGTAATGGGTTTGTCCAGGTTTTCTTCTTAAAACCTTTCCATTTTTTGTAATTTTAAATCTTTTCTTTAGTGATTTTCTTGTTTTTGGTTTCATAATTAATTTTTGGTTAAAGTCATAGTTAATCCACGGGGTTCTTTTTTGATGTCCTTTTCTACGTTTACATCAACGTTTTGATCTTTAACTATTTCAACAAAGTCTCTCATCTTTTCTTTTGCTTTTCCTTTTAAGGCATTTTCTCTACCACGCAAAGGAAGAACAACTCTTACTCGATCACCTCGTTCTAAAAACTTTTTAGCATTTTTAGCTCTTATTTCCATGTCGTGCTCTGAAATAGAGAAACTAAGTTTTAAAGTTTTTAGTTCTGGTTGGTGTGATTTTTTACTTTTTTTCTGTTCTTTCTTTTGCTGTCTATATTTATATTTTCCGTGGTCAATTATTTTACATACTGGTGGATTTGCATTTGGTGATATTTCAACTAAATCTAAGTCTCTTTTTTCAGCCTCTTCTAAGGCCTGCTTTTTATTTAAAACACCAATATACTCTCCATCAGCAGTAACCACCCTCATCTTCTTTGCTCTTATTTGTTTGTTTACTCTTGTTTTGTTAGAAATATACTTTTAATCGAAAGGTTTGCTTTCGAATTTACTTAAACTTTTAAAGTGTGGAGATGGGGAGGTGTGACCCCCCGTCCGAAAATCCCTCCAAAATGAATCTACAAGCTTAGCCCGGTTTTTTCTCGACCGAAGCCTTGTACCGGACGAAGCTACTCCGGTCAAAGGTCTTTTAGCGTTCGCAAGGTCTGAGACCAACAAACCTTGTATAACCCGAATTTATGGTACTTTTACCACCCATCGGGTGTCAGTGGTAAAAGCAAGCTGTTACGCTACTGCTGGTGCAGGAGCGAAAGCTAAACTATCTTGTAAGTTGGCACTTACTAGATTTGGCAAGATTTACGAGATTTGCCAACTCGGCTTGCTACATTTTGAAGGTGATTCTCGTCTAGTCAACTCACCCCCGTTTGTTTATGTGCTAATTTATCTGTTTCGTTTCATTCGTCTTCTTAGATTTCTATCAACTTCTCTATCTTTAATCTTTTTGCGTTTGTCGTATTTCTTTTTACCGCGACAAACACCAAACTTGAGCTTAATCAAGCCTTTTTTAGTATACACTTTCAGAGGCACTAAAGTCAAGCCCCTTTCATTAGACTTTCCCATCAAGTATTTTATCTGTTTTTTAGTTAAAAGAAGCTTTCTTGATCTTTTTGGATCATAATCGTCCGGAGCGTTTTTTGGTTGATACGGAGGAATATTTACTCCAATTAAAAATGCTTCTTCTTCTCGTATTACTATATAAGCCCCTTTTAGGGATATTTTCCCCTTTTTAATAGCTTTCACTTCTTGCCCATTTAAAACCATGCCTGCCTCGAACTCTTCGAGGATTTCATAATCATGATAAGCTTTTCTATTTTTTGATAAAGTCGACATATCTTTATATTAACAGAAAATATCTTAACAATAAATACGCTCGATACCCTCTTTTGAAGAATCAGACCTCAAAAGTCACCAGCGTGACTTGGGTCTTCTTCGCTCACCGATTCATTTCAGCAAAGCTGAAAACCGGCTGAATCGGTTCCGCGGAGTTCTTCAAAGAGGGTATCTTCGCTTTGGGTTACGAAAAGACCATGCAAAATCCTCTCCGAGAACTTTTTCAAAGAGGGTATCTTCGCTTCTAATTTTGACTATTAACTATATACTTTTGACTGTTAACCAACCCGCTCAGAAGGCGGATTTTTATTAAATAAGGTAATTTGTCAAAATATTTTATAAATTGGGATTTGGTAATTTTTTAGAGTAATTAGGTCAATTAGAGCAATTAGAGTAATTTAGTCATTGTTATCGTTATAGTCATAGTGATTGTCATAGTCATCATCATTGTTGCAAACAAAGCGAGCGGTGGTCCTCCCGTCATTCTGAGCCGTAGGCGAAGAATCTCTTTGTAATAATGCTCAATTTTCAACTACAGCCGAAGAATCTCTTCGTAAGTTAAGCAGTATAGATAGTAAGTAGTTTTTGTTGATAATTGTTTAATTTTTGAATATACTTTTTTAAAAGGTCGGAGGGTTATTTATTTAAATATATATTATTATGAAAAAAATTATTTCTTTAGGTTTAATTTTTGTTTTTGCTTTTGGGTTGATTGGTTTTACTGCAGCAAATACACCGGAAGTAGGAAATGAAGATTTAGAAGATTCTGTGAAAACTACTGGTTTGGAAAATGCGGAAAGTAGAATAAATAGAGTTATGGAAAAAATTGAGGCAATGAATATTGAAGGAGTTAACCTTAAAGGGTTAGAAAATGCTTTAAGAAATATTATTAAAAATCAAGGAGAAGATAAAGAGTGTTTAGAAGTTGTAAGTGGGTTAGAATTTGAAGACGAAGGAGAAGATGTTGAAGTTTTAAGAGAAGTTTTAGAAGAATTGGATTATTATGATGATGATTTTGAAGATGAAGGAAGTGATGAGTACGGATGGGGAATTGCTAAAGCTGTATATGATTATCAACAAGATAATGATATAGAAACTGATAGTGATATGGAGAGGTTAGGTTTTAAGTTGAGTGAAGAGACAAGAGAAGGTTTGAATGAGGATTACGAATGTGAAGATGAGGAAGACGAAGAAGAGGAAGAAGAAGATG
Source organism: Patescibacteria group bacterium (assembly GCA_051745165.1). Classification (GTDB taxonomy): domain Bacteria; phylum Patescibacteriota; class Minisyncoccia; order Minisyncoccales; family PWPS01; genus PWPS01. The sequence goes on from JBNJDU010000003.1 coordinate 58,851, forward strand.
AGGAAGACGAAGATGATGAGGATTTGAATGAAAAATGTGAGGTTGACGATCAATGTGAGTGGGTTTCTACAAATTGTTGCCCAGAAAATGCAGGTGCTAACTGGGAATGCCTTAACTCAGAAGAGGTAGATTTAGAATGTGAAGGAGACGAAATGTGTCCTCAAGTGATAAGTCCAAAACCATCTACTCCTTGTGAATGTGAAGATGAAGAGTGTGAAGCAGAAGAGGAAGAAGACGAAGATAATGAGGAAGAAGAAGAGGAAGAGTAATAACTATTTAAGAAAAGTAAGTTAAAAGCACCAGTTTCCTGGTGCTTTTTTAATGGTTCAAATTTTGATTGGTTTATGTTATTATAAATACATGTTTACGAAAAAAATAAAAGAAGAAATACAGCAAGAAATAGATCAACTGTTTGATTTTTCAGTTGATTTAGAAGAAATAGAATTAGAAAGACCCACTGATGAGAATCATGGAGATTTAAGTACTAATATTGCTTTTAAATTAGCAGGAAGAGTTGGTAAAAATCCAGAAGAAATAGCTAAAGATATAGCTAGCAATTTATCAAGAGAAGAATTCAACTCCAAAAATAAAAAAGGTTTTATTAATTTTTATTTTACTGACAGCGCTTTAGTAAAGACTGTAAAAGAAAACCTTAAATTTAAAGAGAAAGAGGTACCTAAAACGATGGTTTTAGATTATTCAGCTCCTAATATTGCTAAACCATTTGGAATTGGCCATTTAAGATCAACTATTGTGGGGCAAGCAATTTATAATATATATGATTTTTCTGGCTGGGAGGCTGTAGGAGTAAATCATTTAGGTGATTGGGGTACTCAGTATGGTAAACTTTTATATCAAATAATTGAAAAAGATTTAGATCCAGAAGAACTTTCAGTTAAAGATTTAGAAAAGCTTTATGTTGAATTTCACAAAGAAGCAGAAGAGAACTCAGAAATGGAGGATGAGGCAAGAAAGTGGTTTAAAAAGCTAGAGGATGGAGATAAAAGGGCAAGAAAAATTTGGGAAAAATGTGTTGAGATTAGCACGGAAGAGTTTGATAAGACATATGATCTTTTAGAGGTAGATATTGATCATTGTATTGGAGAAAGTTTTTATGAAGATAAAATGGAGGCAGTTATCGAAGAAGCTAAAGATAAAGGAATTGCAAAAGAATCAGAAGGGGCATTAATTATTGATTTTGATGAAAAAATGCCACCAGCTATGTTATTAAAATCTGATGGTGGTACAAATTATTTTACTAGAGATTTAGCTACAGTTAAGTATAGAATTGAGCGTTGGGATCCAGATTTATTTATTTATGAAATTGGAGCTGATCAAAAACTGCACATGAAACAATTATTTGAGACTGTAGAAATGTTGGGTTGGAGAAAAAAAGAAGATTTTATGCATGTTGCTCATGGAATGTATAGGTTAAAAAGCGGAGCAATGTCGACCAGAAAAGGAAAGACTATTCACCTTGAAGATGTACTTAAGGAAGCAATTGAGCGAGCAGAAAATATAATAGAAGAATCAGAAACAACAGGAGAAATGACCGACGAGGAAAAGAGAAAAGCAGCGGAAAAAATAGGAGTAGGAGCAGTGAAATACGCTGATCTTAAAAAGCATTATAAAAAAGATATAGTTTTTGACTGGGATAAAGTACTTAATTTGAAAGGTAATTCTGGGCCTTATTTGCAATATACGACACTTAGAGCAAAAAGCGTTTTAGAAAAACATGAAGGAAAAATAAGTTTTGAAATTAAAGATTTGTCTGAGGAAGAAAGAACCATACTTAAAAAAGTTAGTGAATTTAGAAATGCTGTTGATATTGCTAAAAGAAACTTTACTCCTTCAACAATTGCTAATTATTCTTATGAATTAGCTAAAAAATTTAATGCTTTTTATGGAAATTATCCTATCTTAGATGCTAAGGAAAATAAAATGCAAAGATTAGCAATAACAAAAGCTAGCTATAAAACACTTAAAAAATCTCTTTCTCTATTAGGAATATCTTTACCTGAAAGAATGTAATTATGAATTTAAAAAATAACTATTACATATTAAGACACGGAAAGACTGAGTATCAAAAAGAAAAAGCAGGGTTTACTTACCCTAGAAAGCCACTTAATTCAGTCCCTTTAGCTAAGGAGGGGGCTAAACAAGTTAAAGAAAGAGCAAAGGAAATTAAAGAGTTAGATATTAATAAGATTTATTCTTCGGATTTTTTAAGAACAAAGCAGACGGCAAAGATTGTGAAAGAGGGAATAAATTTTGATAAGGATATAATTTTTGATAAAAGGTTTAGAGATTTGGATTTAGGTGTCTGGCATGACAAAAAGAAGGAAGAATTTTATAATAAGTTTCCGATAAATAAAGAGTTTTTTAATAATAGTCCAGAACAAGGGGAAAGTTGGAATGAAGTCGAAAAGCGAATGATTGACGCCATAAAAGAAATTGATAAAAATAATAAAAACGCAAACATTTTGATTATTAGCCATGGGGATCCCCTATGGCTACTTGAAGGAAAAATAAAAAATAAGAGTAAAGAAGAGTTAATAAAAGCAAAGAAAACTAAAATAGGATTTATAAAACCCGCAGAACTTATAAAGTTAAACTAATTAAAAGCATATGAATTTTTCAAAGATAGAAGAAGAAATATTGGACTTTTGGAAAAAAGAAGATATTTTTGAAAAAACACTAGAAAACAGAAAAGATGCTGATCTTTTCAGTTTTTATGATGGACCGCCATTTGCAACTGGAAAGCCACACTACGGTCATGTATTAGCCAGTAGCATTAAAGATAGTGTTCTTAGATATAAAACGATGAGAGGGTACAGAGTTCCTAGACGAGTTGGATGGGATTGTCATGGACTTCCGGTAGAAAACTTAATTGAAAAAGAGATTGATGTGAATAGTAAAAGAGAGATTGAAGAAGAAGTTGGAATAGAAGAGTTTAATCATAAATGTGAAGACTCTGTATTTAGATGTGTAGATGACTGGAAAGAAACACTTGCTAGGATCGGAAGATGGGCGGATTATGAAAACGATTACTCTACTATGGATAAAGATTATACGGAAACTGTATGGTGGGTCTTTAAACAGCTCTGGGATCAAGATTTAGTTTACAGAGATTATAGAATTTCTCCTTATTGTCCTAGATGCGGAACACCGATTTCAAACTTTGAAGTAAATCAAGGTTATGAGATGACGACTGATCCATCTGTATTCATGAAGATGAAGGTAACAAAAGGAGATTATAAAGGAGCGAGTTTGCTAGCTTGGACAACAACTCCTTGGACCTTACCTGGAAACGTAGCCTTAGTTGTAGATAAAGACTTTGATTATGTGCTAGTTAAACATAAGGAAGAAAAATTAATATTAGCTAAAGAAAGATTAGAAGTTTTAGATGGAGATTATGAAGTGGAAGAAGAGATGAAGGGTAAAGATTTAGAAGGAGTAGAATACGAGCCTCTTTATCCTTACATGAGTGAAGCTGAGCCGGAAGGAATTGAAAATTGTTTCCAGGTTTACTTAGCTGATTTTGTTACCTTAGAAGAAGGAACTGGAATAGTTCATACGGCTGTTATGTATGGTGAGGATGACTTTGAACTAGGAAAGGAAAAAGACTTACCTTTCTTCCACTTAGTTGATGAAGAGGGTAAATTCAATAAACACGCCGGAGAGTGGGAAGGAATGTTTGTTAAAAAGGCTGATGAAAAAGTACTAGAAGATTTAGAAGAAAGAGATCTTCTTTATAAAAGACAAGATTACGAACACTCGTATCCATTTTGCTGGCGTTGTGATACTCCACTTTTGTATTATGCATTCAATAGTTGGTATATAGAGGTTACTGCCTTTAAGGATCAACTTTTAGAAAATAACGAGCAAGTTCATTGGGTTCCGGAACACGTAAAAGAAGGACGATTCGGAAACTGGCTTGAAGGAGCTAGAGATTGGTCCGTTTCTAGAAATAGATTTTGGGGAGCTCCAATTCCTGTTTGGGAGTGTAAGAACTGTGATCACCAAAAAGCAATAGGTTCAATAGATGAATTAGGTGAAGACCCTGATGATTTGCACAGACCTTATATTGATGAGGTTACTGTGGATTGTCCGGAATGTGGTGGAGAAATGCACCGAGTAGAAGAAGTTTTTGATTGTTGGTTTGAATCTGGATCTATGCCCTATGCTCAGTTCCACTATCCTTTTGAAGATAAAAAAGAAGCAGAAGAAGCTTTTCCTGCTGATTTTATTGCCGAAGGAATGGATCAGACCAGAGGATGGTTTTACACTTTACACGTACTAGCAACTGCTTTAACGCTTGAAGATCGAGGTTTAGGAAAAGGAAAACCAGCTTACAAAAACGTTGTAGCTAACGGACTACTTTTGGATGAAACTGGTAAAAAGCTATCTAAAAGACTTAGAAATTATCCAGAAATGGATCATGTTTTTGACACTTATGGTGCGGACTCACTTAGATTTTTCCTTCTTTCCTCCACTAAAATTGGAGAGGACTACAGATTTTCTGAAGATAGAGTGAAAGAAACAAATCGAAAAGTTATTTCTACGTTATGGCACAGTCACTCCTTTTTTGACACCTATTTGGAAGAAGGAGATTTAGAAGGTGATATTGAGCCAAATCACGTTCTAAATAGATGGATTCTTTCAAAAGTAAATGGCGCAAACAAGAGATTAATTAAGCACATGGATGATTATAAATTAACCGAAGCTTCAAGAGAAGTTGAGGAGCTTATTGATGATTTATCCAATTGGTACATTCGAAGATCAAGGAGAAAACTACAAAAACCAGAAAGTGAAGAAGAAAAGAAGGAATTTGCTCAAACTTTTTATAGAGTATTAGTCAAGATAGTTAAAATGCTTGCTCCTTATGCTCCATTTGTTTCCGATTATCTCTATAAAGAATTAACCAGCGAAAAATCGGTTCATCTAGCTGACTTTCCTGAAGTTGATGAAGAGTTGATTGATAAAGATTTGGAAGCAGAAATGAAATTAGCTAGAAAATTAGCTCAGAAAGGTCTCGCAGAGAGATCTAATGAAGCATTAAAGGTAAGACAGCCTCTGTCTGAAATGAAAGTAACTAAAGAGCTCAGTGAGGGTGTTAAGGAAGTTTTGAAGGGAGAAGTTAACGTTAAAAAAATTACTGTAGCTGACGAGTTTGATCTTGTTACTGAAATTACACCTGAGCTAAAAGAAGAAGGAATGGCTAGAGAAATTGTTAGAAGAACTCAACATTTACGAAAAAAAGCGGATTTAACTCCTGACGAAAAGATTGAGCTTTTCTATAAAGGTGATTTTGAAGATCTTTTTGAAAAGAAAGCAGACTACTTTAAAAAAGAGACTCTTGCTAAAGAAATTTCTAAACTTGAAGATGATTTGGAATGGACTAAAACAGTAGAAGTTGACGGAAAAGAGCTTATTCTGGGTTTGAAAAAAGCGTAAACTGATAAATTAAATGTTCATTCGTTATAGAACCGAGGCTATTTTTCTAAAAAAATTAAAGCGGTTTGAAGCGGATGAGCATTTAATAGTTTATACTAAAGATTTTGGGAAAATTGGAGTAACTGGAAAATCAATTAGAAAAATAAAGTCCAAGCTTAGATCCAGTTCTGAATTATTCTGTCATAGTAGTATAGAATTTGTTCGTGGACGCTATTACAATATTCTAACTGACTCTGAATTAATAAGCAGTTTTTCTGAGACCAAAAAAGATTTGGGGAAGATGTCAGTAGCTTTTAAAGCAGCTCATTTATTAGATTCTTTTTTAGCAGAAGAAGAAAAAGATGAGCATTTATGGTTCTTCATTAAAAAAACTTTTTATCTTTTAGATGAGCTTTCTTTTAAAGATAATAAAAAGAAAAAATTACAATCTTTTTATTATTATTTTGCTTTTAAGTTGTTAGAGTTGTTGGGCTATAAACCAGAAATTGGTAGTTGTACTGTTGATGAACAGGAAGATGCTAGTATTTTTAGTCCTCGAGAGGGAGGTTTTATTTGTGAAGTTTGTTCTCGAAACATAAAAGATCCTTTGAAAATAAAATTAACTAAAGAAGATAAGACTTTTTTGCTTGAAATTAGTAAAAATAGTTTTGAAGATTTTATAGAAGAAGAAATTGATTTTTCTGACAATATTAGTGAGATGCTAGCCAACTACATTGCGATACTACCTTCTAAAATTTCTTGAACAGCCTACTTTAGTTTGATAGAATAAATACAATATTTACCGTTTATAAATAAATTTATGAAAAATATATTAAAAAAAGTAGCTTTCATTAGTTTTCTTCTTGCTTTAGTGGCAGGAACAATTGCTTTTGTTTATTTTGAAAGAGGAGATTTTTCGGAAGCTGATTTAAGAGTGGAAATTATTGGCCCAGAAGAAGTAGAAGTGGGTGAAGAGGTTGAATATTCAATAAGATATAGAAACAATAGCGATATTCGCCTAGAAGATGTTTCTGTTACTTTTGAATACCCAGAAGCTTCAGTACCAGTAAAAGAAGATGAAGATGAGGTGGTTGAAGAAAAGGAAACATTTAGAAGAGTTAGAGATTTAGAAAATATTGACCCGGGAGAAGAAGAAGTAATTAACTTTAAAGCTAAAATATTTGGAGAAAAATCGGATAAAGTTGAAGCTAAAGCTTGGTTTGATTACACCCCTCAAAACTTATCTGCTGAATATGAAGTAGAGAGAACACATACTGGAGTGATAACAGATGTTCCAATAAACTTTGAATTTGACCTTCCTGGGCAAGTAGAGGGTGGGGAAGAGTTTGCGTTTAGAGCGCGGTATTTTTCTCAGTTAGATAGTGATTTAGAAAATATTGGGGTTAAAATGAAATATCCTTCAGATTTTGAATTTTTAAGAAGCACTCCAAGCGGACTTGAAGACAATGAATGGGAAAGAGATCTTTTAGAGTCTAATGAAGGAGCCTTAATAGAGGTGTTTGGAAAACTTGATGGAGACCCTGGAGATATAAAAGGATTTAAAGCTGAACTTGGCGTGTGGAAGTTTGATAGATTTATTCCTCTTAAAAAAATTGAGCAAGAAGTATCAATACCGCAACCTAATCTTTTTGTTGATATTGTTGTTAATGATTCTTCTGAATACATAGCCGACCCGGGAGAAGATTTACTTTATGATGTATATCTTAAAAATATAGGAGATGAAACCTTAGAAGATCTGTTTTTAACTGCTGATTTAGACCAAGAAGTTTTGGATATGAGTAAAACTGAACCAATGGGAGCTAGATTTCAAAGAGAGGCTGGATCGATTATTTGGAGTCATTCTTCTTTTTCTGAATTAAGAAGCCTTAGACCGGAAGATGAAGAGAAAATATCTTTTTGGACAAGTGTAAAAGAAGAAGATTTACCATATAATCCGGAAGCAGTTGTTTCTATGGATCTGGGCCAAATGGAGGAAGAGTCAAGAGTAAAAATTAATACAGAACTTGATTTAAAACAAGACTTTTTAATAGAAGAAAAGGATGATTTCGAGTCGGAAGGCCCTTTGCCTTTACGCTCAAACAGACCAAGCACATACACAGTTAGCTGGGAAGCTAGAACTAGATATAATAATCTTGAAGATGTAGAGATTACTAGCAAATTACCAGAAGGAGCAGGAATAGTTGAAGAAGAATATGAAGATGGAACTGAGTTTGAGTTTGATTCACAAACAAGAGAGATTACTTGGAGCTTGGAAGAGGTAGAAGAAGGGGCGGGCTTCTCCCGTAATACCCCTAAAGCTACTTTTCAAGTAGAAAATATACCAATGTCCTCAGTAGAGGAAGATACCACTCTTGTTGGAGAAACAAAAATGGTTGCTACTGATAGTTGGACGGAAGAGACTCTTGAAAAAAAGGTTGATGCTTTAGTCCATAAAGATCTTTTGGATAAACATGGACTTGATGCTGAGGATAGCGTAAGAGACTTAGAGTTTGAAGAAGATGAAGAATAAATTCAATAAAAATTATGCAAGATTTAACTAAAAAGATAACTTCACTAACGAAAAGAAAAGGTTTTGTTTTTCCATCCTCAATTATTTATGGTGGATTTAGTTCAACATATGATTTTGGACCGCGAGGAGTTGCTTTAAAGAAAAATTTAAAAGATCAATGGTGGAAAGAAATGACTAGAAGTCAAAAGGATGTAGTTGGGTTAGACTCTTCGATTATTATGAACCCAAAGGTCTGGCAAGCCTCAGGTCACCTTTCAAAGGGATTTGCAGACAAGCTAAGTGAATGTAAAGAGTGCCATCAGAGGTTTAAAGACTTAGAAGAAGATGGCAAAGATATTAACACGTGTCCTGAGTGTGGTGGTGAACTAATGGAGCCTAGAGATTTTAATTTAATGATGAAGACTTTTGTGGGGCCAGTTGAAGAAAAAGCTACAACTGCATATCTTAGAGCTGAGACCTGTCAAGGAATCTTTGTAAATTTTAAAAATGTGATGGATTCGATGAGAGTCGACCTTCCTTTTGGTATTGCTCAAATTGGTAAGTCGTTTAGAAATGAAATTACACCGGGAAACTTTATTTTTAGAATGAGAGAATTTGAGCAAATGGAAATGCAATGGTTTTGCAAGGAGGAAAACGCCGATGAATTCTTTGAGTTTTGGTTAGAGCAGAGATTAAAATGGTATGAAAAAATGGGAATGGATATGGATAAAATTAGAAAGAATGAAATTGGAGAAGAAGAAAGAGCTCATTATGCTCAAAGACAAGTTGATATTGAGTACAAATTTCCTTTTGGTTGGGGTGAAATTGAAGGAGTTCACAACAGAGGAAATTGGGATCTCTCAAATCATTCCAAAAATAGTGAAGAAGATTTTGCAATAGATGGAGAATATCCCTGGGTTATTGAAACTTCAGTTGGTGTAGAAAGGGCCTTCTTAGCCTTTTTAACTGACGCTTATGATGAACTGGAAGATGGTAGAGATAAGAACTCTGGAAAAACTGAAAAAGTGTTAAGATTGGATAGAAAATTATCACCAACTAAGGTTGCTGTTTTTCCTTTACTTAAAAATAAAGAAGATTTAGTGGAAAAAGCAGAAGAAGTGTTTGATGAAATAAGAGATGAATTTGATTGCGTCTATGATGAAACTGGTTCAATAGGTAAAAGATATAGAAGACAAGATGAGGTTGGAACTCCTTTATGTGTGACTGTTGACTTTGATAGTTTGGAAGATAATACAGTTACTATAAGAGAAAGAGACACTATGAAGCAAATTAGAGTTAATATTAAAGATTTGCAAAACGTGATTAATAAGTTTTTACGCGGAGAGGAATTTACTTCTCTAGGTGAAGAAGTTTAAGAATATGCAAGATTACAAAAAACACAACTTATCTAGTGGGATGGATTTAATTACAGTACCTCAAAAAGGTACTAAAGCAGCTGTTGTTTTAGTGTTAGTTAAAACAGGTTCAAAGTATGAAGAGAAGGAAATAATGGGAATTTCTCACTTTTTAGAGCACATGCTATTTAAAAAGACAGAAAAAAGACCGAGCCCTTTAGACATAGCTGAAACTCTTGATAAAGTTGGAGGTTCTTACAACGCCTTTACTTCTGAGGATTTTACTGGTTACTATGCAAAAGTTAATTCTGAAAAATTAGATTTGGCTTTAGATTGGGTTTCCGACATTTATCTAAACTCTTTACTTCCAGCTCAGGAAGTTGAAAAAGAAAAAGGAGTAATTGCAGAAGAAATTAATATGCGTTACGACAACCCAATGACTTATAGTCAGGTACTATGGCAAAGACTTTTATATGGTGATCAACCTGCTGGGTGGGATGTTTCCGGATCGAAAGAATCAGTTGCAGGGATTACTAGAGAAGATTTATTGGACTATATGAACACTCAATATACTGCTAAAAACACTTTAGTTGTTCTTGCTGGAAATATTAATCATAAGGAAGGAAAGAAAAAAATAGAGGATTATTTTTCTGAAATAAGAGATGAAAAGCCGAAAAGGAAACAAGAAGTTTTTGAAAATCAAAAAGAACCGGAGGTAAAAATATTAAAAAGAGAAACTGATCAGACTCATATGTGTCTGGGAGTACGTGGGTTTAGAGATGCGCGACCAGAAAGATATACGCAAGAGATTATAGCTACTATTTTAGGAGGAATGATGAGTTCAAGGCTTTTTAGTAAAGTTAGAGAGGAGTTGGGTCTAGCTTATTACATACAAGCCGCCTCTTCTAGTAATCCGGATACCGGATATTTAGTGACAAGAGCTGGGCTTGATAATTCAAATGCAGAAATTGGAATAAAAGCGATTTTAAAAGAGTTTAAAAGACTAAAAGAGGAAAAGGTTTCTGACGAAGAATTAAAAAAAGCAAAAGATTATATTAAAGGAAAAACTTCTTTAAAACTGGAATCTTCTGACTCACTTGCCTTCTATTATGGAAGACAAGCCCTTTTAGAAAGAAACATCTTAACTCCAATGGAGCTTTTTAAGAGAATTGACTCTGTTGATGCTGATGATATTTTACGTGTAAGCAAAAAAATATTTGTCCCAGAGCGACTTAACTTATCTTTGATTGGTCCTTTCGAAGATAAGGAGGATTTTAGGGAGATCTTGAAGAAAAATTTTTAAATCACAAACAATATGGCAAATAAAGAAACATTAGATATTTCATGGGGAACAATTTTAAAAATCTCCTTAACGGTGATTGGTTTCTTTTTGCTCTATCAAATTGCTGATATTGCTGTTTTGTTTGTTTTTGCCTTAATAATTTCTATTTTAGCCTCTCCTAGCATTGATTTTTTGAAAAAAGCAGGTGTGCCAAAATCAATTGCGGTAGTGAGTGTATATATGGTATTTTTTGGAATTATTAGTTTATTCTTATATCTCGCAATACCTGTTTTTTCTGAAGAAGTCAGAGCATTTTCAAGATTAATGCCTGAATATTTTGAACAAGTATCTCCGGTGTTGGAGGGTATAGGAGTGCAGGCCTTTGAAAGTGTAGAAGGTTTTCTAGAAACAGTTGATCAATCAAGCGAAATGATAGCCACTAATATTTTTAACGCATTAGCAGTTATTTTTGGTGGTATGTCTACCACTTTGTTTGTGATTACAATGGCTATATTTTTATCACTTGAAGATGGTGCCGTAGAAAAGGCAATAAGATTGATTTTTACAGAGAAAGATAAAAATCAAGCCTTGGTTGTTTGGAGAAAGGCAAAGCGACAAGTAACCAACTGGTTTTTTGTGAGAATATTAGCTTGTATATTCGTAGGTATAGCTTCTTACATTGCTTTTTATCTATTTAATGTAGAATATGCTTTCCTTTTCGCTCTGATGGCTGGTTTGTTTAATTTTATTCCTTATGTTGGGCCAGTAGTTGCAGGAGGCGTATTTTTCGTTGTAATACTTCTTGACAGTGCTTGGAAAGCCTTTTTTGCTCTACTAGCATATGGAATAATTCAAACTATAGAAGGAAGTGTAGTTTCACCGCTTCTTTCAAAAAAATATATGGGACTTTCTCCAGTTTTAGTTCTTATTGCTTTAGTTATTGGTGGAACTCTTTGGGGATTCTTAGGGGCGTTATTAGCGATTCCTCTTTTGGGAATTTTATTTGAATTCTTTAAAGAGTTTATTGAAAGGAGAAAAAAGAGATTAACTGCTTAAACTCATGCTTTATATTGTTGCTACCCCCATCGGTAATTTGTCTGATAGTTCGGATAGGATGATTGAAACTTTAAAAAAAGTTGATACAGTTTTGTGCGAAGATACAAGAGTAACTCGAAATCTTTGCAACAAATTCGGAATAGAAACCCCCTTGATTAGCTATCATCATCACAGCAATGATGCAAAAAAGGCAAAAATACTTAAAAAATTACAAGATGGTGAAGACTTAGCTTTAGTTACTGATGCTGGAACTCCAGGAGTAGCCGATCCAGCAGGTAAACTTATAAATATGATAGTAGAAGGGGGAATGGATGTTGAAATAACTCCAATTCCAGGGCCGTCTGCAGTAGCTGCTGCAGCTAGTGTCTCCGGATTTTATATGAATAAGTTTACTTTTTTAGGCTTTCCACCTAAAAAGAAAAAAAGGACTCAGTTTTTTAAAGATATCTTCTCTTATGAACATCCGGTTATATTTTATGAATCCCCACACAGAATTTTAAAAACATTAAGTGCAATAAATAATATAGATGGTGAGAAAGAAGCGGTTGTTTGCAGAGAGTTAACTAAAAAATATGAAAGAATTTATAGAGGGAAAATTAAAGATGTTTTTAACAAATTAAACGAAGAACCACACACAAAGGGAGAATTTACAGTAATAATCAAAAATTAATTTTATGGATAAGTTTTACGTAACTACTAGTATAGCCTACACTAATGCCTCTCCGCATATTGGATTTGCTTTAGAGCTTATCCAGGCAGATGTGTTAGCAAGGCATAACAGAAAAAAAGGAAAAGACACCTTCTTTTTAACTGGAACTGATGAACATGGCCAAAAGATTGCTCGAAAGGCGAAAGAAGAAGGGAAAGATCCTCAACAATTTGTTGATGATATTGTTCAAAGTTTTGATCAATTGATTAAAGATTTAAACATCTCCAATGATGACTTTATTAGAACTACTGACAAGGAAAGGCACTGGCCTACAGCGCAAGCTTTGTGGAAGGAAATAGAAGAGCAAGGTGACTTATATAAGAAAAAATATACAGGAAGATACTGCGTTGGATGTGAAGCCTTTCTTACAGAAAAAGATTTAGTGGATGGGAAGTGTCCTAATCACGATACAGAGCCGGAAAAAGTAGAAGAAGAAAATTATTTCTTTAAGTTGTCTGAATATGAAGAAGAGATTAAAGATTTAATTGAAAGTGATGAATTAAACATTATCCCGGAGAGTAAAAAAAATGAAATGCTTTCTTTTATTGATGATGGACTTGAAGATGTAAGCGTCTCTAGGTCTGAAGATAAATTAAAATGGGGAGTTCCTGTTCCTGATGATGAAAATCAAAGAATGTATGTTTGGGTTGATGCATTAAGCAACTATATTTCAGCTTTAGGATACGCAGAAAACAAAGAAGAGTTTGAAAAGTTTTGGCCGGCTGATGTTCATTGTATTGGTAAGGATATATTAAGATTCCACTCAATTATTTGGATTGGACTTCTTTTATCCGCTGGTTTGGAAATTCCTAAAAATATATTTGTTCACGGATTTATAACTTCAAAAGGAAAGAAGATGTCTAAATCTCTCGGAAATGTTGTCGATCCTTTTGAACTACTTAAGGAGTATGGAACTGATCCGGTTAGATATTACTTATTATCTGAAATTCCTCCAACAGGGGACGGAGATTTTACTGCTGAGAAGTTCAAAGATAAATATAACTCTGATTTAGCTGACGGATTAGGGAATCTTATTTCCAGAACTATTGGCCTTGCAACTAAAAAGGATGTTGAATTTGATAAAGATAGAAGAGCAGGTGGGGAGATTATGAAAAAGGTAAGTGCGACTAAGAAGAAGACCAATAAACTTTTAGATAATTATGAGTTTAAAAAAGCTTTAGAGGAGATTTGGAGCCTTATTCACTTTATGGATCGATATATAGAAGAAAAAAAGCCTTGGGAGGAGTCCTGGGATCAAGAGAAGGTTATTTTTGAAATGCTCTACGTATGTTATCAACTTCATAAACTTTTAGCCCCATTTTTACCTGAAACAGCAGAGAAGATTAAAAATCAAATTGAAACACAAGAAAAAGAAATCTTATTTCAAAAGCTTTAATTTGTAGTTTTAGGGCTCTTATTCTATAATCCAAAAAAAAGAAACATGGACAAAACAACAAAAAAAGTAGTTTTTAAAGGGGAGAGTGGTTCTTACGGAGAAGAAGCTGCTTATCAATTTTTTGGTGAGGATTCGGTTAAGGCTATACCGGTTGATTTTTATCAAGATATTTTTGAAATGGTTAAAAATGGAGGAGTTGATTATGGCGTAGTGCCAATAGAAAATACGTTGCGTGGGAGCGAAGGAGAAATATTTAATTTACTCACTAAATCTCCATTATTTATCTATGGAGAAACAGAGATAAGGGTGGATTATTGCCTTATCGGTCCAGAAGGTAGTAGAATGAAAGATATTAAGCGAGTTTTTGCAAATCCAGAAGCTTTAAGGCAAGTTAGAAGTTTTATTAAAGATAAAGATTTGGTTGTTATTCCTTCTTATAGACCAATGGAAAGACTGAAGGTGGTAGCTGACAATGGAGAAAAGAAAACCGGAGCTATTTTTAATGAAAGAGCAGCAGAAAATTTTGATATGGAATTATTAGAAAGAGAGGTAGAAGTAGAGCAGGAAGATTTTACTAGATACTTCTTAATTTCTAAACGTGAAAACAAAGAAGAAGGAAACTTTATGAAAAAGACTTCTATTATTTTTCAGACAGGGCATAAGCCCGGAGTTTTACTTGATATTTTAGAAGAATTTAGTAAAAGAGATATAAATTTAACAAGATTAGAGTCGCAGCCTATTGCTGGACATCCTTGGGTTTACAGATTCTTCCTTGATTTTGAAGGTGATAAAAGAAATCCAACAGTAAAGAAAGCCTTTAAGAAAGTTAAGGATAAAGCTTTATTCTTTAAGTTCTTAGGAACCTACCCTGTTAAAAAATAATTTGACTTAGAAAAATTTATTGATATACTCTTAGCAAATATGGAAATAGTACCGAAAAAAGAAAATCAATTTTTTGGATTTTTCTTTACCGAACTAAATTCGGGAGGTTTCCAGTTTGCAAAAATCTAATTTAAAATAAAAAAGAATTTGGAACCTCCCGAGAGATCGGGAGGCTTTTCTTTTTGCTTGATTCTCTCTTTTGAGAAACCAGACCTCAAATCATCCGGCGATAATTTGGATCTTATGCTCTTGGCGTTTCATTCCCGACTAAGTCGGAAAGCCATGCTGAAACGCCTCCGAGAATTCTCTAAAAGAGAAAATCTTCGCACAGGATTACTCCGCGAA
>JBNJDU010000004.1:0-39490 GCA_051745165.1 Patescibacteria group bacterium
GATGGAGAAGAAACTAAAAAAGTGTTAAATATAGAAGAGAAGAAAAAAGTTTCTGAAATAAAATTTAAAGAAGAAAATTAATAAATCGAAATTCAAAATTAAAAATTCAAAATTCGTAATTAAAAATTCAAAATTAAAAACGTATGCCTGTAAAATATAAAGGACTAAAAGAAATTGTCGGTTCTCTAGTTCTGGTTGACGGAGTCAAAAAGGTCAGCTATGAAGAACTGGTTAAAATAAAAACTGCTAATGGAGAAGAAAGAATGGGAAGAGTTCTGGAAGCGGCAGAAGGAAAGGCGTTAGTACAGATGTTTGAAGAAACTAGAGGGATGGAGCTTGAAGAAGCAGAAGCTGTCTTTTTAGGAGAGACAATGAAGCTTGATGTTAGCATGGATATGATGGGAAGAGTTTTTGATGGATCGGCGAAGCCTTTGGATGGACATCCCGCACCGATTGCAGATAAGTCACTCGATATTAACGGAAGTCCAATGAATCCCTTCTCAAGAGAATTTCCAGATGACTTTTTACAGACTGGAATTTCTGCAATTGATGGATTAAATACTTTAGTAAGAGGGCAGAAACTCCCAATTTTTTCTGGAGCTGGATTACCGCATTCTAAAATTGCTACTCAAATTGCTAGGCAGGCAAAAATGGAGGGAGATTTCTCAGTTGTCTTCGGAGCGATGGGAATTACCTTTGAAGAGTCACAATACTTTGTAAATGAACTCGAGAAGACAGGAGCGCTCGATAGATCGATTTTATTTTTAAATACGGCCGATGACCCCGTTATTGAGCGTGTAACTTTGCCGCGAATGGCACTTACAGCTGCTGAATACCTAGCTTTTGAAAAAGGAAGAGATGTTTTGGTAATTCTGACTGACATGACAAATTACTGTGAAGCACTTCGTGAAATTTCTGCGGCTAGAAAAGAGGTGCCGGGGAGAAGAGGATATCCTGGATATCTTTACACTGACTTGGCAAGCATTTACGAAAGAGCAGGTATGATTAAAGGAAAGCCTGGCTCTGTTACTCAAATTCCTATTTTGACAATGCCGGAAGATGACAAGACTCATCCAATCCCAGATCTTACAGGTTATATTACCGAAGGGCAAATTATGGTTGATCGTTCGCTGCACCAATCTGGAATTTATCCACCAATTAATGTTTTGCCTAGTCTTTCTCGACTCAAAGATGAAGGAATCGGAGAAGAAAAAACTAGAGATGATCACGACGGACTTTCTAATCAACTTTTTGCTGCCTATGCAAAAGGACAAGAAGTTAAAGAACTTGCTACTATTTTAGGAGAATCTGCTTTGTCGGACACCGATAAGTCTTATCTTGAATTTAACGATCTTTTTGAAGAAAAGTTTTTATCTCAAGATGAAGATGAAAACAGAGATATTGAAGAAACCTTAGATATCGGATGGGAGGTTTTAAGTGTATTACCTAGAGAAGAACTCAAAAGAGTCAAAGATGATAAAATTGAGAAATATCTAGATGAAAAAGAAAATTAACCCAACAAGGCAAGAGTTACTTCGCTTAAAAAAGCAATTAAAAGTTGCCCAGTCCGGACACAAGCTTTTAAAGAATAAGCTTGATAGTTTGATTCAAGAATTTCTTTCTCACGTAAAAGAGTTGCAAGGATTAAGAAAAGATATTGAAGAAAAGACTCCGGAGATGCTTATGGATTACTTAAAAGCTGAAAATAATTTGGGTAAAAATGAAATTGATGCTTTAACTGCCCACATTCCTGATGCGAGAATCGACAAGGAAGAAAAGAATATAATGGGCGTTAGAGTAGAGGAGTATAAGTTTTTAAATAAAAAAGAAATTCAAGAAACGCCATTTAGTAAAAAGGCGGGTGATTATAATTTAGAAAAAGCACAAAAGAAGGCTTTTAAAGTTTTAAAGTCTATTATTGAATATGCTACACTAGAGCAAAAAATTAAGCTTTTAGCAGAAGAAATTGAAAATACTAGAAGAAGAGTTAATTCTTTGGAACATGTCTACATTCCAGAGATTGAAGAGTCTCAAAAATATATTACTCAAAAATTAGAAGAAAAAGAACGGTTCGAGCGAACCGTTCTGATGAAGCTTAAAGATTTTTTAAATTAAGAGTTTCAAATACTTGCGCCTACACCTCTGAAAAGAGGTGTTTTTTTATTTACCGTAAAGTATTAATCTGCTAATTTGCATTTTTAAAGCTCTAAGTCTTCCCATATAAACTGTTTGATCTTCAGCTTCTTTCATTCTCTCAATTGAGTTTTCCAATTGTCTAGTTAAAACGTCTTTTGGAGGATGTTCGCCGCCAAAGTCTACCGGTTCCTCAAAAGCTCCATCTTCCACCCAGTTCATAAATTCTTCGGGAGTAATTTCTCCACTTTCTAGTAGTTCAGCAATATCGCTTTCAACAAAGATTTCCTCTCCAAATTCTTGTTGGAAAGCCTCAAAAAAGTCCCAGCGGTCATTACGAGTAATAGTTCCCTCTATTTCGTAGGTAGTTTCTACTGAACCTTCGTTAACTTCAGTTGTTTTTTCAGAAGTAGTTTCAGTTTCAGCAGCTTCGGTTTCTCCTGCAACTTGTTCAGCTAATTCCTCTGCTTCTTCTCTTGATTCGCCCAAAGGACTGGTTTTTACTTCTCCACTTTCTTCTTGAATTTCTTGAATTCTCTCTCTAATAAGTTCTTCGGTCTCTTCTACCGAAGAGCCTCTTTCTTTAGCTATCTCTTCAAGCATTTCTTCGTGCTTTGAATCTAGAAGTGTTTCGTATTGCGACTCTCCAAGACTATCGTTTTCTATTTTCTCTACCCAATCAGCTACTATTTCTTTTTCTCTTTCAGTTAATCCTTCATTAGCAACTTCTGCAGCTGTTGACTCTACTGCTCCTCCTTCTATATCTGCAAAAGAATCTTCAATCATAGTTTCCATTTCTTCATAAGAAACACCTTCAACTTTTGCTAGTTGTTTTACCCAAAGCTCTCGTTGACCACCCTCGGAAGTGTCGGCCATAAAGTCAAAACTAGCTTCACTCAGCTCTCCATTATGCATATCTTCCAGCCAGCTTTCAATATTTTGCAATTGTTCAGTTGAGCTTATTGATTCGCTTTTCAGTCCATCAAGAATTAATTCATCAGCAATTTTTTCTTCTGTAAGTTCTCCGATTTCCGCTCCTCCAGTTATTGATTCTATTGTTTCACCAGTTATTTTAACATTTTTATGTTCGCTTAAGAATTCCCTAATTGCTTCGTTATTTTCTAAGATGTTAGCTACTTCTTCAGTTGAAAGTGATTCAGCTTTTTGCAGAGCTATTTCTAACTCACCATCAAGTAGGGGGGAGAAATCAACGCTATGCTCGCTACTAGCAAATAGATGATCTATAGTTTCTCCTTCTGCAAAATCAATTCCAAAGCTTTGAGGGTTACTCTCTATAGTAGTTGTTATATGATCAATTACGTAGGTTTGCTCTGCTTCACTAAGAGAGGCAAATTCTTCACCAAGACTGTCGTTTAGAAACTCTTCAGTAACGGACCAAATATTATCACTTGCTTCTATAGAATAACTAACCTCCTTTTCGGCAATTTGATCAACTGTTTCCAAAGCATTTTCTTCAGTAGTTATTTTTAACTTTTCTAGCATTCTTTCAAATTCACTAATTTCTGATGAAGATGGTTCTCCTTTAAGGCTATCAATTTTATTACTAATCCAGTCACTTATATTTTCCATCTTTTCTTGAACTGGCTCTAGCTCCATAACGTAATCTGCTACTCCGGCAAAGGCGGCAACCAAACCGGCGGAAAATAGAATTTCCTTAGCCATACTTCTATTTTCTTGTTCTAGCTTAGCCATTAAACCGGTCTCTGCTTTTTTAACAGTCTTCATCAAGTTAGCTTTTTCTTTAGTTTCATTACCAGGGATGTTCTCTGATCCTTCCAAACTAATCAGCATAATTTTTAATAAGTTGCTGTGCGGACCTCCGGCTTCCATCTTTTCTTTAAGTTGCTCTTTTTTATCTTTAATTAATTTTTCTGCCAACTCTTCAACATTAACCCCTTCTTCTCTTTCTTTTAATTCAACTGATAAATATCTAAATTGATCTTCAGCTCTTTCAAGAGCTTTTCTGTGCTGGGTAATTTCTGCGGATATTTCTCTTCTTTCTTTTTGAAAAAACCAAACACCTTCTTCCTTCATTTCTTCTTTTTCTCTTTGTAGCTCATTTAATCTTTCTTTAACAATTCCCATATTTGTATTTAAATCAGCCATTCGATTTTCAATCACTTCTTTTGACGATCTTTCTGAAGATTCTATCTCTTCATTAATATTTTCTTTGAAGTTTTTATGTTTTTTAGTTTCATCCCATTTTTCAAGGCCGTAAGATCCTAATTTTAACCCAACACCAGCAATTGCTCCACCAGTCATTGCTCCGGCAGTACCGGCTGTTTTTATAAATTGCGAAACTCCCGGCACAGTAGTGGCTAGTTTTTTAAGACCTAATGCACCACCAATTGCTCCCATTAAATTACGAGACTTCTTCCATCCCTTTTGAAGTATGCTTTTATTTGTTTCTTCAAAAGTATGTTTGTTTAAGTGTTCAACCAAATCTTCTGGGAGTCCTTCTTCGTTAACTATTTTTTCTTCTTTTTCTTCGTCACTATCCTTTTCTTCTTCTTGGTCGTTAGTTTCCTTCTTTTCTGATTTTTCTTCCTTTTTACTTTCAGCCTCTTCTTTATATAGTTCACTAACTCTTTTTCTTACTTCCTCTCTGTTTTCTTGCTGAATTTTCATTTCATCATTATTCAGCATTTCATTATCAACAATCTTCTTAGCAACTTTGTCTATTTCTTCCTCCACATTTTTATCTGTTTTTTTCTCCTCTTTTCCCCCTTCTTTCTCTTTGCCATTTTCTTCTTCCTTATTATTATCCTCTTCTTCTAATTTTTTATCAATATTTTCTAAGTCTTCTAGTGCTATTTCTCTAGCTGTTTTTAATTTACCCTTTTTACTATTTTTACTCTTTGGTTTTTCTTCAAATTGCTCTTCTAGTTCATTAAGTAGTTTTTCCTTTTCTTTTTCCATTTCTTTAATTTCCTTTTCTTTTTCTACAAACTCTTCCTCAATTTCTTCATCACTACGCGTCTTAATTCCTTTTGGATCAACCTCTTTTTCTAAGTCTTCTAAGTCACTCATTAGTTTCTTTCTTTTGTCACTTATTTCCTTCAATCTACCTCTTTTTTCTTCATCTTTGATTTTTTCTTCCAATTTCAAAATGCGCTCCTCAATTTCATCAGGATATCCTTTTTCAATGTATTCTTTCTCCAGTTCTTCTATTTTTCTTTTATTTTCTTCCATTTTAGACTCTAAAGTTTTGAAAGACTCCTCCATCTCTTTTTTTGCCTTTTCAATTTGCTCTGGAGTTACTTCTAATCTATAACCTTCTGCAAACCTTCCTTTTTCATCTCTATTACTAATTTGCTTAGCACCATCTTCTTTTAGTTCCTTTTCTGTTTTTTTACGCTCCTTTTCTATTTTATTTTTATTAGTTTCTTCTTCCATTATGATTTAAGTGATTTAAACTTTTCAACTTCTCTGTTGATTCTTTGCTCTAAGTCATTAGCTAATTCAGGAGTTGAAAAGGCGAGCTCTTTTAATTTTTTGTGAGCTCGAGAACCGTCTTTTTGCATTAATTTATTTAAATCTTCCGCTTCTTCTTCTGATAGGCGATTAACAAAGGTTTCAATTACCATCCGTTCTAGATGATCTTGAATTTCTTTTTTTAAGCTCTTCCTTTTGTCTTCTTCAATATTTTTGTAAGAAGGAGAGGCTAAAATTTCTTCTACCTTTTTATCAATGAAATTTTCTAAATTTTCTTCCATATAATTATAATGGTTTATTAAATAATTATATAGGTTTTTAAAAGATAAGCAAGAAATTAGCCACTAATGGTTTTATTTGGTATTATACAATAAGTTACAAAATAAATTTTAAGTAAATGAATTTACGTCTTGTTAAAATATTTTTACCTTTAGAAGACAAAACGAGAGCAGATGAAATATTAAGAGAATCTTCAATAGATGAGTTTTGGCATGACCGTATTTCTGATAGGAAAGTGTTAATAAGAGCCCTTGTATTAGCTGAAGAAATAGAAGAATTTTTGGATAAACTAGAAGAAGAATTTTCAGAAACAGAGGGATTTAGAACAGTGATTCTTCCTGTAGAGGCATCAATTCCAAGGTTGCAGGAAGAAAAAGAGAAGAAAGCAAAAGAAGAAGGGACTTCAAACAACCGGGAAAGAGTGAGTAGGGAAGAACTTTATTCTGATATTTCTGCAAATTCAAAATTAAACTGGACTTATGTTACACTTATTATTTTAGCTTCTATAGTAGGATCAATTGGTTTGGCTAATGGAAATGTACCGATGGTAGTGGGAGCTATGATTATTGCCCCTCTTCTTGGTCCGGCAGTAGGGCTTTCTTTAGGAACAGTTTTGGGAGATTTTAAATTAACTTTTGAATCAGTAAAAACTTTAGTAATTGGAATTTTAGCAAGTTTAATATTTTCTATTTTGGTCGGATTTATGTTTGACATTAGTCCCGGAGCTCCAGAAATAGCAATGAGGACTACAGCTAATTTCGGAGACGTAATAGTTTCTTTATCAGCAGGAGCGGTTGGTGCTCTTTCTTTCACTACAGGCACTTTAACCTCTTTAGCTGGAGTGATGGTAGCGGTTTCCTTATTACCTCCTTTAGTAGCTGTAGGTATGCTTTTAGGGGCTGGGTTTAAAACTCTTGCTTTTGGAGCTTTACTTCTCTTTGTAATTAATCTTATCTCAGTAAATTTAGCGGCAGTAGTTACATTTTCAATTCAAAAAATATCTCCACGTAGCAGTTGGCAGTCGTTAAAAGCTAAGTTTTTAACCGGCTTAGCTATATTTATTTGGTTTACTTTACTCTTAATCGCTGCTGGACTAATAGTTTATATTTGACAACTAATATATAATATTGTATAGTAATGACATATTAAGGAGGGGTATTAATGAGAAAACTTATTGGTCTTTCTATTATCGTATTTTTTGCTATATTGGCTACCGTCCCTGGATGGAGTATTATCGGCTTTAGTCAGTCATTGGCTAAAAACGAAGCAGTTGCTACGTATATTTTCTATTTTCTAGCAACTGTTGTTGTTGCTCTATTAGTAATGGTAGCTTATAAATTTTTATTAAGCGATCAGGGCGAATAAGTGAACTTGAGCCGCAAAAGCGGCTCTTTTTTTTGACAAACCTAACTTTTATCTATATTGTAAGAGCAGAAAGGAGGCAGAGTTAATGAAAGAAATTATCTTTAACATATTAAATCCTCTTTTAATAGGTATTTTTCTGATGGGAGCTACTGTAGTTATTGTTGTGTTGAGTGATAAAATGACCAAATAAAAAAAGAGAGCCAAAAGGCTCTCTTTTTTTTCTTTTTAAATCATAATAAAAAAATGAAAATAGGCTAAGCCTATCAAAGTCAATTGTTTACCTACAATCGAAATATACTATCTGTAAAGGATTCTCACAGATAACTACCCGCGACTAAAGGATTGTTGTTTTAAGAACTCCGCGGAGCTGATTTAGCATGGTTTTTGGCTTTGCCAAAATAAATCAGCGAGCGAAGAAAACCTAAATTATCGCTGGTAATTCTTAAGGTTTGATTCTTAAAACAACAAACCGAAGGAGATTATTTTTTGTAATCACAATCCTTATCTAAACATACCTCCTTACCCTTCTTTTCAACTACAATAGAGTCGCACTCAGGACAAGTCTCTCCAGTTGGGCGATAGTTAGTTCCAAATTTACATTTAGGATAATTGTCACAACCCCAAAATATCTTTCCTTTTCTGTTTACCCTTTTAATAATAGTTCCTTCGTCACATTTAGGACAGGCAATGCCAGTATCTTTAATTAGTTTTTCTGTGTTTTTACAGTCCGGATAATTTGTACACCCCCAAAACATACCGTATCTACCTTGTTTTAGTTTCATTTCTGATCCGCACTCACTACACTTCTTAGGTCCAAACTCTTCTTTCATTTTTTTAATCTCTTCTTTTTCATCATCCATTGGTTCAGTATATTCACACTCAGGGAAGTTGCTACAAGCTTTAAATTTTCCGTTTTTACCTAACTTTATTACTATTTTCCCGTCTTTACATTCAGGACAATCTTGGTCGGTTTCTTTTAAAATGTTTTGCTTGTCTAGAGATTCTTCCTTTTCTTTTACATTCTTAATAAAAGGTTCGTAAAAGTCCTTAATCATCTTTTTCCAGTCTTCTTTACCGTCAGCCACTTTATCTAATTTTTCTTCCATCTTGGCAGTAAATTCAAGATCTACAATATCGGGAAAATGATTTACTAGTAGGTTGCTAACTACAATCCCAACATCAGTAGCATGAAGCTTCTTCTTTATCTTCTTTACATAGTTTCTGCTTTGTATGGTTGCTAAAGTTGGCGCGTATGTAGAAGGTCTACCGATATCATTCTTTTCTAATTCTTTAATTAATGAAGCTTCACTGTAACGGGCGGGAGGTTTAGTCTCCTTTTCTTGAGTTTCTAGCTTTTCTAAATCTAAAATGTCTCCTTTAGATAGTTCCGGTAAGGTTTGCTCTTTCATTTTTATTGGGTAAACCTTCATGAAGCCATTGAAGAGAACTTGTTGACCAGAAGCTCTAAATAAATATTGCTTAGCTTCTACATCAATCTTTTTTCTTTCGATTACTGCGGAAGTCATTTGAGATGCTAAAAATCTCTTTCTAATAAGGTCGTAAAGCTTTTTCTCTTGAGCCTTGCCTTTAATAGTTTTCTTTTTTGGATTCGTTGGTCGAATTGCTTCGTGCGCTTCTTGCGTTCTTCCTTTTGATTTGAAGTTTCTCGATTTATAATATTTTTTACCGTACTTATCAATAATTATATCCTTTGCCGCTTTTTTCGATGATTTAGATAAATTAAAAGAGTCAGTTCTGTGGTAGGTAATTAAACCTTTTTCGTAAAGAGTTTGGGCTAATCTCATTGTATACTTTGAAGAGTAGTTCAATCTTATTGAGGCATCTTGCTGCAATGTGCTGGTTGTATATGGAGGATAAGGACTTCTTTTCTTTTCTGATTTTCTAACATCAGCTACTTTATAATCTACTCCTTCTTCTTTTAATTCTTTTTTATATTTTTCAAATTCTCCCTTTTTAGTAATTCCCGGTTTGGAAATTTTATCACCATCTATCTTTATTAATCTAGATCTAAAAGAACTTCCATTTTTTAGATGGGCATAAATTAACCAGTAAGTAACTGGATCAAAGTCTCTAATCTCCTTTTCTTTTTCTGCCACTAATCTAAGAGCAACTGATTGCACTCTTCCGGCAGATAGAGAAAAGTCTCTATATATCTTTTTCCATAAAAGAGGGGAGAGCTTGTATCCTACAAGTCTATCCAAAACTCTTCTTGCTTGTTGAGCGTTAACCAAGTCTTCATCAATATCTCTAGGATCTTCCAAGGCGTTTAGTATTGCTTCTTTGGTAATCTCGTGAAAAGATACTCGTTGATAATCTTTTAAATCTAATGCTTCTTTCAGGTGCCAAGAAATAGCTTCTCCCTCTCGATCTGGGTCAGTACTTAAGATTATCTGCTCTGCATCAGAAAGCTCCTTTTTTAGCTTCTTAATTGTCTTTTTTTGCCTTTTAGGAATAACATAATTTGGTTCAAAATCATTTTCTGTATCTACTCCTAATTTTTTCTGCGGCAAATCTCTTATATGTCCCTTAGTAGAGAGGATCTTATATTCATCTCCTAAAAATTTACTAAGAGTTTTCGATTTAGTGGGCGACTCAACTAAAATTAATTTCATAGTTTCAAGTGTTAAAAATCAAACTAGCTTAAAAATGCTACCATTAAATTCAACTATTGTAAATAAATAAACGTTTAAATCTTAAAGAACTAGTAAAAACTTGACAAATAAAAAATATGTAATATAATACAGTTACCTTGATCTTTAAGTTTATCTACGAAGGGTTCATTTCACTGGATCTTCTTTGAAGAACTGGTGAAACAAAAAAGGAACAAAAATCCTCCTTATATCCCTCCTTTCACATATTTTTGTTCTGGAACCTGCTCGTCTTTGACGAGTATTCCGTTTGGGATTCGTTTTCGAATTTCGGACGGAAATTCGTAGATAAACTTAAGGAAAAAGGAGGGATAGTAGTGAAGATATTAAAAATAATAGTTGAAGCCTTTGAGGAGTATTTCACTTACGGCGGAGATACTACTCATTGGATCTAAAACTGAGTTAAAAAACTCAGTTTTTTTCTTGGAATGATTTCTTTTCAAAACCCTCTTTTAATCCTTTTTTTATTTCTTTAATAGTTCTCTCTACAAGTTTATTAACTAACTTTTCTTCTTCTTTACTAAATTTCTTTAAAGCAATTTCACCAGCTTTCTTATTTTCTTTTCCAATTCCAAATCTGATTCTCCAAAAATTTTTAGTTGATAGGTGGTTAATTATTGATTGAACACCGTTGTGTCCTCCGGAACTTCTGTTTTTATCTATTTTTATCTTCCCTAAATTAATATCAGAGTCATCATGAATGATTACTATATCTTTTGAATTAACATTGTAGTAACGAGCAAAATTGGAAACGGAAACACCGGATTTATTCATAAAAGTTTGTGGCTTTAAAAGAACTACATCTCCTTCTTTAGTTAGAAGGCCATTAAACTTATTATCAAGACTAAAGTCGGGAAAATTTTCTTCCCTTTTTAATTTATCTATTATTCTAAAACCAATATTATGACGAGTTTCTTCGTATTTTTGTCCTGGATTTCCTAATCCAACTATTAAAGTCATTGCTTTTATAATAGTATAGATTCTTAAAGGTGACAAATAATTATTTTCTGGTATAATACATTCAGTTTTAGGAGGTGGCTAAAATGTTCATTAACAAAGTAAGAGGTTTAATCGACCGGTTCTTGGTGTTTGTTCTAAGAAGAAGAGACCCTTTGACTGGACTCTTGGATAGATCCGCATTGAAGCAAATAAATAAGAAACGATTCAAAAACGAGGAGGTATCTTTAGTTTTTTTAGATTTAGATAATTTTAAAGAAGTAAATGACTGTTTAGGCCATCAATTAGGAGATATCTTTTTAAAAGAATTTTCTAACCTACTTAAACGTGAAGTTAGAAACAGAGATTTAGCAATTAGATGGGGTGGCGATGAGTTTATTGTTTGTCTTTTTGGAGCAAGTAAAAAAGAGGCAAAAGGGTTTTTGAAAAGAATAAGATTAAAACTTAGGGATATAGATATAACTAGAAGAGATGATTTTTTAAAATTACAACAAAGCATAGCAAAAGAAAATTTTTGCGATCCAAAATCATTAAAGGAAATAACTAGAGAATTTAATGTTAGTGGGGGAATAGCTAAGGTAAAGGAGAGCGTTTTTAAAGCAATATCGATTGCCGATCAAAGAATGTATAGGGATAAGGATCGAAAAGGAGAGAAGTTGCCCTCTAAAGAAGTAATAAATCCGTTTTCTCATAAGAAAGAAAGAAAAAAATTAAAGAAATTGTTGGCTCGAAAATAAGTAATGAAAAAGTGGAAAAAATTATTGAAAAACTAAAAGAAAGCGGATATATTTTAGGAAAAAGGATTTAACTTAAAAGCTAGCTAAAAAAGCTGGCTTTTTTTCTTGCCAAACCCCCTTAAATCTGCTAAAATATAAGAGTATGAAATGGTTAGATTTTACATCAGAAATAATAAAAACTATTCTCCTAGCAGCTCTAATTGTTATTCCAATTAGAACTTTTATTTTCCAGCCATTCTTGGTTAGAGGAGCTTCTATGGAGCCAAATTATCATCAAGGTGATTATCTTATAGTAGATCAACTTTCTTATAGATTAAGAGAGCCGGAACGTGGAGAAGTTATTGTTTTTGACTCTCCAACTCCGCCTAAGAGAAGATTTATAAAAAGAATTATTGGATTACCTGGAGAGACAGTTTCTCTTGAAGATGGAACTATATATATAGAAAACGGCGAAAAGAGACCTTTAGAAGAAGATAATTATCTACAAGAGAAGACAGAAGGAGATTTTGAGGTGACCTTAGATGATGATGAGTATTTTACCATGGGTGATAATAGAGAAGCTTCTTTAGATTCCAGAAGCTGGGGTCCTCTCCCTGAGGAAAATATAATTGGTCGCGTATCTGTTCAATTAACACCTTTTTCAACTTTAGCATTCAAATAACTTCAAATAAATTATGGCCAACAACGAATACAAAAAGCCGACCGGTACGCAAGACATATATGGTAAAAAGCAAAGATATTTTGAGAGGATAAGAGAGGTGGCAAAAGAAGTTTCTTATGAATATAATTTTGAAGAGATTCAGACACCAATTATAGAAGAGGAAGATCTCTTTATTCGATCAGTAGGAGACAATACTGACATAGTCCAAAAAGAGATGTATACCTTTAAAACTAAAGGAGATGATAAATTGGCCCTGCGACCAGAAGGAACAGCCTCTATAGCTAGAAGTTACATTGAAAATGACTTTTATAAAAAATCGCAACCGGTAAAGTTCTTTTACTTTGGTCCTTTCTTTAGATATGAGCGACCCCAAAAGGGAAGATACAGGCAATTTCATCAGTTTGGATTGGAGGTATTAGGTAAAGATTCTCCGGCATTGGATAGCCAGTTAATTAAAGTTTTTTATAATATATTTGAAAGGCTGGGATTAGATGTAGTAGTTAAGGTAAATAGTATTGGTGATGATAATTGTCGACCTGAATATATAAAAACATTAAAGAAAGCTCTCAAAAAAGACAAAGATGATTTGTGTGATAACTGCCAGAGAAGATATGATGAAAACCCACTTCGAATATTAGATTGTAAAAATGAAAAGTGCCAAGAAATTACAGAAAATGCTCCCCAAATTGTAGATCATTTATGCAAGGCCTGTAAGAAAAAGTTTAAAGCTGTCCTTGAATATTTAGACGGAATGGATATTCCTTATGAATTAGATCCATTCTTAGTAAGGGGACTTGATTATTACACTAATACTGTATTTGAATTTTTTGAAAAAGATGGTGATTTAGCTTTAGGCGGAGGAGGAAGATATGACAAGCTAATAGAATTAATGGGTGGTAGAGAAACTCCTGCTTTGGGAGGAGCGATGGGAGTAGAAAGAATTGCTGAACTCATGGAAGAAGAAGGGGTTGAATTAGAAGATAAAAGCAAAAAAGTATTTTTAGCACAATTAGGAAACTCAGCCAAAAAACGAGCCTTTGAACTTTTTGAAGAATTCAGAGAAGAAGAAATTCCGGTTTATGAATCAATGGGTAGGGATTCTTTAAAATCTCAAATGTCTAGAGCTGATAAACTGGGAGCTAAATACACCCTTATATTAGGAAGACAGGAGTGTATTAAAAATCAGATTATAATTAGAGAGATGAAAACCGGAAAACAAGAGACAGTTCCTTTAGATGGAGTTGTTAAAGAAATAAAAAAACGAATCAAATGAAAGACTGTTTATTTTGTAAAATAGCTCAAAAAAAAGAGGATGCTGATATCGTCTATGAAGATGATAAAGTGATTGCTTTTGAAAATATAAGACCACTTGCGCCTGTTCATGTGTTAGTTGTTCCCAAACGACATATCGCTACTGTAAATGATATAAGTGAAAAAGATACTGAACTTATCGGTCATATTTGGAAGGTAATGAGCAAGGTCGCTGAAGAGAAACAAGTAAAAAACAGTGGTTACAAGGTGGCGGTAAATGTAGGTGAAGGAGGTGGACAAGAAATTTTTCACCTTCACTATCATTTATTAGGTGGATGGAAGTCAGCTGAAGAGAGAGACCTGCCTAATATGCCCTGAACCACATAGAGTTCAGGATCGTAAACCCTACGTGGTTTACGGCCTTAATTTGACAGTTTTAGTAAATTACCTCATAATTCTCCCTACAGCAACGCTCATATACACCACTAAAATTTGTTAAAAGTAAATAGTAAAGAGTTAATAGTAAATAATTAATAGTTAAAATATGCCATTAGTAGTAAAAAGAAGATCAAAAGAAAATAACTCAAGATTAGTACACAGATTTAACAGAGAAGTTAGAAAATCTGGTATTATTAATGAAGCTAGAAGCAGAAGATTTTATGAAAAACCTCTAAATGAAACTGCTAAAAAGAAAAGTGCTTTAAGAAAGAAAGAACTTACAGAAGAATACAAAAGAAAAAGAAAATTAGGTGAATTGTAATTAATGGTTGAAATAAACAATCGTACTGATTACAATCTAGATTTAGAAGATTTAAAAATCTTTGTCCAGAGAGCTTTGTCTGAAGAGATGAAGCTCTCTATTGCTTTTTTAGAACCCTCAGAAATTAAAAAATTTAATAAAAAGTATAGAGACTCCGAAGGTCCTACCGATGTTTTGTCTTTTGAAGGGGATAAAGAATTTTTAGGAGAAGTTTTAGTTTCTCCAAAAGTAGTTGAAGAACAAGCTAAGCGACACGGATTAAAATTTGACAGAGAAATAAGACGGGTTTTAATCCACGGAGTACTGCATTTACTAGGCTATGATCATAAAAAAAAGGACGATAAAAAAGAGATGAGAGAAAAAGAAGAAGAGTTTCTCTCTGGTTGAAAAGTTTCCATAAAAAAGTTAGAATAAGTGCAGTGAGACGCTTTTTTTTAAAAAATAAAACAGTTAGACTAAAATGAGCAAAAACCCCATAATTGCCGGTTTGGATATAGGATCATACGCCACCAAAATTTTAGTTGCTAAAGAAAGACCCGATGGTAGGGGTTTTGAAGTATTAGGTAGAGGAATCAGTATTTCCGAAGGAATTCGCAAAGGTGTTATAAATAATAGAAAAAAGGCTACCCAAACAATCTCCAAAGCTTTAAATCAAGCAGAAAAAGAAGCAGGTAGGGAGATTAACAAGGCTTACGTCAACATTAACGGTAGTCATATTTTTTGCCTTTCTTCGGAAGGACTGGTTTCCGTTTCTAGGGCGGACCAAAAAATCTCTAAACAAGACTTAGAAAGAGTAATAGATGCTGCTAAAACATTTTCAATTCCTTCTAATAAGGAGATAATTGAGGTTATCCCTCAAGAGTATATTGTAGATGACCAAGGAGGCATTAAAGAACCTTTAGGACTTACTGGTGTCAGATTAGAAGCAAAGATTCTTGCTGTTGGAGGCTTTACCCCTTATATAGATAATACTTCTGAGGTAGTCGTTGAATCCGGTCTGGAAGTTAAAGATATGTTTTTAGGGTCAGCGGCTAGCGCTAGATCAGTTTTAGATTCTCAAGAGAGAGAATTAGGGGTTGCTGTTGTTGATTTAGGAGCAGCTACCACCTCCATTTCTGTGTTTGAAGAAGGAGAAATGATTCACACTGCGGTTATTCCTATCGGCATGCAAAACGTTAGAAATGATATTGCAATTGGACTTAGAGTTTCTATTGAAGCGGCAGAAAAAATATTAGAAGAATTAGGCTCTCATATTCTAGGTGAAGCCAGCACCAGGAGAAAAGCAGTTGACATACCGGGAGGAGAAGAAGTTACTTTTAAAGAAAAAGATTTAAAAGAGATTGCTAAAGCAAGAGTTGAAGAGATTTTTGAATTAGTAGATAAGGAGCTGGACGAAATTGAAAGGTCAGGACTACTTCCAGGAGGAATTGTTCTTACCGGTGGTGGAGCCAAGATGGAGCATTTAGTAAAGTTTGTTAAGAAAAAATCCGAACTTCCGGTTAGAGTTGGGGCTCCAACCGATTTTTATCCTTCGCAAGAAGACCCTTCACTTTCCACTGTTTGTGGGCTTGTAAAGTTAGGGGTAGATAATGCTAAAGGAAAAGGATTTATGGATTTTGACTTTAATAGCGGATTAAGTAAGAAACTTAAAAAAATATTTAGAATATTTATACCATAAACCACAACATATTATGAAAAAACAATTACCAAAAATTAAAGTGGTTGGTATAGGAGGATCAGGAGGGAATGCCATCACAAGAATGATGAGTTGCGATATTAAGGGAATCGAACTCATTGCTATGAACGCCGACTTCCAAGACTTGGAAGAAACTAAAGCGGATAAAAAGATTAGAATCGGTAAAGAACTAACCGAAGGATTAGGAACGGGAATGAATCCGGAAATAGGAAAAAAGGCAGCAGAAGAAAATAGGGAAGAAATAAAAGAAGCTCTTGAAGGGTCAGAAATGATCTTCCTAACTTGCGGACTCGGAGGCGGAACAGGAACCGGAGCACTTCCGGTAATCTCTGAAATTGCCAAAGAAACGGGAGCACTAACCATTGCCGTGGTTACTATGCCTTTTTCATTTGAAGGTAAAGAAAGACAAAAAGTAGCCGAAGAAGGTTTAGAGGCAGTAAAAGGAAAGGTGGATACGCTTATTCCTATTGCTAATGATAAGTTGTTAACCAGCATGGATTCCAATGTTACTTTATCTGATGCTTTCTGGCACTGTGATGAAATTTTACGTCAAGCAGTGCAAGGAATTTCCGATCTTATTGTTTTGCCGGGAATTATCAGTATTGACTTTGCCGATGTAAAAGCAATTATGAAAAATTCCGGATCTGCACTTTTCGGAAAAGGAATTGCTAAAGGTAAACGCCGTGGTGAAGAAGCAGCCAACAAAGCACTTGATTTACCGTTAGTAGATCTTTCTTGTGAAAATGCACAAGGAGTTTTATTTAATGTTGGAGGAGGAGACGATCTTTCTTTAGCGGAGGTAAACGATATTGCAAAAGTTATAAAAGAAAGAGTTTCTCCCGACGCCCAAGTGATCTTCGGAGCAGTAGAAGATGACAGTCTAGAAGAGGGAGAAATTAAGGTTACAGTCATTGCGACAGGCTTCTAAATCGTTGACATCGGAGCCAAAAAATAATAGACTATTAATAGTAATAGTTATTAATAACTAAGTTAAAACAAGTTAAAAACAACCCTTCGGGGTTGTTAAAATTTTCAAAATTTAATTCTTCAGTTAAGACATGATCTCTAAAGTTGAAAAAAGAAATGGAGAAAAGGTAGACTTCGATAAATCAAAAATCGAAACCGCAGTTTACAAAGCTTTGACGTCTTCCGAGGAAGGAGGGGAGGCGGAAGCGAAAGAGGTATCTGACCGAGTCTTCGACTTACTTTTAAGAAGATTCAGTAGAGACGAAGTTCCTCAGGTGGAGCAAATCCAAGATATCGTTGAAGAAGTTCTCATCATGGAAGAGTTTCATGATGCAGCTAAAAATTACATACTGTACAGAGAAAAGCGGCGTGAAATTAGAGAAATGAAGGGTGAGCTGGATGAATCCTCTAATTTAGTGGAAGATTATATTGATGAAATGGACTGGGAGGTTAAAGAAAACGCCAACATGACATATTCCCTTCAGGGTCTTAATCAGTATGTTACTTCTCACGTTTCTAAAGAGTATTGGCTTAACAAAATATATCCAGAAAATATAAGAAAAGCGGCTAAAAACGAAGATATTCATATTCATGATTTAAATCTACTTGCCACTTATTGCTGTGGATGGGATCTGCAAGATTTATTGATGAAAGGTTTCGGAGGTGTTCCTTCAAAAATTGAATCCGCACCGCCAAAGCACTTAAGACCTGCCTTGGGTCAAATTGTGAATTTCTTCTTTACTCTGCAAGGAGAATCAGCAGGAGCTCAAGCGATGAGTAATTTTGATACTTTTCTAGCTCCTTTTATTGCTTATGATAATTTAAGCTACAAACAGGTAAAGCAAGCGATGCAAGAATTCTTATTTAATTGCATGGTGCCGACTAGAGTAGGATTTCAAACTCCGTTTATTAATGTATCTTTAGATATTAAAGTTCCGAAACACTTAGAAGATCAAGCAGTTATAATAGGAGGTGAACCGCAAGACGCAACTTACGGAGAGTTCCAAAAAGAGATGGACATGTTTAACAGAGCCTTTTATGAAGTTATTATGGAAGGTGATTCTAAAGGACGTGTCTTTACTTTCCCAATTCCAACAATTTCAATAACTGATGACTTTGATTGGGATAACGAAACTCTTGATCCGATGTGGGAGGCAACTACTAAGTATGGAATTAATTACTTTTCCAATTACATGAATTCAGATATGGATCCGGAGGATTTCCGTTCAATGTGCTGCAGGTTAAGACTAGATAATAAAGAACTTATTAAAAGAGGAGGAGGGCTTTTTGGAAGTCAGCCTTTAACTGGATCAATCGGTGTAGTTACTGTTAATATGCCTCGAATCGGTTACCTCTCCAAAACCAGAGAAGAGTTTTACAACCGCTTAGAAAAGATGATGGATTTGGCTAAAGATTCACTAGAAATCAAAAGGAAGGTAATTAATGACTTTATGGAAAAGGGTCTTTATCCTTATAGCAAACATTACTTGCAGGGAGTAAAGCAGATGAGAGGAACTTATTATGGAAACCACTTCTCAACTATTGGCCTTATCGGAATGAATGAGGCTTGTCTTAACTTTTTAGATAAAGGAATTGGATCTAAAGAAGGAAAGGAATTTGCCGAAGATGTCTTAGACTTTATGAATGATAAACTTCTTGAGTATCAAGAAGAAACTGATAATTTATATAATTTAGAAGCAACTCCAGGTGAGGGCACTGCCTACAAACAGGCAAAAAGAGATAAAGAAAAGTTCCCGGATATAATTACTGCCGGTACTGAGGAAGTCCCTTATTACACTAATTCAGTTCATCTCCCAGTTAACTACAGTGATGACCCAATAGAGATTATTGATCACCAAGATAGTCTTCAAACAAAGTTCACTGGTGGTACAGTAATTCACTTATTCCTAGGTGAAAAGATTTCCAGCCCTGATGCTGCTAAAAAACTAATTAAAAATGTATTCCAGAATTATGAACTGCCTTATGTTTCTTTAACTCCTAGCTTTTCAATCTGCCCTAATTGTGGATACATTCACGGAGAAAAATATACTTGTCCAAATTGTAAAATCAAAAAACCAAAAAAGGTCATAAAAAACTTAAACTAATTCTTATGGGTAACACTAAAAAGAAGATATTTAAAAAAGAAAAGGAGGCGCTAAAATACTCCACATGTTACGATTGTGGAAAAGAACTCGACATTGAAGAAGGGGAAATCAAAAACGGGGCGCTTCTAATCTACGAAGATGGAGAAGAAAAAGCTTCTATCTTAAAGTGCGATGAGTGTTATGAAAAAGATCCAGCTCTCAAAAACTATAAAAAATGTGAAGTTTACTCTCGAATAGTAGGTTATCTGCGCCCGGTCCAAGACTGGAATAAAGGTAAAAGTCAAGAGTTTAAAGAAAGAAAGACTTTTGTCCGATGAAAATCGGGGGACTGCAGAAGTTAACTTTAATAGATTACCCAGGGAAACCAGCGTGTACTATCTTTTTAGCTGGTTGCAACCTTAATTGTCCTTGGTGTCATAGCCCGGATTTAGTAGTGGAAGAAAAAATAAAAAAAGCTCCGGAAATTAAAAAACAGGAGTTCTTTGACTTTTTAAAGAAAAGAGAAAATGTTTTGGAGGGGGTTGTAATTTGCGGAGGAGAACCGACTGTTAATTCAGACTTACCTGAACTTATAGAAGAAATTGTTGATCGGGGTTATGCTGTAAAATTAGATACAAATGGAACTAATCCGCAAATGATAGAAAGGTTAGTTAAGGAAGGGTTAGTTGATTATATCGCAATGGATATAAAGGCTCCTTTTGAAAGGTATAAAGAGGCTACGGGAGTAAGTGTTGATCCTAAACTGTTAAGGAAGAGCATTTCTATAATTCAAAGATTGGATGATTATGAATTTAGAACTACTTTTATTCCCGGATTATTAACTAAAGAGGATTTACCTCTAATGCTTAAGGAAATTGAGGGGGCTGAAAATTATTTCTTACAAAATTTTAGAGGAAAAAGAACTGTTAATGACGACTATCAAGGAAAAGATAGCTTTACTAAAGAGGAGATGAAAGAGCTTAGAAAAATAGCTGAAGAATACGTAAAAAATTGTGAAATAAGATGAATATACCAGTCATACTATCAACAGCTAGAAAGGGAAGGCAATCTGAGAAGGTTGCCGCTTTTGTTTATGAAAAGACTAGCTTTGATAGTGAGATTATTGATGTAAGGGACTGGATGAAACCGGCTACCAAGAGATATCCTGAAAATCAAAAAAAGTTGCAAGAAAAGTTCCAAAAGGCGGATGGTTTTATAATTGTTTCCCCTGAATATAACAGTGGTTACCCGGGAGAATTAAAAATACTTTTAGATACTTACCTAGATGAGTATAAAGATAAACCAGTCGGGATTATTGGTGTTTCTGCTGGTAGCTTCGGTGGAATACGGATGATTGAGAAGTTAAGGCCAGTTTTGGTTAACTTGGGAATGGTTCCAATTAGAAAAACGGTTACTTTCAAAAACGTAAATGATGTTTTTGATGATGAAGGTAATTTACGAGATGATAGTTATAATAAACGGGTAGAAGATTTTATAAAAGCATTGAAAAGGAGAGTGTAATATTTAATAAATGTTTGGCCTCATATATGAAGAAGTTATTAAAAGAAAATAATGAATTGATAAATCATAATTATTTTCGCTTTCTCCTGCAAATAATAACTGTTCAAGAGGAAATAAGAAAGTTAGGACGACTTGAAACTAATTTATATAGATGGAAGAAAGTTTTAAAAAAAATGGATTTGGTTGTTTTTGAAAAAGACAACTTTCTCTATTTTGCTAAAGAAAAAGAAATAATTAAAAAAGTAAAAAGCATATTAAATGGAAAGCAATTTCTAAAGCAAAATAAAGAATTAGGTTATCTTTTTGGTTATCCTAATTGCTGCATAAACCATTTTATTAAAAATATTGATTTAATGATTGAAGAGAAAAATTTTACATTGAAGAGAAAGACAATAAGTAAGCACTCCCAAAATAACTTTCCTTGGCAGATGAATAATTTTACTAAATTTTCACTTACACTTCATCATAATTGTTCTTATAATTGCCAAAAATCACTAGATTTAGCAAAAAAATATAGCCACTTAATGAAGAGCTTTAATCAAGAAATTTTTGAAAAAGCCAAAAGTGAAAGCATTGGTGTTGTAATAATTAGTAAAGAAAATAAAAGACACGGGTTTCTTAAAAAAGCTAAATTAAATAACCATAAAGTAGTAGTTGAAAACGATAACAGCAAAAAAGAACTCTTAAATCTTATAGATGCTGACTTAAAAGCATATCAATTTAACTAGTAAAAAGTAATTAAATTTTAAAGCAAAGGCAAAGCTGGCAATTATGGGTAATTTACCTTTGTCAAAAATTGTTTTTTATTTAACACTTTCTTTTTTATTAGGCGTAGTTGTTTCCCCTTTTTTTGAAGGATTTTTCTTCTTCCTTCTTCTTTTACTACCTATCTTTATCAAAGATAAAAAACTAGCTTTTTTAATTGGTTTAGTTTTTACCTCTGGTATTTTTTATTACCAACTTCAGACTCAAGATCAATATATAATACCTCTGTTCGAAGAAGAGGAGGTTGAAATAGAAGGGAGAGTTGTGGAAGAAGATAGAAATGTTATCCAGGTTACTGACTTTAAAAGTGCAAAAGTAGATGAAAAGGTAATAATCTATGATTCTGGAAGTTTAAAGCATGGTCAAATAGTTAAAATAATTGGTGAACCTGTTACTCCAGGTGAAAAATTTGAAAATTATTTGGATAAAGACCAGATAAGTGTTAGCTTTTTTCGACCCCAGGTTGAAATTTTAGGTAGAAAGAAGAATTTCTATTCTTATATTTATGATTTCAGAAGAACCTTACAAGAGAAGCTATCAGCTGTTCAATATCCTGCCTCTTCAGTCCTAAAAGCAATACTTTTAGGTGATAAATCAAACGTTCCCGATATACTCCAAGAAAAATTTTCTCAAATTGGAGTAGCTCATTTACTTGCTGTTTCTGGTACCCATATAGTAATAATTTCGGGAATTATTGTTAGCTTTTTATCTTTTTTATCTATTAAGTGGAAACTCTTTTTTGCCCTCCTGCTTCTTTTTAGTTTCGTGCTGCTTGTCGGAGCACCGCCTTCAGCAATAAGGGCTGGTTTTATGGGTGCGTTTCTGATTATAGGGAAAAAGTTAGGTAGAAAGGGTGATTCTTTACGTGGCTTGGTTTTTATAGCTCTTTTTATGACTCTTTTAAATCCAAAGCTTATTTTGAAAAGCGTTAGTTTTCAGCTTTCCTTTTTAGCTGCTTTGGGAATTATTCTTTTTTCTAATAAGTTATACCGGTTTTTAACTGAAAGAGTAGTGGACTATAAAGATACTTTAATAGTAACTATTAGACAAGCTTTTGCGACTATATTTAACAAATTACCAAGTTTTGTAGTTGAAACTATATCTATTACTCTCTCGGCTCAAGTTTTTACCTTACCGTTAGTTTATTATTACTTTGGAAGCTTGCCTTTATTAGCTCCGATTTCAAATCTTGTTTTATCTCCTCTGCTTCCCATTTTGATGATATCAGGAATTATTTCTCTATGTTTTTCTTTTTTAATTCCTCCGGTTTTTGCTTTTTCTTTAACTTATGGTTTAGTTAAAATAGTCCTGGTTTTTGTAAATTTATTTTATGAGTTCTGGCTTTTATGGTAGAATTAAGTTGAAATGAAACAAATATTCAGTTTTAAAAAATTAATTCACAGTTTTAAAAACGGTTCTCGAGGAATAAAAGAAGGGTTTGTAGAGAATAATTTTAGATTAATGACTTTCCTCGGAGTTTTAGCCGTTTTGGGAATTGCCTATCTTCCTCTTGAAAGATGGGAAATGGTTATTATTATAATGCTTATAGGGATAGTTGTATCTATAGAACTTATAAATTCTCAATTTGAAAGAGTTTTAGATATTGTAAAACCAACCTATGATGATCGAGTTAAAAATATTAAAGATATTGCCGCGGGGGCCGTTTTAGTTATATCCGCCACCGCTTTAATAGTTGGGTTAATAATTTTTCTTCCTTACATTATTGAATTATTAAACTAACTTTAAATTGCTATGACAAAAGAGACTTACATTAATAGAAAAACAACAATAGTACTTTTTGTACTAGCTATTTTTGTTGGTCTTTCTATCGGAATTATTCTAGATTTAGATTTGGAAGATAGAGAGTTGATAGAAAATGAAGAGAACAATGTAGAGAATCAAGAGGAAGTTGATAATTATGAGCCGGAAATAACTCATGAGCAGGAAGTTATTAATACTGTAGAAGAGGCGATAAAATCAGTGGTTTCCATTGAGCTGAAGGAGAGTGTTAGTGGTTCAGGATTTTTGGTTTCTTCTGAAGGGTATATAATAACTAATCGACACGTAGCTGAAGCGGAAGGAGATTATAAAGTAATTACTAATGAAGGTGAAGAATATGATGCAGAGGTGGTTTCTAGAGACTCAGTTCGAGATTTAGCCTTTTTAAAAATTGAAGGAGATGATTTTGAAGCTTTAAAATTAGGAGATTCGGATGGATTAAGACTTGGTCAAACAGCAATTGCCATCGGTTATAGCTTAGGTGAACTTAAAAATTCAGTGTCAGTAGGAGTAGTTTCTGGTTTAGTTAGAGATATATGGGCTAGAGAAGGATGGTCTTTGGAAAAACTGGAAGGAGTAATTCAAACCGATGCGGCAATTAACTTGGGAAATTCGGGAGGCCCACTATTAAACTTAAAAGGAGAAGTGATTGGAATTAATACTGCCAAAGATGTTGATGCTGATAATGTAGGATTTGCTATTCCAATTAATCAAGCTAAAAAGGCGATTGAATCTGTTTTAGAACATGGCGAAATAATAAAACCGTATCTTGGAGTTCGTTACGTAATGATTGATGAGTACGAGATGGAAATGAGAGGACTTCCGATTGATTACGGGGCTTTAATTGTTCGTGGCGGTCCAGATGAAGCGGCTATTGATCCTGAATCTCCAGCAAACGTAGCTGGACTTAGAGAAGGAGATATAATTACCGCTTTAAATGGAGAAGAGATTAATTCTGAAAACCCTCTTTATGAAGCTATTTTAGAATACAAACCGGGTGAAACCGTAGAAGTTGAATACATGAGAGGAGAAAGAAAAGAGAAAACAGAGATAGAGTTAGCAGAGAGACCCTCCGATTGATAATTTCTGATTAATATGATATTATAAGCCACAGAAATTAAAGAATTATAGTACAAGAAATTAACAGTTGGTTGATGTAAAGATAAGCATTAACCTTTTAAAAACATGAATATGCCTCAAATGCCTGGTGCCAACTTTACGCACAAGGCACAGCAAGCAATACTTTTTTCGCAAAAGATTGCT
The DNA here is from genome assembly GCA_051745165.1 of Patescibacteria group bacterium. GTDB lineage: Bacteria > Patescibacteriota > Minisyncoccia > Minisyncoccales > PWPS01 > PWPS01. The sequence goes on from JBNJDU010000004.1 coordinate 24,343, forward strand.
GGAAAACAAAATAAGAAAAAAATATCGCCATTGCATTTACTTTACTCACTTCTTGCTCAAGAAGATTCTACTGTTAGCACTTTACTTGAAAAGAAAGGAGTTGATACTGACCAATTAAAAGTAAGAGTAGAAAACGCAATGGATAAAGGAGAAGATATTATTTCTCCTAGCGAACAGTCAAGCCCTGGAAGAGGACAGTTTTTCCTTTCTCAGTCAATGGCTGCTGTTTTGAAAAAAGCTTCTGCGGAAGCTAAGGAGATGGGTGATAAATATATGTCTGTTGAACATCTCTTTTTATCTCTCTTGCAAGTAGATTCTAATGCTAGAAATTTGATTGAATCGGCTGACTTTCTTCCTGCTCCAAAAGGAGGTCCGGAAGAACCAGATGAAGTTGATTTGAGCTATGATGGATTAAAAGAATCTTTAACTGAAATTAGAGGAGGAGAGAAGATTACCGATCCGCAACCGGAATCAAAAATTCAAACAATTGAAAAGTATACTATCAACTTAACGGATTTAGCAAAAGAAGGAGAAACAGATCCGGTTATCGGAAGAGATGAGGAAACTAGAAGATTAATGCAAGTACTTTCAAGAAGGACTAAAAATAATCCAGTATTAGTTGGTGAAGCGGGAGTAGGTAAGACAGCTATAGTAGAAGGGTTAGCTCAACGAATTGCTAAGAAACAAGTTCCTGAATCATTGAAAAATAAAGAAGTTATTTCTCTTGACTTAGGTTCTTTAGTTGCTGGAACTCGCTACAGAGGTGAATTTGAAAATCGAATGAAGGCTTTAATGAAGGAAATTAAGAAGAATAAGGATAAGTATGTTCTTTTCATTGATGAGCTTCACACCTTAGTAGGAGCTGGAGCAGCAGAAGGATCAATCGATGCATCCAACTTACTCAAGCCAGATTTAGCTCGTGGAAAACTACGTGCGATTGGTGCTACTACTCAAAAAGAATATCAGAAGTATATTGAAAAAGATTCTGCACTAGAAAGAAGATTTCAACCAATTCAAGTTGATGAACCTACTGAAGAAGAGACAGTATTGATTTTAAGAGGAATTAAAGAAAAGTATGAGTTGCATCACGGAGTAAAGATTGATGACTCAGCACTTCAAGCGGCAGCTAAATTGTCTAACAAACATATTAATGATAGACAGCTCCCCGACAAGGCAATCGACCTTATGGACGAAGCGATGAGTTCGCTTCGACTTGAAGTTGAATCGCAACCTAAAGAATTAGAAGATTTACGTAAAGAAATTCAAACTTTAGAAATTGAAAAACAAGCCCTAAAAGAAGGTGATGATGAGAAACGAAAAAAAGCAGTGGAGAGAGAATTAGCAGATCTTAAGGAAAAGGCCAATGATTTATCTGCTCGATGGAAAACGGAAAGAGAAACTATTGATCAAATTAAAGAACTCAAAGAGCAGATTGATCGATTAGAATACAAGGCAGAAAAAGCGGGTCAAGAAGCAGAATTAGAAAAAGTAGCAAAAATTAAATACGGAGAAATTCCAACTCTTAAGAAAAAACTACAAAAAGAAGAGAAAAAGCTAGCTAACATTCAAAAAGAAAGACCTATCTTGAAAGAAACTGTTTCTGAAGAAGATATTGCTGATGTTATTTCTAGATGGACTGGAATTCCTTCCAATAAACTTTTAGAAGAAGAAGCGAAGAAATTAAAGAGAATGGAAAAGATTATCTCTAAAAGAGTTATTGGTCAAGATAAAGCAATATCAGCAATCTCTAATGCAATTAGAAGATCAAGAGCTGGTGTTGCTGAAGAAGGAAAACCACTTGGATCATTCCTATTTTTAGGTCCAACGGGAGTAGGTAAAACAGAAACTGCTCGCGCTTTAGCTGAATTCTTATTTGATGATGAAGATGCAATGATTAGATTGGATATGTCTGAATATATGGAAAAACACTCTGTATCTAAAATGATTGGTGCTCCTCCTGGATATGTAGGCCATGATGATTCTGGACAACTAACCGAGCAAATTAGAAGAAAACCTTACAGTGTGGTACTTATTGATGAAATTGAAAAAGCTCACAAGGAAGTCTTCAATATGCTTCTTCAAGTGTTCGAAGACGGAAGACTTACCGACAATAAAGGAAGAGAAGTTTCTTTCAAAAATGCAATTATTGTTATGACTTCTAATGCTGGTTCAGAATATATTTCTGAATCCGGAAGTTTAGGATTTTCTGCAAAGGAAAGAAAAGAACAAAAAAGAGAAATGGTTGAAGAAAGTGTAATGGACGAACTTAAAAAACAATTCCGACCAGAATTCTTAAATCGTATTGATGAGATTGTTGTCTTTAATCATCTTGAAATGGATCAGGTTAAAGAAATTGTCGGCCTTGAACTGGATAAAGTAAAAGAAAGAGTTATGTCTAATAGTGGAGTAAAGCTAGAGTTTAAAAACTCAGTAAAGAGACATTTAGCCGAAAAAGGATTTGATCGAGATATGGGAGCAAGACCTTTAAAACGAAGAATTCAAAAAGATATTCTCAATCCACTTGCTGTTAAGCTTATTTCTGGAAATGTATTATCTGGAGAAAAGATAACAGTAAGAATTAGAGATGGTGAGATTGATTTTGAAACGCCTCAAGAAGTAAGAGAGGGTAAGCCAGCCCAAAAGGAAGCATTGGTAAAGTAAATCTTTAAAAGAAAGCAAAAGCCCGCCACTCGGCGGGCTTTTTATATATACTGTCATTCTAAGCTTATATTTCTAGTCATTCTGAGGGTATATAAACTGTCATTCTGAGGCCGCAGGCCGAAGAATCCCTATCAAAAAAACACAGACCTTATTTTATAACCTTTAGTGAAAAACACCTCTTACAAGAAACTCTCGCAGAAAAATTGGCATGGTTTTCAGTTTACTGAAACAATTTTCCGAGAGCGTAAGATCCAAATCATCGCTGGATGATTTGAGATGTGGTTCTTGTAAAGAGGTGTTCAAACTTACCGCACAATCTCCGAATCGTCGCTGGCGATTCTTGAGAATTGGTTTTCAAGAAGTAATACCCGAGCATACTTGGTAGAGATTCCACAAAACCAAAATAAAACACCCCCTAAAAAGCCTAAGTCGCAGTTTCTATAAAATAGTAGGTGAATGAATTGAAATTAGTTATTTTTTATGCAACAATTAACCAAAGAGAAACAAAAATTTATGAAAGAAATAAAACAAAATTTAAAGGACTTATTAGAAAAAGAGGGTGTTATGCGGGGAGAGGTTATCCTTAATCATATTAACTTTATTAGAGATAAAGAAGGAGATGATGGAGTGCAAAGATTAAAAAGCTCTTTCCAAGAATTAGATTATTCTCTAGATTTAGATATAGATCCAATGGATTGGGAAAAGGTTTCTATAGGTTCAGCAATTACTGTCTTAGCTAATGATATATTTGAATGGGAAAAGGAAGATGTTAAAGATATGGGAAGATTTGCTGCAAAAACATTAACTACAAACAAGTTAATGCTTAGAGAAATTCCTGATTTGGACGCATTACTTAACAGAGTAAATGATTATTGGAAAGCAGTTATTGATGTTGGAGAGCTTTCTGTTGAAAGTTCAAAAAAAGGAGAGGCTAAGTTAACGCTAAAAGGGTTTAACTATCATCCTCTGGACTTTATATTTATTTCTGGCTATATTGAAGTAATTTTTGATTTATTTACTAAAGAAAAAGCCTCTATAGAATATAATTTAGAAGGTAAAAATTGTAATTTTTTAATAACTTGGAACTAAAATGAAAAAGAAAATAATAATTGGATTAATAATATTAGCAGTAATTACTGGACTTTTCTTTCTGCTTAGAAATGGCGATCCAGAACGAGAAAGTACAGTTGTAGAAGAAAGAGAATTAATTGAAGAAGTTTTTGAAACCGGAACGGTAAAGTCTGGAGATAATATAAATCTCTCTTTTCAATCTGGAGGAACTATTGAACGGATTCCTGTTTCTGAAGGGCAAGATATTTCTAAAGGCGATTTAGTTGCCTCTTTAGACAAACAAGATCTTGTAAATCAAAGAAATAAAGCAGCTCAACAATTAATTGCTGCCGAAGCAGAATTAGAATCAGTACAACAAGGAGGAAGAGAGGAAGAGATTGACTCTTTAGAGAATAGATTAGAAGAAGCCGAGGAGTCTGTGAAACTTGCAGAAAAATCTCTACAAGAAGCAGAAGACTCTCAAGAAACTAATTTGCAAAACACTTATTCCGGAACACCTTCTTTAGTAAATAGAGCTTATCTTTTATCCAAAAGCGTTAAGGATGAATATAAAGATATAAGAGATCAGTATTTTGTTGGGTTTTATCTTTCTGATACTTATGTAGCTAGGAGAGCAATAGGTGATATAGAAGATAGTTATGAAGATTTAAGAGATATTTCTAGGAGTTTGGAAACTTCTTCTAGCTTTAATCAAATGGCTAAAGGTCTAAACCAGGCAGAAGAAACATTTACTGTTATTGAAAATTCTATAGAAACTGTTATTGAAGTTTCAGAAATTGATTTTTACGAAAGAAGATTTACCGAAGAAACTAATCAGTATTTATGGGATTCAAAAGAAAAAGTTTCTGAAATGAAATCTAATATTGTAGGTAAAAAAGGAGAAATTGAATCTACTGAAGACTCGACTGAATCTGCTATTACAACTGCTGAAAGCAACTTAGCTTCTGCAAAATCAAAAAGAAATGAACTTAAAGACAACTTGGATCAAATGAAGCTTGGCGGTAGAGATTCACAAGTCAGAGCAGCTGAAGCAAATGTAGAAGTGGCAAAAGAAGACCTTGAATTAGCAAATAGAAACCTGCAAAGAGGGGATCTTTACTCTCCAGCAAGCGGAAAGGTTTCAAAGATTCATTACACTGAAGGTGAAAAAGCTCAAGCTCAGAGTCCCGTTGTTACTGTTTTAGGTGAAGAACAATACCATTTAGAAGTAAATATTTATGAAGGAGACATAGTGGGAGTAGAAGTAGGTGATCCGGTTACAATTGAATTAGTTCCTTTCTCTAACCAAGAATTTTCAGGTGAGGTTACTTCAATCCAAGAAACAGGAGAACTAATTGAAGGAGTTGTTTATTACGAAACTAAAATTAGCATTGACAATCCTCCGGAAAAGATAATGCCCGAAATGACTGCCGATACCACTATTCAAACTAATAAAATTGAAGCTCTCTCTTTACCTAGAGAAGCAATAAGAAGAGATGGGTCCAAAAGATTTGTAAGGGTTTTAGAAGATGGTGAGGAGGTAGAAAAAGATATAGAAGTTGGAATAACTGATGCTTATGGATATGTAGAAATAAAATCAGGACTCTCCGCAGGAGACGAAGTATTGATTGATTAAAAATATGGCAAAACCACAGATACAATTAAAAAAAGTTTGGAAGACTTATCAAGTAGGCAAGATTAATTTAGAGGTTTTGAAAGGTGTTGATTTAGAAATAGAAAAAGGTGAGTTTATAGTTCTTCTAGGTCCTAGTGGATCAGGTAAATCTACTCTTTTAAATATAATGAGTTGTCTTGATGTGCCCAGCAAGGGGCATGTTTACTTAGATGGTCAAGATGTATCACTTTTAAGTGAAGATGAGCTTGCCGAGGTTAGAGGTAGAAAAATTGGTTTTGTGTTTCAACAATTTAATTTATTGCATCACCTTTCTGCTCTGGAAAACGTAACTATGCCTGCCGTCTTTCAAAAAATGGATGAAAAGGAAAGAAAAAGAAGAGCTAATGATTTATTAGACTCAATGGGTTTGAAAGATAGAGTTGATCACACCCCCAACGAACTTTCTGGAGGAGAAAAGCAAAGAGTAGCTATTGCTCGTAGTTTGATTAATGATCCTGAAATTGTAGTTGCTGATGAGCCTACCGGAGAAGTGGATACTAAAACCGGTGAAAAAATTATGAAAATATTCACCGATCTTCATGATGAAGGAAGAACCATAATTATTGTTACTCATGATGTGGAGCTAGTTAATTACGCAACAAGAGTAATTAGAATTAGAGATGGAGAATTAGAACCGGAAAAACAACAAAAAAATGATTGAGTATTTTAAATTAGCTTATAGAAATATTAAAAAAAGAGCCCTTCGCAGTTGGCTGACTATTTTAGGTATTATAATTGGTGTATTTTTAGTAGTATCACTTCTTTCTTTATCCGAAGGATTGAATAATGCAGTAATGGGTCAGCTTCAAGCTGTAGGAACTGATATTGTAATGATAATGCCTGGTAGTGGTGGCTTAGACGCTACTTCTTTTGTTGGTGGAGCAGAACTTAAAGACAGACACATCCAGGCCATAGAAAGGACTAGAGGAGTGGAGGTTGTTCTTGAAATGCCTTACACCGCACAAACTCTTCGCTTTCGAGATAGAACAGAAACTAATTTAGTTACGGGACTGGATATGCAAGATGGATTAGATATGGCAATAAATGATATGGGGTTTGAGATAAGAGAAGGAGAGTTTCCTAGACCGGGAAGAAGAGAAGTTCTCTTGGGTCACTTAGTGCCTAGAGATACTTTTCCGGATATTGAACCGGGAGATCAAATAACCGCTAGTGGAAGAAAGTTTACCGTTGCTGGAATTCTGAAGTCTTTAGGAAATAACCAAGATGATAATTCAATAATTTTTGATCTTGAAGATTATAGGGATGTAACCGACACTACTGAAGGAACACCCGTAGCTGTTGCTCGCGTGGAAGAAGGGCAAGATGTTAATCGAGTAGTAGCTAATATTGAAAGGTCACTGGATGAAGTAGGGAAGAGAAAAAGAGGCGAAGATTCCCCCAGCTTTTCAGTTATGAGTAGTGAGGCAATGATTGAAATGGTAGAGTCTATTTTAGGGTTAATTCAAGCCGGAATTATTGCTTTTGCCAGTATTGCTATTATTGTTGGGGCAATTGGTATTATGAACACAATGTTTACTTCCGTTAGAGAAAGAACTAAAGAAATCGGAGTTCTAAAAGCAGTCGGAGCGAAGAAAAAACACATTCACTCTATATTTTTAGTTGAATCGGGAATGATCGGATTAGTCGGAGGAACATTAGGAATTATTTTAGGGATAGGTTTCGCTAAATTAGGAGAGATAGCGATTGCCCAAGCAGGAATTGGACTTACTCTGGAAGCTCATTTCTCTGTAAATATGATACTTATCACTTTGTTTTTCAGTTTTCTTTTAGGTTGCGGTAGTGGATATTTTCCAGCTAAAAAAGCAGCCAAACTTAATCCGGTAGATGCTTTAATGTATGAATAAATGCGAAGAATATTACTTCTGAAAAGTTCTCGGAAAGGATTTAGCACAGTTTATTTTGAGGGATATCTCTTGCAAGAAACTCTCGCAGGTGATTTAGCAATTTTAACTATGCGCGAGCATACTTGATAAATATATATAAAAAAAGCCCGGTTTTCCGGGCTTTTGCTTTTGAGTGACACTAATTTCTAACCTTTTTCTTAGGTAATTGCTTCTTTTTAATACTAATCAACTTCTCTGTTAGCTTACCTACATCTTTTTTGGTCATTCAATAACCTCCTTTTAGTGTAATTGGTCGGGATGCGAAGAATTGAACTCCCCATCCCGATAATGTAATGATTATTTTACATTAAAATTAATTAATTGTCAAAAAATTTATGTTATTTATTTTGCTTTTCTTTTGAGTGTGTTGTAAATTATTTGGATAAACATCTTAACGTGAGCATAAAAGCCCTTTATGGGGCTAATTTTTTCTGTTTTTTTATATTGATCTAGATTAGGCAGGGTTATTGTTTTTACTCGCCCCATCTTTTTAGCTTTTTCATAAATTAAGTAATCTATTTCATAACCGTCTTTTAACTTTTCTTTTTCTACCTTTTCCCATATCTTTTTATCCATTAATCTAACTCCAGCGATTAAACCCTCTAGATTTTTAGTTATTCCACTTATATCTCCACGATCCAAGACACCACTTACTAAAATATTATTTTTATACTTACTAACCAATTGATTTATATGGTCAGTGGTGAAGTTTTTTAAATCAGCATCAACAATTAAAAAGGGATTTGATTCGACGTGCTTTACTCCCGTAGTCAAAGCAGCTCCCTTTCCTTTGTTTTCAGGGTGAGAAATTAATTTATCTACCTTTAATCGTTTTGCTTCTAAGTAGGTATTATCTGTTGAACCATCATCAACAACTATAATAGAGCTTATTTTTTTACAACTTTGTAAGGTTTTTATTATATTTGAGATTCTTCCTTCTTCGTTATAAGCAGGAATTATTACATCTATATTTTCCATTTGTTTTAATCTATTACTTTTAAACTAACAGAATCTACCTCTATATCTATTTCTTTTAAGTCCTCCTCTTTATTTGCTAGATCATCATCACTGGTGTGTCTAATGATAAATTCTCCGTCTGGATCAAAGTCGTCTCTAGAGTTTTTAGTAACTTCATATTCAACATTAGTCCAATCGTCACTATTTACTAATCGCCAATCGCTGTAGCTTGCGTTGGTATATCCGGGACGGACTAACCCTAATTGGATGTAACCAGTGCCTTTCACTTTTGCCTTTAATTTGTAGGTGATTGTTTTTCCTTCAGAGCCTGGATCACTGAAAGTTGTTACTTCTTCATATGGTCCTTTGTATTCATGCGGTCCAAGATGAAGATTGCTTCTCTCTGATTTACTAGACTGATTATCTAATTCCCACCTGTCAGGCACTTCGTCAGTCCAGCTTTCAAAATTATTATTTTCTATAAATTCTTTCTTCACTAATTCTATATCAATTTGGGGCTTTTTTTCAACCTCAAATTCTTTTTCTTTTGTTTTGTAACCGATTCGACTAGCTTTTAATTTATAGCTACCTTCCTCAAACTCTTCCTCTACTAGCCCGTCTTCATTTGTTTCATCTTCAAAGATTAGATCTTCATCTTTAAATACTTCAATTTTAACATTTTCAAGTTTATTTGTTTCTTCAAAAGTTGTTAAGTGCTTGCTTTCTGGAGTCTCAACCTCTGCAAAACTATCTATTTCTTTTTTTGATAACGTTTCTTCTTTGTTTTTCACTTTTATTTCCAAGTCTAGTTTCTTATCTATTTCTTCTTCAATCTTAAAAGTGAAAGACTCTGAATTTTCTTCACCTAGATTTATATCTTTAGTTTTTTCAATTAAGTCGTCTTCGGCCATTATTCTAAGCGTTACTTTATAATCTGATTCTTTGAAGTCTAAAAATTTTACGTCTATAGAAGATTCTTCATTTAAAGTAATTTCTTTTGGATAATTAGTTATATTTATTTCTTTATCAAAGCATTCAGTAGGTGGGTCAACTGTTGCTAAATTCTCTTCTTTAATTTCTTTCAAAGTGGTTTCTCCAATACCACTTATTTCTTCAAGATCAGAAAAGTTGCAGAAGCAATTATCTTTTCGGTAGTCTAAGATATTATTTGCCGTAGCTTCTCCTATACCGTGAATGTTTGTAAGCTTATCTTTTTCTGCTGTATTTATTTCTATATTTTTATTTTCTTTATTTTCTTCTTCTTTATCTTTATTTTCCTCTTCATCTTTATCCTCTTCTACATCTCCCCAAGTGCAAGCAAACCCTTCTTTTATCCAGTCTTTAATAGTTTCTTTACCAATTCCATCTATATCTTTTACATCTTCAAGCGTGTTTATATCTTTAGCTTCGTAAATTTTCTTTGCTTTTGCTTCTCCTACATTACTTAATTTTTTTAATTGATCTATGTCTGCTTTGTTTATGTTTATTTGATTAGGATATCTACACTTATCTCTTTGCTCTTGGATTGTTTTTATTTCTTTTTTGTAAGTCTCTACTTCTTTTTCTTCGTCACGTAAAAGACCTCTAACTTCTCGATAGTCATCTTCAAGAAGAGATATTTCTTCTTCCAGATCCTCAACCTCTTCTTTTAGCTTTTCAGTTTCTTCATTATTGTCATTGCTTTCCTTTTCATCATCTTTTTGATTATCTTCTGAGCTTTCACTTCCACAATCAATCTCAATAGTAGCTATATTTTGATCTTTTATATCTTTTATAGTTTTTTCTCCAATTCCTTTAACCTCACTCAACTCTTCTAAATTACAAAAGGGTCTTTTTTCAATTATTCTTTGAGAGTAGGTAGGGCCAATTCCATTTATCTTTTCCAGATCTTTTTGGGAAGCATTATTTATCTCTACACTTTCTTCTGTTGCTTTATCCTTTTCTTTTTCCTTATCTGTTTCTTTTTGCTTTATCTTTTTCTCTTCATATTTATCTATTAATTCAATTAGCTCTACAATATCTTCTTCTTTTATTTCTTTATCATCATTTTTACTATCTTCTTCTAATTCTTTATCTATTTCATTTAGTTTTTCTTCTAAGTCTTGGCAAACAAATTCTTCAATATTTTGGGCGGTAATTTCTCCAATTCCATTTATCTTTTCAAGATCATCAACAGTTTTTATATCTTTTGCCTCTACTATTCGCTTAGAATAAGCTTCACCAATTCCGTCAATAAGTTGAAGCTCTTCTTTGGTTAGCTCGTTTACTTTTTGTAGGCATTTGTTAGTTTCTTTTTCTTCTTCACTTTTCTCATTATCGTTGTCTATGTTTTCAATTTTATCTTTATTAGTAGTAGCTAAACTGTTTTTATTATCGGCCCCTTGCTCACTTAAAACATGAGTTTCGGTATCATTTTTAGGGCTTTTTAAGGTAGCTTCTAGAGGAGCGTCTTCAAAAATAAAAACCGCCCCAGTTACAAGTAGGATTATTGCAAAAAAGCTTATCTTTTTTAGCATATTAAGAGTAATTTGGCTTACACTTATTTAATTATATAAATATTAAAACAGTCTTCAAATTTTTATTTACTTGAAAAAGATGGCTTTTTAAGTTAAAGTGTAATTGGAAGGGGGATAAACATATGAGTAAAAAGAAAAAAATTAGAAAGGTTAATTGGGAAGTTTTAAAAGCAAGCTTGAAATCAAAGAACGGATTTATTATAAGAAAGCTTCCCAGGAAAAACTTTTAATATTTGACGGGCTCCCCAAACGGGAGCCCTTTTTTTGATTGCTTTTTTATCTTTTTTTTGCTACTATAATAGCGGTTAAGAAATTTCTTACTAGCACGCGGATTACTAATTAACTTAAGAAGAACAGCCGGTTGGCACCGGATTTTATTTTTTAAAGGGTCTATTATTTTAATATTTTTACAGATAAGTCTTTTTTAAGACGGTTGTTTTTTGTTCGCTAAATTATAATTTGATTGTTAAAAAAAGGTCGTTAATTTTAAAATAAAGAAACAAAAATGAAAAAGGGTCTAATATTTGTAGCAGTAGCCATTGTTGGTGTTTTAGTTATCGGACAAACCGTTGCTTTTTACACTGATACGGCTGTAAGTGGAATTAGTTCGTTTACTGCTGGAACGCTAAATCTTGATATGTCCAGCGGAACTGAGACTGACTTTTTAGTTGAGCTTGATAATATGGCTCCTTCTGATTCAACAGGAAAGAAAGAACTCGTCTTTACCAACACAGGAACCTTGGATTTAGAAGTGAATAAGATTTCTGTAGAGGATTTTGCTGTTGATGATTCTCATCAGGCTTGTACTGGTGGAAGTGAATTCCCAAGTCAATTGCAAGTGCATCTCTATAAAGAAGGTGATGATAGCTCTACTGTTTTAGCTTCTAATTTAGAAGAATTACAGAACGGAAAGGAAATTAATTCTCCACTATCTTTATCTGAAGGAGAGTCAGGAACTTATCTTTTTGAGGTAATTTTTAATCCTGATGCCGGTAGTGAATTTCAAGGATGTGGCTTAACTGACGTAATTTTCCAAGTCCAAGCAACACAATCTTAAATTTACAAAGTTTTTTGACTCCGCTTTAGTAGCGGAGTTGAAAAGTTTTGTAAAAAATATGACAAAAATTTTAAACAAACTTTCAATTGTTTTTCTTTTAATATTGTTTTGCTTTTTTGGGTTTAGTGCTTTTTTAGACTATGACTTAAAAGCAGTAGTTTCTGGTTCAATGGAACCGGAAATTTCGGTAGGTTCTTTAGTTGTAATTGTTCCCGAAGATAATTTAGAAGTGGGGGATATAATTACTTTTAGAAAAGGTAAAAATTTAGTAACTCACCGAGTTGTTTCTCGGCAAAACGATACTTATATAACTGCTGGGGATGCTAATGATACTACTGATCCCAAGCCAGTAGACAAAGAATCTGTTGTTGGGGAAGTGGCTTTTTCTATACCCTTTCTAGGATTTTTTATCCAGGGAGTTCAAACCCCGCTTGGATTTACTATTTTTATATTTATTGGTCTTTTAATTATTTTGATTGAAGAAATACTGAAAACAGATGAAAAAGATTAAATTACTAGTTTTTCTTGGTCTGGTTTTAGGTTATCCTGCTTTTTCTTACTTCTCGGTAACTACTAGCTTTACCCGTTCTTTTCAGGCGGGAGTAATTGATCTAGAGCTAGAAGAAACTTTATCCCGGAGAAGTAAAAAAAGAGTGGTTGTGGAAAACACTGGTACTCTTGATTTTTTATATCAAATCCAAGTCCTCTCCAGCGGGGAGTGTAATTTTGATTTACGAATAGATAGGGGAAAGAATCTTTTTTATTACGGTAAAGTAGATGATTTTATAGATTGGCGTAAAAATATTTTACTCTCTGATGAAAGTCAGGAGTGGACTTTTCGTGGTTTTTCTCCAAATGAAGACTGTAGCGTAACTATTTTATTTAGAGCCGAGAATGGATTCACTAATTTTACTGGCTTCTCTTATTTTAATTAGAAGTCCAAAATAAAAACACCTGGTTACAAAACTCAGGTGTTTTTTTAATTTAACTATTTAATTGTAGGTTGGAATTGATCGTTAATTACAGTATTTATTTCTCTGTGATCAATTATTTCTCCGTCTTTTATTTTTACCTCCAAAAGTAATCCTTCACTTGTTTCTTTTGAAAAGTCTTGATCAAATACAAAGTTGCCTAAAGAATAGGCGATTAATCCATCTTTATATTCTTCAGTTGGCTGAGTTACGTGCGGGTGATGCCCGATTACCAAGTCGGCACCCATGTCGATTGCTTCTCTAGCAATTTGCTTTTGATTTTCATTGGGTGTAGTTTCGTACTCCGTACCGAAGTGGATAGAAAATATTATTATATCTGACTTTTCTTTTGCTTTTTCTATAGCTGCTTTAAGTTTTTCGGATTCGTACCAAGCAACTCCGGGGCTAGTTTCGGTTGCTGCCCAACCGGGTGCTCCCACGGCAGTGTGTCCAATAAAGGCAAAGCTTGTTTCATCTTCTTTAATAATAACAGGAGAGTACGGGTTTTTACCGGCACCTAAAGCTTTGATATTTTCTTTTTCTAATCTATCTTTAGTATCTAGTAGAGCATTGATGGTCCAGTCAAAGGAGTGATTGTTAGCTATTGATAGAATATCAAAATCAGCTAAAACAAGACCCTCCATCATTTTGGGAGGGGCTCGAAAAGAATAAGCACTTCCCTGATTATGTCCTTGATCAGAGATCATGCTTTCCAAGTTTCCAAATAAAATATCAGCCTGGTTTAGTCTGTCTTTAATTTTTCTAAAAGGAAGAGCTGGGTCGTTTTTTATATCTGCTTGATACAGAACGCCTCTATCAAGCATCACATCACCGACAAAAGCAAGCACAGTTTCTTCCTCTCCATTTCAATTCTCCTGTTCTGCTTCTTCTTCATTATTTTCATTTTCTTCCTCGCTATCTTCTTCACTCTCTTCTTCTACTTCTTCAGCAAAAGATCTAATTGTTTCTTTTTCTTCTTCGGTAAACTCTTCAAGATTTAAAAAGTCTTCAAGCATGTCTTCGTTTTTCATGGTAGTTATAAATCTTTCTTGCATGTGGTGATTTCTTTCTAGTCGTAGCTCTAATTCATTAACTTTCTGAGTTTGTTGATAGTAAAAGAAACCTAAAAGCAACACTACACCAGTGGAAATAACGATGATGGTATTAGCTAGTCTATCGGATACTTTTTGGTTTAATATATTTTTCATAAGGTTTAGTTTTTTATTTATTCTTCTTCTTCACCCTCTTCCTCCTCTTCTTCTTTATTAGCTTCTTCTTCTAATTCTTCTGCATTTTCTCTCATTTCCTCTAATTCTTCCTCGCTATATTCTTGTTCTAGTAGGCGAACGTTTAATTCCTGGTTAGTTTTCATCTCTTTAACTTTTTCTTCCATAACTTCTAATTCCTGAACGTGAGTTTGATAGTTATATGCAGTGTAAAGAGCAATAATGGCGAGAACTAGAAGAATGATTAAAGTTTTCGGTCCGCTAAAGGCTTTTTTAAGTTCCATATTCTTGATATTTATTAACTTTTAATTTATAATATACCCAACGTACTGCTAAGCATTGCAGTGACTTAAACTAAGTTAAAATTAATAATTAAAAAGACTTTTATGAGAAACGATATTATTGATCCGGATTCATCTCACGGATTCAAAAATGAAAAGTTCTTTTCGGTTGCTATCCTCATACTTATTATAGTAGCTATAGGAGGATTTGCAATTTTAAGGAGCGATGCAGAGATCAACCTCGACTTTATACGTGGAGAAGCAGACCCAAGCACAGAAGAGAGCGAAGAAAGTGAAGAAGGCATTGAGTTAGAAGAAGAAAGTGAGGATACAGAAGAGAGCGATTCAGAAGATTCAGAAGAAAATGATGTTGGATTAGCTCAGTATGAAGAAGGAGACAATGAGGGAATTGCTTACGAAGAAGTAGAGAGGAATGATGAATATAGCGGTCAAAGCTATAAAGTAGAAGCAGAGAGCGGTGACGGCCTTACGCACGTTGCTAGAAAGGCTACCGAAGCTCATATTGAGACCAAAGGAGGAGGGGAAGATTTAACTGCCGAACATAAAGTATATATTGAAGACTACATTCAGAAGAACTTGGATCACGAAACTGGTTGGCTGCAAACAGGAGAGACTGTTGAAGTTCCGGAGAGTTTAATCGATGAAGCTATAGAAGAAGCTAACCAATTGACTGAAGATCAACTTCAGAATTTAAGTCAATATACAGTATCGACCTAAGTAGCTCTAAAGTTAATTGAATTTAAAGGCATCTGATTAAGGTTGCTTTGTGGCTAATTGCTTTAAGTTTTTAATCTTGTAAGTAAAATATGCTAGTATTATTTTAGACTGA
>JBNJDU010000005.1:0-32296 GCA_051745165.1 Patescibacteria group bacterium
TCTTAAAGAGTTAAAAACAACTGAAACTGAAGAAATAGTCATTGCACCAGCAGCAATTGCTGGTCCTATAGGAGTAGCTAAAAATCCAAAGGCAGCAACTGGTAGAGCTAAGGAATTATAAAGATAAGCCCAAAATAGATTTTGCTTTATTATTTTGAAAGTTTTTTCTGATAAATCTATTGCTTCTATTAATTTTTCTAACTCTCCTTTGATTAGGGTTATATCTCCGGATTCAATAGCTATATCTGTCCCCGTTCCTATTGCTATAGATACATCAGCCTTAGTTAGAGCAGGAGCATCATTTATTCCATCCCCAACCATAGCTACGGACCTTCCTTGGCTTTGCAAGTCTTCTATAACCTCTGTCTTTTGATCTGGATAAACTTCTGCTATAACCTTTTCGATTCCTAATTCTTTCGCTAAAGCTTTAGCAGTTTTCTCATTATCCCCAGTAAGCATAACTAATTTAAATCCTTTGTCTTTTAAATCTTGTATTGCTTTTTCACTAGTCTCTTTTACAGTATCAGCAAGCGCTATAAGTCCAAGCAACTTATCACTACCGACAATAACTACTGTCTTCCCTTGCTCTTCTAGTTCTTCTTTTTTATTTGTAAGATCTTCAGTTAAATTAAAGTCATTTTCTTCTAATAGGTTTTTTCTTCCTACTATCACTTTTTGCCCATCGACCTTCCCAACAACACCCTCTCCAAAAAGAGCTTCGAAATTAGTAATTTTTCTAAGTTTAAGGTTTTCTTCTTTTGCTTTTTTAGTAATTGCTCTTCCTAAAGGGTGTTCAGAATTAGATTCTAAAGATCCAGCAATCTCTAAGATATTATCTTTTTCTCCTTCAAAAGAATATAAATCAGTCACACTAGGAGCACCTTTAGTTATAGTTCCAGTTTTATCAAAAACAATTGTATCTACTTTTGTAATCTCTTCTAAGGCTGATCCTTTTCTAAATAAAATTCCTCTTTTCGCTCCGTTACCCACTGCTACCGTAAGCGCAGTCGGAGTAGCTAATCCTAGAGCACACGGGCAAGCAATAACCAAAACAGTCATCGCTGCAAAAAGAGCGGTAAACCATTCTCCAAAAATAAATCCCCAAACTAAAAAAGTAATTAACGACAAAAATAAAACAACAGGAACAAAATAAGAAGTAACTTTATCCGCTAAGTTTTGAATCGGAACTTCAGATCCTTGCGCTTCTTTAACCAAATTTATAACTTGAGAAAGAAAAGTGTCTTCACCCACCTTTGTAGCTCTTACCTTTAAAACTCCTTCGATATTTATAGTCGATCCTATCACTTCGTCTCCCGGTTTTTTAGTAACTGGAACTGATTCCCCGGTAGCCATTGACTCATCAATACTTGATTTTCCTTCTAACACTTCTCCATCCGTAGGAACCTTTTCTCCCGGCCTAACAATCATTATATCTCCCTCTTTTAATTCATCCACTCTAACCTGATCCTCTTCTCCGTCAACTAACACATTGGCAGTTTTAGCTTCTAGTTCTAATAAAGATTTTAGAGCTGCAGAAGTTTTTCCTTTTGCTCTGGTTTCCAAATACCTTCCTAACAAATGAAAAGCCATAATAAAGGCAGCAACACCAAAAAACGCAGGTAAATCAAGGACAAAGAAGGCAGCTAAGCCAAACAAATAAGCCGCATTATCCCCCATAGAAATCAATACATCCATGTTGGCATAACCTTTTTTAATTGATTTAAAGGCAGAAAGGTGGGTTTCTTTCCCATAATAATAAACAGGAAAGAAAGCGAGAATAGCCTCAAAAGTAAGTTGTAAATAATGAGAGCTTATTCCTAAAAAAGACAATCCAAACATCGGTTCAAAAAAATAGCGAACCCCCATAAGTAACATTAGAAACGTAGCTATAGCAAGAGATGTAAAAGCCTTACTTTTAGCTTGGGATATTTCTTCGTTCTGCTCTTTAGAACCTACTTCATATCCTAAATCTTGCACTATTTTTCTAACTTTATCTTCAAAAATTTCCTCACCTTTAACTATTAATACCTCATTAGTAAAATCAACCTTAGCAGAATTAACACCGTCCATTTTGATGACTTCTTTTTCAATGGAGTTTGCACAACTAATACAGTGCATTCCTGATATATCAAATTCTTTTTTCATATTATTTATTTAGAAATTTCATTACTTTTATAATTTCGTTAATCATTTCCTGCTTCTTTTCTTCATCATCAGTTTCCATTGCATGTCTAAAACAAGTATTTAAGTGATTTCTCATTAATTTTTCATGTGAAGATTTAAGCATGCCCATAACTGCCAAGTTCTGTTGCATTATGTCAATACAGTACTGATCTTCTTCAATCATTTCCAACATTTTATTTATTAAGCTCTTCGCTTTTTTTAAGTTTATTACTGCTTTTTCTTTTTCACTCATGACTTATATTTTACAATTATTTTTTGTAATCGATTGACTTAAGATTAGTATTAATGAAATAAACAACAAAATTACTCCAGCTATATCAAACTCAGCTCCGCCAAGAGGTAGGGCAGAAACTAAAGCTCCCATTCCAAAAAAGGATAAAAATGAAACTGCTAAAATTCCACAAGCACCACAACCGGCACCCAAAAGACTAAATATTAAACCGCCAGTAGTAGTGGTAGCTGTCTTTCTATCAATGCCACCATTAGTTCTAATATTTTTAAAAGCTATTAAATTAAATCCAAAAAGTAAAGCTATTAAAATAGTAGTTACTATAGAAAAAGAACGAAACCCAATAAGATGTAAATAAACAGCATTAAAAAAATTAAATAATAAATTACTTTCTCCATTAAAAATAGCTGTTTTGATGCTTTGAATATTTGGAGCTGTAACTAAAATAATTAAAAACAAAAAAGCTACCCCGAAAGCTAAAAATAAGTTTTTTAAATTAAAAAATATTTTTACAAACTCTTTCCCAGCACAAGATAATTTTCTTAAATTTTGATTCATCTCCCTATAAATTAGTCAAATTTTATCTTTAATTTTATCAATACCTACACCTATGGTACAGGTATTACTTATCAATAGTTTACAAAATCAATGCTAAATGTCAAATAAAAAAAACCACCTCCCTCTCGGGAGATGGTTTTTACGCACCCCGCTGCTCATAAAAAATCTGAGAATGTTCCAAGTGGGTGCCTCAGCTTTAGCCCACGGGCTAAAGATCATATGCGGCTCCCTTAAATGTTGATGTGTCAGACTTTATGTCAACGAGGTGCACCTGTATTATATCTTTTATTAATATTTAGTGTCAAGAATTTCTAAGTACGTCTGCAAGCTGTCCTAAGAAAGAAACAACTGCTGGAGGAGCTAAAAGGCTGTAGCTTTCCACCCCTTCATCATCTTTTACAGTCCAAGGAACTTCTTCAATTTCTACCTCATCTTTTTCTTCGTTATACTCATACTTGTATTCGGGAGTAATTTCATAATCTGCAACATATTCATCAGCTTTTTCTACTGGAATAGAATTTCTAACTAAAACCTTTGGAATTCCGTGCAGTTTAAAAGCTTGCTTAATAAGTTTTTCATCTAAGTCAAGTCTATCTCTGAGCGGTTCAATCCCTTTTTCATCACCCTCTTTCCTGACCATTCTAACCTCTTCACAGTCAGGATTATCACAAATTAGATGAAATTCATCTTCTTCCTTATCATATTCTACTTTAGAAGTAGGGAAGAGTTTTAGATTTCTAGAAGTATTACACTCGGGACATACCTTTCTGTATTTGATTCGCTCATCAATAACATTTTCTGGAACATCCAATAAAGCAAATATATCCACATCTTCTCTGTACCCGATTAGATCTCTAAAGAATAAAGAGTAACTAATTTGATCCATGTTTCGTGGAAATCCATCAATGAAAAGCACCTTTCTTCCTCTTTTTGCAATCTCTCTTTTAATTAAAGTTAAGATAAGGGGTGTAGGAAGAAGAGACTCTGTACTTCTTCCTTCTAAACGAGCAATTATTTCATCAAGTTCAATCCATCCTCGATAATTTTCTTCTAAAAATTGAATTAATTCTTCTCTTTTTTCATCATCCTTAAGCTCTTGATCCACTTCTCTAATCATATCTCCAACTGAGAAATGTTCTACTTTATCTTTTCCTAAAGCATCAGCAATCATTTTAGAGTAAGTTCCTTTACCGGCACTTTTTTTTCCTAAAAGATAAACTACAAAAGTATTATTTTCTAAAAAGTCTTTTATAGCTTCTATATCTTTACCAGCTTTGAATTCGAAATATTCAAGCCTTTCATCCGGATCAGAAAGATCAAATCCGGGATCGTCTTCCATTTTTGTCTTATATATTGGGAATTCTACTCCTTTCATATTTTTTTAAATTAATTAATATTTATCTTTTTAATGGTTTCCCATTTTCAATAACCTTTAAAGCTTCTTCCGGCGTATCTACTACTTGAATTAAGTCTAAATCTTTTTGACTAATTGTTTTGTAATCATCTAATAAAGTATTTTTAAACCATTTTATTAAAGGATTCCAATAATCTTCTCCAACAGCAACTACAGTAACCGGTTGAGGAAGTTTTTTAGTTTGCATTAAAGTCAGCATTTCAAAAAGCTCATCTAAAGTTCCAAAACCCCCAGGAAAAAATACATAACCATAAGATGAAAAAGAAAGCATTACTTTTCTTGTAAAAAAGTAGTGGAATCCAACTGATTTCTTTAAATAATCATTAGCCTTTTCTCCTTCTCCTTGTAATTGAATATTTATTCCAATAGAATCTCCATCCGCTTCATAAGCTCCTCGATTAGCTGCTTCCATAATCCCTGGACCTCCACCGGTAATTACAGAATAATCTTTTTTTACTAATAAATCAGCTAATTTTTTAGCTTTTTTGTAATGAGGGTTGTCTTCATCAAAACGACTAGATCCAAAAAAGGAAACTGCTTTGTCGAAATCAGCTACAAACTGAAAACCCTCAACAAATTCAGCCATAATCCTAAATATTCTCCACTGAAAAGTTTCCCTAAAATCCTGCTCTGGGAATGGAAAATATTGATCTTCAAAATTTTCTTTATCCTTACTCATAAGTTTTTCTAGTTTATCATTTTTAAGTTCTTTTTCAACTTTTAAAATTTATTTGCACTAATTTTACCATCTTATAGGCTAACATAAAAGCCTTATTCAGCTATTACTTTAAAGTTACCTTCTTCAAAGGTTTTATGAGTATCAATACTTAAATCATTAAAGATTTTTAAAACCTCCTCATGAGGATGACCATGCCTATTATCCGCACCAGCACTTATTACTGCTACTTCGGGATTAACACGTTTAACAAAATCATAACCAGAAGAACTAGCTGATCCATGGTGGCTCACCTTTAAAACATCTGATGGAAGATTAATTGCCCTACACCAATCAAACTTATTTTCAGAACATTCCTTTTCCCATTCTAATAGCTTTTCTTCTTGCCTCTTTCCTGCATCTCCCGTAAATAAAACACTACCGTCTTCATGAACTAATCTATTAACTATAGAGGCTTCATTAAGCCCCTTAGAAAAATCGAAATCTTTAGGTGGAAAAAGGATATCAAGATAAGCTTCTCCTAAATAAACCCTTTGACCTCTGTAAACTTTTTTGTCGTCAACTTTTTCTAATAAGCTCTCCCATTCTCTAAATACTAGACTATCATGGCTTTGCTTGGTCCATAGGACTTTCTCGACATTAAATCGTTCAAGAACCTCCACTAATCCAGATAGATGATCAGCGTGAGGATGAGTCAAAATAATTAGATCTATATCTCTATCCCAAAAAGGAAGTTCTGAACTCAAATGAGAAAGAATTTTATCTTCTGGTCCGCCATCTATAAGTATATTTTTTCTATCCGAAGTTCTAATTAAAGCTGCATCTCCTTGCCCGACATCAAAAAAAGTTACTTCTAAGTCTTGCTCCTTCCGTAAATCTAAAAAAATTGAAAGAGCAACTAAATTACAAAATATTAAAAACGATATTATTAAAAATTTTTTATCTTTGTTCATAATTTAAAACCAAAAACCACCGTGGTCGGGTGGTTTTTGGAGGTAGAGAATCGATAAGCGATTTACGCTTTTCCGAGAATCCTGAACATTTTAGTTCCACATTCAGGACATTTTCCAGAAAGAGCTCTTCTTTTAGTTCCGCCCTTACCTTTCATAGTTACTTCTTCTTCGTTCTCCATTTCTCTTTTAGCTTTGCATTTTACACAGTATGCTTCAGACATATTATTTCTATGTTGATTGATTACATATCCGACCTTTTTATTTTTAAAGCGGATTTTTAACTTGCATGTAGGTTCTTTTTTAACTTATTTGAACCTAACTTAAGCTCATTATAACCAACACTACGAAAAAATCAAGTTAAAACCCGTTTATTTTCTATACAGTCTTCTATTAAATCATCTAAATCAAGCTTTTCTTCTAGTTCTAAAACCCTTTTTAGATTGGATTTAGTCTCCGGACTACGGGGATTAAATAGAGTGCAACAATCCTGATCTGGAAGGATTGAAATTTCATAAGTTTTTATTTCTCTCGCTTTAGAGATAATTTCTTTTTTATTTTCTCCAACTAAAGGTCTAAGTATTGGTAGATCGGTCACCTCCTCCGTTGCTCGCATATTAGGTAGGGTTTGGGATGATACCTGCCCCAAACTCTCTCCAGTAACTAAAGCTCCCGCATTTCGGTTGTGAGCAAGCTCTTCGGCGATCTTTAGCATTAATCTTCTATAAAATATTATTCTATACTTTTCCGGGATGGAAATTCTAATCTTTTTTTGAATTTCTCCAAAAGGCATCAAGAAGAGCTTACTTTCGGGAGCATATTTTTTTAACACCTTAAATAACTTCTCTGCTTTTTTTATTGAATCGTTAGAAACTAAGGGGTAAGCATGAAAATGAACAAAATCTAAAGCAAGACCTCTCTTTAGCATCTTAAATCCAGCTACAGGCGAATCAATTCCTCCCGATAAAAGAAGAGTTCCTCTACCGCTTGATCCAACCGGCAAACCACCATAACCTTTTATTTTTTTAAAGTAAATAAAAGACCCTTCTCTGGTAATTTCAATAAATACATTCAAGTCAAAATCTTCAAGATCAACTTGCCAATCAAAGTTTTCAAAAACAGATGCCCCAACCTCTCGACTAACTACAGGGGAGTTGTGCGGAAAACTTTTATCCGCTCTCTTAGTAGTTACTCTAAAAGAATTGGGGGTTAACTTTTCTTTTTTCAAAAGATCAACAGTTTCTTTTTTAATTGTTTCTAACTTTGAATCTATTTTTTTTGCAAAAGAAAAATAAGCTAAACCAAATACTTTTTTTAAGCTTGATTCAACATCTGTCTTTTCAGCATTTTCATTTAACCTAATAACAATCCTTCCTTCTGGTCTTCTAACACTAGTAAAGCTTCCACTTGGTAAAGCTTCTTTTATATTAGAAACTAGCTTTTTTTCAAAAAAGCTTCTATTGTTTCCTTTTAATCCTATTTCAGAATAATGACAAATTACGTATTGCATTAATTATCTGCGTTAAGATCTTCTAAAATAGATTCTAAGTCTAAATCATACTGCTTAGCAACTTGCTCAATTTTAAGATCTTGCATTTCCATTGATGCCATAGGGCATCCCAGACAAGGAACTTGATATTTAGCCATCACCTCTTGTCCTTTTGGGTGTTTTAAAATTTCTTCAATTGTAGAATCTTTTGTTATTTCCATAATATTTTTGTTAATTAATAACTCCTCCACCTAATAATTTATCTTTCTTATAAAAAACTATTGATTGACCTTTAGCAATAGCTCTTTGCGATTCGTGAAATTCAAACTCATTTTTGTTTTTTAACACTCCTTTTTCTTTTGGAGCATTATAACGGATTTTTGCTTTTACCTCTAGAGGAAAATCTATTTCTTCAAAAAAATTAGAATCTCTAAAAGATACTTTTCTACTCATTAAATCATCATTGTCTTTAGTTACAATTAACACATTTCTATCTATATCTTTATCCAACACATAAAAGGGGCCACCAGAAAGTCCAATTCCTTTCCTTTGCCCTAAAGTGTAAGCGGGTAGACCGATATGCTTTCCTAATTTTTCTCCTTTTTTATTTTCTATATCTCCAGATTTTAAATCAATATGCTTTTTTAAAAAATCTATTAAGTTGCTCTTTACAAAGCAAACCTCTTGTGAGTCAGAAACAGTTGCTGCGGGAAGATTATTTTTTTCAGCTAATTTTCTCACTCTCCTTTTTTCTAAATCCCCAAGTGGAAAAATTATATTTTCAAGATCTTCCTTTCTCAAACTCCATAAAAAATAAGTTTGATCTTTGTGTTTGTCTTTAGGTGTAAATAAACTTCCTTTATTATTTATTGCGTAATGACCCGTTGCTACTTTAGATCCTCCGAATTCACTTATTTTTTCAAATAAAACCTTAAATTTAATTTTTTTATTACAAACTATACACGGATTTGGAGTTTCTCCCTTTTTATAACTTTTTAAAAAATAATCAACTACTTGTTTTTTAAATTTTTTTCTTACATCTAAAGTGTAAAAGGGAATATTTAACTCATTGCAAGTTTTTCTTGCTCTTCTTTCTGAACTTATTCCACAACAATGATTTTCCTCACCCCAAAACTTCATAAAAACACCAATAGGAGAAAAACCCTTCTCTTTTAAAAGGGTAAGAGCAACTGAAGAGTCTACCCCTCCGGAAACTCCAACAACTATTTTTTTATTTTTTTTCTCTGTAATCATCAATTGCTGCCTTTAATCCTCTTTGAGCTAAATCAGCACAATGAACTTTAGTTGGAGGTAAAGATCCTAATTCATCAACTAAGTCTTGAAAAGTTATCTCTAAAGCCTTATCTAAAGATTTTCCTTTAGCAACTTCACAAACCATATCTGAAGTTGCAATTGCTGCTGCACAGCCCAAAGTCTTAAACTTCATGTCTTTAATCTTATCATCTTCTACTTTTATGTGAATGGTCATTAAATCTCCGCACTTAGGGTTTCCCACATCTCCAACCCCATCAGGGTTTTCCATCTTTCCTAAGTTTCTAGGATTCATAAAATGATCCATTGCTTTGTCTGAATATGTTTTTTTCATTTTTTTAATTTAAATTTATCTTCCTGAAATTTCTCTAAGTCTTGTAATAGTTTTTTGTAATACTTTTACAAATTTATCAATCTTCTTTTTATTTGTTTTTCTCCCAATCGAAACTCTTAGTGAGCTATGAGCTTCCAAATCCTTCATTCCAATCGCTTGTAAAACATGAGAAGGTTCAAGGCTATTACTAGAACAGGCTGACCCGGTAGAAGTGGCTATTCCTTCTTGATCTAAAATCATCACAATAGATTCACCCTCCACTCCCCGAAAACTAAAGTTGGCATTATTAGAAAGTCTTTTATTTTTCGGTCCATTAAGCGAAGAGCCTTCAATCTTCAAAACTTGATCAATTAAATAATCTCTAAGCTCCTCAGTTTCATCTTTCTTTTTCTCCTTTGTAATTAATTCTGTGGCTTTTGCCATTCCAACAATAAGCGGTGTATTATAAGTTCCTGATCTTAGTCCATCTTCTTGCCCACCACCAAACATTATCGGTTTTATATTAACGTTTCTTTTTTTAAATAAAACTCCGACTCCTTTTGGACCATATATCTTATGCCCACTCATTGTCAAACCGTCCACTCCCAAATCTTTTACGTTACAATTTAAATATCCTGCTGCCTGAGCTGCATCGGTATGAAAATATATTTTAGTATCTCTATCTTTGTTTTTTTCTTCCACAAGTTCGGCAATCTCTTTTACTGGCTGAATAGTTCCAATTTCATTATTAGCATACATTACAGTTATTAAAACCGTATTATCTTTAATCTCCTCCTCTAATTTTTCCAAACTAACAAAGCCTTTCTCATCAACCGGCAAAATAGTAACTTCCGCTTTTGATTTTTTAACTGTTTTTAATACGGCATCATGTTCAACAGCAGAGGTTATTACATGCGGATTGTCAGACTTTTCAATAACTCCTTGGATAAATATATTGTTTGCTTCTGTTGCTGATCCTGTAAAAACAACTTCTTTTGGATCACAATTTAAGAAGTTAGCAATTTTTTCTCTAGACTGGTCAATTGCCACTCTTGCTTCCTGCCCAAAAGAATGAATTGAGGAAGGGTTGCCGAATTTTTCATTAAAATAAGGCTTCATTTCTTTTACAATTTCTTCTGCTACGGGAGTAGTGGATGCGTGATCTAAATATATTTTTTTACTCATACTTTTTATTTATTATTATCTATTATTGTTTTAATGGTTATAAGCTCTAATTTTTCTTTTACTTCCGTATCTAACTTTTTCCAAGTAGGAGCAACAGGACAATTGGACAATCTTTCACAATCTTCTTCGACACACTCAACCAAAGAAAATTGATTTTCTAAAGCATCGAGTATCATTCTTAAATTAATTTCTTCTGGTTTTAAAGCTAATGCATATCCACCAGTAGGGCCTCTTTTTGACTTTATAAAACCTTCTTTTTCCAGCTCGGTGAAAATCTTTTCTAAGTAATCAGATGATATGCCTTCTTTTTCTGCCACTGCTTTCATTGGGGTGTGCCCTTTTTCTTTTGCTAATCTAAAAAGACCTCTTAATCCGTATTGTGATTTTTTTGATATTTTCATAGTGTAAATAAAAACCGAGTCATCTACTCGGTATTATAATAGCAAACCCTTAACTTCTGTCAATAATTTCCCTGGATGGGTTTACAAACTCCAAAAAAATAACTAAAATAACTCTACAATAGCCTGGATGCTGGAATTAGGTAGACAGGGCGGATTCAAAATCCGCTGTCCGTTAAGGACGTGTGGGTTCGATTCCCACTCCAGGCACAAAAAAAAGAAAGGACCTGTTTAAGGTCCTTTTTGTTTTAATGTCTTCCAAAAAATATTTTTTCTAATTTATAAACATAAGCTTTTACATCTCCGTCTTGATAAAGAAAAACAAGTAGGGCAAAAATAAATATATGCTTCGGTGTGTAACTAATCAACCCAGTATAACTAGCATTTCCGAAAACGTAGATAAATAAAGAAAATATCCACATAAAGAGCAAAACAGCAACCATCAGTCCAATTAAAAAAAGAACAAATTTCAAAGATTTCATTAAAAACCCCTCCCTTTGTTCTTAAACTATACAATTTATAATTTTTATGTCAAGTATTACTCTTTCTCTCCTCTATTATCTGGATAACCAATCCGGTAATTAGTCCCAACATAGAACCTGCCAAAATGTCAGTTGGCCAATGCAAACCAGTATATATTCTAGCTATAACTATCAGAAAAGAAGAAAAATAAAACAAAATACCTAATTTTTTATTATCGAAAAATACCACAGTTGAAAAAGCAAAAAAGAACGCGGCGTGTGAAGACGGAAAGGCAGAAAATTCTTCTTTAGGGACTAACGGGTCTAATCCAAGTTCTGCAAAAGGTCTCATTCTGGGAAGAAACCTTTCAATTGGAAATATTAAAAATAGCTTAGTGAAAAATCCTGCTCCTATTGATTTAAGCAATGTTTTTCCATACCTTTTTCGGTCAGTTATAAAAAGCAAAATCAGAATTATAATAAGTAAGTATGGTAAATACTTAGCTAAAAAATGAGCCAAAAAATCAAGCCAATAATATTGACCAGAAAACTCATAAATGTAATTAAATAAATTTAAATCAACTTGCATTTCTTTTAATTAAATTATCTAAAAGAGACACTACAGTTAAAGGACCTACTCCTCCCGGTACCGGAGTAACCAACTTAACAATTTCTTTTATTTCTTCTGTGTTTACATCTCCAACGAGCTTTCCATTTTTCTTACTAGTGCCTGCATCTATAACAACTGCTCCTTTTTTAATGAAGCTAGAATCAATAAATTCTGGCTTACCAACTCCAGTAATAATTATATCTGCTTTTTTAGTTAATTCTTCAGGATTTTTAGTATTTTCATCAATTGTAATAACCGACGCTTTATTCAATAGAAAATAATTAACTGCTGGCTTACCCACTAATCTACCCGGACCAATAACTGCCACCAATTGGCCAGTTAAATCAATATTGTTTACCTTTAGAACTTTATCAATCGCCCCAACAGTAGGAGGTAAAATGTTTAGTCGTCCTGTAAAAAACTTTCCCAAAGAACTCTCTGCCAATACGTCTATATCTTTTTCAAAGGGAACTAAATTTAAAACCTTTTGTGCTTTAAGATCTCCTTTAATTGGTAATTGAACAATAAGGCCGTCATCAGATAGTTTTTGAATCTCTTTTTTTAACGAATTAAATAGGATGTTTTTAGGAAACTTATAGTGATTAAATTCTACACCTATTTTTTCCGCTGCTTTTCTTTTTTCATTGATAAAAACTTCTGATACTTCATCATCACCAACCTGAACAACGCCTAAAGATAAATTCTGATTTAAAGAATTCTTCAGTCTTTTTAATTCTTCTTCTGCTAGTTTTTTACAATTAAAGATCATAAGGTAGTGGAAAATCTTCTGCTAGTTTTTTTATTTCTTTTCTCGCTTTTTTAGCTCTTTTTTCACTTTTTTCTGTTATTACTTCATCCATAATTTTAGCGATTTCTATCATTTCCTTTTTCCCCATTCCTCGAGTAGTTATTGCCGGAGTTCCTAATCTTATTCCCGATGGATTAAATGGTTTAGCTGGATCATTAGGAATGGCATTTTTATTTATTGTTATTCCTGCTTTTTCTAATAGACTTTCTGCCTTTTTGCCGCCAATATCTTTACTTCTAAGATCAATAAGACAAAGATGATTGTCTGTACCACCAGTAACTAACTCAAAATCTCTGTTTATTAATTCTTCAGCAAGTTTTTTATTATTATTCACCACTTTTTGCCCATAGGTTTTGAAATCATTTCCTAAAGCTTCTCTAAAGCAAACTGCCTTTGCTGCAATTTGATGCTCATGAGGTCCACCTTGAAGTCCGGGGAATACTGCCTTGTTTATCTTTTGATCTAGCTCAGAATCTTTTTTCAATCCCTTTTCAGTTACCATCACCATTCCTCCCCTTGGCCCACGTAGAGTTTTGTGAGTTGTAGTCGTTATTATATCTACATGCTCAGCTGGGCTAGAATGAACTCCAGCAACAATTAATCCGGCAATGTGAGCAATATCAGCAGCTAAATAAGCTCCAACTTCTTCAGCTATTTTACTAAACCCTTTCCAATCAAAATCTCTAGGATAGGCAGAACCACCAACCCAAATAAGTTTTGGCTTCTCCTCTTTTGCAATCTTTCTTACTTCTTCTAAATTAATTCGTTGATCTTTTTCATTTACTCCATAAGAAGCAGATTCATAATAAGTACCCGAAAAACTAACTGGCCAACCGTGAGTTAGGTGACCCCCATCTTTAAGATTCATTCCTAAAACTTTTTCTCCTGGCTCCATACAAGCAAAATAAACTGCCATATTAGCTGGAGATCCAGAGTAGGGTTGAACATTGGCAAACGGGACGTTAAACAGCTTCTTAGCTCTCTCCTTAGCCAAAACTTCTACCTCATCAATATACTCATTCCCTCCGTAATACCTCTTTCCGGGATATCCTTCTGCATACTTATCAGTTAAGATGGTGCTCATCGCTTCTAAAACCGCTGGTGAGGTGTGATTTTCAGAAGGTATCATCTCTAAGGTGTCTTTCCTTCTTTTTCTTTCCTTTTTTATTATTTTAAAAACCTCTTTATCTTCTTTTTTTAAGTTATTTCTCTTCATAATTTGAAATAGCTAATTTAACTGCTCCGAAAACCGGACCTTTTTCGGGTTTAATAATCTCTATATTAGCAAATTTATTAATTTTGTTAGATAACTCCTCTTCTAGAAATTTTGACTTAAACATCCCCCCAATAAGAATTAAGGGAAATGTGTCTTCTAATTCTAAATCTTCAACTACTGCTCGCACGGACAGAGAAAGCTCTTCAGCTGCTTTTTCTAAAATAGAACGTGCAATTTCATCTCCTTCTCTTTCTGCATAATCAACCATAATGGAAAGCTTGGGGATGGCTCTCATTGGGTTCTGATAAACTTTTTTATTTAATTCCTCTACTTTTTCAATACCCCACTCCTTAAAAAGCATCTCTGTTATTTTTGTCTTTTTCCCTCTTCCGTCTAGCTGCTTAGTAATTTTTCGATAGGCTTCAATACCGACCCAAAAAGCTGATCCTTCGTCTCCAAAATACCCCCATCCACTAGCTTTTGCTGACTTATTCTCCTTAAATCCTCTGACAACTCCTCCCGTTCCTGCAATTAAAACAATACCTGTTCCAGAACTAGTTCCTGATTTAAAAGCTACTAATTGATCGCTTCCAATATTAATTTTTCCGGAAATTTCTTTAGCAAATATATTCCTAATATAGTCTTTTTGATCTGAATACTCTTCTTGAATGGCAGGAAAACCAATGAAAGTAGAAACTATATTTCCTTCGACAGGAAAAATATTTCTCACTCCTTCTAAAATATTTTTGCAAGATTCATCCACTCCCGTATTTCTAAGGCTAGCCGGCCCAGCTTCTTCTTTTTTTAAAATATTACCCTTTAAATCGGCTAAGGCAATGTCGGTTTTCGTACCTCCGCCGTCAATTCCTAAAACTAATTTTTTCATTATTTATAAATCTTTTCTTTTTTAATGTTTTTATTCACTATTTTGTGAGGATATATTGTAGAGTTGGCTCCAATCATTACTCCGGGCATCAAAGAAACATTTATGCCCGTCTTTACTCCATCTCCCAAAATTGCACCCAGCTTTTTCCTTCTAGTGCTCATTACTTTTCCTTTAACTTCTGTCCTAATAATTGACTCATCAAATTTAAAATTAGCAGCTATTGTTCCTGCCCCTAAATTACAATCCTCTCCTAAAACGGAATCTCCTAAATATGTTAAGTGAGGTGCATTGGAATTCCTTCCTAAAATAGTATTTTTAATTTCTACTGATTGACCTACCTTACATCCATCATCGATGCTGCTAAAAGGTCTAATATAACAGTTAGGGCCTATTTCACAATTCTTTCCTATGTAAACCGGACCTTCAATTTTAGTTCCTGTTTTTATTTTGGCTCCCTTTTCAATAATTACTTTCCCTTCTAAAACTACATTCTTCTCTAAATTACCTTCATTTTTTTCTTCATAATCTTCAAAAATGTGCTTAGTAGATTCTAACAAATTCCACGGATAACTAACTGGATCCCAGCTTTCAGCAACATGGTAGTTAACGCAGTTACTTTCAATATAATTTTTAATATAGTCAGTAATTTCGTACTCACCTCTAGAAGATTTTTCGATATCAACTTCAAAAAAATCTTTATTCACATAATAAGCACCAATATTAACTAAATTACTAACATTTTCTTCGGGTTTTTCAACTAAATCTTTAATCTCCCCATCCTTGCAAACCATTTGTCCAAATCCAGAAGGGTTGTCAACTTCCTTAACCATAATACAAGGATTTTCTCGTAAACATTCTTCTAAATCACTTCTTTTATAAAGATCATCACCATTTAAAATTAAAAAATCATCATCTAAAAAAGGAAGGGCTGACTTAGCTGCATCTCCAGTTCCAATTGGTTCTTCTTGCTTTGCATACTTAATTTTTATTCCTCTATATTCATCACCTAATTCTTTTTTAATAATCTCTCCCTTATAACCAATTACCAACACAGCTTCTTCAACTAAGCCTGTTAATTGATCTAAATTATGCTCTATTAAAGTTTTTCCAGCTACTCTAAGTGCTGGTTTTGGCTTGGTATGAGTAAGCGGCCTCATTCTCGTTCCCCATCCAGCTGCTAATATAACTACTTTAGTCATAAATTTAAAATTACATTGGTTAATTTATCTGAATCATGGATTATTTTCCCTTCATCAACTAAAACGTCTGCTCCTACAAACTTATTTTCATCTAGATTGTTATCAGGTTTAACAAGTTCTATAAGTTCTTCGTGACTTTCTTTATATTTCTCAACTCTCTTCTTGTTTGGAAAATTATTATTGTAAATGACTTTATCAAATTCTCCTCCTAAAAATTGTTCTGCCTTTTTAGTAAAATCAGAAACTGTAAATTCATTAGTTTCTCCGTTTTTAGTCATTAAGTTAGTAATATATATTTTCTGAGCTTCGGAATTTCGGATTGCTTCTGCCATTCCTTCAACTAGTAAAATCTGAGCTAAAGAGGAAAATAAATCACCTGGACCAAGTACGATTTTATCCGCTTCATAAACTGCATTTATTGCTTTTGGATAGGCTTTTGCTTTTGGGCGTAAAAATACATCCTCAATTTTTAAAGATCCATCATGCTTAGGAATGTCTATATTTGTTTCTCCTTCAATTATTTGTCCATCTTCTAAAACAGCACAAACATGTGAACTATCTAAAGTAACGGGCAAAACTTGATGAGAGACATTTAAAAGATCATTCATAGTTTCGAAAGTTTTCTCTCCATCATTTGTAGAAAGATTTAAAGCAGTAATAAATAGATTGGCAAAATTATGCCCTTGCAATTCACCAGCTTGAAATCTGTAATCAAAAAGCTCTTCGATGATTGGGGAGGTGTTGGCTAGGGCAATAAAAGCTCTGCGAATATCTCCCGGGGATACTATGCCGTAATCTTCTCGTAGACGCCCTGAAGAGCCTCCAGAGTCCAGCATTGCACAAATTGCAAATATCTCTACATCTTCATGTTTTAAACCCTCTAAAACGGCTCTAGGCATTGCGTTTCCCCCACCTAAACAAGCGATTTTATTTGTACTCATATTTTAGATTGAAGTATATCTTTTACTGGAACCGAACCGCCATCAGTCTTTAACTCTTTTTCGAAAACTGGTTTTTCCTCTTTTTTAAACACTCCCAAAGGAATTCTATCTCCTCCATCATAACCCCATTCTTTAATTTTTTCTTCCGGGCTATCAGGTATTTCTTCCATTTTGTAGCTCTTTTCTCTGTAATCAACATTAGTATCATACCAAGTAGTACAAGGTTGCAAAACTTCGATAAAAGAAAATCCTTTATGCTCAACAGCTTTTTCCATCATTTTTTGGAGATGTTTCATATCGCCACTGAAAGTGCGAGCTATAAATGTTGCCCCTGCAGAATTAACTAGTTCTAATGCATTTAAAGGTTCTTCAACACTACCTTCCGGAGAAGAATTACTAACAAATCCTTTTGGGCTAGAAGCTGTAAATTGTTTAACAGTCAAAGCAAAATTGCGATTCTGGTGTAAAACTACAGTTATGTCAGAATTTCTTTTGGCAGCGTGGATAAGATGAGAAACACCTTCATTTAAGGAATCACCATCCCCACTAAAGGCTAAGACTTTTAAATCCGGGTTGGCAAGTTTTATCCCCGCAGCAACAGGAACTGGTCTTCCGTGAAGACCATAGAAGCTATTAACATTAACATAGTCTATTATTTTTGCATGACAACCAATGCCAGCTGTAATAGCTACTTTTTCTTTACCTAATTTTTCAGCTAATTTTTTGGTGGCCATTTCGATTGCAAAGTTTCCGCAACCGGGACACCAAGTATTTTTAGCACCTACATCTAAATCAGACATATAATTTTATTTTAGAGTTTAAATTTCTAATTTTTATTTGAGTTCATTAATTATTTCTTCTTCATAGAAAGGACGTCCATCATATTTTAAGATGGTCTTATCTACATCCACATACTTATCAATTATATTTGCAGCCTGCCCAGTTCTATTAGCTTCTACAACTACTACCTCTTCCACACCTTCTAAAGCTTCTTCAAATTGTTTTTCAGGAAAAGGAGCGAAACACATAATCTGAACTACTTTAAATCCAAGCTTTTTACCAGCTTCTTTAGCAGCCATTTTGCTAGAACCCCACGTCACTAATGCTTTTTCTCCTTCTCCAAAAGTTTTTACCATTTCCAATCTTTCTAATTCTTCTTCTATCATAGGTTTCTTTTTCATTCGTTTATCTTGCATTTTAACTATTTCTTCTGGTTTTTCGGTAGTAGTTCCATATTCATCATGTTCATAACTTGTACTTCTGACCGTTGCATCACCTCCCGGATAACATAGAGGAGAAATTCCTGTTTCAGTGTCAGCGTAACGATTATAATCTTTACTATTTTCACCCTTTTCTTCTTCCCAATATTCAGCTTTTTCTAAAACAGAATCATCAAATGAAAAGGTGCTTTCAGAAATATCTTTATCGATTAGCATTATAGCTGGAATTTGGTATTTCCAAGTTAAATTCATTGCTAAATTAGTCAAATAGAAAGCTTCTTCAGCATCTCCAGGAGTAAATAAAAACCTAAGAAAATCACCATGTCCAACACTGAGTGCAAAATTTAAATCAGACTGAGCATTATAAGTTGGCACTCCAGAAGCTGGTCCAGCTCTTTGACTGTCAACAATAACAAGTGGAGTTTCTGATATTGCAGCTAAAGAGACCCCCTCACCCATTAAAGCAAGTCCTCCCCCTGAAGTTCCTACCATGCTTCTTTTTCCAGCAAACGCAGCTCCTAAAGCAGTATTTATTACAGAAATTTCATTTTCTGGTTGCATTACTTGTATGTCATATTCTTGCCTTAAATCTGCCAAAAAATGCAATATGCTTGTCGAGGGAGTCATCGGATAAGCAAAATAATTTTCTAATCCCGCTTCTAATGCACCTAAACTTAAAGCTTCATTTCCTGTAATTAGTGGTGATGGCTCTCTAAAATTATCAATTTCATATTTATTTTCAACTGATTCATAGGCTTCTTTAGCAACTTTTAAATTCTCCTTTGGTTTCGGCATTCCGTTTACAACCTTCTCTAAAACATCTATTTCTACCCCTACAAGCTTACAAAAAGCACCTAAAAGCGCTGTATTTTGCATAATCTTTTCTCCGTGCTCCTTAGCAATTGATTCGATTGCAACTCCGATTCCATCACAATCAACCTTGTCTGAATTAAAAAGTAAATCTCCTGTTAATTTATCTGAATGTTTATCAATAGTATCTTCATTTAGAGCAAGTAAGAAATTAATATCTTTTTTGATTGATCTTTTCTCTTCTTTTGAGGCTCTAATTAAAGAAAAATTATGACCTCCTCTAATTAAAGAAGGGTAATCTTCATAAATGAATATTTTATATCCATATCGATTTAGAACTTTTGCTATAAGCTGTCCAGCCGCTTTTGATCCTTGACCAGCTGCACCACCTATAAGTATTTGAAAGTCTTCCATAGTATGTTTTTTATTTAATTAATTTTTATTCAACTGTAACGACTTTACTTAGATTTCTAGGCTTATCCGGATCAAAGCCTTTAAAAACTGCTGTGTAATAAGCAAGTAATTGCAGAGGAACAACCGCTAAAATCGGAGATAGTTCTTCAATTATTTCTGGAATATAAATTGCATTATCAGTAAACTCTTCTAATTCATCATCTCCTTTAGTTCCTAAAGCTATAACTGGACCCTTCCTTGCTCTAATTTCCTCCACGTTAGAAAACATTTTATCATAAACACTATCCTGTAAACAAATCGCAAAAGTGGGGAAGTCATCATCAATTAAAGCAATTGGACCATGCTTCATCTCTGCTGCAGAATATCCTTCAGCGTGAATATAAGAAATCTCTTTAAGCTTTAAAGCACCTTCCATTGCTGTCGGGTAATTATACCTTCTACCCATAAATAAGAAATGCTCAAAGTCTTTGTATTTTTTTGCCTTTTTCTTAATATTTTTTCGCTCTTCTAGAATTTCTTCTACCTTTCTCGGAATATTGCTTAATTCGGATAATATTTGCTTTCCTTCAGTAACAGATAAGTTTCTCTGTCTTCCTAAATAAACTGCAAGCAGAGTTAAAACTGCTAATTGAGAAGTAAATGCTTTAGTTGAAGCCACACCAATTTCGGGTCCAGCATGGTTATAGATGCCAGCATCCGTCTCCCTAGCAATTGAAGAACCAACAACATTAACAATCCCTAGTGTTAAAACATCTCGTTTTTTTACTTCTTCTAGAGCTTTAAGAGTGTCAGCTGTTTCTCCAGATTGAGAAACAAATAAAAATCCTTCGTTTTTACTATAAGGTCTTTTTCTGTATCTAAACTCAGAAGCTAAAGCAACTTCAACAGGTAATTCTGAAATTTCTTCTATTAAATACTTACCAACCATAGAAGCAAAGTAGGAAGTTCCACAAGCAAGAATAGTTAATTTATCCAGTTTTTTTAGCTCTTCTTCATGATCCTCCAAACCTCCCAATTTAACATTTCCTTCGTCTTCTATAATTCTGCCTCTAATTGAATTTTTAATTGATTTTGGTTGTTCAAGCATCTCTTTCATCATGAAGTGAGGATGGCCTGATTTCTGAGCTTCTTCTAAGTCCCAGTCAATTTCTACTGACTCCTTATCTAAAATATTTTCATTTTGATCAGTAACCTCAAACCCGTCTTGAGTAACGACTGCTAATTCACCGTCTTCTAAAAATACCATCTTTTTAGAATGCTCTACAATAGCAGCTGGATCTGAAGAGACAAAACCTCCTGATTCATTTACCGAAATAACAACTGGAGAAGACATTCTAGCAGCAACAATTTTTCCCGGTTCTTCACTTGAAATAACAGCTAGCCCGTAAGCGCCTTCCACCAAAGATAAAGCTTTACGAACTGCACTTTCTAAATTGCCATCATAAAACTTTTCTATAAGATGAGCTATAACTTCTGTGTCGGTTTCAGAAGTAAACTCGTGACCTTCAGCCACGAGTTTTTTCTTAATTGGTTTATAGTTCTCAATTATTCCGTTATGAACAACAGCTATTTTTTTATCACAATCAAATTGAGGATGGGCGTTTTCTTTTGTCGGTCCTCCATGAGTTGACCAACGGCTATGAAAAAGAGTGGGGGTTCCTTTAAAATTAGTATCTTTTAGAGCTTCTTTCAATTTATCAACCTTTCCAGAAACTTTAACAGAAGAAAGCTCACCATCTTCTAAAACCGTCATTCCTGCGGAATCATACCCTCTATACTCAAGCCTTTTAAGCGCTTTAATTCCTAGCTTTGTATTATTTTTAGGACCAACATAACCTACTATTCCACACATAAAAATTAAATTAAATTTTAATCATTAATTACAAATCTTTAATCGTTAATGCAAGCTTAAAAATTAATTATTAATACTTTTAATTTGCTAGGCTTATTATATTATAGATGTTTAAAAATAACAAAACCTCGCAAAGTGAATAGGTTCGACCTATCAGAAATAGTTAAAAATAGGTCGAACCTATTAGAAAAGTAAAAACCGCCTCTTTGGCGATTTTGTTGATTTAAAAATAGGTCAAACCTATCCGAATCAGCACGGTCTTCATAATCCAAAGCGAAGATACTCTCTTTGAAGAAGTTCTCGGAGAGGATTTTGCATGGTCTTTTCGTTAGAAAAGAAAATCCTCGAGAGCACAGAGCCCGAATTCCCGCTGGGAATTCTTGAGGCTCGGTTCTTACAAAGGGGGTATCGAGCGCACTTATGTGACAAAATTCACAAGCTTATCTTCAACAAAAATTTCTTTTTTAATCTCAGCATTTTCAATCCATTTCTTGACTTTTTCTCTTTCTTTTGCCAATTTTAAAGCTTCTTCCTTGGTAATTCCTTTCTTAACTTCCATTTTATCTCTTAATTTTCCGTTCACTTGAACAATTAAAGTAATCTGTTTCTTTTCTGCAACTTTCGGATCAAATTCAGGCCAGTCAGATTCCAAAATAGACTCTTCATTGTATTTTTGCCACAATTCTTCACTAAAGTGAGGAGCAAAAGGAGCCAAGAGTTGTAAAAATTTAGTAAATATATCAACAGAAACAGCTTTCTTATCTTTCATTTTATTACTAATTATCATTAAGCTACTTATTGCTGTATTGAACTTAAAACTTTCAATATCATCAGTTACCTTCTTAATAGTTCTGTGTAGTAAGCTTTGCAACTTTTCATCTGGTTCTTTTTCCTTTACTTTCTCTACTAAACCATTAACTTTTTCTAAAAATCTTCTCATCCCAACTACGCCTTCTTCATCCCAAGGAACCTCATCTTCAAATCCACCAACAAACATTTCATAAAGTCTAAGCACATCTGCTCCATACTCATCGACAATATCGTCCGGGGAAACTACATTTCCTTTTGACTTAGACATCTTAGTCCCGTCATCAGCCATAATAAGACCTTGATTTTTTAGCTTTTTAAATGGTTCTTTAGTTGACACCACATCCAAGTCATATAAGAACTTGTGCCAAAATCGAGCATATAAGAGATGGAGTACGGCGTGTTCTGCACCACCAACATACAAATCAACAGGCATAAAGTAGTCTTCTTTTTTCGGATCAATAAGCTCTTCACTATTTTCAGGGTCAATATATCTAAGATAATACCAACAGGATCCAGCCCATTGCGGCATAGTGTTTGTTTCTCTTTTCGCCTTACCACCACATTCAGGACAAGTCGTGTTTACCCATTCATCAATTGCTGCTAATGGCGAGTGTCCAGTTCCGGTTGGTTCATATTTTTCTACCTCCGGCAAAGTAACAGGGAGCTTCTCTTCAGGAACAGGAACTGTTCCACACTCTTCACAATGAATAATAGGGATTGGCTCTCCCCAATAACGTTGCCTAGAGAAGACCCAATCTCTTAATTTATAATTAACCGCTCTTTCTCCCTTGTCTTTCTCTTCTAGTTTTTGAACTATCTTTTCTTTCATCATCTTAGTAGATAGTCCATTAAATTCTCCAGAATTAATCACCTTGCCGGTCCCAGCAAAGGGTAGCTCTTCAGCTTCCACTACTGGTCTTATCTCCAAATCGTATTTTTCAGCCATTTCAAAATCTCTTTCGTCATGAGCAGGAACAGACATTATTGCTCCGTATCCATAAGAACCGAGTACATAATCAGCAACCCAAACAGGAATTTCTTCCCCACTTACTGGATTTATTGCCGTTAATCCTTTTACTTCCACTCCTGTCTTCTCTTTATTTAATTCAGTCCTTTCTAAATCGGATTTTTTTCTTGCTTCTTCTACATATTTTTCAACCTCTTGTTTGTTTTCAATTTCTATATCTCCAGAAAGTACTCTTTTAGTAAGATCATGTTCAGGCGCTAAAACCATAAAGGTGGCACCGAAAACGGTGTCCGGTCTAGTAGTAAAAACTTCTAACTCATCCTTGCTTTCCTTTACTTCAAAGCTTATCCTTGCTCCTTCCGAGCGACCAATCCAGTTTCTTTGCATTTCTTTAATTGATTCAGGCCAATCTAAATCTTCTAAATCCTCTAGCAATCTATCAGCATAATCAGTAATTTTTAAAACCCATTGCCTAATATCTTTTTTTTCTACTTGCGTGTCGCAACGCTCACATTCTCCATCTATAACCTCTTCATTAGCTAAACCAGTTTTACAAGAAGGACACCAATTAATAGGTAGCTCATCTTCATAAGCAAGACCTTTTTTAAACATTTGAACGAATATCCATTGTGTCCACTTAAAATAATCCGGATCAGTAGTATTAACCTCTCTATCCCAGTCAAAACCTAGTCCAATTGATTCTAATTGTTCTTTGAAATGCTTAATATTTTTAGTAACTGATTCACGAGGATGAGTTCCTGTTTTTATCGCATAATTTTCTGCCGGGAGTCCAAAAGCATCCCACCCCATTGGATGTAAAACATTAAAACCATTCATTCTCTTAAAATTAGAAAAGACATCAGTAGCAACATATCCTCTCGGATGACCTACGTGAAGTCCTTTTCCTGAAGGGTAAGGAAACATATCAAGACAATAGAATTTTTCCTTTTTAGAGTCATCATCAGCCTTAAATACTTCTTTATTTTTCCAAAATTCTCGCCATTTTTCTTCTTGTTTTTTATGATCGTATTTCATATGCTTTTTTGTTTATTTACTAACTCATTTTACCGAAAATATAACCGTTTGTCTAATTAAAAATATTATTATAAAATAAAGTTAACCCCTTGAAAGGAGGGATAAAATGAGATCTCAGCAATGTGAAAAAGATCACGGGTTGTTGGAAAAAATGATTGAACTGGATAGAAAAGATTTAGACAAACACTTAAAAGAATGTTCTGTTTGTGCTAGCTCATTAAAAAAGGCTTACCGTCTTTATAAGGATAAAAAGAAAGAGCCTATTCTTAATAGTTTCCCTCCATATGACTCAACTAGAACTTTGACTGAGTTTTTAGACGCTTGGGTTATTTCTTTAGTTTCTAAAAGAGATAGATTACATCACTACGCCACAGAAATAAATGCTAAAATGGCTAATGAAAATGTAAGAACATTAACAATTGGCTTAATTCAAGAATTAATAAAGTCATTGAAAGCTAAAACCAAGCAGGAAAGATTAGACAGGTATAAATCTTTATCTGAAATAATAGAAATACTTGATGGCGAGTTTTTTCAAGAAGAATTTAAGCTTTTCCTTGGACATTCAAAGGAAGAGCTAATAGAAATAATAGAAGATCATTTATTGATTGAGGAGGATAAAGACAAATTATTACCCCGGAAGTAACCGGGGCTTTTTTATATATTAAATAGCTTTTTGACGTTTTTATCAGTGAGTTTTTCTAATTTTTTAAAATCAATTTCTTTAACTTTAGCCACTCTTTCAGCAACAGAAATTACTCCCAGTGGATTATTTTTACCTTTCCACTTTGGAGGAGCTAGATAAGGGCAGTCAGTTTCCAGAAATATTCTATCCGTTGGAGTTCGTTCAATTTGCTTATCTAAACTTAATTTGAAAATAATCCCATTAAATCCAATATAAAATCCTAGTTCTAAATATTTTTTTAGACTAGTCATATTTCCAGTAAAGCAATGAACTACTCCCTTTACTGAAAAGTCTTCTAAAATATTTAAAACCTCTTTATGTGCTTTTCGAGAATGGATTACTACTGGTAAGTTGAGCTCCTCAGCTATCTTTAATTGTGCTTTAAAATCTTTTTTTTGTTGACTAAAAGTTTCTTTCTTTTTCTTATCTAAACCAATCTCTCCGATAGCTATTACTTTTTTATTATCCTTAGCAAGCTTTCTAACCTCTTCTACTTCTTCCTCATCAGCATGTAAGGGATGAACACCAACCACAGCGTAAACACTTTCTTTATATTCGTCTGCAATATTTACTGCCCTTTTACTAGTTTTAACATTAGAACCAACATTTATTACTTTGATATTCCTGTCAAAACAATCTCTAATTATTTCTCTATAATTATCTTCAAAATCATCAAAATTTAAATGCGCATGACTATCAAACATATAGCAATAATTTATAAATTTTTAATTTTAATTTATGAATTATTATAACATAAATCATCATAATTTTGAGAAAGTAAATCTAAGTCCCTAAATTATGTAATAGGTTGCAAGGGTGGTTAAGTTAAAAATAGGTTGAACCTATCACAGCTCACGATGACCATGACGATGACATTACTATGACAATGACTAAATTGCTCTAATTGCACTAATTAACTTAATTGCTCTAAAAATTACTAAATCTCAATTGAAAATTATTATAAAGGGATTCTTCACCTACGGCTCAGAATGACGGATTAATCTGAAGCGAAGATACTCTATTTGAAGAACTCCGCGTAACCGATTCAGTAACTAACCTGAAGTGAGGGATTGGGGTTGAAAGAAGTTCGCGGAGGCAATTTGGCACGGCCTCGGCTTCGCCGAGCAAATTGTCGAGCGCACAACCCCCGAATCGCCGCCGGCGATTCTTGAGGGGTGGTTCTTTCAACCCCAACCCGAGCGCACTAAAAAAAGAGCCCACCCTGTTTCTAGGTGAGCTTTATTTTTGATGTATCTTTCAAACTCTTAATTTTTCTTAAATCATTTTGAGCTTGTCGTAAACTAGTTCTTTTTCTAGGGTAAGCATCGTTTGCCTCTTTTAACCATTCAATCAATTGATTCCGTGCTTTTTTACCTGTTGGTGGATTTCCCCAAGGTAATCTAATTCTGTCTTCTTCAAAGAAAAAATAAAACATTTTCCTTTTAACTTCTCCAACAGTCTTACCGTTGAGATTGTTAAAAATATCGTTCATTTTCTTAACTTCTTCCTCAGTCGTTTTTTCACAATCCAAAAGACCTTGCTTAATTCCTTGCATGCGAAGTAAAAATCTTTCATTTTCAGCCGATTTAAAGAAATCTTCAGGTCTAGGGAAGTGCAATGAACTGAAATGAGGCAGTTGAAATTTTGCATAACTAGTTAGTATATGCTTAAGACCTTGAATGGTCCAATCACTCCCTGCTCTAACTAAAAATGGATTGTTTTTAGCTTCGTCAGGTGCTATCTTAACTAGCTTGTGTGCAGTATAAGAAAAATTATTTCTTTTTCTTCCATTAAAAATTACTATTCTGTGTTTGTCTATTTTTCCACTGCATTTAATGTCTCTAAACCCCATCTCTTCTAATGCTTGTCTAATCTCTTCTAGAACTATAGTCTCTTCTTTTATAAAGAACGAAAGATACATACTAGCACCCTCCTTCACTTATTTTTTGATCCGCTTAAAGACCAATCAAAACTCATTAGCTTTAAACGAGCTTTAAGCCCAAAAAAAGTCCTCCCGTTTTCTTAGGAGGGTAACTTCCGAGAATCTTAACTTTTTTACCGGCTTACTTAGCGATCTCGAAAATTACCTTCTCCAATCCAAAGATACATCTCTGGTCTGGAGACGGTAAATTTGCAAATCGCTTTTTGATCTATTTGTTTTTCCATAAGCCACTTAAAGTGTATTATAAATTAAAATAATTGTCAAAAATTTACACAAGCTATACTTTCTGGTATTATATTCTTAGCTAAGCGGAATCCCCGCTTGGTATTTTAATTAACTTATCTTAAATTATGAAAAGAACAAAAATAATCACGACTATTGGACCCGCTTCTCAAGATGATGAAACTTTGTCCAAATTGATAGATGCTGGAGCTAATGTGTTTCGTTTTAATATGAAGCACGGCGAAACTAGTTGGCATAGTAAAATAATAGAAAAAGCACAAAAAATAGCTGATGAAAAAAATATTCCGTTAGGAATGATGATTGATCTTCAAGGTCCGGAAGTGAGAATTAACACTAAAAATGACTTTATAAAGGTTGAAAGAGGAGAAGAGATTTACTTCAAAACTAGTTTTGACTCAGAAAAAAAGACTATTAAGGTTCCGGATAAAGATCTTCTTAATTTGCTAAAAGAAGGGAGTAAGCTTTTAATTGATGATGGCTTTTACGAGTTTGAGGTTGTAGAAAATAATAATGGAGAAGTATTAGCAAAATCCCTCCGCAGCGGAAGAATTGGAGATAGAAAAGGAATGAATATCCCTGCTCATAAATTAAACTTACCATCTTTGATTAAAGATGATTTAAAAAAACTTGACTTAGCTGCAAAGAGAGAAATTGACTACGTCGCCCTTTCTTTTACCAGAACCAAAGAGGACGTTAAAAGGTTAAGAAAAGAAATGAAAAAGAGAGGTATTGACGCTCATATAGTCGCAAAAATTGAAAACAAGTCTGCTCTTGAAAATTTAGAAAAAATTATTAAGGAGGCAGACGGAGTTATGGTTGCCAGAGGAGATTTAGGAATAGAAACTCCTTTAGAAGAAATTGCTTACTGGCAAAAAAAGATTATTACTAAGTGTAGGGAAATGAAAACTCCGGTAATAGTTGCTACTCAGATGCTTCAGTCAATGACTGACAACCCTATTCCTACAAGGGCTGAAGTTACTGATGTTGCAAATGCGATATTTAATGGAACAGATGCCGTAATGCTCTCTAATGAAACTGCTATGGGTAAATATCCTATAGAATCAGTTAAAGCAATGAAAAAAATAATTGCTTATAATGAAAAAGGAACTACATTTGAACCAATAAGCTCTGAACCGGAAACTTCTTCAGATCTAATAATGAGATCAGCTGTAGAGATGTTAGAAAAATCCGGCAAAGTTAATTTTGAAGCGGTTTTAGTCTTTACTAAAGACGGAGAAACAGCAAAGCAAGTTTCTTCATTAAGACCAAAATTACCTATATTTGCAATTACTAACAAAAAAGAGGTTATTGAAAAATTAAATATTTGTTACGGTATTGAAAATAGGTATACCGTCTTTAATGAGGAGTTGTTAAAAAATCCGAACAAAATAATTGAACAATTACGAAAAGAGGGACTGCTCAAAAAAGGAAAAAAAGTATTAATGGTTCAAGCTCAGCACTGGGACTTACCCGAACTATCAAAAGCACTAACCATTGTTAATGTATAAAATTAAAACCTCCTTTTAGGTCGGTTTTAACTTATATCTTTAACAAATTCTTTTAATACTTGATAGTACCTTTCTAAGTCTTCTTTGCTTATCCATTCATTTGGCCCATGATGGCCACCACCCTTGGGTTTAACGACTAAAGTTGGAATCTTTTTCGAAGCAAAGAATCGCGCATCAGAAGAA
Source organism: Patescibacteria group bacterium (assembly GCA_051745165.1). Classification (GTDB taxonomy): domain Bacteria; phylum Patescibacteriota; class Minisyncoccia; order Minisyncoccales; family PWPS01; genus PWPS01. The sequence continues at coordinate 28,456 of JBNJDU010000005.1, forward strand.
CCGTGAGAAAAAGCGGTTCTTCTTTTTCTTCCATACCTATCTTTAGCAATTTGAAAAAACTTTTTAAAATATTTATTGTTTACATTCCACTTAAAGCTAGGGCCTGTGACTACTTTTTCTAGTTCAATGTAATCTTTTTTAATCGAATCAATATTTTTCATCACTTCTTCTACATTTGTTTCTGGAACAAATCTAATATCAACAAGAGCTTCGGCAAATTCGGGCACTTGATTTCCCGCTTTCCCGCTATGTATTTTAGTAAGTGTAGCTGTAGTTCTATAATTCTCATCAGTATCAGGATATAACTCTTTAAGATCATTAATAAATAAAAGCAATCTTTCGGCTGCATTTTTGCCTTGCCATGGCCTACTAGCATGAGCCGCCTTGCCTTGAGCTTTTAGTTTTAAGTGAATAACTCCTTTTGCACCTTCTTCTAATTCCCAATTTGTTCTTCCGTCAGGTAAAAAACAAAAATCCCCGATATATCCTTTTTCTACTAAACTTCCAACTCCATTAAAACCACCCAGCTCTTCATCGCTAGTAATCATTACTCCTAAATCAAGATTTGATAATTCATCTTTTAATTCTTTTAGAAGTTTTATATAGCAAGCAATAGCAAATTTCATGTCGTAAACTCCGCGCCCAATATATTTTCCTTCTTTTTCTTTTAAGCTAAATAAATCTTCCGAGCCTGGCACCACATCAATATGCGCTTGCAAAAAAACTTTGGGTTTTTTGGTTTTTTTAGTCGTTAAAATTAAAGAAGAGAAATCTTCACTCTTTTCCCATTTTTTATATAACTGCAAATCAGAAAGTTCTTCTTCTACATATTCTAAAGCTTTCTTATTCTCCTTTTTATCCTTAGAAACCGTTTTAAAGCCTATTAATTTTTCTAATATTTTTTTCATAATTACTTTTATTTTAATAAGTTTAAAGAAAAAAGAAAAGGGCCAATTTTTGGCCCTTATTTTTATCCTTGTTCCATTATAGTTCCGGCAAAACCAGCTCCCTGACTAACATTTATCATTCCACGCTGCCAATAACTTTCATACTTTTCTACTCTGGCAATTGTATACAAATACTCTATATTACCATCTTCCACCCAAAAAGATGGATTTAAATCAAAACTATAAAATTCATCATTTATCTTAATTTTGGGTAGCCATTTTGCCTTGCAAAGTCCGTAACTTCCTTGTTGAACCTTTTCTTTTAATACCTCTTCCCATTGTTTGTTACTAACTTTGCGGCCGAAAACAATCTCCTTTCCTCCGTGTCCACGCAGAGGTTTTAAAACATAATTATCTTTATTTAGTCCCTTAACTTTTGCTAAATCATCAACTGATTCCAAAATAAAATCATCCGCTGCTGGGTTTAAAACAAACCTTTTATTTCCAACATCTTCTTTAGACTCTCCAGGAATAGTATTAAAAACTAAAACTGAGTCATTTTGTGCCTCTAAAAGCCACTTTTGAAAACGTTGAGGAAATTCACTAAACTTACCAAATCGAACATCACCCCAGCGATATAAAGGCGAGGGCCGATTACGGACAATCTCATCTTTATCCATTGGAGTAACATTTAAAACCTGATTCATGTCTTCAAGATAGTCTGCGCCCCACTCTTCTTTTACCTTGCCCGAACCCCAAGCAAGATAAATTTTTTCAGTAGAAAAAGAATTCTTTATTCTTTTTGCTAATCTCTGTGTGGCTGAAGGTTGCATTTCACTTAGTTTAGGGAAGGCTTTGTGCTGAGCAGAAACTGCTGGAGCACATTCAGGAGTATGGACATTAGCTTCATAAACTCCACGAATAGAAAGCGACCCTAGATCATATTCATTTCCATTTGATTGAGCAACCTCCCTGGTTAATCCAGGAATTAAATCAAAGCGAATATGACCAACAAAATGATCAGTCCGCACTTGATTCCAAATTCTATTCCAGGTTTGAGTGGCAAAATCAATTATTCTGTCTTTTTCTCGCTTAGAAATAGTAAAACTACCGTTTAGGACTCTAACCCTTTCACCTGCTAGAGAAAAATCATCATTTTCAGCAAAAACATTTTTACTTAAAAGAACAAGTTTCATAATATCCCTCCTTTTTTATTTAGGGTTTTATCCCTATTTCTCTCTTCAAATAATTTAAAAAGAGAAATAGAAATAAAATTTATTGTAAAGGATTCTTCGGTCGTTTCACTTCCTCAGAATGACATACTTTTGTCATCCTGAGCGAAGCGAAGGATCTCATCTATAACACTTTTCGAAGAGATTCTTCGGCCTACGGCCTCAGAATGACAAGTAGAGCAACCTTTCGCGAGGGTTGTGGTGGGAAGAAGTCCGCGGAGGCGGTTTGGCATGTTCTTGATTTATCAAGAAAACCGCCGAGCGAACAAGACCCGAATCGTCGCTAGCGATTCTTGAGGTCTGGTTTTTCCCATCCACATCCGAGCAAAAAGAAAACCTCCCGATCTCTCGGGAGGTTCCAAATTCTTTTTTATTTTAAATTAGATTTTTGCAAACTGGAAACCTCCCGAATTTAGTTCGGTAAGAAGTAAAATAATAAGAATTAAATTTTCTCGGAAAGTTTCCATAAATATGTTCAATTTTTATTACTACTATTATATTTATAATTTTTTGTTTGTCAAGAAAAAAAGAGAGCTTTTAGCTCTCTTTAACTTCTTTTAACGTTCCTCCGTAGCCTCCTCCTTGAGCTACATTAATAGTTTTTCGAGAAAAGTAACTTTCCCAAGGTTCGACTCTGACTAGGCTATATAAATATGTCAGATCTTTTCCATTTGCAAAAAATGAAGGCAATAAGTCCATAGTAATAGACAAGTTGTTAACTTCTATTTTAGGAAGTAATATTTTCTCAAAAATTCCATAATCTCCCTTTTTAGTTGCTTTTCTTAAAATTATTCTCCACTTATCTTTACTTACATCTTCTCCAAATAAAATCCCCTTTCCGGAAGCTCCTCTCAACGGTTTTAAGACATAATTGTCCTTGTCAACGAGCATTGCTTTTTCCAACTTGTGATTGCTATTTAAGACAATATCTTCCTCAGAAGCTAAAAGTTTTTTGTTGGCTATATCGGCATTTCTACTTTCTGGAATTGTATTTATCACTCTTGAATAATTATTTTGTGCCTTGTAGAGCCACTTCTGAAAATCATCACTATACTCATTAAATTCTCCTTTAAAATCAACATCTCCCCACCGCCACAAAGTAGAAGGGGGATTTTTTTGAGCATCTGCCCATTTATTTACTGATACATTCAAGCCATTAGCAGACAGTTCATCAAGAAAGGCACTGGCCCAACTGCTCTTAGCTAAATTAGAACCTCTAACCATCGTTAATTTGCTGTCATAAGTCTCTAATAGCTTTTTAGCTAGCTGTTTACCAGCAGAAGGAGTATAGCTACTAATTTCAGGAAACTTCCGTCTATAAAGCGCATCACAAGCTACTCCCTCTGGGCTATGTGTGTTTACTTCGTAAATTCCTTTAATAGATATTTCTCCCAGTCTTATTTCTGATCCCTTTCGTCTCGCTTTACCTTTGAACTTTGGAATAAAATCAAAGCGAACGTGCCCTTCAAAATAATCCATACCTGATTTCTCAAAAATATTTTTCCAAATATCTTCTGCCTTTTTTATGACTTTCTTCTTTTCTTTCTTTGTTATTTCTAAATATCCTTGAAGAGCATTAATTTTTTGATCACCAACAGAAAAACCTTCTCTTTTCTCGAAAAGCTTATCTTTTAAAAGAACAAGTTTCATAATATCCCTCCTTTTTTATTTAGGGTTTTATCCCTATTTCTCTCTTTAAATAATTTAAAAAGAGAAATAGAA
>JBNJDU010000006.1:0-30604 GCA_051745165.1 Patescibacteria group bacterium
AAAAAATGAAAAATTCTAACTGGCACTCGAAAAAATCAAAAGAAGTAATAAGCTTTTTTAATGCAAATCCATCACAAGGATTATCAAAAGAAGAAGTAAAAAATAAACTTAATAAATTCGGAAAGAATGAGCTGGAAAGAAGAAAAAAGAAAAGCAAGTTAAAAATATTTTTAGCTCAATTCAATGACCCTTTCGTATATATATTAATAACCGTTGGTGCGGCAGTTACTATTTTAGGTGAATGGCCTAAAAGCCTGTTTGAAAGTAGTTTTATATTCATTGCCATACTGATAAATGCTATTTTTGGCTTTTGGGAAGAAAATAAAGCATCCAATACATTCGAAAAGTTACGTGGGATGCTGAAAGCAAAAGCGTTAGCCTTAAGAGAAGGTAATAAAACAGAAGTACTTCAAAAAAATATAGTGCCGGGAGATATAATTCTACTCCATGCCGGAGATAAAGTTCCTGCTGACGGGAGACTTCTAGAAACAGAAAATCTATCAGTTTCAGAAGCTGTTTTAACTGGAGAGTCGATGCCAATAGAAAAAGAGACTACGGAAGTCAAAAAAGAAACTCCTTTGGCAGAAAGGAATAATATGGTCTATAGTGGATCTTTAGTAAAAAAAGGGATAGGTAAATTTGTAGTTACTGCCACTGGAAAGGATACAGAAGCCGGAAAAATAGCCAGCTTAATTGAAGAAACTAAAGAAGAAAAAACTCCTCTACAAAAAAAATTAGCTGATTTTTCCTGGTATATTGGAATAGCTATTGGAATAATAACTATAATTATTTTTGCAGCTGGAGTTTTTGTTGGTAAAGATCCACTGGTTATGTTTGAAACAGCTGCCGCAGTTTCTGTAGGTGGAATTCCCGAAGCTTTACCAGTAATTATGACCCTTACCCTTGCCTTGGGAATGGAAAGATTGTCGAAGAAAAAGGGTCTGGTAAGAAAACTGTCTTCTGTAGAAACTCTAGGATCTACCTCCATAATTTGCTGTGATAAAACAAAAACCTTGACCAAAGGGGAAATGACCTCTCATTTGGTTATTACTAAAGATAATGAATATGAAATAAAAAAAGATAAAGATAATAGTGAGTTAAAAGAAATATTAAAAATCGCCTCTTTAGGAAACTCTTGCTACTTAGAAAATGAGAAGGAAGACCCTAAAAAATGGATACTGCACGGAGAGCCAACTGACAAGGCTCTTTTTAACGCCGGAAAAGAAGTAGGACTATCAAAACCAGATCTAGAAAATAATTATCACTTAATAAAAAGGTTTTCTTTTGATGGTGACTTAAAGGCACAAGCTGGGATATATGAAAAAGACAACCAAACCCATGCTTTTATCACCGGAGCTCCAGAACTTTTATTAGAAAAATCTAACCTAAATAAAGAGGAAAAAGATTATCTTAATAATCAAATAGATAAAAGATCTCTGAAAGGAGAAAGGATTATTGGTTTAGCGCATAAAAATATATCAAAAGACAAAAAGGATTTAACTCTGGAAAAAATATTAAATGATATTAATTTCTCCGGTTTAATTGCCATGGAAGACCCGTTAAGAGAAGGAGTAAAAGAAGCAATAAAAACCGCAAAAGAAGCTGGTGTAAGGCCGATAATAATAACTGGTGATCATAAAAAAACAGCAAAGGCAATTGCTGAAAAGTTAGGAATTCGTACTGAAGATAAAAATATATTGGAAGGTAATGATTTGGAAAATATGACTGAATCGGAATTAGTTGAGATAATTGAAGATATAGATATATATGCTCGAGCAGAACCTAAGCATAAGATAAAAATTGTAGATGCCTGGCAAGACAAAGGAGAAGTAGTAGCTATGACCGGAGACGGTGTTAACGACGCTCCTGCCTTAAAAAAAGCAGATGTTGGGTTAGCTTTAGGGTCAGGAACAGAAATCGCTAAAGAAACGGCAGATATAATTCTTTTAAATAACAGTTTTAGTATTATTGTTGACGCAATTGAAGAAGGAAGAACAATTCTTTCCAACATTAGAAAAGCAATTACTTATGTAGTTGCCGACTCATTTAGCGCCGTAATTTTAGTTGGAAGTAGTATTATTTTAGGTTGGCCGGTACCTATTCTTTGGACCCAAATACTTTGGAATAATTTAGTTGAAGACACATTTCCAAACATAGCATACGCCTTTGAAGATAAAGAAAAAGGAGCTATGAAGAGACCACCAAATCCTAAAGACACTCCTCTACTCAACAGAGAAATGAAATTATTAATTTTTGCTCTAGGTATTCTCAGACAATTCTTTGTTTTGGGTATCTTCTGGTTTATCTGGAAAAGACTTGGAATGTCAGTTGATTACGCGCGAACTATGGTTTTTGGTTCAATTTGTGTTGACTCCGCTTTCGTAGTTTATAGTTACAAACATCTACGTAAAAACATATGGGAGATTGATCTCTTTGATAATAAGCTGTTAATGCTTGCTACTCCGTTAGTATTACTCGCCTTTTCATTAGCAATCTACTTTCCTCCCCTGCAATCACTACTTAGCACTACTCCTTTAGGTGTTGGAAGTTGGCTAATCTTGCTTATCATTTCATTTTTAGCAATGGTAACTATCGAACTAACTAAACTATTTTTTATAAAAACTAAAAATAGCTAAGAAAAAATCCGCAGCTTTTGCTGCGGATATTGTTTTTATCCTTGGAAATTATCCGGGATAGTTAGCTCTTCTTTATCTTTACTAGTTCGTTTTCCTAATACTAAAATATTTCTATCTTCATCAATGTAGAAATCACCTTCTACACTTCCATTTCTTTCCCGATAAGGTTTGAGCCCTATCTTCTTTAAATTTTTCCGTCTCTCTTCTGGACTTCCAAAGTCAGGAGATATATTTACATTACTCCCAACCTTAACATTCTTGTCAAATATAACTTTTTCTAAATTAGAATTCTTGCCTATAAAAGAGATATTATACTTTCTAAGCTGATCACGATAATACTGGTTTCTATCTCCACCTAAGAGAATACTTTCTTTTACTGTCGCCTTTTCACTGACTATAACTTGATACCCAAGTACAGAATTAATTATCTTACTTCCAGCTGCTATATCATCACCATTAGATAAAAGACTTCCTATAACTTGACCGGTTTTAGCTATTCTAGGACCGGGAAGGTGCCTTCCGGTAGTTCTCACTCTGTGCTTTATAAGATCAATAGGAGTATTTTTGCCTATAAAATCCATGTGGCAATCAAAGTAATCTCCAACCTGCCCAACATCTCGCCAATATCCTCGATATGGATAAGCATAAACGCTTCCGCCTTCTTTCTTTATTTTAGGTATAATATGATGTCCAAAATCAGTTCCTTTATAATCTAAGAATTTCTCTAGCCTGTCTCTAAAAAAGACATAATTACCCATAGAAGCTAAGAAATCATATTCATCATCAATATCTAAACTGTTTTTAATTCTGTCCGATAATCTAAATCTTTCTATTACATCTTGATCGGTCGGCTTTTCAGCAAAATCAACTACTTTTCCGGTTTCGTCTACCTTCATAAGTCCAAATGAACTAACCTTTTCTTCTTTAATCGGGTTAGCCATAATCGTCACATCAGCATTATTAAGAGTATGCTGGTGAATAGTTTCTTTGTAATCCATTGCATATACATGATCACCGCCAAGAACAAGAACTATTCTTGGATTGTGACTATTAATTCTATGCATGCTTTTTCGTACAGAATCAGCAGTTCCTTCAAATCTAATCATTTCTCCATCTCTTTCATGAGGATGATTAATCTCAATTCTTTTGTCGATACCATCAAACCCCCAAACTTTACCGTGTCCAATGTGCTTAAGTAGTGATTGCGGCTCAAACTGAGCAGCAATAATCATTGCCGGAATATTACTATTAGCAATATTAGTCCCTACAAAATCAAAAATCCTGTACTGACCGAGCATACTTACCGCCGGTTTTGTTCTGTGCTTAGTCAAAATCTTAAGTCTACTTCCTCGTCCACCTGCCATAACAAACGCTAACACATAATCGTCCATCTCAAATTCCTCCTATTAGTAATTTTTGTCAAAGAGCCTACCCATTATACAAGCTTTTTATAATTTGTAAAGAGCATTTATACTAAAAACTACTGATTGCCTTCCCTATTAAAATTATTGCTAATCCGAAAACTAAAAAACTATAATTAGCCAAATTAATTTCTGCTAAAGAGCTTAATAAAAATAAACTAGCTAAAATATCTGTTAGACCAGCAAAACTAAAAAGGTTTAAGAAAGATTTAATAATTAATATTAGAGAAACAATTAAGATTATTGCTGCCGGAAAACTAACCTCTGTAATTAAAGTCAATAAAATTATAGCTGCCACAAAATCTATAAATCCAAAAAATGCAAGCATTTTACCTCTTAATTTAACTTTATTAGTCTATCTTGAAAATTAAAACTTTTTATTTTAATAGTTTCTATTTCAGAGTCTGTAGGTAATTCATAAAGAATTCTCTTTTTATCTGAAAATCCGGGAGCAATTTCCTTATTCTTATAATCTAAAAAAGACTTCTCTTCTGGATTTTTATATGGTTTATATGCTCTACCTTCACTATCTGTTAGTTCACCTACACTCCAAGAAAGACTAACCGCCTCTTTTTTTATATTCCTTAAAGGTATATCAATTTCAACAAACCTTCCCTCCGTTGTGCTTGAAGAGCTTCCAAAATCAAAATAATCTGAATCATCAGTTGAAATTTCATCTCCCTTATCCTCTACACTAGTAACCTCAATTTCAATATCTTCACCGAAAACTAATTGATCTGATTCCAGGAAACTAAAAACCCGATCATTATTAGGTTGTTGATAAGATAAAAATTTAGTTACTCCAGAAAAAATAATTACTATTAGTAAAAAATATATTATCTTCTTTAAAGGCCAGTGATAAATATAACCTTCTTCTCCATAAATTATATACAAAGCGATTCGATAATAAATAACAGAAAAAAGAAGATGAACAATTAAAGCAAAGGTTAAAGCAGTTACAACTGATAGAAGAACTGTTTCTCCGTTATTTATAAAAGTATATAAAATAAATATAAAAGAGGCCCCAATTAAAAAGTAGTTAAATACTTTTACTACTCGGTGCCAATATTTTTCTTTTAATTCTTTTTTTGTTGGCATATTGTTTTGTTAAACGATTCTTATTTAATAATAAATTAAAAACTAAACTTAATCAAAAAAAGAGCCACTACTATTGGGTGTAATAGCTCTTTTCCTTATTTTTTTTAATTTATTTTACGACCTAGTTTTTATCCCAAATAAATCCATTACCGAAAGGACCCCATTTAGCAGTTTCTTCAAAGAAAGGTCTTTTTAATTCTAAACTTTCAATTATATTTTTAGGAGTGAATTCTTTTTTATCAGCCTCCAAATCTACTAACTGACCATCAATTGTAGCCGAAAGCATAACCGGTTCTGCTTTTCCGATTGCATATGCTACTTTTACTACCACCTCTTTAGCATCCTCTTCTTTTAAAAGTTCAATAGCTTTTTTTCTAGCCATATAGGCACCGCTTCTATCTACTTTTGTGGCGTCTTTTCCAGAAAACGCTCCGCCACCAACAGGCACCCTAGGACCATAACCGTCAACAACAATCTTTCTGCCTGTGAGCCCTGAATCAGCATCAAAACCACCAGTAGACCAATCTCCGGCTGGATTCATATGTTTTTTAAAATCTTTTGTTCTTCTTTTATTTTTAATCCATTGATCAACAATCTCACCTAGTTCATCAGAAGATACAGTCATAAAACTAGCCACAACATCAACTATTTCATTGTCATCATTAATTGTGATTTGTGTCTTTCCGTCAACCGAATATTTATCATAAATAAATTTACATAAATCTTTTGCTAAATAAGCTTCGTGAGGAATCATTGCTTCATTTTCATTGCAAGCATAACCAACCATAATTCCTTGATCTCCAGCACCACCGCTATCAACTCCATTGGCAATTTCATTACTTTGAGTTGTTATATTGGTTTCAATTTCGTAATTTTCCCCGGTAATATCCTTAACAATTTGAGGTACATTTATATCTGCATTTGTAGTTAATTCTCCCATAACAGTAACCTTACTATGACCGCCCATTGCTTCGACGGCTACGCGACTATTCTCGTCTTGCTTTAATACTTCATCTAAAATTTTATCACTGATTCGATCACAAATTTTATCAGGATGCTTTGGTGTTACAGCTTCAGAAGTCTTCATGTTTTTTTGTTCAAAATTAATAAAAAACCTCTCCAGCAAGGAAAGAATAAAGACCAACTTATCTTTCCCTTATGGGTTTGGATTTGGCACCTTCTGATTAACGGTTGCCGAACGGATCACAGAGCCAATTCTCTAGCCGTTGCTCTTAATAACTTAATTAATTGTTTTGGGATTATAACAAAAACTAAAAAATAAAGAAAGTTTAATACTTAACTTAAGTCAATTTTTATTGCCTTACCTTCAATTAATCCTTTAGCCACCTTTTTGTGCGCTACTTTAATTGTTCTTTGGAAAGTGCTTTGAGAGACATCCATCTTCTTAGCAGCTTCAGTTTGGCTCAGTCCTTGATGATCATAAAGGCGCAGAGCTTCGGCCTCACTGTGCGTCAAAGAAACCTCACCCAAATCTCTCATCGGTACTCCCCGAGGTTTAAAATAAGTAACATTAGGGTTAAAATTTATTTTTCTTTTTTTTCTAGGTCTAGGCATTTTTATTTTTTTTAAATTTTTATAATTTAATTTTAACTAGAAATTAGAAAAATATCAAATATATATTCATAACTAAAACATTACTCCTGGATACTAAATTAATTAGCTAAGAGTTTGCTAATATATTTTTTAAATTTTAATTGCTCTTTTATAGAGTTATCAACTTCAATAGCAATAAAATCACCAAATACAAATTCGGGTAAATCTTTTAAATAATTAAAGGCTTGCTTGCTGTTTACTAAATGAATATCATCCATTCCTTCGAATGAATAACCGCTCAAGTGATTACATCTAAATAAACTCTTATTATCTCGCCTGTTATAAACATAGTCATAATCAATTGTTCCTCTCTCTTTTTGCTTTATATAATGAGCTAAATCAACACAAAATCCGCCAATCTCTTCAACTTTAACATTTTCAGCTACCACATCATCCGTACTCATCTCTAAAAATAATTTATCTTCGAACCCCTTCCACTCATTAATATAATTAAATCCATCTTCATGAATTGTTAGGTATTTAGAATCATATTTATCTACAAGCAACTTCAACTCATCATTAATCATATCATGGCGAATATGAACAAGCGGTATACTTTCTATTGGAGTTTTTTCTAGTGCTTTATATATTTTTATTCTCTGAGATGAAGAAAATTCTTCTAAAAATAAAGGAATTTCTTTTATTTCTAATTCTTTAATTTCTTTAAATTTATTTTTCCAATCCTCATCTGTTCTTCCTGTAATCGAAGGGTATATTTTATTACTAAAATTATTCATTTTTAACTAAGATATTATTTAATTCACTAACTTTATCAACTAAAAAAGTGGGGGCTTCTTTTCTTAGCTCTTCCTTCTTATCAAATCCCCAGCTAACTGCTATAGAATCAATTCCTGCTTGATGTGCAGCCTTTACATCATCTATTTGGTCACCAACATAAATTACTTCATTTTTGTTTTTATTTTTTAAGACCTTTTTAAGTCTCCTAGTTTTCCTAGACATAAATAAGTTGCCATCTATAAAATTAAAAAAGTCTAAATTATTATTTTTTAAAAAAGTCTTAATAGTTCTTTTTTTATTATTACTGATAATTCCTAACTTATAACCTTCTTCTTTAAGGCTCTTTAACAATTCTTTACACCCATCAAAACAGTCCACCTCTTCAATTCTTCTTCCCATTTCTGCCTGCACTTTAAAGTAAATAAAAGGAAATTTATAAAAAGGAACACCTAATTCTTTCAAGGCTCCTATAACTCCTTTCTTTTTTAAGTCTTCAAATTCTTTTTCCGTAAAATTAATTTTATTATTATCTGCCAAGATTGACTGCAAGGATTTATAAATGAGCGGTAAACTATCCACTAAAGTTCCGTCAAAATCAAATATAATTAGTTTTTTATTCATATTGCTTTATTATAAAGGAAAATATTATTTATAAAAGAAAAAAGAGGTGGTTTTACCACCTCTTATGTTTGAATGTTTATACCTTGCTTCGTAACTGCTCTCTAGCAACTTCTACTTCTCTCATTACGCTAGATAGTTCTTCCTTTAGTTCTTCTTCTTTCTCTGCTGATAAATCTCCATTTTCTATTCTTGTCTTTAGTCTCTCTTGCTCTTCCAGTTTTTCAGAATAACTTTGATAAACGGGATCCTCAGAAAACCTATGCACTAGCATAATCACACCCCCTTTTTTAAAAAAGTTAAATAAAAAATTATAAAACTCTTTTGGTTAGATCTTTAGACTTCTCTAACCTTCTCTCCAGCTGTCCAAGTTCGATTTCTTTTTGCCTTCTTTTTTGTTCGGACATGTTGCTATCCGAATTAAGGACGGCTTCTAATTTTTCCTTCTGTTGTAAAAGACCACGAACCTGCTCCCACTGCTTCTGCTCTACTCTGTTAGACAATCTCATCTAATCTCACCTCCTTAAGGTTGATAAACATTCCGGTTTTTTAACCGGGCCTTATGAAATACACAAAGCGCGATTAAAAAATCCTCCTTTTTCGGGAGGATGAAATCAAACTTGTTTTAGTTGAAAACTAGGTCAGCCTCCCGAACATTGATTCGGTAATAAGGACAAGGACAAAATATAAAATTGTCGGGTGACTTGTTTTCATGTTATTACAATTATAATGATAAAATATTTTTTGTCAAAAACTACTCTTCAGATGAATTTAAATCTTCTTCTGCTCTTTCTTTTACAGTTTCTTCAAGATAACTTATTAAGTCTTGGTACTCGTTTTCAGAACTTAAAATTGCTTCTTCCTGAATGTTTAAAATCTTATCCATAATATGACTTGGAAATATTCTTCTAACATCATCATCATAAGCGGCACCATCTCTGGGTTGTACGTGATTAACAACCTCTCCATCTTCAAATTTTAACGATAAAGGTAAAGAAGCAGCACTACCAATCTTTAGATCTCCGTCCTCTAAATAATATTCAGAAATATAAGCCCAAATATATAGTTCATCCGCTCCTCTTCCAAAACGGTGATAATCAGCAAAAACTTCTCCACCGTGATTATCCTCTACAAAATTTTCTTCAAGATAACTAATTATATTTTCTTTTTCCGGCTCTTTTTCCTCAACTACTATTTGTTGTTCATCTTCAAAATCTCTAACAACCTCTTCTGGGGCACTAATATTAATATTGGCAATCGGACCAAATCCTCTGAATACCATAAGGGCTAGAATTGGAGCTAAAATTAAAATTATTAATAATATAATAATCCAAAACCACCATTTTCTCCAAACTGATTTTTGAGCATCTTTTTTAATTTCCTCTTCTGATTTAGGAACAATTAAAACTGCTACTATATAAACTATAAGAAAAGGAAATAAGCCGGTTATTAAAAATAATAATAATCCAATAAGCCTCAATAGAGTTGGATCGACATCCATATACTCTCCTAATCCTCCAAAAATACCAGCTATTACTTTATTTTTATTGCTTCGTTTTAATTTTTTCATAATTTTCACAATTATTTCACTGATTTTATTCTAGCACAATACTTTTTATAAGCAATAATATTGACAAAAGTCAAGTTTAAAAGTATAATAAAAGCATAAAAGGAGGTGGACGGAGTGATTTACACTTATTTGTTCTTTATAATTGCAATAATTGTTTATTTTTTAAGGGCAAAAAGGTTAGATAGATATATATTAAAAAATATATCAAAAGCCTTTTTAGTTGGTGTTTTGCTTGTATTGATTGTTATGATTAGTCAATTACTTTTTGAGATTTCTGACTTAATAATTGTTGAAAAGGTTGCCTTAGGGGTTGTTTTAAGATATTTACTGTATCAATTACCAGCCATTTTATCACAAACCTTCCCTATTGCTGTTCTATTTGCTGTTATGACAACTATTGGAACTCTTAGTAGTAACAATGAAATCACAGCTATGCAGATGGGAGGAAAAAGTTTGTTTGGTCTTTTAATTCCAGTAATTATTTTTGGACTTTTAATTTCAATAAGTACGATTGTAATTAATGAATCAATTGTTCCTTGGGCTAACTTGAGAAGCAGAAAATTAATTAGATCTCACATAGATAAAGATACCGGTTTAGAAACTGAAGAAGATATGGTTTTCAGAGATGAAAACTTAATCTATTACATTCAAGAGATGGAAAGTGGAGATGAGTTGAAAAATATTATTATTTACAGACTAAAAGAGCGCGAAGGATTTCCGGACATGATTACTGCCAGCAGCGGTCAAGTAAAGGGAACTGATTGGAATCTAAGAAATGCTCAGGTTTTCAACTATAATGAAAATGGAAGTTTAGAATTCCAATCAAGAGGAAAAGAGATGAATTTTGAAACTAATAGAGACCCAAAAACACTTTATGAAGACTGGAGATCACCGCAAGAAATGAGTAGAGAAAAATTAAAAGAAACTATTGAAACTTTCAGAAAAAGTGGATTAAATACTAACCGATTACTAACTGATTATCATTTAAAACTAGCCAGCCCACTATTTGGGATTGTATTTGCCCTTATAGGCTTCTCACTGAGCTTGAGAGTTAAGAATAGTTCCTTAAACAAGGTATTGATCATTAAAACAGTTTTTCTGTATTATATCGCCTTATCTGTCTTTAGGTCACTTGGAAGAAATTCTGTATTACCGCCACTGTCTGCAGCATGGTTGCCAATAATTATTTTTGCGCTTGTTGGAATTGCAATGTTACTTTGGGAGCAAAACTTAAAAAGAAGATTTAACTTAAGTTTTTCAATTTAAAGCAACTCTAAAAAGGGTTGCTTCTTTTTTATGGAAAGATAATAAAGTTAATAGCAACAATTGCTAAAATAGTTGCAATCAAATATCTAAATTTTTGACGAGGAAGAGTTGCTAAAATTCTTTTTCCAACAAATGTTCCTAAAAAGGAGGCAAGAAGAAAGAAAGGTAAACCTTCTAAAAACAAATCACCAATGACCGCCCCTTCTAAAAAGTATCCAATAAACCTAACCGTATCCAATAAAAAAGCGATAGCTATTGAGGTGAAAATAAAAGATTTTTTATCTAAATTAAAGTTTGTCAGTAATGCAGCTCTAAAAGGACCTTCAGTTCCAAAAATACCACCTACAAATCCAACAAAAAAACTAGCAACAGCAGTTACAATTTTATTTTTAAATATTTTAAGTCCGTTGGTAGAAACTACAACTCCCAAGTAGATTAATAGTAAAAATCCTAATGTTCTAATCAATACCTCTTCAGGTATATTAATTGCTAGACGCGAACCAATAAATCCAGCTAAAACAATTGGTATTCCTAAAGTTAAAATTAACTTCCAATTAGGTCTAGTTTTATAAGCAATAAGCTTCCAAACATCATCAAACCAACGAATTATAACTGCTAAAGATAAAACAGCAGGAAAAGAATAAAACAGCAATAGAACTGAAACTATTATTGATGAAATACCAAAACCCGCTACTGAGGTTACAGTAGAAGCAAAAAATATTAATAAGCTTATTAGTAAAATTTCCATAATGTGTTGAATTATAACAAAGATGTCTTAAATAAAAAAAGCACCCTTTAGGGTGCTTAAAATTCTAATTTTGAATTTCGTAAATCATAAATTACTCCTGTCGCCTCTCCTGATTTAAAAAGATGTAATTCTTTGATATTAATAAACTTCAATTCACTTTTCCAGTCTGTAGGTAGATGTAATTTTTTAATCTTTATATCTTCTCCTTGTAATTTGTTAAATTCAAAAGATGTCAATTTAAAATCATCAGCAATAACATTTTTAAGCTTTACACTACTTGCATATCCATTAAATTCAAAAACACTTGTTCTACTTCCGGCTTTAAACAAAAGGATAGACTCTTCAATTTCTCCGCAGATATGATAATCATCAGCACTACAATTAACCATTTCTATAATTTCAATATTACCTGTAATTTCAATCTTTTCAGCCTCTACATTATAAATTGCTACTTTTTGAGCTTTTATATCAATTAATTTAATGCTATTAAGTTTTTGATGTAATCCAGTAAGTGTTAGATTCCCATCAATTACTCCTCCATCCAAATTAATTGATACTTCTCTACAATCTCCTTTACAGTTAATCACAACATCATCGGCTTTAAAATCTCTCCAAGTAATACTTTGATCATCAATAATCTCTACAACACTAATATCTTTGCTAAAATCCTCTTCTGCGCGATTAAAAAGTTCTCCATTTACAACTTTCATAAAACCCCTCCTCTTATTTTTAAAGTTCAAAATAGTAGTTATTTATATCCCATCTATAACACTTTGTCAAAAAATAACTTCATTATTATCTCAATTTATGATATAAACATCTAAAGGAGGGGGATAAAAATGACTGCAGGAGTTCAAATTATGATTTTATCAGCTAGTCTTCTTACTGTAGTTTGTGCAATAAGTCTTTTTGTCTCTTGGCTACTCACTAAATAACAGACCGGAATAAATCCGGTCTTTTTACTTACATATAAAAAAGAGCGCTATTAAAGCGCTCTAACTTAATTACTAAAATCCTCCTTTAAAAAACAAAACGAATGATAATCATCAACTTCAATATTATTTGCAAAAGAAATTACCTCCACTATTCCTGTATCCTCAACTTCTTTCGGGTTATAAGTATCTTGTTCAAGTAAGTTAGCAAACAAGTTAACTTCTTTTTCAGTAAGTAAGCCAAAAACAATTACCGGATCACACTTACTAAACAGCATATTGTTTTTTATATACTGAAAACCTTTTTCCAAAACAAGTGTATCAATTCTTTTATCTGCTTTTGCATAGACATTTTCAAACATCCATCTGTAGGCTTCTTTAAATCTTTTTACTGTATCACTCTTTTCAAAAGATAAAAATCCTCTTTCTTTACTTTCTTTAAAGACTGATTTCAAAACATTCTTGACTCTTTCTCTCTGTGTGTTACCTATTTTTTCAATTGGATTTGGTTTATTTACATTTTTAACATAACCCATTCTTTGGGCATCGTTGTAATCACTAAAAATATAAGCTAGTTTATCCGCAATCCGAACTGCAAAATATTCTTGAGGATAATTATAATTAAATTCATCCAGACTCCCGGAGTGTCGGTAAATTCCTTCTAAAGTTTCGTAGCATAAATTTAACCCAAACCCATCTCTTTCTATCAGTTCAGCAACAATAATAGCAAAGGCGTTATGTCTAAAACTTTCTCCTAATTTTTCCGATAAAAATCTTTCACCTAAATGTCCAAAAGGAACATGTCCTATATCGTGACCCAAAGCAATAGCTTCAGCTAAGTAATGATTTAAACCTAAATTTCTAGTTATTGCCGAAGCTAGCGATCTAACTTCCATGGTGTGAGTCATTCTAGTTCGAGCATGCGGAGTTTCTGGAGAATAAAAAACCTGTGTCTTTCCTTCTAATCTTCGATATGCCTTTGCTAGGGCCAACTTACAATTTTGATCTATCCAAAAAGAATTTTCAAAAGAGTAATAATCATCCTCATCCAAAAAACTGTTATGTCTTCTACCAATAGTTTCCTTTGGGTTAAATCTACTTGCGATAGTTTTCAAAGAACTCACCTCCTAAAAACATTTTACCACTGATCATAGTTGGTAGCAAAAAATAAGAGCAATCATTTTTGATTGCTCTTTTGTTTTTTCTTTAAAACCATTGCACTAATGGGAGGGACTTTAACATTATCAGCAGTAAAACTATTAAACGGCTTTACTCCTGCTCTTTTATCATCAACAACTATTGCCAGACTTTTCTTTTCTTCAAATTCATATTTAATCCAATTATCCTGAAAGTTATAGAAAACATAAATTGTTTCCCAGCTGTCTCCATTAGCATTATCCTTTAATTTAAATCCAACACTTCTGTAAGGGGTGTCCAGAAATTCAAGACTTTTCTTGATTTGACTAGGTCTAGCCATTGTAAAAGCAGGATGATTTTTTCTAAGCTCTATTAAGCCTTTGTAGTAATTAAATGTTTTTCGATACTTACTCTTTCTACTCCACTTTAATTGATTGTAATAATCACCGGCATTGTAGCTATTAGTATTAAAATACTTTGTTCTTAAAAACTCAGATCCACCCTGAATAAAGGGGATTCCTTGAGAAGTTAAAACAGTAGCTATTGCCAATCTATGCATCTTAATTCTTTTTTTCTCAGAAAGACTAGAATAAAAACTAGAGATTTCATCCCAGAGAGTTAGATTATCGTGACAACTAACATAATTAATACTTTCAATCGGTTTATAGGCAAAGCTTTGAATCGATTGATTATAACCAATAGAACCTACTAACCCTTTCTTTAATTCCCATCTTTTGTCTTCCTTTTGAAGTAAGGAATTTTTAATTGCTTCTCGAAAATTATCATTAAAAACCGCTACTCCACTATCTCGCTGCTTTCCTTTTGTCATTTGTCTATCCCAATCCAGTTGTGGATCAAGAGCAGACCATGGCTCGCCATAAATTAAGATAGAGGAATCAATCTTATGAAGCTCCTCTTCTGCTTTTTTTATAGTCTCTGTATCAATCAAAGCCATAAGGTCAAATCTAAATCCATCAATATGATATTCTTTTGCCCAATAACAGACTGAATCAATGATAAATTTTCTAACCATTGGCCGTTCAGTAGCAATTTCATTACCGCATCCAGATCCATTGGCAAAACAATCATTTACTAGTCTATAAAAATAATTAGGGGCAATTTTTTGAAAGGCTGATTTCTTACTGTAATAAGTGTGATTATAAACAACATCAATTATAACCCCAATATCATTATCATGCAGTGCTTTGACCAGCTGTTTAAACTCTCTAATTCTACTTTCATCAGAAGGATTACTAGCGTAAGATCCCTCAGGAACATTGTAGAAAAAGGGGTCATATCCCCAATTGTAATTTTTATCTTCATCACAAACACTGGCAAAATCAAACACCGGCAAAAGATGGACGTGAGTTATTCCTAGTTCTTTAAGATGATTTATTCCAGTTTTTTCACCTTTGTTATTAACAGTTCCTTCTTCAGTAAAGGCTAAATACATCCCTTTATTTTCGATTCCTGAATCAGGGGAAGAAGAAAAGTCTCTAACATGAAGCTCATAAATTATAGCTTCTGAAGGGTTATCAAATTCTTTTCGCTGATCTTTATCCCATCCTTTAGGATTGGTTTTACTTAAGTCTACTATTAACCCTCTTTTACTGTTTACTCCTACCGCCTTAGCATAAGGATCAATAGTCTCTTCAATTTCTTCACCATAGTGGATGTTAAAAATGTAATAAAAACCAGCCCAGTCTCCTTTTATCTTTTTCTTCCAAGTACCATTTACACTCCTTTCTAAATCAACAATTGAATCAATTGGTTCTTCTGAATCTTCACTGTATAAGACAAGCTCTACCCTGTCAGCAAGTGGAGACCAAATTTTAACAGTTGTTAACTTCGGATTATAATTAACACCAAGATCATCACCAGAATAAAAATAATCTTCAAAATCTATTTCTCTACAATCAACCGTCTTAACATTAGCTTCCATCTAATTCACCTCCTTGATGAATTATCCCATTAGTTTAAATTTTTAAAGTGCAAACTCCTTTACTTGGCAATCTACAGCACAGAAAAATCATAAAAAAGAACCCCTGGTTTCAGGGGTTTTATATATCTTCTCTTAGTTGAGAGATAGCTAAATTAATTAGCTCAAAATTAGATCCAGAATATCCATTATTACGAATGGTAGTCATTCTTTTTTTCACCTTAATAATAAACCGTTTAACCTTAGCAAAAGAAAGATCACAATCTTTAGCAATATTTCTTGCTATCTCTTTAGTTATTTGATTATTTCTATGCAAGTGATGCTTTAACCTTTGTAAAAACACTTCATTTTTACTTTTTAGTTTAGCCATCACTGCCACCTCCTTTGTTTTTATATAATGACACAAAAGAATAATCATGTCAAAAGTAAAAGAGGCCTTTTAGCCTCTTTCTTTTGGATTTATGTTATTTTATTTTTCAATTCGCCCGATGCTCTGTTGCACCTCAACTAATCTAGCCTTCAATAATCGCTCTCTTTTCTCATCTCCTTTAGCATAAAAGAGAAGCCGCTTCATTCTTTGCTTATGAACTCGTAAACTATTTAATTTTCGTGTCATTCTTACCTTTAAATCCACTTCACTTTCCATAATAAACCCTCCTTTATATGTCTTAATCTGGGTCATTATAGTTAAAAAATAGCTTTAATGCAACCCACTATTAAAACTCTTCTACAATCACCTTCTCCATGACTATATCTTCATTAGGTTTATCATTCCGATTAGCATCTACTTTTGAGATTTCATCAGCAACATCCTGACCTTCTACTACTTTTCCAAAAATAGTGTAATTAGGAGGAAGTGGATAATCTTCAACCATAATAAAAAATTGGCTTCCGTTAGTATTAGGACCGGAATTAGCCATTGCTACTGTTCCTTTATCATAGCCACCTTGATAAATATCCAAACTAGAATCTATTTCATCATCAAAAGTATATCCGGGACCGCCTCTTCCTGTTCCTTCTGGACAACCTCCTTGAATCATAAAACCCTCAATTACTCTGTGAAAAATAAGTCCATTATAAAAGCCATCTTCAGCAAGTTCAACAAAATTATCCACTGTGTTTGGCGCCTTGTCAGCAAAAGTTTCAAAAGTAATATCACCCTTATTTGTCTTTAATGTAATTTGATAATCCATATTATTTTCATTAGTTATTTCTTCTTCTCTGTTTTCCTTGTTATTTTGGCTTTGTTTATTAGTGGTGTAAAACAAGGATCCACTAATAATTAAAAACGCTACTATTAATGCAATTATATTATTTTTCATTATATCTCCTTAGTTACTTTTGTTGTTGAGCCTTCCTTGATGTAAAAACTGTCTCTTCCTATCACCTGTCCATTTCTAGTCTCCACTACCACCCTCCAAAGCCCTGGAGATACTGTGTAATAACTATACCATCTAAACCCAATATCTCTTCCTCCTTGTAATTGAAAAGGGATTCTGGCCTCTGTCTCCCACTCTCCCTGATCATCATTATACTTTTGCCATCTATGAGCTATTTCTAAATCCATCTCCGGAGGTGAATAAACAGCGCTGTAAAAATAAATTGATTGTGGAGGTTCGCTTATATTTCTAATTTCTCTAGTAAAAAGACACTTGTCCCAATTTTGACACTTTTCAGTCACAACTTCATAATTGTCATCTATTCGATCAATACTATGATAAACACCCGTACCCTTAAGAGTTAATGGAATAGGAGGAATCATGTTTGTAAAGTACAAAATATTTACAAGCACAAATATTCCCGTAACTGTCATATAAAGCTTGTTTTTTTCATTTCTAATTTCTTCAATATAATTCGTCAAAACATAAAGAAAAACGCTTATTACTAACAGACTAATAAGCCCACTAATTAAAAACATCGGCACATTTAACACCTTAAAAATATAAGGTAAGGCCAAATTAAAATACGCAAAAAGAGCAAAAAAGTAGGCTCCTATCTGAACTTCAGGACCAAGATCATATCTTCTAACTACTTCATTACCAATAAGCAAACCGATAATTACCAACAAAAAAGGCCAGCTAGCAAATATAGAGCCGCTCTGAGAGTAAAATATTAAAAAGCCACTAAACATATTACCAAAGGAAAACTGGACAAACAGCGGAGCAAACAACTTCCAGTAAGATGTTATATTATTAGCCGGCTTATTGTTTTTAAAATAATTTATAACTACTATATTAATTCCGGCAAAGAGTAAGTGACCAAAAAGAAAGAATATAGAAGTTTCAAATCTTATTAATTTAAAGGTCAAAAGATCAGTAGCAAAACCAGAAAAGAGAGCCAGCGGAATTAGCAAGCCTTCATAGCGCCTATATAATACTTTTAATCTTTTAAGTTTTCCCATTTTATTTTCTTTACTGCTTATTATAGCATAAATAAAACTCCGGAATAACTCCGGAGTTTTATACCCATTAGCTTAAAAAGTGTGACAAACAACAAAGCTTGTTTAAGCTAACATTGGTGGAGCTCTAGAAAAGTATGTAGTTCTATTTTCTTCCTCCGCTCTTTCTTGGTTTCTAAAAGAATAAAATTTAAAACGATCGTTAACTTCTTGCCTTTCTCCTGTATTTATTAAATGATTTCTTTCCTCATCGTATAAGTCTCCGCTTTGATTTAAAGATGAGGAAGATACAGAGAAAGAAGTGCTTCCAAAGGAAAATATTTTTGTGGTTTCTTTCACCTCTGCACTAACTTGAACACTGTTAACTGTAATCCCGGGAGCGCTCCCGAAACTAATAGTCAGTATTAATATGGCAAAGGTTATCTTTTTCATATCTTTAAGTTGCTTACTGAAAGAATAACAAGGCTCAAGGCATTGTCAATACTGATTTGTTTTGCTTTTTATTTTTTAAGTTCTAAATTTTATCCAAACCAAAACACCGCGATTCACGCGGTGTTTTTTTTGATTTCTTTTAAATTAACTTTTGAGTTAGAGGGCTTTGACTATAATCATTTGTGCGTTCTCCTCCCCTCTTTCAGTAGTCCAAACTTGAATATAGGGATTACCACCAAAGTCTCCATCGTACTTTTCTTCTAACACCTCATCAGTAATAGAAATATCAAGATCATAAAATCCGTCTTTACTATCAGTTCTTTCCGTTTCGTAACCTTTTTCAGCTAAAAGGTCGCTTATTTCACCTGCATCGTCAGAGGTAATTTCTCTATTTACTACATAAGTAAGAACGGTTACATCTCCCGAATCAATAAGCTTTGCCTCCTGTTCAAAAACCTCTTCTAATACTGTGCTGAGATCTTCGTGCATTGTAAGATTACGGTCATCTATCGGATCTATGATTTCCGCCTCTGTATAAGGATCCTCAGTCTCCTCATCCATTTCCTCTTCGCTTTCTTCTACCTCTTCTTCAACCTCTTCACCATTTTCGGCAGCTGGTTCTTCAACTTCATCTTGTAGAAAAAACCATCCTACCCCTAAAAGTATAATAATAACAATAAAAATTATTGTTTTTTTCATAAAAAATTATATTGATTTTTATAGAGCGACCTCTAATTAAAGTTCGATTTAAATATCGAACTTACTTGCGTATTTTCCAATTAATGGGAGCTCCTTCTTTTCTCCATTGAGAACGTTAACAATTCCCAAAATTGCAAGAATCAGCGAAGCAATCCACCCTATTACTGGTATCCAACCAACTAAAATAGCAAAGATAAGCAAAACTAGTCCTTGCTTAATGTGATAGTTCACAAATGGATTATCCTTATCTACTAGAAAAGGGATAATTAAAAAGATTCCCAAGTAACTGAAAATAGCAATTGCATTTTGATTGCCCTCTTCTTGATATTCAGCCTTTGGGCTTTCTTCTGGATTTTCTCCAACCTCTTTTTGTTCTTCTACCATAGATTTTTGTTTTGTTTGTGGACCTTTAATTTATTATACACCTAATTACTAAAACTTTAAAATTAGCTTTTTTAAGGCAATTTACTTATTTTATCAAGTTTTAAATTTATTAATACTAACAAAAGCCAAAACACCGCCTTTTCAAGCGATGTTTTTAGCTACTTTTAAATTAAGTCTTGCAGATTGGATAGTATATTAGAAATTTTTGATCCATCCGGCTTTCTGGAAATTATTCCGTACCAAGGGTAATTTATCTTTTCTTCCCCGTTTTCAGTAACAGCTTCCACCTCTCTTTCTAAAGGAAGAAATCCAAAAAGTTTAATTCTGGCTCTATATTTTACCGAACCACTGTTCTCATCTATTTTAACGCTTTCAACTCTTTCATCTTCCATATTATCTATAATTATTTGAGCTAACTTTCCTTCTTTTCTATCTTCAGCCACATTTCTACTGCACTAATCTGAACACTGTTAACTGCAATCCCGGGAGCGCTCCCGAAACTAATAGTCAGTATTAATATGGCAAAGGTTATCTTTTTCATATCTTTAAGTTGCTTACTGCAAGAATAACAAGGCTCAAAGCATTGTCAACATTAATTTGTTTTACTTATTGTTTTTTAATATTTTACAATAAAATATTAAATTTCTTGTTTGATAGCTTCTAATTCTTCTATTAACTCTTCCTCCTCCTTCGGAACCCAAATATTATAAGTTCTTTTAAGTTCTTCTTCATACTGTAATCTCTTCAAATCCCTCTCCATCTCAATTTTTTTATACCCTTTTTCAGTAACCATTGAATCAAAATATTTTTTGGATTTTTTTCTTTTTGAATCATCAGCAAATAAAAATGCATCAATATACACATTTTTATTTCCTTCAGCCTCATCGAGTATATCTTCAAGACTTAAAGATAAAAGTTTTGCCTCTTCAAAATCTCCGACAGCTCCTCCATTCCAGTGTCCTTTAAAAACCTCGTCCCCACCTCTAAATACCTCGGAAGCCAAAAAAACATTACCTCTATGCTGACTAGTAAAAATTAGAGAGTCCCAAAATCCGTTATTTCCTGGCTCAAAAAGATAAATTTTATCAAAATCTTTTCCGCGCAAAGCATAACCAATATCATGATCTGTTTGGTAGAAGTTATAATTATTAGGTGTAAAAAGTATTTCTTTTGTATTGTAAAAAGATAGTGCAACTAAAACAGCAAAAATAATAAGAATAAACTTTTCCTTACTTTTTGAAAGATTATTTTTTAAGTGATGAAAAGCAAATCCTATAGTTGCTACAATCAAAGGTATAATTACATACAAATGCTTTGGGATTAAACCATTCAGATGAATTGTACTAAGTAAAATGTATGTAAATAATGTAAAAGGATAAATCAAATACTCCTTCCTTCTAGTAAAGAGAAGGTAAGACGTAGAGAGGATAAAAGATATAAAGATTAAACCTCCTATCCACGTTATCTCCCCATAATATTTTTCAGGTGAGTGAACGAAAATTTCTACAAAATGATGAACTCTGGTAGCAATAATTGGTACTAAATTCACAGATGTAGTTTCAGCACCACTTATAAAATACTTTACGGATTCCCATGGATATGCAAAAACATTCCATAATATCCACGGTAGAGCACCAATAATTACTGACACTAAAAAGAATGGAAAGCTTTTAAAGTTCCATAACTTTTCTCGTGCTTTACTCCATTCAAAAATTAAAAATCCTAGCAATAAACAAAAGGCATATGCACCTAATAATACTTTATAATAAAAAGAAAATCCGGATACTAATCCTAATATTATTAAATAAATCTTGCCATCCTTATTTCTTATTAGAGAAAATAAAAATAAAATTAAAATCGCTAAAAAACCAGTAAAGGGATATTCTGAAAATTTCATTAAAATAAAATACGGGTAAAAAGCAAGAAAAAGTGAGGATAAAAAAGCTATTTTCTTATCTTTTGTAATTCTTTTTATAAATAAATAAAAGATTATAACAGCCAATCCAAGAAAAAAGGCTTGTGCTATTCTGAGTGACGAAAAGTGAAATCCAAAAAAGAAATAAAAAGGCAAGGCAAAAAGCTGCATTGCGTTAAGTTGATTTGACATTAAGGGGGTTATTGATGGGTATTCAGCAAATTTAAAGGCAGCTATACTTGAACCTAAATCTTCACTTATATGAATATCCGTACCTTTAAAAAAACTGATTAAAAAACTAGTAGTAAAAAGAAAGAGTAGAGCTATCTTCTCCCTAAGATGTTTTACTTTTTTTATCATTCTTTTAAAATTATCCGTTTATTAATAAAATTTTAATTTCTTTTCTTTTTTAAATTCTCTAAAGTTAAAATAGCGCTTTGCCGATCAGCAATCATATTTCCCAGTGTTCTAAAACTTCCCTTTCCAAAAGTCTTTTCTACTGCTCTTGCTAGTGGTAAAAGTTCTCCACTAAAATGAGCTTGTAAAAATTTATCAAATACTGCTTCTTCATCTGAAAACTCATCTGGTAATTCTTTAGCAACTTCTTTGCAGACATAATTAACCACCTCTCTTGGCTTGCGTGACGGAGCGCAAATAATTTCATTATCTTCAGTAATCCACAGTATCTCATCCTCCGGAATATTTATTTCTTCCTTTTTCTGCCTCATCTCCTCTGAATTAAAAATCTCTTTTTCTTCTTTAAAGAAAGGGTTATTTTTAATATTATCCAAAACAATATCTTTACTTGCTTTTGCTGCAATAGCTTCATGTACACCTTCAAAATGAGTATGATAACCACCTTTCTCTCCTTCTTTTTGTGATGAGTTTACAGACATTCCCTCTCTAAAAGCGGTTTCTGAAACCCCCGACTCATCTTCTTGAACTTCCATAACAAACTTTCCTTTAAGGTGGAAAGTTTCGTGAACTGTAGTTTTAAAAAAGGGAACCTTTGCTTTTCTTAACTCATCAGCGTTAAGAGCTACTGTTTGATTTGGAAAATAAGTTACACCATTACTACCTTCTGCATTTTCTTCGTAATAATTTTTAGAGAATAAATGATAATTATCTAAAGGAATATCGTAAGGCTCTGCACCTACTTTTTTCATCATTTTATTGATTTCCTTATTAGCTAAATTTATCATTTCTACCTCTTCCTGAGTCTTCCCATACTCATATTTTTTTATTTCTTCAAAATTTTCATCCCTTAAAAACTCATTATGCTGATTAAGAGCTTTTTCTTTTTGCTTTCTAGCTTTATCTTTTTCTTTTTCACTTGCCCCTCCTACGGTCTTAAATTCTGGACCTTTAGGCTTTTTAGAGAATGGATTTTCAAAATTAAATGATGTCATAATTTACTACTTTTTATTAAAAAATTTATCCTTTAAAAATTCTGTGAATTTTTTCATTTCTTCTCGCCTCTCTTTCAATACACTCTTTTTATCTTCATCGCTCAAATCATCCCACTCATCTTCAGTAATACTATAAAGTCTACCAGCCATATCTCCCACATCTTCTATCTTTAATACTGCTCCTTCTCTTTCAGCTTCTTCATAAAACTCTGTTAAAAGATCTTCGAGTTTCTTGCCTATCTTCCTGTTTTCTTCCTTCCACTTTTGATATTCTTCCGTAACTCCCCTTTCCTCTGCTTTTCTAATTGCTTTAGTTCTTAGCTTCATAAGTTTCTCAAATTGATCCGATCCCCACTCAGTATAATTCCATGGATCTTTAATCTCTTTATAAGAAAATTGCTCTCCTTGAGCAATACTTTTAAAAATCTTTTCTTCATCTATAAATTTATTTTTTGGTTTATCTGAAGCACTAATCATAACCCAAGGATAAGACTCTCCTCGCTTTAAGTGCCCACCACAAGATTGTCTAGTCGGAAGCTCATTAACATTAAGAGCTACTACAGTCTCTTTTATTGGTTCATCTACCTCAAGTCCTAACTTATCTTCAAGCTTCTCCACTTTTCTTTTTTCTTCTTCCCATTTTTGCTGTTTTTCATCTTTGATTGTTTCTTCCTCTTTTTTATTTTTCTCTGAATGAAAATTAGGTTCAAATTCCATAATTAATTATTTCTATATTCACTTTCTAATAAGTTGTAAAACTCTTTAAAGTTAGAGATGTCTTTAAGTATAAGCTCTGTTTTGCTACTCCCTACCGTATTTACTAATACCTCTCCATTCTTAAAGATTTTGTTTAGAATATTTTGTTTGTGATCAATATGATCAATTTTGTTAAAAACTATTGAGGTTTGCTTTCTAAACAGAATCCCTCTTCTGTAAACTACTCGGTAATCTTGAATTAAATAACTCTTCCGCTTTACCCACCAAATAATAATCGGAATTATAATTGGAAAGATTATACCCTTGGTAACACTATTTCCTAAATCAGGGTAAGCGGTCATTTTTGTTTCCGGCTTATATTTTTCCGGCGTTTTTTCCACATCTTCTGCTTGAGATTTATTTAATCGTTTGTAGAAAATTAAATCAATAAGATCATCTTTTGTTTCTATGCTAGGGATATAATTAATCTTAAAGTGATGCGAAACAGTTACTGTTTGCTTACCTTGCTGCTTTATCTCTTCACCAGCAACATTAAACTTAATTGACCCTAATCCGGAAAGCGGGTATTTAGTAGTTTCTATGTCTTTTACGTCCTCATACAAAACATAATAATACTCTTCAAATATTATTCCTCTTCTAAAGTGTGCGTGGTAATCATAAAGCTTGAGCTTTGATCTATTGTAATAAATCTTTTTATACCCAAACAGAGCAGAGCCAACAACTAAAACAATAGCTAAATAGTAAAGTAAAAATGTAGTATCAATTATTAATAATCCTAAACCAATAAGGATTAAAGTTGTCATTAAATAAACATTTGCTTTCAATGCCTCCAAAAAGGAAAAAGTAGAATCTGACTGATACACTTTTTTACTGTCGTCAATTCCTAACTTTTCAAAAATAGCTTCAGAAAGTTTAGAGTCCTTTTTAATATTTTTAAACTCAATATTATTAGTTGAGCCAATAGACCAAAAGAGAATGCTGTAAGTGTTAAATAGCTTATCAATTATACTCTCTTTAAAAATAACTCCGGTTATCTTGTCATTAGTGAACTCAACAGATTTCTGAGTTAAAAAGTTATATCTTTCTGATATCGATTTTTCTTTGATTTTGTAGGTAGTAAATTGTGCTTTTATTGCGCTAAATAAAACTATTAGTAACCAAATTGGTAGAAAAGGAATCAGGAAAATAGTAGAAAACAAAGTTCTAACCATATTCATCTTATACTTTCCTGTGAAATTATTTTTAGCTTCTGGCTTATTTTTATTTTGCTCTGTTAATTCTTCTTTCTTTTCAGATTTTTCTTTACTTTTTGATTTACCTATTAAAGATTCCGTTTTAGCAATCAGTTTATCTATGTTTTCTTCCAATAGACCACCGTTAGCGATGTTTTTAAACTTTATTTCTTGTCCCGCACCCTGACAGCTGATTGTGGCATCATAATAGCCCAGAAGCTTGTTTAAAAAGCTTTGCCTAACTGATGAGTCGGCTAAATTTTCAATAGGAATTAAAGAATATTCTTTAGTTAAAAATTCTTTACTGTAAGTAATAACTTCAGAATAAACATTGTATGTTCTTCTCTTTAGGTTAAAGTAAACAAGAAAAAATAATCCTAGGTATGTTAAAGCTGTTACATTAACAATGACGGGGTTAACGCTAGTTAAAAGCCCAGCTTGAACTATTGGCCAAAGAATTAGGAAAATAAAAAAGAGAGATCTAGAGATAGTTTCCATAACCACCGGAATAGTCTTAGGTTTTTCAGTTTGAATCAAATCGTCAGTACTTAAATCAAATCCATTATCAATCATTAACTCTTTAATGTAGTCATATACTTCGCTTGAGTTGTCTAAATCTCTAAGATAAATTTCTGTCCCGCCTCCTCCGGCAGACTCTATTTTTATAAATCCGGTTTCAAATAAATTGTATTTGATAAAGGGAAGCTTTAAATCAACATGAGTAATGTTCTTAATTACCAACTCCGTTTCATAGTCAGAAAATATACTTCCACCCTTTTCTATCATTCTACCTTCTTTAAATATATATTCTTTTTTTCTGTATCTTATTTTTTGGTTAATGTAAGAAAAGGCGGATATTAAGAAAAATAATCCAAGAAAAAAGAAGGGCAGTAAAAGTTGTCCTCCGGAGCCGTATGTAAACCCGGTTAGTGCAAAACGGCCAAAGGCATACATAAGGGCAGTTAATATAAAATAAGAAAAAACTCTAACTGCAAAATTAAAGTAAAAATAAGAAGTTTTATTCGGTTTTAGTTTATTGTTCATTTTTATAGATAGATTGTTTAAGTTTATTACTCCCCTTTTACTAGTTTAAAATAAACCCATCCCGGTATTCCTAATATTAACGGATAAATTAGAAATAAGAAAATAATATCCAAAGACGTCTGGTGCGTAATAGCAGTTACTAAATTATAATCACTAATATTATTTACAAATCCATACCAGGTATTAATACCAAATCGCATTGCTAAAAAATTAGCAACTAAAGCAAGAATCAAAACCCAAACCCCAATTAAAAATATCTTTAATAATTTCATTTTATGATGTTTTTTTAAATTAAACATCTTTCTGGGAATGTTCTGTAAAATCATCACTTAACCTAATTCTAATATTATTAAATTTATTATAAATCCAGTCAAATAAAACCCATATTTTGATGGGCTTTTTTCTATTACATAATAAAACTTACTTTCATCTAACACTCTATAACATTTTTATCTTTTTCTTTATTTATGTTTTTATTATCTTAGTTTGCTTGAAATATAACTTTTAGCTTATCTTCTTTTTTCTTTGGTATAAACCCCAATTTATTCTGAGGTTTCTGAAAATTCCGGTATTGACCTGTTATCTGCCTCATTCTGTGTTTCAGCTATTCCATTTTCCCTAATATCTTTAATCAACCATTCCATCTTTTTAATCTCTTCACGTTGAGCCTGAATGATCTCATCTGCAAGCTTACGGACACGTGGATCTTCAATACCGGCACGTCTGCTGGTTAGTATAGCAATAGAGTGATGCGGAATCATTCCTTCCATATAATCCACATCATCAACTGTAACCTGGCTACGTACCAGCCAAATACCAGCTGTTAACATCAAGAAACCACCTATAAATATTCCTATATTTATTTTTCGATCTTTATACATCTGGAGCATAAATGCCAACATGATTATTGTCATCGAACCAGCCATGATCAGTGTCATAAATAATCGTGTTTCACTAAACCGAGCATGACTTACTACCTGATAGGAGTTTGTATACATTAATACAAACATTGCAACAACTGCTGTTCCAATCATGGCAAAGAACCTTAAATAATTTCCAAGCATATTTTGTTTATTTCTCATAATTTACTTATTTGTTAATAATTATAAATTCCTATTAACGCTACTACTTTTTACTCTCTTTTAGTGCTTGCCACTTTCTACTAAAATAAATTTTTTCATTTTATCTACATGGTTAATGAAATCATCAATTAATCTATATTCGTAAAAAAAAGTTTCTGCACCAATCGTCATAGCTGTTTTTGTGCGTCCATTCCTAAAAGCATATTTTTCATTAGGAATAAATAATATTTTCCTTATTAAATTCTCCCAGTTATCTTTCCAGTTTTCTAATGGACTTTCTTTTTCCTTTAGAGTTGTCGCCTTATGTAATTCTTTTTCTATATCTTTTATTTTATTCAAAACATGCTTAATTTGCACCTCTTTCGCTGTATTCAAGCTTTTTACATAAAACTCAAAGTCATCAACTATATCTGTCTTTAAATTTTTTAAATTGGC
Organism: Patescibacteria group bacterium; assembly: GCA_051745165.1. Lineage (GTDB taxonomy): Bacteria > Patescibacteriota > Minisyncoccia > Minisyncoccales > PWPS01 > PWPS01. The sequence continues at coordinate 27,465 of JBNJDU010000006.1, forward strand.
ATATTCTAAAAAGGAAAGAGTAATTGCTAAAGAAAGAATCTTTATATTCTTAGAAATTAATCTTAAATCACATAGCTCAGCTTTATCAAAATCAACATACTGATCCATGCAATATCCAGAAATATAATCCACCTCATCATAAATTAATTTAGAAAACTTATTCATTTTACTAAATTCTTCATTTCTTTTTTCTATTAAATTTTTTTTATTCATTTTAATTTTAAATTTATTCGTGATTATTGATCCATGACTAATTACCTACGTGTTTATCAATTACTATAATTGATTACTTTTTCATAACAGTAAATTACAATGCAGTGTCATCATTGCTAATGGTACAAACCTTTGTTTCGTCTGCCTCAATAGTTCCCGAGCAATTATCCGATTTGGAAGTCGAATAGCCGGGTAAGTTATTTTCCGTGACCTCATAACTACCGGCGTCGAGTGTAACATCCACACCGTTTTCAGATCCGGAAAAAGAGCTTGGAGAAACGTTTGTTCCATCAACATTAATGGTAAAATCAGAAGCGACTTTAGTACCCCCATCGTCATTGATTACTTCTTTTACGACGGTAAGAGTAGCACAATCATCTCCCTTACCAATAAAAGCAAGGGTGACAGCTGGCAAAATTATACTAAGCACTAGCGACATAGCCATCACGATTGGTAAAACATTTTTTCTTTTTTTCATAGTTTTATTATTTTTGTTAATGTGCACTTATCTCGACTAAGATAAGAGCTCGACCTTTATCGAGCGCCTGTTAGTCAAAGTAAAATTTAGCCATGAAAAAAACCTCAAGCATAATCGCTTGATTGTTCCAAGAACTTCTATAGTGGGGGCTATATGCCCCGAATAGCTTTACTTATTAACTCCACTTCATCATTTAGGAGTGTTGCGGAAATGGAGTCGTGACTAAAGGACTCACTTTATTTATACCTCTAAGAAAAGTTTTGTCAAGGATATAAAATTGGCAAAAAACTTTTTTAAACAACTACATTTTTTCTAAATATCCGATAATAACCCCCACTACTAAACTCGGTTTCAGATCATTAATTACTTCTTTCCTTTTACTTCTCTTTCTAATCTATCTAAAAAACCTCTAAAAAAATCAAATCTTTCTTTAGCCATTTCCTTTCCTTCTTTTGTATACATTCTTTCCTTGATATGTTTTATTTTTATCTCAAATTCTATATGTGGGCTATGCTTAGTAGAATCCTTAATTCTTCCCTCTTCTAAATTATTATTTTTATAATCATCTATATCAACTTCTCGATAAATGTTGGCATTATTTCGTCCGACCCAAACAAAAGATCTAGCTACTCCAACAGCTCCTAAGACGTCCAGTTTATCAGCATCAAATAAAATCTTTGCTTCCTCCGAATCAGGTTCATAATTATTTTTATATCGATGACTTAATATGCAAGACTTAATCTTCTTAATCTTATCCTCTTCAAAGTTAAGATCTTTTAATATTTTTTCTGCCTTTTTTGCTCCTAAAACAGCGTGGTCAATTTTCCCGGTTGAGTCATTATCTTCTTCTACCCTGGCTATATCGTGCAAAAGAGCAGCAAGCTTTAAAACTTCCAAATCTACCTCCTTGTTTTCCGCTATTTTTAAGCAAGTGTTATAAACTCTTTGTGTGTGATTAAAATCATGAGCAGAGCAAGAAAGCTCTCTTTTTACAATATCTTTTACTTTTTCTTTTTTATCTTTCATTTTAAAAATCTATTAATATAATCAAGTTCTTTTTCCGGAAACATCCTATAGAAATACCCAGTGCTAAACCCAATTTTAATACGAACAGTCTTATGTTTTACAGTTCAAATTATTAATTCTTTTTTAAGGTTGCTAAATTTCTAATCCAAATATCTTTATTCTTTTCATCATTGCCAGAAATTATAAAATCCACTCCTTTTATCTCTAAAGTAAGATTGTTTTCCTCTGCCGCCTTTTCTAAAATTGATTTCATTTTATTCCATTGCTTTTCCATAGGTTTAATATCTCCTTCTACCGGCTCGCTAATAGGCATAATTTTCATCTCTCCACCAGCATTTAATTTCTCAACTGCATTTAATATTGCACTTTCCGGATCCCTCCATTCGTATGCAAAAATAGATCCATATGCAAAAATATAATCATAATCGCCTCCGGGAATCTCTTTCTCAAAATTAGCATACTCGACCACTCCTTCCAGCTCTTCCGGAAGATGATCCTCATCCAAATCAATATCAACCCCCTTCAGCTCAACTTCCAAATCTTTTTCCATTAATTTTTGAATGAAAGGCGCCATCTTACCACATCCCAAATCAAGAATTGACTTTCCTTCCAAATCTTCTTCACTTAATTCCAAGTCTTTGAGGTAGCGGTTATAGACCTCCTCCTTTTCTTTCTCCATCTCTTCCTTTAGTTCCTCCAAGGTCAACTCATCATCTTCAACTTCTGAGGCGGACTCCCCTTCTCCAACTAAATATTTTTCATGTCTCTTCCACTTTTTATCTATAAGCGCTTTAAGCTCCTTTGATTTTTCTCCTCCTTCACGAAGCTCTTCTATTGCCCGCTTTTCTTTTTCTTGATCACTTAACTTTTTTTCCGGTGAAAATGTAGGTTCAAATTCCATAATTTTAACTTATTATTTTATAAACTATTTATCACCTTCAAAAAACTTCTCTTTTAAAAATTCCGTAAACTCTTGCATATGCTCTCTCCTACTCTCAATTACCTCTTTCTTTTCTTCATTGCTTAAATCGCCTAGATCTTCTCCCTTTTGATCAATGAAAAGAAGTCTGACGGTATCTCCACCCTCAACCTTTATCCGCATTGATGAGTCGTCAACAGCTTCACAAAACTCATCAATGAGCTCTTCCATCTTTCTTTTCAGCTCTTCGTTTTCATCCATCCACTCAGTCCATTCTTTACTAACCTCCTCCTTGAACACTCTGCTTCTGGCCATCTCTAGAGCATTTTTTTCTTTACCAGTCATCTCCGCAGCACCTGCGTGTAGGAATTTTTTTAAAAGCTGAAAAGAGACATCACTCTTTCCGGCAACTTCTCTGAGTATCTTATCTTCATTTTTATATACCTGCTCCGGTTTATTGGGCGCTTTGAGGTCAACCCAGGGATAATCAGTTCCGTGACCATC
>JBNJDU010000007.1:0-30547 GCA_051745165.1 Patescibacteria group bacterium
ATTTTGAATTTCGATTTATTAATTTTCTTCTTTAAATTTTATTTCAGAAACTTTTTTCTTCTCTTCTATATTTAACACTTTTTTAGTTTCTTCTCCATCTTCAATCATTTCTTTTCCTTTTCTGTAAAAGGCCATTATCGCTTCCAACATATTAGATTGTTTTTTTAATGAAGAGTAAGTATCGACATCATCAAAAGCATTTTGCATTAAGAAATCCTCCCTTAAAAGTCGAGCAGTTTCCATTGTTAATTTATCGTTTCCGGACAAAGCCTCAAATCCAACCAAGCGAACAATTTCTTCTAGTTCAGCTTCTTTAGATAAGATCCTCATCGCCTCTTTCCTATTTTCTCTAAATTCACGACCTAATTTTTCATCGAGATATTCGGACAAATCTTCAGTGTAAAGTGAATAACTATTTAACCAATCAATTGCTGGGAAATGTCTTGCATTTGCTAATTCATCATCAAGACTCCAAAACACTTTAGTAGTTCTAAGTGTGTTTTGGGTAACCGGTTCAGAAAGATCACCACCAGGAGGTGATACTGCTCCAATTACAGTTAAAGAACCTTGCTTATCTTTACCTAAACATTTAACCTGTCCAGCTCTTTCATAAAAGGCAGCTATTCTTGATCCTAGATAAGCGGGATATCCTTCTTCTCCAGGCATTTCTTCTAATCTTGCTGACATTTCTCTTAGAGCCTCAGCCCATCTACTTGTTGAATCGGCCATAAGCGCTACATCAAGGCCCATATCTCTGAAGTACTCAGCAATAGTAATTCCAGTATAAACACTAGCTTCCCTAGCTGCTACCGGCATATTTGATGTATTAGCAATAAGTACGGTTCTTTCCATGAGTGGATTTCCGCTTTTCGGGTCCTCAAGTTCTGGGAATTCCTGCAATACCTCGGTCATTTCATTTCCACGCTCTCCGCATCCAATAAATATAATAACATCCGCATCAGACCATTTAGCTAATTGGTGCTGAATAACAGTTTTTCCACTTCCGAATGGTCCCGGAACACTTGCCGCACCCCCTTTTGCAACCGGGAAAAAGGTATCAATAACTCTTTGTCCGGTGATAAGTGGTTTGCTTGGCAATAGTTTTTTATCCGTTGGTCGAGGACTTCTAATTGGCCAATCATGAGCCATTTTAATTTCTTCTGTTCCGTTTTCAGTTTTTACTTTAGCAACAGTTTCAGTTATATTAAAAGCGCCTTTCTCAATAGAGGTTACTTCTCCCTCTTCAATAGTTGGAGGAACCATTACTTTGTGAGTAATAGTCTCAGTTTCTTCTACAGTCCCGAGAGTTTGTCCGGCAACTACTTTATCACCTTTAGAAACTTCTGGTTCAAAATCCCATTTCTTTTCTTCATCCAAAGCAGGAACTTCTACACCTCTAGGTATAAAGTCACCCGCCTCTTCAAAAATAGCATCAAGAGGTCTTTGAATTCCGTCATAAATTGAAGTTAAAAGTCCCGGTCCAAGTTTAACTGATAATTGTTTTTCAGTTCTTTCTACCGGTTCTCCGGGTCCAACTCCAGAAGTTTCTTCATAAACTTGAATGGAGGCTTCTCCTTCTCTCATTTCAATTATCTCTCCAGCCAATCCTTCATCACCTACTTTCACCACCTCATAAATGGAAGCTCCTTCCATATCTCTAGCCACTACAAGCGGGCCAGAAACTTTTGTTATTACACCTGTTTTACTTTTACTCATAATATTTATTATTTAAGTACTACAATCATTAATTATTCTGAGTCCAAAAATGAACCTGAAACTGCTCCGCCCAAAGCTTTTTCAACTTGTTTTTTAAGAGCGGTTTTATCTTTATTTTCTTTAAGTCCGGGAAGGACAACTACCCCTAACCCGCCAGAAGAAATTAAATCTTCGGTTGTAAATATAAGATCATGTGAGCTTTTCAGTTTTTTAATAAGCTCTTTAGTTTCTTTCTCACTTTTGGATTCAAAGCAATCGAACCCTAAAAGTTTAAAGACACGATAATAGTTTGTTGGTCCTATGTAAGCTATATCACTCATATACTTCTAAGATCTTCAACTAAATTTCTAATTTTTTTAGGACTAAATTCAATCTCCTTTCCGGTAATAATAGTCCTGATTATTTTTTCTGCTCTCCATTTTTTCATAAAGAAGGCAAAAACCGGAGCTAAACCTTCGTTCTTTCTTGTATTTTCAGAGATAAACTCATCCTCAAGCTTTTTAATCTTTTTATCCTTAATCTCACCTTCGTATTCATCTAATATATCTTTATAACTTTCGATGAATTGTTTTACCTCCTTGCTTTCAGTTGCAAACTCTTCTAATCTATCCAAGTAAACCTCAGTTAAATAATCATCCAGTTTTGCCGGTGTATCTTTGCTCTTGGCCGTTGATATTTCGTCTTGATACTCCTTAACTAACTCCTCTTTGCTTTTTCCCCAATCTAAAAGATCGCCCGAATCAAGATTGAATAGTTTATTTTTCAAGAAAATTCTTAAATTAACTATATCAGCTCTAAGTCGATACAGATCAACAAGAGAACCAACCCCCATTCGGGACAGTTCCTCACTAAAAAAGCTTTTCTCCTTTTCGAAAACCGTTTCTAAATTCTCAGTCTCCAAAGCCCACCGACCATAATCGGTGTCTTGAAGCACTTCGTAAGCTTTACTTTCATCTTTTGCGTTAATCATTCGATCAAAATCAACCTGATCAGCAATGTGCTTCTCAATAGAATTAAAATAAGAATTTAGAAACAAATATTTCATAAGTCCCCGAAAAGAAGATTAACAAACTTTTTCTTATCTCTACTAATTTGTCTTTCCAAAATCTCTTCAAGAGTAATTTCTAATCTCCAGCGCCCGCCTTTAACTAAAAATCCTTCACTGAAATCTAAGTCTTTTTCTTGCGGCTTTTGATCTACCCCCGCTTCTTTCAATATCGGAGCAAGATTATTTTTCTTTCCTTTAGGAATGAGAATCTCTTCTGCTTCTTCAAGTAATTGCTTTTCTTCCTTTAAATTAGCTAAATAAATATCTTTTTTCTCCTCTACGGATAAGTCTTCAAGCTTTTTTAAAGCTTCTTCTTTAGCCTTTTCTAAAAGCTCTTTCTTAAGATCAAGTCGTTCCATCTTTAATTCAAAAGACTTTTGTCTTTCCTTTTTTGTCAATAAACTTTCTTTTTCCTCTCCAAATTCTTTTTGAAGCTCGTCTTTAATAGATTCTAACTCAGCTCTTTTTTCACTATCTAAATTTTCCAAAGCAGTCTTATGCTCTCTTTTAAGAGCTAATTCTTCTTCTCGTTTTTCATCTTTTACTTTGGCTAATAAGTCTTCAAGTGGCATAGTGTTAGAGAGTTATTCCGTTAAGAATAAGAATTGTTAAAAGAAGTGAGATAACAGCGTATGTTTCTACCATTGCAGAAAGAATAATCGCTTTACCTGCTTCTTCTGGCTTTTTAGCTAAAGTTGAAATACCAGCAACTGATACTTTACCTTGTAAAACAGCAGAAAGAATACCAGCAATAGTTATTGGAAGACAAGCTAAAAGAATTTGCCAACCAGCACTAGCGGAAACTTCTACTACTTCTTCACCAAAAAGACCAATTTGTTGAAGTACTAAAACAGCAGCTAAAAATCCGTAAATACCTTGAGTACCAGGTAAAACCTGTAGTAAAAGTGCTTTACCAAATTTTTCCGGCTCTTCAGAAATGAGCCCGGCTGCTGATCTACCTACTTCAGAAAGTGCAACTGCAGAACCGATAGAAGGTAATGTTACTGCTAATCCGGCTCCACCTATAGCAAGAATAAGTCCTATTTCCATAGTGTTGTATTAATTATTTTTTATAATTTCAATAAATCGACCTTGCTTCGAAAATGGCTTAAATCTTCTTCCTCCACCCTCCATAAAATTACCGAAAAACTCTACAAACTGAAGTCTTGCGGCGTGAATAAAACTACTAAGGGCATTAATAAGAAGATTAGCTATATGTCCGAAGACTAAAACCAATCCGGCAACGGCAACGTCTAGTCCCGCAACCGGAATCATCTCCATAAAAATTCCAGCAATCATATTGATTGTCATGGCGATGATTCCCGTAGCAAGACCTAAAGCTAAAAGTCTAGAATAAGATAAAACGTCACTAAAGTATCCAATTAGATCATAAAGCGATCCAAATCCAGATAAAGCTCTTTTAAAAATGCTTTTTTCTTCAGAAAATATCACATTAAGAAGCATCATTAAAACTGTTGCACCAACCAAAACCATAAACTCTTGAGTTAAAGCAAAAAGACCAATACCTAAAAAGAAAACTGCTGATCCTCCCTTTTCACCAAAAGCAATAGCTTTATTACCTTGTTTTAAGTGCCAGAAAAAACCTACTAAGATTCCAACAAAAATTTGAACAAGTCCAAAGACTGAAACTAGGTAAAGAACTTCTATCGGATTATCAACTGCATCAACAAATCTTAATCCTTCAAAAAGATCAGTTCCAAAAAAGGTTCCTGTGAATAACCCAGCTAAAACAGTGAAAACTCCAGCGATTATAAATAAATTGAAAAAGTTTTTCGAATCTTTTAATTTTTTACCCATTAAATAAGACAACGCCATAAGCAATAATCCATATCCAGCATCAGACAGTGCTAAACCAAAGGCAACTGCAAAAAATGGAGCCAAAAAGGGAGTTGGATCGGGTTCGTCTGACTGAGGCATTCCGTAAACTCCAGTTACAGTCTCAAAACTATTCATTAGTCCTTGGTTGTTTATTGTAACCGGAGGACGCTCTCCTTCTTCTACTTCTAACTCTTTTAGCATAAAATGAGGAGTAATTTCACTAACCGCCTCTTTTAAATAATCAACTTTTCCTTTTACTACCCAAAGCTTTAAATAAAAATAATTTCTTGTTTTCTCTCCCTTTTCAAAGGTTTTGTACTTTTCTAGCTCCCAACTATACCAATCAATTAATGCTTTCAATTTAGGGATGTGCTTGGAAAGCTCCTCTGCCTCTTGTAATTTTTCTTCTTTCTTTCTTTTTAATTCTTTAATTTCCTCTCTTTTTTCAGCTAATAAATCTGCCGGAGGGCGAGACCAAAAAACAGACTCTTCTTTTACCCCTAAATCTTTAACTAAATTCACTATCTCTGGTTCGTTTTTGGGATAAACTAGGTAAAATCCACATCTTTTACATGCCTCTTCTCCACCCCATTTAATATGAAAAAAGATGCTTTTTTGTTTTAAAGCATCTAATAAATCGTCTTTTTTGTCTCTAGCAATAGATCCGACAAAAACGTTGAAGTTTTTAAATTTTTCGACCGAACTAATAGAAATACCCGAGAATTTTTTTAGTTCTTCAACTTCTCTTTCTAAATTATCTTTTTGAGAACTAGTCTTATTTAACCCTTTTTCAAGCTTATTACATCTATCAACAACCTCTTCCATTCTTTCAGATTCAGCCAGGTGCTCTACTTCTTCTAAGGTGTATTTTTCTTTTTCCGGAAAAAAGCTGTCAATTAAATTAGAAGCAAAACTTTCTTTCTCTGCAAATCGAGATAGGAAGTTTTTCGCAAACTTCATCTCAGCAAGGCTTAGTTCAGCCTTGTTTTTTTCGTCCTCAAAATCAGAGTCTTCATTATTAGACTCATCCATTTTTAAGGAGATCACTTCAGCTACGCCAATACTTTGCATCTCCTCGAGGATTTCTTCGCACTTGTCTTTTAGTGCTATTATTTCATACTTTTTCGCGGGAAGATTCATGACAGATTGTCTAGTATTTTCTTACAGAAAGAATTTAAATTGCTTTCGTAATTTTTTTTTATATTTTTAATTTCTTCGCGATGATCTTCTTTTAAAACTTCTTCTCTTTTCTTAAGATCATCTTTAATTTCTTCTTCAAGATTAGCCATCTTTTGGGCATAATCATTTTTAAGCTCGTCAATTTTCTTATTCCATTTCCTCTTTCTTTCTTTTCTTTCCTCTTTAAGTTCTTTTTTAAGCTCATCCAATTCATTTTGAGCTTTTTCTTCTGTTGTTTTAATTTGGGTTAAAGAATCTTGCATAATCTGTATTTATTTAAAAGCTCAATATCTTGAGCACCTTAACAATAACACTTAGACGGTAAAAAATCAAATTTTAAACCCCCTAAACAAGTACAAAGTCTATGTTTCTCGCCTCTAGATCAACTCGCTCAACAACAACATTAATTTCATCGCCTAGAGCAAATTGTTTGTTGGTGTTTTTCCCGATTAATCTATAATTTTCTCTATCAAGCACATAGTAATCATCATCCAAGCTTCTCAAAGAAATCATTCCTTCTGCGTAAGACTCTAAATCTCGAACATAAATTCCCCATTCCGTTATTCCGGAAATGATCGCCTTCCTTTTCTTCCCTTCTTTACCAAGCATGTATTGACACTTCTTGTAAGAGATTGATTCTCTTTCTGCATCCAAAGCTCTAAGTTCATTTTCAGAGACTGAGAGACAAATATTTTCGTACTCAGCTTTAGGTTTTAATTGTTTATTTTTAATTTTTTTCTTAACAATACGATGAACTGTTAAATCCGCATATCTTCTTATAGGAGAAGTAAAATGGGTGTATTTATCAAAGGCCAATCCAAAGTGCCCTACGTTTTTAGTAGAGTAATAAGCCTTAGTCATCGACCTCAAGACTATATTATTTACTAAAAATTCCACCGGTTTATCTTCAACTTCTTCAATAAGTTCATTTATCTTTTGTGAAGTAACTTTATCTCCCATATTAGCATCATATCCTAATCCGGATAAAAATCCTTTTAATTCTTGAATTGTTTTTTCATCCGGCTCTTCATGAACTCTAAAAACAAAAGGCGAATTTTCATACTTGGCTGCTACTTTTCTGTTTGCTAAAAGCATGAATTCCTCAATAAGTGCGTGTGTTTCTAAGGTTTCTTTAAGATTTATTTCAATAGGCATTCCGTCTTCATCGAGATTAAAGACAACTTCATCAGATTTAAATTTAAGAGAACCCTTCTTAATTCTTTTTTTATTTAATTTTTTAGCAATACTATTCAATAAGTTAAGATCCTTATCCCCACTTTCAATTTCATCCATAGCTTCCTTATAGGTATATCTTTTATCTGACTCAATAACTGTTTCTCCAACCCACTTACTTAAAACTTCTCCTTTCTTATTCATTTCAAAAACAGCAGAAAAAGCTAACTTTTCTTCGTTTGGGTTCAAACTACAAAGATCATTAGATAAAACCTCTGGCAGCATAGGAATTGTTTCTCCTACCATATAAATTGAGAATCCTCGCTTCTTAGCTTCTCTGTCAATAGGAGTGTCCTCTTCTACATAAAAACTAACATCGGCAATATGAATTCCAATTTCAAATTTATCTTCAGAAATTCTTTTTATTGACAGTGCATCATCAAAATCCTCAGCTGACTCGGGGTCAATAGTGAAAGTTTTAACATCCCGCATGTCTTTTCTTTTCTGAATCTCTTCTTTTTTTCTTTTTTTAGCTTTCTTTTTTACCTTTTCAGCTTGTTTTTTAACTTCAGCAGGAAACTCGACCTCCATTCCGGATTCCAAAACCATTGCTTCTCTTTCTACCTTTTCTGAACCTTTCTCTCCTAATACTTTAACAATCTTTCCTTCCGGACTTTTCTTTTGGCTATCCCAAGAGACTAACTCCACCAAAGCTTTGTGTCCATCTTTTAGTTTTCTATCTACATGAGGTATAAAGATGTCAGTATACATCTTTTGATCATCAGGGAGTAAAAAGGAGTAATTCTTTCCCTTTCTGTCTATAGTTCCAACAAATCTAGTCTTTTTTCTCTCTACCACTTCTACTACTTCTCCTTTTCTTTTTGGTTCGTTCTTTTTCTCGGGAAAAAGAGAAACCGATACTAAATCACCGTTTAAACCGGTGTTTAAAAACTTACTTTCAATTTTTACGTCTTCTTCTAAATCCTCGTGTGAAAAGTACCCCACACCAGAACTAGTTATAGTTAATCTTCCTTTAAGTTGTTTGCTCATTTTTTATTTCTTTAATTATTCTTTTCGCTTCTTCGTATCCTTGATTTATTAATCTCTTTCCTTCATCTTTTTTAACCAAAGTGCCAAATCCCAATAGTATCGTAGAATCAAGCTTAGGAGTAATTTTTATATCCGCTTCTTGCATCGACATTCTAGTCATATGATGCTGCAGAGATTCTATTGCTTTTCTACCAATAGCATAGGGGTTCATCTCTTCATATTCTTTAGTTTTTCCTATCTTCCCGTTTAAATTTACTCCAATAATTCTAGTCGCTCCCATTTGTCTAGCAGCTCCAGTAGGAACTTGGCTAGAAAGCCCTCCATCCCATAAAACTCTATTTTTAGTTCGAAGTGGTTCAATAAAAAGAGGGAAAGCAGAACTAGCTTGCATGGCTTGCGATGCTTTTCCTTTTTTAATTAAAACCGCCTCAGCTGTATGAAAATCAGTAGCAACCACTCCAACAGGAATAGATAAGTCTTCTAATCGGGCGTCTCCTACTAAGCCTTCAAAAAACTTTTGCACTTTCTCAGCAGACATTACTCCTCCTCTTGAAATTCCCGTCATCTCCAAAGCTTCTCGCCAGTAAGAATCAAGCATAACCTCTTCCACCTTTTCTACTGATTCATAATAACCATAAAGAACCCCTATCAAAGAACCGATAGAGGATCCAGTAATAATATCCGGATTCCAACCTTCTTCAGTTAGTGCTTTAATTGCTCCTATGTGGGCGTAGCCTCTTGCCCCTCCAGAACCTAATGCTAATCCAAGTTTTTCCATTAGAGTTAAATTTATACCTCTTAATCAAAAGAAAGCCCCCACAAAATGGGAGGCTTCATTTTAACAAAGAGTTAGACGCGTGTTACGTCAACTGCCTTCGGTCCTTTTTGAGATTCAACAACCTCAAATTCAACCTCATCTCCGACTTCTAAGTCATCGAATTCTACTCCAGAAAGATCGTTAGAGTGAAAGAAGATGTCATCTTCGTCCTCTTGACCGATAAATCCAAAGCCTCTTTGTGTAAGAGTTTTGATTGTACCTTTCATAAATTGTAAATTAACTTCGTAGCTTTTGGTTATGGACAACTCGACTACCTTTTCCATAACGCTTGGAAGAATGATACTACATTAAAAGAGGTCTGTCAACAAAAAAAAGACCGCTCATTTTGAGCGGTATAACTTTAAAAGAGAGTATTTAATTGTTGAAAAAATCTTAGAAACAAATTAAAGACTCCGTAGCCAATCAATATCCTGGATAAAAGTAGAAAATAGAATCCAGATTGGAACGTGTTCCAATTATAATTCTTATAGATAACCTTCTCCGGTTTAGATTCAATTACTGCAATTTTTTGCTTAATTTGCGTTACTTCAGTAGCTTCTTTCGCTTCACTTATAGCTTCATTAATAATTTGATTAAAAACTTCTAAATCTTCGTCAGGCATTCTAAAAAATCTAATATTAGTCGGCCATCCTTCTTTCATATTGTGCTTTTCTAAACCTTCTTTTATTTTTATCAGATCATCTATAGCTTTATTTTTATTATGTCTACTATTAAATCTGTTAAAGTACTTGATAATATCTCTTTCTCTTAAGTGTCTCCCAATCGAATGAAAAACAGTAAATCCTAAGCCAACAACAAACGGAAACCATAAACTGAAGTCCAAAACTTCTGAAAACATTAAAACCCCTCCCTTTAGAGTGGTCTATTAAATCATTTTTAATTGTTTTTGTCAATATTAAATTCCAGCGAGGAGAGAAGCAATGATTCCAGTTAAGAAGATCCCATCAAAAACCCCCGCTCCTCCAACTATCATAGTTGAATGGGCAATCTTCATAACTTTATTCATGTTAAGTAAGTCGGCACCAATTAAAGTGCCTAAAACGCCGGAAATAAAAGCTACAATCTCGGGATTTTCAGGAGCTAAAAATAGAGATAAAACAACGGCAGTAAAAACAGTAAAAAGCGGAGGCATTGAAATACCAATACCAGGAATTACTCTTGCCATTTTATAAGATACTAAAATAGTACCAATAGTCGCAATTATAGTCGCTTGAAGTGGTGCGTTAGGTATTAAGATTGAAGTAATAAAAAGAGGTATTATCGCCCCACCAACATTAATCGATAATCCTTGGTTAATAACTATTTCCCGCTTAAACATTCCAAAGAATCGTTGATCTTGAAGTTTAATAGCCTCTTTTTTTGAAAGCGGTAAATTAATGAAAGATCCAAAAATCATTGCTAAAACAACCAAAAAACCAGCTCCAGCAGAAAGTCCTAAATTAGCAAGTCCAACTGTAAAAAAATTAAGCAGTAAAAAGACTACTAAAAACGGTAGAATTAATATTCCGGTTAAGATTAATATGGTTAAATAAAATGGCCACATAAATTTAGTCTATTACTGGGTTTTCTGGAATAATTAAAGCAGCAATAATGTAAGCAATTAATCCTAAAATTCCCATTCCTGCAAAAATAGAGACTAAAACCCAAATTAACCTAATAATTACCGGGTCTACATCCATATATTCTCCAATACCTCCGCAAACACCAGCAAATACTTTATTTTTATTACTTCTATATAATTTATTCATATATTTTAAAGTTTTCTTGAATCATACGCCCAGTGAAGTAAGGCTTGTCTTTGCCGTGGTCTACAAGACAAATCCGCCTGTTCACAATTTTTTTGAAGCGCTCCGACATGTCTTTTCATAGCCTTCCAGCGCTTCACTTGTCTATTATCTTCTTCACCTAATCTTCTACCCATATAATACCGACAATACCATTGAAACCAGCCTCTCGGGTCTCTGTCGTCGATCCAGCCCTTGCTTCGCCAATACTTCAGTGACTTGCTTGCACTTATCTTAAAATAATTAAAATTTGGATCAGGCTTTTCTGGGGAAAGCTTTGCATTTTCAAACCAACTATTAGGAAACTCGTCTTTGCAATCGGTCATATATTTTCCACCAAAAACTCCCAACTCTAACATTTCTTTAGGGGTTAAGTCTGGATTAAAATCAGGGTGAAAATTTTTGCCTACCGGTTCAGTAAGTTTATAAGTATATCCCGACTGCATTTTGTCATTAACTTCTATCTTTTTCATAAATCAAAATCTAAAGTATCACCTATTTTTAAATTATTCTTCTCAACAAATCCTGCCTTGACTTCCAGGACATATTTTGCCGGTTTGTTCGGACGAAAAGTTTCCGGATAGCTGTCCGGGGAGGCGTTTCTTTTTATATCAACTATTTCTTTCTCACTATTTATCCAAATAATATCAATAGAAAAGTTCATATCTTTCATCCAAATAGAATGAAAATCCTCCTCTTCAAAAGTAAAAATCATACCCTCTTTTTCTGCAATCTCTTTTCTGCTCGAAAGGCCTTTCTTTCTTTGATAATCAGTGGCAGCAATTTGAGCTTTTAGCTGACCTCCATTTAAGGAAATTTCTTTATAAGTTAAATTCTCATACAAACTGGTAAAAGCAACTAGTAGTAAAATTATTAAAGACGCTTTAAAAATCCTTCTATTTATCATACTAGTTTAATTTTAGCATAAAAAAGACAAAACAAAACCACCTTCTTTTACAAAGGTGGTTTTTAAATATTTTTTTAGTTAAATGGGTCGGTTTCCTCCCAATCAGGAAGTTCTGGTCTAGGTTCAATTACTTTAACCTTTTCACAAACTGATTCTGTAGTTCCATCTACATTTTCTTCTACTTCCAAAGTCACTTCTTGTGGCTCTTCAACTCCTTCAAATATAACCTCCGGATTCTCTTCAGTGGATGTGCTTGGTGTTCCATTTTGAAAGGTCCAATTGTAACCAACTATATCATAATCACCCGAAGTAGTTTGATTATTAAATTTAGTTAATTCTTCATCTTCAAATGGATATTCCGGACTCCAATCAAAATCAACATCTGCTCTTTGCTCTTCAGTTTGGAAACTACTTTCTACCCATTCAGACTCATTTCCATTATCATCCCAAACTTTTACCCTCCAGTAATAATCTTTTCCAAACTCAACATCAATAGGATAACTTTCTATTGCCTGTTCTTCACTGTAATCTATAAAATTACCATCTGTATCCGAAAAATCATTATTACCTTCTCTTGCTTGAATAGCCGTTCCTTCTTGAGCATCTTCGGTATCACTATCATAATCCCATGAAAGCCAAAGAGTTAGTGGTTCTGAAGAATTACAATAATCACTTTCTTCCATGTTAGTAACTTCTAAGTTATTAGCCTCAGGAATCGACTGGCAGACCGCCTCCGATCCATCTAGAGTACAAAAGGAGCTGTCCCCATGACATGTTTCTTTTAGCTCTTCTTCGGAAATTTCACAACAATCCCCTTTTACAGCATAATATCTATAATAAGCTGCCTCAGGATTATCTCCCTTACAAACTTGCTCATTAAGTAATGAACAATCAGCGGGATTACCATCTTCGTCAGTTAAGATCTCGCCCTCGCTTTTGTCATCTAATTCACAAATTCCATTAATACACCTCCCTTCTCGATGCCAAAGTTCTGTACCCTCTCCAAAAGTTTCATAACTAGCATCTTCCTCGCCAACTCCAAAAATATCCCACTCACATTGATCATCAACCTCACAACTCTCTCCCGGTGCTGCAGCTAAAATGTTATTTATTGAAAAGTTAGTTAATCCAAAAGTAGCAAAACCAACAGCTACAAAAGCAAAAATAAAAAATAAAACTAAAAATTTTCCTTCTTTAAATAACTTCACATCTTTTATCATGTTTCAATTATTAAATGAGTAACTACAAAATTATTATCATTAAAAGTAAAAAATACCGCAGCCTTTTTACCTTTTGCTTCTTCTGGATTTATTTTTCTAATATTAAATTGTTCTAATTCCTTCGGTTTTATTTCCGGGCAATCTCCTTCATAGTTATCTGCTCGCTTTTTAAGATACTCTCGCTTTTCACTAACCGGATCAAGATAAGCCTTAAAGTCTTCTTTTAATTTAATTTTAGATTCAGTACCCATGAATTCTACTGCAATATAATCATCATCAATATCTTTAACTTGAACTTCTCTTTGTATTTTTTCTTGTGCTGCTTCTTTGAGGATGATTTCGGGATGGATTTCTGAAACTTGATTATTTAGCAAAAGCCCTGGACCTAATCCAAAAATAATTATTGGAATTCCGAAGAATAAGCTAGCACTATTCATTACTTTGCATTGTTATTTTCATAATAAGTCTCCTTATTAAAACTCTATTAAATAAACTTAATTTTGTCAATTATTTTAACTAAATTTTACTTCATAAAGCTTTATAAAGTAAAATATTAGCTGTACTGAAAATAATTGCTAAAAAGAAAAAAATAGTAGCAATTAATAGTAGTAAATTAATCTCGTAAATTGAGAAAAATAATAATAAAACTAGCCCAAATGACTGAAAAATCATCTTTATTTTCCCTGGTAATCTAGCTCCAATTTCTTTCTCATCATCATCATGGAGATGAATCGCAGAAAAAACAGTTAAAAGCTCTAAAATTAATATTATTAAAATAATTTCTAATCCTATATATCTGGTTATAAGAACTGCTCCGGTAACTCCAATTAACATCTTATCAGCCAACGGGTCGTGCAACTTCCCCCAATTAGTAATTCTCTCTCTAGTTCTAGCCATTGCTCCGTCCAAAGCATCAGTGAACGAAGATATCATAAACAGAACTAGTCCTATTTCATATCTACCATGAAGAATAAAATAAAAAACAAAGGGTATTGTAAGGTATCTAAATTTAGTTAAATCATTAGGGGTTATAGATTCTGGAAAAACCCATAAAAATAATTTATTTAAAATTCGGTCAACAAAATTTGGTTGATCAAACTTTATATCTCCTTTTTTTATAAGCTTTTTCAAATCAGGCATTTTCCAAATTATAACACTAAAAAGCTAAACTTTAAATCAACTAAAAAAGCCTGGGAAATCCCAGGCCTTAGTTCTTTTATTTTTTATTATTAACTTTTAATAATCCTTCTAATCGCTATTTTGTAAGCAGCATCTCTAAGATTATCTCCTTCTTCTTTTTCTTCCCAGACGTCTTCAAAAGCCATTTTAATTTTTTCTTCTAGTTTTTCAAAAACCTGCTCTTTAGACCACTTTTCTCCTTTTTTATTTTGAAGCCATTCAAAGTAAGATACAGTTACACCCCCAGCGTTTGCTAAAACGTCAGGAACCACTACTACATTTTTTTCATTTAAAATATCTGCTGCCTCAGGAGTTGTTGGGCCATTAGCAAGTTCAATTACCGCTTTAGCTTTTACTTTAGATGCGTTGTTTTCTGTAATTACATTTTCTAATGCAGCTGGAGCCACAACATCAACATCTAATAGAAGTAATTCACCATTAGTTATCTCTTCACCTTCTTTATGAATCTCTTTACCACATTCACCTACTGAACTACCTTCATCTTTGCACTTTTTCATTTTGGAAATATTAAGTCCGTCTTCCAAATAATAACCACCTCTGGAATCAGAAGCAGCAACTACTTTAAATCCAAGCTTTTCTGCAGCTAAAGCAAATTGAGAGCCGACATTCCCAAATCCTTGAACTGCTATGGTAGCTCCTTTTTCTAAATTAATTTTTTCTGCTAAAACTTCTAAGGCGTAAGCGCCTCCCTGTCCGGTTGCTTCCGTTCTCCCCTCAGATCCTCCGTTTTCTATTGATTTAGCGGTAAACGCTCCCGGTGCCTTCTCTCCGGTCCGTTTTTCGTACTCATCTACCATCCAATCAATAATCTGAGAGTTAGTTCCAACATCAGGGGCTGGCACGTCTTTATTTGGACCTATGTGCTCATATATTTCTCCGACAAAATTTCTAGACAATTCTTCTAATTCACTTTCGGAAAGTTCTTTGGGGTTAATTTCAACTCCTCCTTTTCCACCACCCATTGGAATATCAACTACAGCAGTTTTAATTGCCATCCAGCCAGAAAGAGCTTTAACTTCATCCAAATCAACTTGAGGATGAAATCTAAGTCCTCCTTTGTATGGGCCTCTAGAATTATTAAACTGAACTCTAAAACCGTGATACTTTTTTCTTCCTAAAGGAACTTCAACTTCTAAAATCTGATTAGGTTCCACTAAATCTTTCTTTTCTTCGTCGGTGAGATTTAATTTTTTAGAAGCTCTGTCGATTAAATTTAGATAATTTTCCCATGCATTGTTCATATATTTTTTTAGTTAGAGCTTTTAATTTCTGTGTAGATATCATTGGCAGCTATTGCTCCTTCTGCACTAGCAGTTATTGCCTGCTTGAAGTAGTTTGAATTAGTAGTCATATCACCCGCTGCCCAAACAGAATCTACATTTGTTTTTTGATCCGGACCAACCTTAATATATCCCTTATCTAATTCCACTCCTAAACTTTCAGCCAACTCAGTTTTAGGAACTGAACCGATTTCTATAAATAATCCTTGAATAACTAATTCTTTTCCGTTATCTAAACTTATTCCTTCTAATCTATCTTCACCGAGAAGTGTTTCTACATTTGCGCTATAAATAACTTCTATATTTTCAGTTTTTTGAATTTCCTCTTTCCAAGCGTTAACTGCTTTAAGCTTACCACCTCTATAAATGATATATACTTTTTCTGCCATATCAGCAAGATAAAGTGCAGCAGTAGCAGCAGCATTGCCTCCACCAACAACACCAACCTCTTTTCCTTCAAAAAACTTTCCATCACAAGTTGCGCAATAAGAAACTCCGCTTCCCATAAATTCATCTTCTCTATCTAAATTTAACTTTCTTCTCTCGGTTCCGGTAGCAAAAAGGATGTTTTTTGCAAAATATTCTTCTTCTAAATTAGTTTTTAGTGAAAAACCATCCTTTTTCTTTTCTATCTCATCTACCAAACCCATCTTTACTTCAGCGCCATACTTTTCAGCATGAGATTTCATTTTTTTTCCTAAAACAGCTCCATTTACCTCTGGTTGACTTGGAAAGTTACATACCTTGTGTGCATCAGTAATTGTACCTCCTTGATTCATACCTAAAGCTAAGGTACGTAAATTATACCTACTGCTATATATAGCGGCCGATAATCCTGCTGGACCGGACCCAATTATTATTAGATCGTATTTATCATTGCTCATAAGTCTATATTCTAGTTATCTTCTAATTGTTCATCGAGCTCAGCCTTAAATGCTTTAAATGGTTTAAATCCTACCATTTTATGAACTACTTCTCCATCTTTAAATAGGAGTAGAGTAGGTATTCCACTAACATTATACTCAGCTGGTTTTTCTTTGTTTTCATCTACATTCATCTTTCTTACCTTTAATTCACTCTCATCATAATTTTCAGCGATCTTATCTACCACTGGACCAAGCATTTTACACGGATTACACCACGGAGCCCAAAAGTCTACTAACACGTAAGCTTCATCTTCTTCTAAAACTTCTTCTTCGAATTTTTTATCTGTTGTTTTTTTAGCCATAATTTTTTTAATTAAACTTTATAAGATTTTCTAAAATTGATTGCAGTCTGTCATCTTCTTCTCCTTGATAACAAGCTCTCAATTCATCATCCAAAAGGATGGTCGCTACTTTATTTAGGGCAGACTTGGTGGCGTTAATTTGTTGGATTATTTGAAGACAGTCTTTATCTTCTTCATACATCCGTTTTATTGCCTTTGCCTGTCCCTCCGCTCTTTTTAAACGATTTATAATTTTCTTATTTTCCATTGGTTTTTAAGTTATAAATACCTTACTAGGGTATAGTATAAAGGAATATTTCTAATTGTCAAGGTCTATTTAAATTAAAAAGCAACCCAGCTAGGGATTGCTTTAAAAAGTTGTTTTTTAATTAAATTTATTTAGCAGTCCACCCACCATCAACATACAAAACTTCACCAGTTACATATTTAGATTCATCTGAAGCTAAATAAACTGCTGCATTAGCAATGTCTTCCACTTCTCCTACATGCCCTAGTGGGGTGGATCCTTCTATAAAACTTCTAAACTCATCATTTTCAAGCATATCACCTGTCATCTTTGTCTTAATAAATCCGGGGGCAATTGCATTTACAGTTATTCCTGTTTCAGATAGATCAAGCGCTCCAGCATGAGTAAGTTGAACAACTCCTCCCTTGGAAGCACAGTATGAAATCGCTCCATTAAAACCAACTTTCCCTAAAATAGAACTCATATTAATAATTGATCCATTGTTTTCTTGTTCTTTCATTACGTTAGCTGCTTCTCTCATTCCGTACATTACGCCACTTAAGTTTACTCCAATTACTGACTCCCAATCTTCATCAGTTACATCCAAAATAGTTTTACTATCACCTATTCCGGCATTATTAACCATTACATCCAATTTACCGAACTTATCAATAGCTTTATTTACTAGATTTTTAACTTCTTCTGAATTAGAAACATCACATTTAATATAAGCTGCATTCTCTTTTTCATTTAAAGATTGATTCTCATCGGCAATATCTGAAAAGATAACTTTTGCCCCTTCTTCTAAAAATTTTTCTCCAATCTCTTTACCGATCCCGGAAGCTCCTCCTGTTACTATAGCTACTTTATTATTTAATCTCATATTTCTTATTTATTATTAACTTACTACTGTTAAAATATTAACAAAAATTAGTTTAAAATAAAACTACTTTTAAAGCTCTTCTTTTAAGCGTTTTAAAAGTTCTATATTCTGGGAATAGGTTCCTCTATAATTATCACTATTTCCAAGACCTAAATCCTGCCAAATAATAGCTCTCTCCGATAATGATGGTAATTCTCCTTCAGTGAATTCGTAAAGTTCAAAAAGAGTATCTGCTAATTCTGACTCTAATTCCTCTTCAGATAAGTTGTCTTCCTCTACAACTTCTTCTTCCTCACCCTCTTCTATTTCCTTTTCTGGGTTTTCTCCATCTCCCTCTAAGCGTAGTAAATCATTATCAATTTCAGTTTCAGAACTTTTCCAATCGTTTATAACTTCATCATATAGCTGATAATTAACAGTGGAGGTTTCTTGATCAATTACAAATTCCTTTTCAATTACTTTTGTAAGATAAAGATTAAAAATTATAAAAGCTATTATAAGACAAATTAAAATAAAGAAAAGAATAACAATGATAGATTTATTTGCTAAAAGCAGGGCTAATTTCTCAAAAAACTTTTTTGTTTTTGTTTTGTTTAACCTCATATTAATTATCTAAAAAGTAAGCTCTTAATGATAATGTTGCAGAAATATCTCTTTTTTCTTCTTGAGTTTCTACTGCCTCAATCGATAATTTATTAATTGAATAAATCCATTTTTTCTCTTTTACTTCTTTTAGGAAGGAAGCTAAATCAGCAAAAGATCCGGAAACTTTTAGATCAAATTCAAGATAAGGCCAAGGTTTTGAATCTTCCACTTTCTCACCAGTTTCAATACTGGCAGTAAGATTATTTTGCTTTGCAGCTTTCTCCAAAAACAATATTTCTTCAATTGGCCTTTCTGGGTTAATAAACAATTCATTAACCTCACTCAGCATGGCTTTAATTTCTTGATGATCCTCCTTTTTTAAGTCTTCTGAATAAGTAGTAATTCTTTCTAACTCTTCTTTTTCGTTTAAATATTGGTCAGATTCTTTTTTAAGATTAAGAAATAAGGTAGTGATAATAAACGCTGAAGAGGTTATAATCGCCACTGAAGAAATGATAAAAAGAAGGTGTTTTTTATTAGTTTTCACCATTGTATTCAAATTTTACTAAAAATGAGATATCTTCTGTCTGTGTCCAACTGTCAGAAGAAAAGTTAATATTTTTAAATCTTTTTTCAAGTTCATTTTCAATCTTTAAAAGCTGCTCCCAATTGGGTGTATATCCGGATATTGTAATTTCATAGGTTTCATCTTTCCTTTCATAATTAAGGCTGTCTAATCTAGTTTCTTCAGTTATTGATTTGTTAATATCTGTAAATAGGATGGGGAAATTAATTTTTTCTTCCTCCAAGGTCTTTATCTTTGAAACTCTTTGATTTAACTTATCAATATTTTCTCTTTTTTCTAAAACATTCTCAAATTCATCTCTTTCCTCTTGAATTTTGGCTTTTTTCTCCTCTAAAACCTTGAGACTATAATGTCTTACACCATACATAGTAGTAGTAGATAAAAGTAAAAATATTACTAGAAAAAACAACAAGGTCAGAATAATTCTTTCCCGTTTTTCATTATAAATTTTCTTTTTTTGTTCAGGTGGTAGTAAATTAATCATTATTAAAGATTGTTTTTATCAAAATTACGGAGTGCTAAACCTAAAGCAACACCATAACTTAAACTATCCTCACTAAATTTATTTTCGGTCTTTTCTGAAAAATTAACAAACGGATCTCCTTTTGTTACTTTAATATTTAACCTTTCAGATAAAAAGTTAGGTAATCCTTTCAAATTAGCTCCCCCACCACAAAGTATTATATTTTCTATCTTTTCGGCTTCACCTCCAGTTTGAAAGCTAAATCCACAAGAATTGTAATAGGCTAAATGTTTCTGAATAGTTTCTACCGTCTCTTCTAATAAAGGTAGTAATGACTGCTCTATATCTTTTCTTTCTTCACTTTGAATTCCGTGGTTGATTTTGATTTTTTCTGCTTCAGCAAGACTTATGTCATTATCTTGAGCAATTTTTTTAGTTAAATCCTTCGAGGAAGTAAGTATATAACTTGTAAATATTATAGTCTCTCTTGACAGTATTGTTAAAATTGTCTTCGTTTCTCCAATATCAATTAAAAGTAGAGGGCTGGTTTGCTCTTTGTTTTTTACTAAAGATCGCACTAAAGATATAGACTCTACCTCTGCAACAACAGGAAAAAGACCTGCTTTTTTAACAACTGAAATATAAGGTTTAATTATCTTCTTAGGGATGGCAGTAATTAAAACATTAAAAGATTTTTTTCTTTCATCTACTATCTCAAAATCTAAATAAACTTCATCTATAGAAAAGGGTATGTAATCCTCTGCTTCATATTCAATTATTTTTTTTAATCTATTTTCCTTAACCTTTGGTGTTTCAATTATTTGAAAAAACGCTTTTTCTTCCGGAAGAGATATTGCAACATACTTTGTTTCTAATTTTCTCTTGATTAAATTTTTAATTTCAGTTGCAAGTAGATCCTCATCATTTATTCTCCCCTTTTTTACTATGCCAGACTTTAGCTCTTTCTTCCCAAAAGAGGACAACTTGATACTCTCTTCGGTTTTTGAAGCTTTAGCAAACTTCAAAGAAGCGTCTGAAATATCAAGACCGAAAAAATCTAGTTTAGGATTTAAAGATTTAAACATATTTTAATCATAACAAATTTATAGAACTTAATACACTTCTTCCCAGTGATCAACTTCTATTACTGGTGAAAAAACAGGCTTTTTAATCTCATCATTTATCATGTAGCCTAGTCCATAAAGAATCATTTTATTATTAAAATTTATTTCTAACCCTTTACGAACACTGGAAAAATTCAATTTCCGCCCCATAATACCCCCGTTTATCGTTAAAGGTTGTGCCGTGCTAATTAATTGAACATGATCGCTAGCGTAAATAATTCCTTCTATTAAAGACTCTTCAGTAAAAAGATAGCTTCCTAAATTAATTTTATTTTTTGAAATTAAACCGGAAGGTTTGTCTATTTCTGGATTCTCTACCCTTATATGAGAATTTCCACTATGCTTAACTCCCTTTCTAACCCAGCTAGATCGTGTTCCTAAATCTAAAGTCCCATCAGCAACTAAAGCTCCTTGAAGATTGAGCTTTCTAGCTCCTCTTAACTCAGCACTACCATTTATATAAGTTATGTCACTTTGTATTTCTAACAAACCCTCTTCTCCAACCTCCCACAAAAGATCTTCAAATTCTTTAGAAGAAAAGAGGCATTTATCTGAACAATTATAAGCATCTTCATTTTGAGGATTGCAAATTACATTACACTCCCCGTTACTTTCTAATTTTTTCGCTCTACTTTTAAATGAAGTTTCTGCCTCGGAATCAAAATCTATTGTTGGAATTGAACCTTCTTCTGCAGGACAATCACTACATTCTTCTGAACAAATATTTTTAGAACAAACTGCTGTATATTCTTCAAAAGTAGCAGAATCACTTAAATCAAAATTTTGAGTAGTTAGCGCCTTACCTTCTAGTCTTTCAGTTTCGTCATTGTCGTAGAGACTCACGTCTGATTTTCCTAAAATAGATAGGTTATGCCCAGAAAATATATTACCGTTATTTATAATTAAGTCACTATGAGAAATTTGGACGTTACTACCACTTCCACCGGAAAAAACAGCTGAATCATTAGTTGGTGAGTCCAGAGCTTTAAAAACAGTAGCTTTAGCTTCTCGTCTAGCTTCTTTACCTAAAAAGGGCACCTTGGCTACGGCTGTTATTTGGGCTTCCCCCAAACTTATACTTTGCACTGAAACCTCGTAAGATCCTCCTTGAAAGTCTCTCTTAAAACTTTCAGACCAATATTCCCCTTCTACGTTTGGATTGAGCTCAGAGTCTACAAAATCATCTTTCCACTGACTATTATTTTCTAATTTCCAAATAGCTTCATTGATACCGCTTTCGGCTAAATAATATGCCTTTTGAGCCTGGTTGTCACTGTTTGATAATTGAATTTCAGTTATTAATAAATTTAATAAATAAGCACTGAGTGCCATTAAGATTGTAGTCGTAATTGCAGCTACTATAACTATTGTTCCTTTTTCATTTTTCATAAGTTTCTAGCCGAAACTTTTTTAAATAAATTAATTTCCTTATTGTTCAGCTCTAGTTCAATAGAAGTATTCACTCCTTGATCTTTCCAGAATCTTAAATCATTAAAGTGCTCTCCAATAGTTCTTGATTCAAGCAAATCAACTTCTAAAGTCTCTCCTTCAGGAGGGCTTGCATCTATTGGAACATAATTATCAGGATCGCTAGAGAAATAATGACCATAGACTGCTCTTTTAACGAGATTGTCCTCCAGGTAATAATGAACATAATAAGAAGTATCTATCATATAATCAACTCCAAAACAATCCACATCTTCCTCAAAAGGAAAATCTAGTTGCGCTTTTTTAGTCTCTCCGTCATAATCGGTTATTTTTCTAGTCTCACCAACTAATTCTGCGGGACCGTTAGTTATTTTAATATAACTATTATCATAAAATCCATCCTGATCTGAAGATGAATCACTTAGAAATATAGTATCACCTCCACCATCTTGTAAGGTATCTTTTTCTGTAATTTCATCTAAGTGTCCATCTTCAAAAATAATTTCATTTTCACCGTATTCTTTTGTGTCTGGAAGTGAAGTTACAATTCTTTCCGCTTGCCTTATTTCCCTAGATATTGAATTCAAAACAACTCTTCCATTTTGAGTTAATTCTATAAACTCCTCTGTCTTTTGATAGACATCACTTCCAAAAACAACTGCTCCTGTAATTACAGAGGCAATGATCATAAATATCCCTACTGCAATCAAAATCTCAATTAAAGTAAATCCCTTTTTCATTTATTGATAATCAAAGTTTTTAGTTTAGTTTCATCATTACCTCGCTTTGAGTAAACAGTTACTTCCACCTCTTTCATTCCTGTTTCTTCTGAACATTCTTCGTTTTCAGGGTCAAAGCAATCAATATGAGTTTCTCTTTTATAGTTTGTAAAATCTTCAATTTCTCCAAAATTTTCAGTAGCTACTCCTAAATCTAAATTTTCATAATCTTGATCTATAACATTTTCAATTTGGCTTGACGCTAAAAATAAAGCTGTATTCGTCCTGTAATTCATATCTAAACTCTTCACCCCAAGAGGGAAAACAGCAATGATAGCAATAATCCCAAATGAAAGAATTGCTAATCCAATTAACGTTTCAATTAATGTTATTCCTTTGGACATCAATAAATCCTGATGGTTTTATATGAATATTTTGATAAAAATCATTCGTCTCAATAATTATTTCTCCGCTTCTAAAAACCGCCCCAAATCGAGTGAATTTAACTTCTGAATATTGATCTACATCCTTCAAATTAATTTCTTTAGCAAACTGCTTTTCTTTGATGATTTCTTTTTCTGAACCGTGTTTAACAACTTGATAACTATTGTCAGTAAAGTTAAACACGACTCCGTAATTAATTTGCTCGGAAATAGACATTTGTTTGGCATACTGAAGATCGCTCACTAGCTCCCTTGCTTCACCTGAGTCTTCAACTGATTCTTGATAATTAAAAAAACTAACTACACTAATAGATGCAAATAAAATTATAAAAACAATAACTATTGAAGTCTCTATTAAAGTAAAACCTTGAGCTTTCATAATTACAATACCTCCAATAATGAATACATCGGCATCAACATTGAAAAGGCAAAAAACCCAACTGCTACACCGACAATTATCATTAAGGCAGGCTCAATAATAGAAGTTAAGTTTTTTAATGAAGAAAAGACTTCTTCTTCTAGAAATTCTGCTGTTTCATCTAATACTTCAGAAGTTTTCCCTGTCTCCTCTCCAACTTCTATCATCTGAATTAATAGAAATGAAAAAATATCAGAATGCGGTTTTAAGGATTCAGAAAGATTATCTCCTTTCTTAATTGATATCTTAGCTTCCTTCATCGCTTCTTTAAAGTAAATGTTAGAAGTATTCTCAGAAATAATTTCTAAGCTATCTACTATTGAAATTCCGGAGGAAAGTAAAGAGTGTAATGTTCTTGCAATTCGCGCAGAATTAATTTTTATAATTACAGAAGAAACAACTGGTAACTTGAAAAGTAAAGAGTCAATTAGCTTTTTCCCTTTTTCTGTATTAGCTGCCGTTTTAATAGCTGCAAAGAAAATAGCGATTATAACTGGAATAAGATACCAGCTATTAGCTAAAAAACTTCCTAAAGCAATAAAAAATCTTGTAGTAATCGGGAGGTCCATTTGCATAGAATTAAATGTCTGGGCCAGTTTCGGAACTACTAAAATAAGCATGGCAACTCCCACCAGGACCATGGCAAAAATAATAACAAACGGGTACATCAGAGAGCCTTTAACTTCTGATTTTAATTGATATTCTTTCTTAAATTGATTTATTAGTATATTTAAATTTTCTTCTATCCGTCCTGTTTTTTCTGATAATTTAATTATGCTAATAAATAAATCTGAAAAAACATCAGAATGTATTTCCAAAGCTTCAGAAAAACTAGTTCCTTTATGAACCTCTTCTCTTACTTCTAAAAGAACGCTTCTTAAATGTTCATTTTTAGTTTGAAGTGATATTGTTCTCAACGATCGTGAAAGCGACAAACCCCCAGAAAGCATCATTTGCAAATTACGAGTAAAAAATATTTTATCTTCTAAAGAAACCTTACCGCCAAAGGGTAAAAAGTTTTTACTTTTTATTTCTTTTGCTTCAATAAGGAAAAGGTCTCTTTCTTTAAGCTTTCTGGCTAATTCGCTTTTATCAGCAGCTTTTTCCAAATCAGTAATTTCACCCTTTTTCTCTTTTGATTTTGCGGTGTAATAATATTGAGGCATTATTCTGTTAAAACCCTTAAAACTTCTTCTATTGAGGTAATTCCTTGCGCGGCTTTAATAATTCCATCTTCAAGCATTGTAATCATACCCTCTTCTCTGGCCTTTTGTTTTATTTTACTTGAACTTGCTCTTGATACTACTAAATCTTTAATTTCTTCACTAACTTCCAAAACTTCAAAAGCTCCTATTCTTCCCCTGTATCCATCAGGAGCTTTTTCGGTTTCAACTGGTTTAAAAAATTCTACATCTCTTATAGTTTCATCTTCTCTAATCTCGCCTTTTTGTTTTAAAATATTAACTATTTTATCTAAATCACAATACTCTTTTAAGTCATTAACTTCATTATCAGATAAATAATAGCCTTCTTTAGAAGAGTACAATTTCCTTAATAATCGTTGAGCTATAATAATGTTAACAGTTGAAGAGACTAAAAAAGGCTCTACACCCATATCAATAAGACGAGAAGCAGCTCCAGCCGCACTTGTGGTGTGAAGGGTGGAGAGAACTAAATGTCCGGTGAGAGCGGCGTTAGTGGCTAATTTTGCAGTTTCTCCATCTCTAATTTCCCCCACCATTAACACGTCGGGGTCCTGACGAACAAGAGCTCTGAGCCCGGAAGCAAAAGTAAATCCTATTTTTGGCTTTACTTGTGTCTGATTAATTCTGGAGACTTGATATTCAATAGGATCTTCGATAGTTGAAATATTAACTTTAGGCGTGTTTAATTTAGACAATACAGAGTAAAGCGTGGTTGTCTTACCTGACCCAGTTGGCCCGGTAACTAAAATCATTCCTGCTCTCTTCTTTAATGCTTCTTTAAGTTTATGAAGAGCTCCTCCTTGAATACCCGCCTCCTTGAAGCTAAGGGCTTCTTGATCTTCAGGCAAGAGACGCATTACTATTTTTTCTCCAGATGAGACTGGTAATATTGATACTCTTAAAGAATATTTATAATCTTTTTTTTGAACCTTAAACCTTCCATCTTGAGGAAGTCGATGCTCATCGAGTTTTAAATTTGATAAAACTTTAATTCTCGCTACTATCCCAGAAGAAATTTTTATGGGTAGCTTCATCATATCTCTTAAAATACCATCCACTCTATATCTCACTATAACCTCCTCTTCTTGTGGCTCTATATGAATATCCGAGGCCCGCTTTAAAATTGCGTGTTTGATAATAACATCAACTATTTTTATTACTGGTAATTCTTTTGCTGCCTTTTCAAGTTCATTTTTACTTTCCTCTTCATCTTCGTCAATAACCCTAACTTCTCCTTCAGAAGAACTTACAATTTCATCAACTTCTGCCTCTAAGCTGTCCTGATATTGACTCAATACATTATTAATACCTTGAGAAGTGGCAAGCCTAGGAAGCACATTTAATCCAGTAGATTTCTTAATTGTTTCTATAATTTCTAGATTTCCTGGATTAAGCATAGCAATCTCCAAGTTCGAATCTTTCTTTTTAAAAGGAACAACTTTATTAGCTCTAGCAAAACTTTCTGAAATAGTTTGTAGAGTTTCAGAAGAAATATTTGCTTCTTTTAAATTAATGAAAGGAATCCCTAAAATATGAGCTTTTATTCTAGCAATTTTTTCTTCTTCCAAAATCTCTTCAGAAACTAATAGCTCTTCAATTTTCTGATTGTTTTCTGAAGCCCTCCTTTCTATTTCTTCTAACTCCTTAGAAGTAAGTAGATCTAAGTCTAATAGAAAAGATTTTAGTTTTTCTTTTTCTATTTCCATGATTTTTATTAATTTTACTATAATAATGAAAAAAATAAAAACTTACCGCTGGCTGAATCCTATTAGATTAAAAAAATATAGTCAAAATTAATTTTTATTTCTTTTCTCTTCTACTTCTTTTATTGCTTTTTTACTAGCTGTAAAAACCCCTTTTTCTTTTGAGAAATAATTCCTTTCCCCTAATTTTCCAATTAGTCCATACTTTTTAAAATCCTTTTCTAAGTGTGCGGGGAGTCCAGCAAAAAAGACATCGCCTCCATTGTTTCTAACTTTATCTACAAACTGCTCTAACTCACTCAAGGTTGTGATGTCAACTGATTCTACATTTCTCATTCTTAAAATAAATACATCTCCTTTTTCAAAAGCTGCTCCTAATTCTTTTTCCAAATTACACACTGTATTAAAGTGTAAAGTTCCGGAAAAATCAATAATTATTTGATTTTCTCCCTCTAAGTCTTCTAGATCATGTTGATTTATCTCTTCACCGTCTATTTTTAAATAAGAATAATTTACTTTGCTACTGTTTTTAATAACTAAAATCAAAGAAAATAAGATTCCGATATATACCGCATAATCTAATCTGGGAATAAATACAGTGGCTACAAAAGTAGAAGCGAATATTAAGCTATCAAACCTAGTGGTTCTTAGAATTTTCTTTATTTCATCTAAATCA
Source organism: Patescibacteria group bacterium (assembly GCA_051745165.1). Lineage (GTDB taxonomy): Bacteria > Patescibacteriota > Minisyncoccia > Minisyncoccales > PWPS01 > PWPS01. The sequence continues at coordinate 26,922 of JBNJDU010000007.1, forward strand.
ACCATTTGAAAAGCAACTAAAATCAAAATTGCACTCAAACTAGCTACTGGAAGAAGACTAATTACAGAGCTAAAGAAAATTAAAAACAACAACACAAAAAGACCGGCAATTAGTTGAGAAATTCTAGTTTTTGCTCCTGCTTTAAAATTAACAAAACTTCTACTAAAAGATCCTCCACCAACAAAACCACCAAACAAAGAACAGGCAATATTTACTATTCCTAGCCCTAAATAGTCTTGATTTATCTCCTTTTCATCAACGGCCCCTTTTCTATTAAATTCAGTAATGGTTACCACATCTATAAACCCAAGCATTGCAGCTGCGAAAGCATAACTTAAAAGCCTTGCTATTAAGTCAAAGTTTAAATTTGGAATTGAAAATTCAGGTAATGAATTTTGGAAAGAACCAATTAATTCTACTTCTGATTCCAATCCAAAAAAATAAATTAAAAGGATCGAAAATAATACTGCTAATAAATAATCTGGTGCACGAGAAGAAAATCTTCTTACTACAATTACAATTAATATAGTAGATAAACCAATAAAAAGCGTGTATAAATTTACAGCTTGAATATTAATCAAAGAGTAATAAATAGAAGTAAGTATATTTTCAGCTTCAATCTGAAGCCCTAATATCTTAGGTAGTTGATCTCCAGCAATAGCTACAGCTACTCCGGTTATAAGACCAACAATAACCGGTCGAGAGATAAATCCTGCTAACTTTCCAAAATTAATAAAAGAAAGTATTACTTGAATTATTCCCGTTAAAAGAGTAAGTATTATCACCGCCTCCATTACGCTCAAACTACCAATCGCAATCACACCTACTGCATTAGCTATTAATAGAGCAATTATATTAGTTGGCCCCATAACCATAAAGCTGGAAACCCCAAAAAGAGCTCCAATAATAGTTGCTATCATTAAGCTGTGCAGACCATTAATTGGATTTAAACCAGCAAGCATAGCAAAAGCCATAACAGAAGGAAATGCTACCACAGCAACTAAAGCTCCAGCTAAAAAGTCAGATTTAAACTTTTCAAAATTATAATTAAGAAGAGCCTCCTTTAAGTCGATCCAGCCTAGTTTCTCTAACAACTTTTTCATTATTATCTATAATTTTATCAATAGGTAATTTTATTTAACCATAGCACAAAATAAAAGCCCGTAAAATGTATTTATGATAGCTCTATTACACACTTATTATGAATGACTTCGATGTTATTTTGGTGACAAAAATCAATAGCTTTTTTAGATTCCGATCCGGGTTGCATCCAGACCTTTTTTATACCCATTTCTTTGCACTGCTTTGCTATTCTTTCTGTTACTTTAGGAGGTACTACAGTTTCAACAACATCTGGTTTTTTAGGCAAGTCTTTAATTGTGTTATAAGTTTTCTGTCCTAGAATTTCTTCACAATTAGGATTTACCGGGAAAACCTCATAGCCTTTATTTTTTAGCTTTTTAAATACTTTGTATCCATACTTATCATGATCATCAGAAGCTCCCACTACAGCAAATATATTTTCTTTATTCAAAAATCTAGTTATCATACTTATTGCTTTAAATTTTTAAACTATGCTAATTTTATCACCAAATCTACAACGATTAAAGCTTTTACCATTAATTATTTTTAATAAAAAATAATACTATGATAGAATAAAGCACCTATAATAAAATAAATTACTTATGAAAAAAATATTATTAATTCACACAAAAATATCATCTCTAGATAATCTTAGTTCAATTAAGAAGAAAATTCTAAAAAAGGTCTATTGCAAAACCCCTCCTCTAGGACCGATGTGGTTGCAAGCATACATGAAAAAACAAGGCTATAATGTCAAATTATTTGATCGTTTTGTTGAGGATGATTTAAAAAAATTAGAAAAATTAATTAATAACTTCAATCCAGAAATAATAGGTTTCTCAGCAACAAGCCCAGGAATTAAAGACGCTAAAGAAACGGTGCAATATCTTAAAAAAAGACATGATTTTGTATCAGTTATCGGAGGAGCTCATATTTCATCAGACCCTGAATCATTTTTAAATATGGATTTCGACTATGGAATCATTGGAGAAGGAGAGGTTGCTTTTAAAGAATTAATGAAATTTTTAAACAATAAAAGAAAAAAAGGGGAAGTTTCTAACCTTATTTATGAAAAAGATGGAAAATTAATTAAAAATAGAGCAAAAAGAATGAATTCACTAGATCATGTAGCAATGCCTGATTATAGTGATATTAACTTAAAAAAATATTCTCTTAGTCCAGCTTCTTATAAATATAAAGACAATGCTGTTATTTTAATTTCTAGAGGCTGCCCCTTTCAGTGCACATATTGTGACCGTTCTGTTTTTGGCAATAAGGTAACTTATAGAAGTTTAGAAAATGTTAAAAAGGAAATTAATTTTTTGATCAATAAGCGAGGAATAAAAGAAATCCGGTTTTATGATGACACTTTTACAATGAATAAAGATTTAGTGGTTGATCTTTCTAATTATTTAAAAGATAAAGATGTTATTTGGAGTTGTCTTACTAGAGTTGATCAAATAGATAAAGAAATTTTAACTAAAATGAAAGAAGGGGGTTGTTATCAAGTATTTTTAGGTCTTGAAGCAGCTGATGACGAAGTGCTTAAAAAATATAAAAAGGGTATCACAGTAGAACAGAGTAAAAAAGCTATAAAATTAATCAAAGAAGTAGGTCTTGGTGTTAGAGCTTCCTTTATAGTGGGGTCACCTCATGAAACAAAAGAAACTTTACAAAAAACACTGGATTTTACATTAGAAAACAATATTGATTTTGTAAATTTTAGCGTTTTTAACATGTTTCCAGGAAGTGAAATTCATGAACATTTTAAAGGAGAGTCTGAGCTAGAGGGTTTTGAAGGATACCATACAAGGTCTCACACCTTCACTCCAGAAGGAATGTCAGAAGAAGAGTTCGATAATTACGTTTCTAAAATGTATAAACGCTTCTATTTAAGACCGAGCTATGCTTGGGAAAGAATAAAAGGTTTGGAAACAATTGATCAAATAAGCGGATATATTTACGCTTTTTTGTACAATCTTTTATTTTAACGGGAATAAAAAACCCGCCTAAACTTAGGCGGGTTAAAAAGGTCGTTATTTTTTAACTATTAAGATAACATTGCTTTCAGAAACCAGAGTTTTTGACTGTACTCAGCAACATGCTCCTCAAATTCACCAACAACCTCAAAATCACCTTGGTCATCAGCTTCATTTCTAATTTCAGTTGCTAAAGATTTCATCTCTTCTAAATCTTCTTCTACTATTTCTAAAACCTCATTACAGCTGAAAGCTTTACTTTCTAGTTCTTCAATTGATGCATTCTTTTTATATTGATCCATTCTTACTAAAGGTGTCTCTCCTTTCATTTTTAAAATCTCTGCAACTTCATCAAATTTCTCAAAGAAATCTTCATAAAGACCTTCAGTAAACTCATGAACTTGCATGAATTGCTTTCCTTCTACGTTCCAGTGAAGGTTGTGCAACTTTGCATTTAAAACTGCAAGGTTAGAAAGATATGTTTGCATTTTTTTATAATTCTTCATTGTTTTAATAGGTTATAATTAATATTTCTTAATGATAATCATTATCATTAACTATTAA
>JBNJDU010000008.1:0-29353 GCA_051745165.1 Patescibacteria group bacterium
TATATGGACTCAACTTGAAAATAATCATCTCTATTTTTACCCATGCTACGCATCTTTTCTTTAGTAGCTTGGTCTGTATCTTCAACCTTGTCTTTCCTAACTCTATTTTTAATAGGAGAAATAGCCTTAAAATCAACATCAGAAGTGTCGACTTCTTCTAATTTTTCTACATAATCCAAAACTTCAGATAGATCTTTCTGCATCTTTTCTTTTTTTTCTTCACTGATCTTTAAATGTGCTAGATCAGCAATTTTTTCAACGGTTTCTTTTTTAAGCATAAATCTTTTTACTAAATAAACAGATGATTTTTATAACAAATAAAATTTACTTAGGAGGCTCAATATCTTCAACTTCCAAAAGAACGTCCGAAAGATCATTTAAGTGCTCAAGGGCAAATCCAGCTCCTCTCGCAACAGCTGTTAATGGATCATCTCCTACTTTGGTTTTAACCTTAGTTTCTTCTTCAATTAATTTGTCTAAACCTCTGAGAAGCCCACCACCACCTAACAGATAAATTCCTTCACTCATAATATCTGCTAAAAGTTCAGGAGGAGTAGCCTCTACTGTAGCTTTAACTGTATCCACAATTTCTCCAACTGATTTTTCTAACGCCTTTTTAATGTCTTGATCAGTAACTAAAACTTCTTCTGGTAAGCCAGTTACTAAATTTCTTCCTCGCATAGTGGTTTCTATTCTTTGATCTAATGGGTAGGCAGACCCAACATTAATCTTTATATTTTCTGCAGTTCTTTCTCCAATAAGTAATTTATATTCTTGTTGAGCAAAATCAATTATATCTTGGTTAAGTTTATCTCCAGCTACACGTAAGCTTTCAGAAATAACCACTCCGCCTAAGGAAATCACTGCTACTTCAGTAGTTCCTCCACCGATATCAATTACAAAGTTTCCTCCGGGTTCCTGGATAGGAAGTCTAGCTCCAATTGCTGCCGCCATTGGTTCTTCAACTAAAAATACCTCTCCAGCCCCAGCATTTTTCCCAGCGTCTCTAACTGCTTTTTTCTCTACTTCAGTAACACCGCAAGGAATTCCAACGACTAGCCTAGGCCTGGGCCTAAGAGGAAAACTTCCTTTTCGGGCTTTTTCTATAAAGTAACGAAGCATCTGCTCAGTAACATCGAAATCAGACACCACTCCAGAAACTAAAGGGCGAGTAGCAACAATATGAGCTGGGGTTTTACCCACCATTCTTTTTGCCTCCTCACCAATAGCTAAAATTTTGCCGGTTTTTTTATTAACCGCTACCACGGAAGGCTCAGAAATAACAATCCCTCTATCCTTAACGTAAACTAGAGAGTTAGCCGTACCGAGGTCAATACCAATATCTATCGAGAATTTTTCCATAAACTTTTTAAACATAACTTTGCAAGTTATCAATTTTTACTAATTTTTCCTCCTCTTCCCCTCTTTTTTTAACTTCAACTGAATTTTTATCTAAGGTTTTATCGCTTATTACAACTCTATAAGGCATGCCCATTAAATCAGCTTCAGCAAACTTTTCTCCAACACTCGCCTCTCTATCATCATAAAGTATCTCTAAATCATCTCCAAGCTCATCATAGATCTGATCAGCTTTTTCTTTTGCCTTATCACCAATAGGAATTAAGTGAATCTTAAAAGGTGCAACTTCTTCAGGCCAAATCATTCCTTTTTCATCAGAGTTAATCTCTAAAATAGCTCCCATTAATCTTCCTACACCTATTCCATAACAACCCATGTAAACTAGTCTTTCTTCGCCACTTTCATCCGTATAAGTTAAATCAAAAGGTTCGCTAAATTTAGTCTTTAATTTAAATATATTACCAACTTCAATAGATTTCCTTTTCTTTAACTTGCTTTTTTCTTTCCCGCATTCAGGACATGTTTTTTGCTCATCAATAATTTCTTCGTTTATTGCTAGATTACAATCTTCACAAAGATAAATCAAATCTTCACCAGCATCCGTAATAGTTTGAAATTCATGAGAATACTTAGAAAAAGTTCCTCCATCAGCAAAAGTGATAAAGGTTTCTCCTCCTATTCCCGCTCTGTTAAAAACATTTTCATAGGCTTTTTTTGATTTTTCATAATAATCAGTTAAATCTTCTTCATTAGCGTGGAAAGAATATAAATCTTTCATTGAAAATTCTCTCCCTCTTAAAATTCCTGATTTAGCTCTTAACTCATTTCTGAATTTATTCTGAATTTGATAAACGTAAGTAGGTAAATCACGATAAGAAAAAATATGATTTTTAGCCAAAGGAACAACTACCTCCTCATGAGATTGCCCTAAAACCAATTCTCTTCCAGTAGCTAATTCTGTTCTAAACAATACGTCAATATTATCTCTACCAGTCTTTTCATAATTTTCCAAAGGATGAAGTGCAGGCATAAAAATCTCTTGCGCATCTAAGGTGTTATCCATTTCATCTCTAATAATATTTTCAATTTTTTTAATCACCTTTAAGCCTAAGGGGAGGAAAGAATAAACTCCGGCCATTTCTTTGTTTATAAACCCACCTCGAATTAATAGTTGAGCATTTTTAGCTTCTTCACCTTTAGGTGCTTCTTTTGTTGTTTTAGTAAAAAGTTTTGATTGTCTCATTATTTTAAAGAATGTTAAATATATCTCTGACCGTTATAACTATCATAAGCCCTAATAGCAGTAAGAAAAATACTGCATTAGCCGTTTGCTCTACCCTTTCGGGGATCGGTGATCCTTTTACTTTTTCAATTGCTAAAAATACCAATCTCCCTCCATCTAAAGCAGGAATAGGTAAAATATTCATAAAAGCTAAAACAGTAGCTATCATTCCTACAAACATAAGATAATCTCCAGCACCTCTATCAAGTGCATCAGTAGCCATATCCCCAATCATAACCGGACCTCCAAACTCCATACCTTCCGGAAGTCCTTCACCAGTAATAGAACCTTTAAGAGCCATCCATAATCCGCTGGCTTGAAGTCGAGTTACATTTACAGTCTGCTTTACACCAAAAACTGCTGCTTGAGGTAAAGACTTCTTTTCCATTGCTACTCTTCTTAAATCTATAGCTGATAATATTTCTTCCTTGTCCTTATCCTCAAAAGAAACTTCTACCTCTTCATCACCTCTAAGAACAGTTACAGTATTTTTATCTTTTAATGAGTTTTCAAAATCTTCAACAGTTGTAATTTCTTGATCATTTACCTCTGTAATTCTATCTTGTAAATTAATTTCTTCTTCAATTTCTTCTTCAACCCAATTTACATACAAGAAAGTGTTTTCTGCTTCTACATCTTCTGGTACTTCAGTCATTATTCCCCAACCAAAAGAAACAGAAGCAAAAATAAATATTGCTACTATCCAAAAACTAACAACTCCAGCTACTAAAATAATTGCTCGTTGCCAGGCTGGTTTTTCTGAAAAGCTTCTTTCATCATCAACCTGCTCATTTTCTCCCAACATGCGGACAAAACCACCAAGTGGAAGTAAGTTAATAGAATATATTGTTTCACCAATCTTTTTACCAATTACGCGTGGAGGGATTCCGATTCCAAATTCATGAACTTTAACATCAAATTTTTTCGCAAATAAAAAGTGACCTAACTCATGTAGAGTAATCAAAACCACCAAACTAATTATGACAATTAAAATATCCATCTAATTATTTTTGAATTTTTTCTTTCTTTTTTTCAACTAACTCGTCAATTTTTCTATTATATTCATCAACTAAATCTTGAAGTTCATCTTTACCCCTATATTTATCATCCTCAGTTATTTCACCATCTTTTTCTGCTTCCTGAACCTTTTTCCAAGCTTCTTCTCGTGCTCTTTTTACTGAAATTCTAGCATCTTCTCTAATTTCAGAAAGTTTTTTAACTAATTTTTGCCTATACTCCTTAGTCATAGGTGGTAAATTAACTCTTACCAATTTTCCTTGTGGCATAGGATTAAGTTCACTATTAGCTTTCTGGATAGCATTAACTATTGCTTTGATGTAGTCCTTATTCCATGGTTCAATAACAATTTGCCGTTCCTCAGGACAGGAAATAGCTGCCATTTGTTTAAGAGGCATTTTTTGATCAAACGCATCTACTACAATATCTTCAACTAAAGAAGGAGTTGCTCTATCAGCTCTTATTTTATCCAGTTCTTTTTTAAGATACTCTAAAGATTTTTCCATCTCCGGTTTGGCTTCTTTGATGTATTTTTTATATTTCATGTTTTTATAAATTAATTATTACTTTTTCTAATGAGAGCTTAAAATTTACATTAGTTTTTGAAGTTAGAAACAAAACATCTTCAATAACTTCTAAGACCTTTTTATTCTTTAGAGCTTGATCTTTATTTTTACTAACAATCATTTCTTTTCTCAAAAACGAAGACCAGACCTTAAGTGTTTCTCGAGCTTGTTCTTTATCCTTAGCCAATGATTTAACGTATTTAAACCGTTCTCCTAAATAAGAATCGCGTAATTTTTGTAAATCATCTCGTTTTTTCAACCAATCTTTTTTAAACTTTTTATCTTCAAATAATTTTATCGCTAACCCAGGCTTCGAGAAACTAAGCTTAGCCAATTCTTTTGCTTCCGATTTGCTTGCTCCTCTATTTACTAAATCATTTTCAATTAAATCCGTTTCTACTAAAGAGAATTTAATCGCCCACATTCTGGATAAAATAGTATCCAACAAGGTGTTCGGATGCTCACTAATTAAAATAATAAGAGCGTTTCCTTTCGGCTCTTCAAGAGTTTTTAAAAGACAGGACTGTGCTTGTTTATTCAATAAATGAGCTTCATCAATTATCGCTGCCTTGTAGGATTCTTTTGATTTACCAGTCAAAGACAGTCTTTTTTGTAAATCTCTAACATCATCTATTTTAATTTCATCTTTACCTTCAATTACTAACAAATCACTATGTCTTTGGCTGTCAATCTCTTTACAAGTTCTACATTCATTACAACCTCCATTATCACAATTTAATTTTTTAATAAACTCTTTAGCTGCTCTTTTTTTTCCAACCGATTCTGGACCAGTAAAAAGTAAATTATGAGGAATCTTTCCAGAAAGAGCCATTCGGTTGAGTAGCTCTTTCTGCTTTTTATGTCCTAATAAGTTCATTTCTTGCTCATTATGCTTCTTTTGTAAGCTTCCAAGTTGTCTAAAACAACACCCGTTCCCTTAGCTACACAAAGTAAAGGGTCATCAGCTACAAAAGAAGGAACCCCTGTCTCTCTAGTTATGAGGGTGTCAATATTTTCAATCATTGCTCCTCCACCAGAAATAACCATACCTTTATCCATAATATCAGCAGAAAGTTCTGGAGGGGTGTCTCGAAGAACTTTTTTAATTACTCTAATAATTTCTTCCAACGGTTCCTGAATAGCATCAGAAACTTCATTAGAGGATACTGTAATCATTCGAGGTAATCCGGAAATTAAGTCTCTTCCTCTAATTTCAATTTCCTTTTCATCTTTCTCTGCTAACGCGTTTCCAATCTTCATTTTTATCTCTTCAACTGACTTTTCACCGATAGCTACATTATGTTTTTCTTTTATAAAGTCTGCAATTTGCTCATCCATTTTATCACCTGCTGTTCTTAGAGAAGTAGAAACAACTACACCTCCTAAAGAAATCACTGCTACTTCAGTAGTTCCTCCACCGATATCAACGATCATATGGCCCGAACAGGAGTCAATAGGAATACCAGCCCCTATTGCAGCTAAAACTGGCTCTTGGACGGTGTAAACTGCCTTAGCTCCCGCAGAAAGACCAGCTTCGGTAACCGCTCTCTTCTCTGTAGAACTAATTCCGGCTGGAACACCAACCATTAATTCTGGTTTTATAAAATTAAATCCAGGTGCTTTTTCTATAAAGTAACGAATCATTGCTTCTGTAATCCTATACTCAGCAATAACTCCATCTTTTAGAGGTCTATAAACTCTAATAGTGTCTGGAGTTCTTCCAGTCATTTCCTTTGCCTCTTTACCTACAGCTAATATTTTATTTTCAGAAACGCTGACCGCTACCACGGAAGGTTCGTTCATAATAATATCCTTCCCCGGCATAAATACGAGCGAGTTGCAAGTTCCTAAATCAATTCCAATTTTCCTTTTTAGCATATTTATTTACTCTTTAATTCTTTTAACATCTACGCCCAACTTTCTTAAACGTTTTTCTATTTCTTCATAACCTCTATCAGCTTGGGACACGTCTTTAATTATAGTTGTTCCGTCAGCAATAATACCGGCAATTATAAGGGCAGCACCAGATCTTAAGTCTAACGGATCAAGCTTTGTTCCATGCAAATCAGTAGGGCCGTTTATTATTGCTCTGTGAGGATCACACATTACTATTTCTGCTCCCATTTTATTTAATTCTTCTAAATATTTTAATCTTCCTTCATACATCGGGTCATGAATAAGGGTAAGTCCCTTAGCTTGAGTAGCTAAAACACCAAGCGGAGACTGCAGGTCAGTTGGAATCCCTGGATAAGGCATAGCTTGAATCTTACTGATTTCTAAATCACTATCACCAATTCGGAGAACACCTTCTTCAATCTCTTCAATATCTCCACCAAACTTTTTAAGCCTGGAAAGAGTTAATTCTAAGTGGTCAGTCGGCACATCTTTAACTATAATTTCTCCTTCAGCAGCAAGACCTAAAATTATAAAAGTTCCTGCTTCTAGATAATCCGGTATTACTCTGTGAGTTGCTCCATCTAATTTCTTTTTACCTTTTATTTTGTAAGTATTATTTCCATCAACTTCAATATCAGCTCCCATTTTATTTAAAAATGTGGCTAAATTCTGTACATGCGGTTCAGCAGCAGCAATCTTCAAAACAGTTTCTCCTTCAGATAGAGCAGCAGCCATTAACATATTTTCCGTTCCAGTTACAGAAAACTCGTCTAAAACAACTTCTTTTCCTTGTAATTTATCAGCTTCTAAGTGATACATATGTGCTTTTTTTGTTTCTGCAACATCAGTAGATTGAGAAGCTCCAAACTCTTCAATTTCAATATTAACTCCTAAATCTCTAAGTCCATTTAAATGAGTATCAATTGGTCTCGCCCCAATTAGACAACCACCAGGATGTCTAATAGATAGTTTTCCAAATCTAGCTACTAAAGGACCCATTACTAAAATTGATGATCTCATTGAGGCAACCAGTTTTTGATCCATTTTTTCTGGATCGATATCCGTTGCGTCAACGGTTATAGTTCTCTCTCCTTCCCATTCCACCTTAGCTCCCATACTCTCAATCAATCTAATCATTTTGTGAACATCAGCAATAAGTGGAAGATTGGTAATTTTACACTTTCCATCTTCTGCCAATAGTGTGGCTGCAATCATCGGAGTCGCAGCATTTTTTGAACCTCGAACATCAATTTCTCCCTCTAATTTTTTACCACCTTTAATTATTAGTCTATCGGGCATTTTAGAAAAGCTCGAAATTTAAAACTCGAACTAATATTAACTTAAAATCTGCCTATATTATATTACACTCTAGTTAAAATATCAAACTAATTTCTTTTTAATTTTTACTTAGCTATACTAAAAACCGCCTTTTACAGCGGCTTTGCAATGATTGAAAAAGAAATGATAATTTATCTTTTTCTCCACTGAGGAGATCTTCTTGCTCCTCTCTTTCCAGGCTTCTTCCTTTCTTTTTTTCTTGCGTCCCTAGTTAAGTATCCTAAAGACTTTAATTTCTTTCTATATTCTTCATTATAATCCTCTAAAGCTCGGGCTAAACCATGTCTAATTGCATCTGCTTGTGAATTCATTCCACCTCCTTCTACTAAAACTGTAACTTTCATACCATCCTCATCCACTGCTTCTAGTGCCGCCTTAGCTTTTTTTTCTTGATTTTTTGTCTGAAAATATTCTTCTACTGTTTTCTCATTTATAATATAGTCACTATCCTTTTGATTAGGATAGATTCTAACTCTTGCGCTGGAAGTCTTTCTACCTCCAACTCCTTCATAATATTTTTCTTTTTTATTAGCCATACTAGTTAAACTTTAATCTCTTAATTTGCTTTGCTCGAAGTTTGTTTTTAGGAAGCATTCCAAAAACAGCTCTTCTAAGAACCTCGTCTGGATGATCTTCCATAAGTTCTTCCATAGATTTTTCTTTTAACCCTCCAGGGTATCCGCTGTGACTGTAATACTTTTTTTGTTCCACCTTTTTTCCAGTGAGTTTCATTTTATCAACGTTTTCGACAAAAACTTCATCACCCATATCTTTGTGTTTTTCAAAGTCGGGTTTGTTTTTTCCCCTAAGTAAAACAGCTATTTTAGAAGCTAGTCTTCCCGGAGATTTATCTGTTGCATCAATTGTATGTGTTTGTCTTTCCATGGTAATTTTATACTAATTCTATAAAAACTTCTTTCGCATTATCGGACTTTCTCGGCCCTAACTTTATTATTCTAGTATATCCTCCAGGTCTTTCTTTGTACTTTGGTCCGATTTCATCAACTAATTTTTTTACAATCTTTTTATCAAAATGTTTACTTAATTTTCTTCTTGTAGCAGTAGTATCTTCTTTAGCTGCAGTAATAAGAGGCTCTACAAAAGTTCTCAACTCTTTAGCCTTTGCGTGAGTAGTTTTAATTCTGCCATGCTGTATTAAGCTTCTTGATAAAGACTGCATTAAAGCCTTTTTTTGGCTCTTTTTTCTCCCAAATCTTCTTTTTGTTTTTATTCTAGACATATCAATTATCTTTAACAGCTTTTAAAATGCTCTCTGCACTCTTTTTACCAATTCCGCTTAAATTCTTTAAATCGCTCTCATCCATTTTTTTAATATCTCCAACAGTTAATCCTTCTTCTTTCAAAATGTTAGTCACTCTGGAAGAAAGATCTAAATCATCAAGGCTAGCTCCATCCTTATCATCACTGCTCTCTTTTTCTTCAGGCTCTTCTTCTTTTTCTTCCTCCTTTTCATCATCGTTTTTATCTTCTACTTCTTCTTCATCATCAAGAGATCCTGTAAGTAGGTTAAAGTGCGTAACTAATATTTTACAAGCTTCATCAAAAGCTTCTTCCGGATCTATGCTTCCATCTGTCTCAACGTCAATAGTTAACTTATCAAAATCAGTCCTTTCTCCAACTCTCATATTCTCGACATTGAAGTTTACTGATTTTACTGGTGAAAAAATAGCATCAATTGTTATTTGACCTACTTTCTCTTTACCTTCTTTTCTGTCTTCAGCAGGAACAAAGCCAATTCCTTTTTCAATAGTAACTTCCATTTCTAATTCAGCATCCTCACTTGTCAAAGTAGCAATCGGAGCATCTCCGTTAACCACTTCTACTTGTGTAGGAAAATCAAAGTCTTTTGCTTTTACTTCTTTCTCTCCACTTACAGAAAGTGTCGCTTTTTGCGGTTCGTCAGAAAAGACTTTAAAATTTAACTGCTTTAAATTAAGAATTATATTTAATGAGTCTTCTTTAATGCCTTCCATTGTAGAAAACTCATGTTGAACATCTTCCATGTTAACTTGAGTAATAGCAGTTCCCTCTAAGGAGGATAAAAGCACTCTTCTCAAACTGTTCCCGATAGTGGTTCCGTATCCGGGATACAAAGATTCTATCTCGAAGGTTGCTTTCTTTCCTTCTTCATCTTTGTTTTTAATCTTTGGTTCTGAAGGTAATGAAATCATACTAATTATGAGTTTTTAATTTTGAATTCTGCTGAAAATAATATTCCATTCAAAATTCGCAATTATTAATATTTATCTTGAATAAAATTCGAAAATGGATGTCATTCGTACAGGAGGTTCAACTTCTTCTGGAACTGGTTGACCAGTTACCTTTCCTTCTAGTTTCTTTCTATCAAAGAACAACCAACTAGGAATATCTTGATTTTTCAATTTCTCAGTTAAGTTTTCAAAAACTCGGCTATCTTTTTTGTTCGGATTAATTGAGATAACATCTCCCTCTTCTACAGAGTAAGATGGAATATCTACTTTTCTTCCGTTTACAAAAATAAGTCCGTGACTTACTAACTGTTTAGCCTTAGGTCGGGAATCTCCAAAACCTAGTCTATAAACAGTATTATCAAGTCTATTTTCTAAAGACTTAATAAGGACATCACCAGAATCTTCGTCTCCACCCTGTTTCTTCATCGCTTCAGAAACATAGCTTCTGAATTGCTTTTCACGAAGATTGTACCAGTGTCTTAATTTTTGTTTTTCATTTAATTCTTTTCCGTATTCGGAACTTCTACTTCTTCTTTTTCCTTTTTCTCCAGGCGGATAATTTTTCTTAACCATAGCACACTTTGGACCCGTGCATCTGGCTCCTTTAAGAAAAAGTTTTACTCCCGCCCTTCTGCATTTTTTACATTTAGGTTCTTTTGACATTAGACTCTTCTTGGTTTAGGTGGCCTACATCCGTTATGAGGAATAGGCGTTACATCTTTTATACTTTTAATTCTAATTTTTCTATTGGATAAAGATTTCAGCGCAGAATTTCTTCCGGATCCAACTCCTTTTACATAAATATCAATTTCTTGAATTCCAATCTTTTCAGCTTTATTTCCAATCACAGTTGCAACTCTAGAAGCAGCATAAGGGGTAGCTTTTTTAGTTCCCTTAAATCCTAAACTTCCAGCTGTTACCCAAGCAATAGTATCACCGCCAGCATCGGTTAGTGTAATTACAGTATTATTATATGTAGCGTTAATATAAACGCGACCAGCTTTTACACGTGATTTTTTTACAGCGCTTTTTTCTTTTTTACGTATTGCTTTTTCTCTCTTCTCTTTTTCTTCGAGAAGCTCTTCTTCTGATTTTTGTGCTACTCTTTTTTTACCCATAGTTATTTATTATTTAGCTTGCGGAGCTGCCTTTCTTCCGGATCCGGCAGTCCTTCTTACATTTCCTCTTACAGTTCTGCTGTTAGTTCTTGTTCTTTGTCCTCGAACTGGAAGACCTTTTTTATGTCTTCTACCTCTATAACAATCAATTCTTTTCAATCGGTCAACATTTTCTCGTCTTTCTCTTTTAAGTTCACCTTCTACCTTATAATCCTTTTCAATTATTTTTCTGATCTTACTTAAGTCTTCTTTCGACGCTTCATTTGCTTTTATCTCACTATCTACACCAGCCTTATCTAATATATCATTAGCTAAGGATCTACCAATTCCGTAGATGTAAGTTAAAGCTATATCTATTTGTTTATCGTCTGGTATATTAACTCCTGCAACTCTCGGCATAATTAATTAATTTTCAAATTTTTTAATTCTCAATTCTTAATTTTAAATTTAAATAGAAACTTAAAATTCAAAATTAGAAATTACTTATTATCTTTGTCTTTGTTTGTGCTTTTTATTTTTGCAAAGAACATAAACTTTGCCGTTTCTTCTAACGACTTTACAGTCTTTGCACATTTTTTTTACTGAAGATCTAACTTTCATAATATTTATGATTTTCTATATACTATTCTTCCCTTTTCGTCATCATAAGGTGACATCTCTACAGTAACAGTATCACCTGGTAAAACCTTGATTCTATGAATCCTCATTTTACCCGCTAGGTGAGCATTAACTTCCCTACCATCTTCCAGCTCAACTTTAAAGTGAGCATTTGGCAGAGACTCTAAAACTGTTCCTTTAATTTTTTCTTTTTCTTGTTTACCCATTACAGTCTGAAATAGTAACAAATAACTTTATAGTTGTCAACTCATGTAGTGAGTATTATAAAGGAAATACTGATTAAATCAACCCCCTTGCTAGAAATTGAGGTTAATTTTTATTCTTTCTGTATTCTCAGGAATGCTTCCAATACCAAATGGTTTAAATTTTACTTCTGCTTCTCTTACAAAATCTTTTTCTTCCAAAACAGCTTTTATACTATCTCTTGGACTTCCTTGGGCATTTTCCAAAAGTCTTGATTCATTAATATCAGAATAAACTTCTCCAGCTAATTCCACATTTAATTCACCTTTTCCTTCCTCCCAGTCTACACTTAAAAATTCATAGTTGTAACTTAAACTATCCTCATAAACTTTCTTTTCTCCTTCTAACCCATTTTCTTTTGAACTTTCAACTTCATCCAAAAGCGCATCCAACAAAAGATTGTTAAAATCTTCTCTTTCAAAAGTAAGGGCATCAATTCTCGCTCTAATCTCAACACTAAAGTTTTCTGCTGCTTCACCCACCTTCCCGCTTACTTCCTCTTCTTCAATCTCATAAGTAAATTGACTGTCGCTTTCTAGCAAATAATTTTCACCTTTCCCTTCCTTTAAAATACTTTTTCCTTCTTCCATTAAAGAGTTTATAATTTCTTCCCGTGCATTTTCAATATCCTCTTCAGAAATTACTGTTCTCTCTCCAACCGCACCTCCTGTCATTCTTTCCTCCGAAGCAGCTGTCACACCTTCATAGGAGGGTGAACCCTCTAAACCGGGAAGGGTAAAGTTAGCTGGATCTATATTATAACTTGACCCCACATCATCAGCTTCTACTTCTACTTCTACTTCACCAGGGTTATCTTCAGATCCTCCAGGGACGATAAAACCATCTTTAGATTTAAATATTTTTCCATCTTCGCTTTCAAATCTTGTTCCTTCTACTAAAGGTTGATTTTGAGACCAGTGCGTATTTTGAACAACAACTGTTCCGGTTGCTTTTGTTTCATCATCCTCTACTCCTGTAGCTTCAAATTCTCTATACTCTTCCAAAAAGTCTGTTTCAAAAATAGTTCCTGGCAAAACTCCATTTAAGCTATCTGAAGTTATATCAACTGTAATTTCTTCTTCTAATTCCAAACCTTCAGTAGTTGGCCATATATCAATTTCAACTCGGAAGCTGAAAAAGAATACGATGGCTAAAACTAAGAAAATTCCTGCCAATAGGCCACCAGCAAACTTTCTGCTTTTCCCTTGGTTATTATTTTGATTTCTGTTCTTATTTTTTTTGACTTTTTCCGGAGGTTTTATGTCGTAAATTTTTTGCGTCATTTTATTTTTAGTTTAAAACGGCTTTTATTCGTCTCACCCCTCGACTGGATGATTTTTCTTTTTTAATTTTAAATTTTCCTAATTGTTTAGTGTTTTTTACGTGCGGACCACCACAAAGCTCTTTAGAAAAAGCTTGCCCATCTTCATTAACAAAACTATATACTTTTACTATTTCTGGATAACGGTCTTTATCAAAGAAGGATAGAGCCCCTTTCTCTACAGCTTGATCATAAGGCATTTCTTCAACCTCTCTTTTCAAGCCCTCTTCTATTTTTTTATTTACTAGATTTTCTACTTTTTCCAATTCTTCATCAGTCATTTTTTCAGGATGAGAAAAATCAAACCTCAATCGTTTAGGGTTTATATCTGACCCCTCCTGTTTAACATGATTGCCTAGTACTCTTCTTAAGGATTCGTGTAATAGATGAGTAGCACTATGTAATTTAACTTCTTGTTTCTCGGGATCTTTACTGACTCCTCCAAATTTTTCTTCAGCCCCCTTCTTAGAAGCTTTTATGTGTTCTTTTTTAGCCTTTTCAAATCCTTCCCTAGTAAAATCAATTTCTTCTTCCTCGCAAAGCTCTTCAATCATCTCTAAAGGAAAACCATAAGTGCTGTAAAGATGGAACGCTTTTTTACCATCCAGAGAACCTTTTTCTACTACTTTTTCAAACTCTTTTAACCCTTTATCAAGAGCTTTTTCAAACTTCTTTCTTTCTTTTTCAATCACGCTAAAAACTTGCTCTTTATCTATATCTTGAAGATAAAAATCCCCATAGATATCAAAAACCACTTTTGCTACTTCTTCTAATGCATTTTCAGGCAAGTCTAATAATTTTCTATACCGCATTGCCCTTCTCAAAAGTCTCCTCAAAATGTACCCTCTTTCTGTATTGGAAGGTGTAACATTTTCTGCAATTAAAAATACGGAACCCTTGATATGATCCGCAATTATTCTCTTTGCTCGTTGATTTATATCTTGACTACTAAGCTGATCAATCTTTTCTTTGAGAGGAGTGAAAAGATCTGTTTCAAAAACATGTGGCTTTCCTTGAACTACCATTGCTAATCTTTCAAGACCCATTCCGGTATCTATTCCTTGATGTTCTAGAGGTTCTAAATTTTTATCCTCATCCATGTAAAATTGGTTAAATACCAAATTCCAAATTTCAATAAATTTATCGCAATCACAACTTGGATCACAGTCCGGACCACACGCTTCATCTTTTAAAACATAATGAATTTCAACTGTAGGTCCACAAGGCCCTTCAGTACCGGTAGGACCCCAAAAATTCTCTTCCTTGCTCAAAGCATATATCTTTTCTTCCGGCACACCTGACTCTAAAAGAATTTCTTTTGCCTTTTTATCTTCTGGTGTGTTTTCACTACCTTTGAAGTATGTATAAACTAAATTTTCTTCATCTAGATCAAGCTCTTCAACTAAAAACTCCTTTGCCCATAAAATAGCCTCCTCTTTAAAATAATCTCCAAAACTAAAATTTCCAAGCATCTCAAAAAAAGTAAGATGATCTTGATCTCCGACCTCTTCAATGTCAGAAGTTCTAAAACATTTCTGAGTAGAAGCAACTCTAGTTCCGTAAGGAGAGTCTCCTTTTACATAAAAAGGCTTGAACTGTTGCATTCCAGCGGTAGTAAATAAGACCGATCCGTCTTCAGGAATTAGTGAACTTGATTCTACTATTTTGTGTCCTTTTTCTTTATAAAAAGAAAGGAATTTTTTTCGTAATTTATCAGATTTCATAAGTTTTAAAATTAGGTGAATCTATCAGCGATTATTGATGCTGCAAAAGAATGCGGCTTTATTCTTGGAGTAAAACCATTCCCTCTAATTAAGGCTGTAACTTCTTTAATCATATCTTTCGTTATTCCATTTTTTCCTATATCAGCATGTATATATTGAAATTCATAATTTGGTTCAAAAGGCAATCTCTCGACCGCCGCTTTTAAGTCTTCTTTTAAAGTTACCGCCAATTTACAGGATAAGAAAACTTCTTCTAAAATTCTTTCTTTCCAACTATTAAAATCTTCTTTAGAAAGTACAGAATAATCCGTCTTTTTTAAGAAAAATCGACCCCCTCTTCCTTTTCGAAGAATTACAATAGCAACCGGGAAATTAGGTTTGTCCTCAGAAGAAGAATCGCAACCAACTATTACGTCATACTCCTCTCCGGGCATCTTTTTTATATAGTTAGTTATTTCTTCAACCATATTATCATAAATAATTGAACCTATGGTTGGGTTATAAAATTTTCCATCGGTTATACTCATATTTCTCTAATCATTTTAGAAAATTTATTGGGGGTCAACGAAGCTCCACCGACTAAAAGACCATCAAATTGAGCCTCTTTAGTATATTGACTACAATTCCCTAAATTAACACTACCACCATAAACTATCATTACTTTTTCTGCAAAATCTCTAGAATACATCTGAGCTATTGTTTTTTTTATTAAAAGCCTCATTTTAAAAGCAATTTCTGGTTTACAAGCACTTCCAGAACCAATTGCCCATATTGGTTCATAACCAATAATTAATCTCTCAGGCTCTTCTACTTCTTTCAAAGCTTCTTGCATTTGCTTTTTAATAACTTTACCAGTCTCTCCATTATTTTTTTCTTCCTTATTTTCTCCCACACAAATTATAGGAACTAAATTATTATCTAAAGCAGATTTAACTTTTTTATTTATATCTTCATTTGTCTCTTTAAATATATTTCTCCTTTCAGAATGTCCTATTATCGCATATTTACAACCACTACTTTCAGCCATTTTAGCAGAAATCTCCCCAGTGAAAGCTCCCTTTTCTTCATAGTGAATATTTTGAGAACCGAGACTAATTCCCCTATCTTTAAAAAGAGGAATGTAAATAGACGGTGGCGTTATTACCACTTCTACATCAGGTGAGCCGGGAGATTTTTTAACTGTAGAAAATAACTCCTCAGCTTCTTTAGGAGTGGGTGGATTCATCTTCCAGTTTCCAATAAGTAATTTTCTCATATATTTTTTAAATGATTAGCTGCTACTTCTGGTTTAATTGTAGATATTTCCATTCCTGCCCCCAGTTCAAATCCGGCAAACATAGAAGTTTTGGGTAATATCGTCCAGTGCCAGTGATAATAATCGTGATCCTCTCCGTCACAAGGAGCAGTATGTAAATAGTAATTATAAGCAGGATTTCCAACACCTTCATAAATCTTTTTCATTGCTGTCTGAAAGGCATCTGCTAATGAATCTAAAAGATTATCAGAAATATTTTCAAACTTTGCCATATGTTTTTTAGGTGTCACTATTGTTTGAAATGCAACTTTAGAAGCAAAAGGACAAAGCACTAAAAAATCATCGTTTTCGTAAACTATTCTATCCTCTTTTTCCATTTCCCATTTTTGCATATCACAGTACAAACAATTACCTTTTTCTTTTTTATACTCTTTTGCTGTTTCTAAAGCAGAATTAAGATCAACATCTACCAGGGGGGTTGTTGCTAATTGTGAATGAGGATGATCAATCGAAGCCCCGGCTTTTTTACCATGATTGTGAAATATCGATATATAATTTACGTGCTTTTTATCTTTAAGATCTAAATATCTTCTTCTATATATATTAAAAACTTCCCTGACTTCTTTCTTTTTCATTTGTCCAATCGATTTATTGTGATCAGCAGTAACTATGACTTCATGAAACCCAACAGCATTAATTCTTTTATAGAGTTCATTTTCCTTTCTTTCGTCTAAATTATCATCAGGTATAAAGGCAGGAAACTTATTTGGTATCGCAGCAACTGACCAATTATCAGGAAGATCTTTATCAGGGTTTTTCAACTCTCCGTTCGCAGAAACATCTGTTAAATATTTAAAATTCTTCTCTTTACAAAATGGACATTCCTTCGGATCAGAAGTCTCTTTATCATTACTCTTCTGGAAAGTTTCTGGCCGCTTAGACCTACCAGCAGCAATAACAACCCAACTTTTAGATGCTATGTCATACCTCAATTCTGAAGGGAATTCGTCTCCCTCAATTCCTTCCGCTGCTTTTAGATGCTTATAATTCATTTTACATATTTTATAAACTTCTCTTTCAAAATTATAAATAAAAACCCCTTAAAAAACAAGGGTTGATGTCCAGAAACTCTAATACGTTTTGCTTGTCCCTGCTCTTTTCTTTTGATAAACTTAATCAAAAAGAAATAATTATAGATTATGACAGAAGATAATAAAAAAAGAACAAAGATAGCCTACTTCAGCATGGAGATTGCTATTAAAAACAGCATTAAGAGTTTTAGTGGGGGTTTGGGAGTATTAGCGGGTGACACCTTAAAAGCTGCTGCAGACTCAAAAATTCCGATGGTAGGTATAACTTTACTTAACGATCAAGGTTATTTTAAACAAATAATTAATGAGGCAGGAGAACAAATCGAGGAGATAGATAAATATGACTGCTCAGAACTAAAAGAAAAAGAAACCGTTTCTATATACATTGGAGATGATAAAGTAAAAGTTCGTAGTTGGGAATATAAAATAAAAGGACAAAGCAATCATGTGGTTCCGGTTTATTTTCTAGACACTGATTTAGAAGAAAATAAAGAAGAGTACCGAAGTTTAACCGGTCAGCTTTACGGAGGAGATAATAAGTATCGCTTAATGCAGGAAGTAATATTAGGAAGAGCAGGGGTGAAGCTATTACCTTCCTTGGGGTACGAAAATATTAAAAAATATCACCTCAATGAAGGGCATGCTGGTTTAGCCACTGTAGAATTACTATCACAATATAAACCTAAACCAGTTTTTCTTGATACACAAAAAACTAAAAAGATTATAGAAGAAATAAGAGAGAAGTGTGTCTTTACCACTCACACCCCGGTAAAAGCAGGGCATGATGTTTTTAACATGAATCTAGTTAAAGAATTGCAACCTGATTTTCCTGAAGATTTGCCGAACTTAATTTCAAACAATCAACTCAATATGAGTCATCTTGCAGCTTACTTTAGTTCTTATATAAACGGAGTTTCACGAAAACATAAAGAAGTTTCTGAAGAAATACTTCCAAATTATGATATAGCCTCTGTGACTAATGGAGTTCATTCTCAAACTTGGACTTCTTCAGAATTTAAAACTCTTTTTGATAAGCACATTCCTAATTGGAGAAGTTGTAGCTTATCCTTAAGAAACGCTTTTAATATTCCACTTGAAGAAATATGGAAGACCCATCAAAAAAGTAAAGAAAGATTAATAAATTATATTAAAAAAAATAATAACAAAGAACTCTCTAAAGATATATTTACTATCGGATTTGCACGGCGTTTCGCTAGCTATAAACGACCCACCTTACTATTCAAGAATATAGAAAAGTTGCTAGAGATTCACGAAAACGTAGGAAGGCTGCAGATTGTTTATGCTGGTAAGGCTCATCCTCATGATCAAGCTGGAAAAGATATGATTAAAGAGATAAACAATATAATAAAAGAATATCAAGATAAAATAGATATAGTCTTTCTAGAAAATTATGATATGGAGGTTGCTAAAACACTAATCCCGGGAGTTGATATATGGCTCAACACTCCACTTCCTCCAAAAGAAGGATCCGGCACCAGTGGAATGAAGGCAGCACACAACGGAGTACCCCACTTTAGCACCTTAGATGGTTGGTGGTTAGAAGGCTTTATCTACAAAAAAACTGGCTGGTCTATCGGAAAAATAAACGATGATAATTTAAATCCAGAGGAACTAGTTAAAAGAGATGCTCAAGATCTATATGAAAAACTAGAAAAAAAGATATTGCCAAGATATTACAACACACCTAAAAAATGGAAGGAAACCATGCGTAACACTATTGCCATTAATGCATCATTTTTTAACTCAGAAAGAATGATTAGGCAGTACGCTCAAGAAGCTTATCTATGAACAATTTACTATCAACTTCTCACCATTAATGTGGGATTCTTCGCTTCGCTCAGAATGACATATAGGTAATCAAAAAACCGCTGAAAGGCGGTTTTGTTAATGAAATAGTTAAAGATTAAAATTAAATTAAAAATAGGTTCGACCTATTTTTATAAGTAAAATAGGTCGAACCTATTAGAATATAAGCGAAGATACCCTCTCTAAAGGAATTCTCGGAGGTGGTTTAGCGTTTACCTCAAGCGAAGATACTCCTTTCAAAGAAGCTCTCGCAGACAGTTTAGCATGGTTTTTCAGCTCTGCTGAAAATAAACTGTCGAGAGCGCAGGAACTAAAATCTCGTTGGGATTTTAAGTTCCGTTTCTTATGGAAGGAGTATCGAGCGCAGTTAGGATTTCAGCCTTCCCATCAACTATCGCAATAGTATGCTCAAAGTGGGCAGATAAATTTTTAGTATTTATCCCTTCTTCACTTTGAAATATTCTTGGGTTTTTAGTTGTTACCATTGGCTCGATACAAAAAACAAATCCTTCTTCTAGCTCTACACCCCTTCCTGGAGTTCCAGTATTAAAAACTTGCGGATCTTCATGCACTTCTTTACCTATCCCGTGACCACAAAGGCCTTCTACAACTACAAATCCATTTTTATTGACATAACTTTCTATAACATTACCAATGTCGCCTAATTTATTTCCTTTTTGTGATTTTTCAATAGCTAGATCTAATGATTTTTTAGTTACATTTAATAACTTCTTAGTTTTTTCGTTTACTTTTCCGATCGGAAAAGTAGTTGCCATGTCACTATGATAACCCTTCCACTCTAAACCTAAATCAATAGATAATATATCTCCCTCTTTTAACTTTCTCTTTGAAGGTACTCCATGAACTACAGTTTCATTAATTGAAGTGCAAATCGCAGCTGGAAAACCCTTATAATTCAAAAAAGACGGCTTTCCTCCTTTTTTAGAAATAATATTTCTAGCTAACTGATCCAATTCCTTTGTTGTAACTCCTGCCTCCGCTTTTCTTTTTATTTTTTCGGTAACGTCAGCTAATTTATGTCCCGCTTCGCGCATTAGGGAGATTTCTTTTTTATTTTTTAATTTAATCATCTAAACCTAATATTTTTATTATGTCTTTTTGAACTTCTTCTATAGTTTGCTCTCCATCAACTACTTCCAAAATTCCTTTCTCAGCATAGTAGTCAAGAACTGGACGAACATCGCTTTCAAACCACCCCAATCGTCTTTTAATTTCTTTTTCGTTATCATCTGCCCTTCCACGCTTCAAAAGTCGCTCTCTCGACTCCTTAGGGCTTATTTGGATATGAATAGGGGTAAAGTCGGGCCATTCAAACATTTCGAAAACTTCT
Organism: Patescibacteria group bacterium; assembly: GCA_051745165.1. Classification (GTDB taxonomy): domain Bacteria; phylum Patescibacteriota; class Minisyncoccia; order Minisyncoccales; family PWPS01; genus PWPS01. The sequence continues at coordinate 20,238 of JBNJDU010000008.1, forward strand.
TCCAACATTTTTGCCTCATAAAGCTTTCTTGGATTACCATCAAATAACACACCATCTGTATCTCCACTTTTTTTAAATTCTATAAGTTTTGGCATCCAAATGTTAAAAACCATCGGTGTTGGAATGAGCCTTCCTTCTGAAAGAGCTTCTTCAATTTTATTTCCCATAAAATCATCTTTCTTAGCTCTCTTTCTAAGTAGTTTACCGGTGTAAATTGGTTCCCAGTTAGTTTTTTTAATAATTCTTTCTGCTTGAGTTCCTTTACCGCATCCTGGCCTTCCAATAAATGAAACTAACTTCATATTTTTATTGTTTATTATTTTTAATTTAAAAAAGCAACCTATTAAAGATTGCTTGTTTTTCTAAGTTAAGATTGATATCTTCATTTATCAACAATTAATTTCAGATTACGATTAACTCTTTTAAGAGTTCTAGATCTCTTCATACTCTCTCATTTGAAGCTGAGCATTAATTTGTTGAGTAGTATCCAAAACTACTGAAACAATAATGAGGATTGAAGCACCACCAATTAGGAATTGGAAAGTACTTACTCCTGTAATTCCTGCTACAATTTGAGGCATTACCGCAATTGTTGCTAAGTATAAAGCACCTACTGTTAAAACACGATTTAAAATATATCTAATGTGCTTTTCCGTAGGCTTTCCTGGTCTTATTCCAGGAACAAAACCTCCCATTTTCTTAAGGTTATCCGCTACGTTTTCCGGATCAAAAGTAACTGCTGTATAGAAGAATGTAAATAAGAATACTAATCCAAAATAAGCAATTCCTTGCACCCATGAATTTTCCAAGAACGTTCCGACTGATTGAGCTATAGAACCTACAGTTCCTCCAGTTTCAGCGAGAAATTGAGCAATCATAGGTGGCATAGCCATCAGAGACAGAGCAAATATAATTGGAATAACCCCTGCCGGATTAATATTTAACGGAATATAAGTTGAAGATCCGCCATAAACTTTTCTCCCCTTAACTCTTTTTGCGTAAGAAACAGGAATATTTCTTCTTGCTTCATTAACCAAAACAACAGCAGCAACAATAAATACCGCTAAAGCAATAAACATAATATAAGAAGGTAGTTGAGTCATATCCCAACTAACGATTGCTTCATATATTTGAGCCGGGACGTTAGCAATAATACCGGCAAAAATCATTATTGAAACTCCATTTCCAATACCTTTCTCTCCAATTAATTCACCAAGCCACATTAAGAACACCGTACCGGCCGTAACTGTCAAGATTGAGGCTATTAAATCAAGAGTGCCAAGCGGTTCAATTACTCCTTGGTTTTGAAAAAGAGTAAGCATTCCAAAAGTCTGCATAATTGCAAACGGAACAGTTAAAAGTCTACCATATTGATTAATTTTCTGCTTTCCTTGTTCTCCTTCCTCTTTATACATTCTTTCCAGCTTAGGAAAGACCATAGTTAAAAGCTGAATAACAATTACAGCTGTAATGTAAGGTCCAAGTCCAAGCATTGCAATTGAAAATTTATCCATTGTTCCTCCGGTAAATGCATTCGCAAACTCAAACATTTGAAATTGAGCAAAAAATTCTTCCAATTGTTCTGGGTTCATTCCAGGCATAGGAATGTTAGCCATTACTCTAAAAATAGCAAGCATCCCCAAAACAAAGAGGATTCTCTTTCTAAGATCTTCAATTTTAAATATTTGAGTTAATTTATCAATCATAGCTTACAAACTTCCTCCTGCTTTTTTAATTTTATCTTCAGCAGATTTGGAAACTTTACAATCTTTAATGGTTAAAGATTTTTTAATCTTACCTCCACCTAATATTTTTACAGTAGGCACTTTCCCTTTTTCTCGTCTAATCAAGCCTTTCTCCACTAAAACTTCTGGAGTGACTTCTTCCCCATCCTTGAAGGCGTGCTCCAGGTTCTCTACGTTTACTACTGCATTTTTCTTACCATCAGCAGTCCTATACCCTCTAAGCTTAGGATATCTTTTAATAAGGCCTCTAATGATTGGTTCGCCTCCAGTTCCGGCTCTTGCTTTTTGTCCCTTAACTCCTTTACCACAATAAGTTCCGCGAGCTCCACCGCGACCTACTCTTTTTTTATCTTTTTCATTTTTTGACTTTAAATCGTGAAGTTGCATTATTCTTTTAGTTTAGTTAGTGCTTCTATTGTAGCCTTCGCGTTATTTAATTTATTTCTGGTATTACCTAAAATCTTAGAGGAAATATCTTCCACTCCAGCCATAGAACAAATCGCTCTAACAGCACCTCCAGCAACGAGTCCTCGTCCTTTTGATTGAGGTTTGAGTAAAACTCTTGCTGCGCCGTGCTTTCCAATAACTTCATGGGCGATAGTTCCGTCTTCAGTTAATTTAACTTCGATCATTTCTTTCTTTGCTTTTCTAGTTGCCTTTTCAATAGCTTTACCAACATCGTTTCCTTTGGCAAGTCCTACTCCAACCTTTCCTTTTCTGTTACCTACTGCAACTAGAGCTCTAAATCTGAGCCTTCTACCACCAGCCGTCATTCTTTCTACTCGATCAATATCAAGTACGTCTGAATTAAATTCTTTATCTTTTTTTTGTTTATTTCTTGCCATAATTATTTATCTTAAAACTTAAGTCCACCTTCTCTAGCTCCTTCAGCTAAAGCTTTTACTCTGCCGTGATATTTATAACCTCCACGGTCAAAAACAACTTCCTCAATATCTTTCTTAGATGCTTTTTTAGCTAAAATCTTTCCGGTTTCAAAGGCGAGAGCTACTTTTCTATTTTTATCATCAATATCTTTCTCAACATCAATATCTTTAGCCGATGCTAAGATATTTCCAGTCGTGTCATCAATAAGTTGACCGTAAATATGTTTATTAGATCTGTAAACATTAAATCGAGGTTTATCTTTAGTTCCTCTAATCTCAGATCTAATTCTTTTATGTCGTCTTTTTCTTCTTTTATCTCTTTGTAACATGATTTTATTCAGATCCTACTGCTTTTTTACCTTCTTTTCTAACGACCTCTTCTCCTTTATATCTAATCCCCTTACCTTTATATGGTTCTGGAGGTCTTATATCTCTAATCTTAGCCGCAACTTGTCCAACTTTTTCTTTCTTAATTCCTTTTACTTTAATTTCTCCTTTTTCTACTTCAATAGTTACTTCATCAGGAGTTTCCATCTTTACAGGATGGGAAAACCCAGCCTCAACAACTAAAGTAGTTCCTTCCATTCTTGCTCTATATCCAACTCCTTTCATTTCTAAAACTTTTTCAAAGCCATCAGTAACACCTTTAACCATATTAAAAAGCAAACTTCTCTCTAACCCTAAAAAGGCAGGAGATTTTTTTGTATCCTTATCGATTGTCAAAACTAACTCACCATCTTTTTCTTCCGCTTTTATTTCTGGTCGGATAGTTCTTTCCAACTCTCCTTTAGGTCCCTTAACTTTAACAGTTTTTCCATCGATTTCCAAATCGACTTTTTCGGGTAATTGTATTGGTTTTTTTCCTATTCTAGACATATTTTTAGTAGACTTTACATAAGATTTCTCCTCCGAGCCCTGCTGATTTAGCCTCTTTATTTGACATTACTCCTTTTGGAGTAGAAATAATAGAAATTCCATAACCTCCTCGAACAGGTCTAATATCTTTTAAAGAAGTATAAACTCTTCTACCAGGCTTTGAAACTCTTTCCATGTTGGTGATTCCCGGTTCATTATCTTCATACTTCAAATTTACTCTAATTACCTTTTTTGGATTTCTTCCTTTCTTAGCTGCAGATTCTATAAATCCTTCAGCTTCCAAAACCTTGGCAATTCTATATTTTGTTTTAGAAAAAGGAATATCTACCGTTTTTTTATTAACGGCTTGTCCATTTTCTAAGCGATTTAGCATGTCTGTTATTGGGTCTGTCATAATATTTACCAACTTGATTTTCTTACTCCTGGTATTTCTCCATTATTTGCTTTTTCTCGAAAGCAAATTCTACAAAGTCCAAAGTCTCTCATATAACCTCGGGTTCTTCCACACTTAAAGCATCGACGTACTTTTCTAGTGCTGTACTTTGGTTCTTTTTTTGACTTTTCTTTTTGTGCTCTTGTTGCCATAATTTATTATAAATTTATTTCTTGAAAGGGAAGTCGAGCTTTTGGAAAAGCGCCAATCCCTCCTCTTTATTTTCTGCTGTATTTGTGATTGTAACCTGTAAACTAAATATGTCGTCACGGTCGTCAGCTGGAATTTCAGGAAAAGAAATATGTTCTTCAACGCCAATAGTTAGATTTCCAGAATCATCTACTGAATCAGGGTTTAATCCTCTAAAATCTCTAAGTCCAGGGAATACTAAGTTAACCATCTTTTCAACAAAATTATTCATCTTTTCATCTCTTAAAGTTACTTTCACGCCCACTGGATCTCCTTTTCTAATATTAAATCCTGCAATAGATTTTTTAGCCTTAGTAACTACTGGTTTTTGACCAGCAATAAGACCAATATCTCGTACAAAGTAATCAATAATTTCTTTTTGTTTGTCGGAAGATTTATCTTTAACTCGTTCTCCAATACCAACATTTATTGATACCTTTTCAAGTCGGGGAACAGCCATTGTGCTGTCATAATCAAATTCCTCGACCATTTCATCAATAACTTCTTTATTAAATTTTTCTTTCAAATCTTCCATGATTATTCAAATTGCTTTTTACATTTTTTACAAACTCGCTTTTTATTTTTACCCTCACGTTCAATTCCTACTCTTGTTGTTTCTCCGCACTTAGGACAGATAAGTTTAACATTAGAAACGTCCATTGGAGCAGGAAATTCAATAATTTGCCCGCTTTCCCCTTGCTTTCTAGGCTTAACATGCTTTTTCATTAAATTCAATCCTTCAACAATAACTTGTTTATCCTTAGGGAAGGCATGCATAACTTTTCCGGTTTTACCCTTGTCTTTGCCCGCAATTATTGCAACTTTGTCATCTTTTTTAATCTTCATACTATCTCTTTTGCTAAAGTAGTAATTTTTTTAAATCCTTTATCAGCTAATTCTCTAGGAATAGGGCCAAATATTCTACCTCCGACTGGTTGGTTATTATCATCAATCACTACTGCTGCATTTTCATCAAATCTGATATAAGATCCATCTTTTCTTCTAAATTCTTTCTTTTGTCTTACAACAACAGCTTTCACTACATCGTGCTTCTTCACTTCTTTTCTTGGTTCGGCTTTTTTTACAGCACCAACAATAACGTCTCCAATTTGAGCGTATCTCTTCTTGGAACCACCTAATACTTTGAAGCATTTAATTTCTTTAGCTCCAGCATTGTCGGCTACCTTTAATTTTGTTTCCGGCTGAATCATACTGATTAACTCTTAATCTTTTTAACAACTTTCCACTTTTTATCTTTTGAAATTGGTTTACACTCCTCAATAATTACCTCATCTCCTTCTTTACAATCGTTTTCTGGATCGTGGGCTTTAAAAGTATTATGTACTTCGTATCTTTTTTCGTATCGAGGATGTTTTTTTACATTCGTAACCTCAACAACTACAGTCTTATCCTGCTTGTCAGAGATTACTTTTGCTTGTAATTTATTTTTCATAAGAACCTTCGTTTAGAATAGTTAATATTCTGGCAATATCCTTTTTAATATTTCTGGCTTCCTTAACATTCTTTACTCTTCCAGACGAAAGATTAAACTTAACTTCTTGAAGTTTTTCTCTTTTTTGAGAAAGAAGCTTCTTTAATTCATCTTCCTTTTTTTCTCTTAACTCTTCAGAATTCATTATTTTTTCTTTACAAATTTAGTTTTTACAGGTAACTTGTCAGACGCTTTAGAAAAGGCTTCTCTTGCTACTGATTCTTCAATACCATCTAACTCAAATATAATTCTTCCCGGTCTAACAGGAGCTACGTAGCGATCAACAGTTCCCTTACCACCACCCATCGGAACTTCCAACCCTTTCTTTGTTACTGGTTTATCTGGAAAAACTCTTGTCCACATCTTACCTCCTTTTCTTAAGTGTCTAATTATTGCCCTTCTGGCAGCTTCAAGTTGTCTTGAGGTAAGCCATTTGGGGTCAAGAGTCTTCAAACCATAAGTTCCGAACTCTACTTTAGTTCCAGAACTAGCGACTCCTTTGAGCCGTCTCATCTCCTTGTGCCTTTTTCTGTGTTTTACTTTTTTCGGTACTAACATATTTTAATTGAATTTTTCTCCTTTGTAAATTGATACCTTAACTCCGATAGTTCCAAACTTACAATAAGCTTCTTCGAAAGCATAGTCTAAGTCAGCTCTTAAAGTTTCTCTTGGCAGATTACCTTCAGAAATATGTTCCGTTCTAGCAATTTCACTTCCGTTAAGCCTTCCTGCAACTTGAATTCTGGCTCCTTTTACATTTCTGTTTGCTGTAATCTTACCCATAGCATGCTTGATAACTCTTCTGTAGTGCATTCGTTTTTCTAGTTGTTTAGCCATTTCTTTAGCTGCAATTGAAGCGTTTGACCAAGGATCTTTAACTTCTTTAACCTCAATTCTAATTTTTCTATCCGATCCCATTCCTTTCTTATCTAAAACTTTATCTAATCCTCTTTTAAGCTTTTTAACTCCTTCTCCTCCTCGACCAATAACAATACCTGGTCTAGAAGAGTGAATTACAATATTAAGTTCAGAAGGGGATCTTCGAATTTCAATTTCCGCTACTCCCATATCATTTAAATTTTCATTCATGTATTCTCTAATCAAATGGTCTTCCTCTAAATATTGAGGATATTTTTCATCATAAAATCCTTTCGACTTCCAATCAGTCGTAGTGGTTATTCTTTTAATTCTGGGGTGGGATCTTTGAGACATGTTTTATATTGATTTACGTCTAAAAATTTTATTACCTTTCTGCTTTTGCTCTTTTTTCGCTTTATCACTTTGTTTTGGCGCTTGTCCCTTCTTATCACTCTTAACTTCCGACTTAGGTTTTTCACTCTGCTTTACTATCTTAATCTTACCTTTCTTTCCTGTTTTAATTTCTGAACCAGGTTCAATCTCGTCCAAAACAATTGTTATGTGTGATGTTTTCTTTTGAATTTGATTTGTTGCTCCTCTAGCTCTTGGCCTCCATCTTTTTAAGGTAGGTCCTTGATCAACTGTTATTTCTGAAACATACAAATTATCTTTATTTAAATCAAAATTGTGTTCAGCATTAGCAACAGCTGATTTCAAGAGTTTGCTAACCGGTTTAGTTGCTCTTTTGCTTGTAAATTGCAACCTACTTTCGGCTTCTGCAACTCTTCGACCTCTAATTAGATCGGCTACAAGCCTTACTTTTCGAGGAGAAATTCTTAAATAATTTAATTTTGCATCTACTTTCATAAGCTTTTATTTATTTTTCCTTTTCCAATTCTCTTTGCATTCGACCACCGTGTCTAATAAACTTCTTGGTCGCAGAGAATTCGCCCAACTTGTGACCAACCATATCTTCGGTTACTTGCACCTCAATATGTTTTTGCCCGTTATACACACCAAATGTAAATCCAATCATCTCTGGTGTAATAACTGCGTCTCTAGCCCAAGTTTTTATAACTCCGTCACCTGGCTTTTGATCTTCAACTTTTTTCAAAAGCCTCTCATTTATGTTGGGTCCTTTTTTTGAACTTCTGGCCATATATGTTTAAATGTTTATTTCTTCTTTTTCTTCTTTCGTCTTTGAATAATATATTTATCGGTATGCTTCCTCTTTCTTGTTTTTACTCCTTTAGCAGGTTTTCCAGTAGGAGTCTTGGGGTGCTTTAATCCGATAGTTGAACCACCTTCACCACCACCATGCGGATGATCAACAGCATTCTTTGCCTTTCCTCTCACTCGTGGTCTTCTTCCTTTGTTTCTATTTCTACCTGCTTTTCCAATATCTTTATATCTGTGTTCTGGATTAGAAAGTTCACCAATTGTTGCAAACCCTTCTCTGTTTACCTTTCTAACCTCCTTGGAAGGCATTTTAAGATGAGTATATTCTCCTTCTTGAGCCAATACAGTTGCCGAAGCTCCTGCTGCTCTAACCATCTTACCTTCACCTTGTTTATTAAATGAAATATTATGTACTTCGGTTCCTACAGGAATATTCTTAAGAGGCATTCTGTTGCCGGGCTTTATCTTTGGCTCTTCAGCAGTTAACACTTCATCACCTTCTTGTAATCCTTGTGGAGCTAAAATATAACCCAATTCTTCGTCTTCATACTCTACTAAAGCCAGATAAGCAGTTCTATTAGGATCATAATCAATTCTTTGTACTTTTCCCTTAACATCCATCTTTTCCTGTCCAAAATTAACTTTCCTGTAAAGTTTACGGGATCCACCTCCACGTGTTTTGACAGTCATTCTTCCGTCATTATTTCTCCCACCGGACTTTTTCATACTAACCGTTAAAGATTTTGGTGGGCGACTGTTTTTGTCTGGTTTCTGGGTCATAGCGTCCATTATTAAATCAAATTTAAAATTTTTGTCAAGAAGAAAGGATTTCTATATTTTGTCCTTCCTTAATTTTTACTATTGCTTTTTTGTATCCGGATTTAACTCCTTCAATCCTTCCTAATCTTCTTTTTTTATCCGGGATATTAACTATTGTTACCTTTTCTACATCCACATCATACATCTCTTCTACTGCCTGAGAAACCTCAATTTTATTCGCTTTCTCATCAATTACAAAAGTGTATGCATTCTCTTCGTGGGTAAGTCTAGTTGATTTTTCACTAATATGTGGTTTTTTAATTACCGTTTTCATAGAAATGTATCTTTAATTACTTTCAAAGAAGCTTCTGGCAAAACCAAATACTTATAGCTTAAAAGATCCAATGCATTCAAGTTTCTAGCTTCCATAACAGTTACATCAGGAAGGTTTCTAGCAGCAAGAAGTAAATTTTCATCTGATCCTTCAGCCGCAATAAGAATTGAACCGTCATTACAAGGTAAATCTTTTAAGAAAGAAAGTTCTTTAGTTTTTGGCTTATTAATACTTAAATCATCAATCACTACCACAAGATCACTATCTGCTTTTCCGGAAAGCCCCATAAAGAGAGCTTTTCGTCTTTCTTTTTTGTTAATTTTCTTTTTGTAGTTTCTTTCGTTTCTAGGTCCAAAAGTAACTCCAC
>JBNJDU010000009.1:0-25631 GCA_051745165.1 Patescibacteria group bacterium
ATTATCAATCGCTCCATCCTTACCGTCCTTATCTAAAGGTATGACCGCTAAAACACTTTCATCAGAGGAGAGTTCCAAAAAGTTAAGTATTCCTCTTCCTCTAGCCGCTCTTGATCCTTCTGGAACTTTATAAACTGGCACGCGGAATACTTTTCCAGTATCAGTAAAGAAGAGTAAATCATCATGAGTGTTAGCCTTGATAAAGTGATCAACCACATCATCTTGGCTGGTCTTCATGCCTAATATTCCCTTTCCTCCTCTTTTTTGTTTTTTATAAGTAGAAGGATTTACTCTTTTAATATAGCCTCCTTTAGTAACAGTAACAATCGCCTTTTCTTTAGGAATTAAGTCTTTGTCTTTAATACTTCCTAGAGGTTCCGGATTAACATCTGTTCTTCTTTCATCATCAAATTCATCCTTCATTTCTTCTAATTCTTCTTTAACAACTTCTTTGATTTCTTCTTCACTTTCTAAGGTTGATTTAAGTCCTTCTATAATTTCTCTTTTTTCATCCAATTCCTCTTTAACTTCTACTCTTTCTAACTTAGCTAATCGTTGCAATCTCATTCTTAGAATTGCTAACGCTTGCAAATCACTCAAATTATATTCATCCATCAAGTTGGTTTTAGCTTCTTCTTTGTTTTCAGAAGCCTTAATCGTTTCAATAACTTCATCAATATCAACTAAAGCCTTATAAAGCCCTTCTAAAATATGAGCTCTATCTTGAGCTTTCTCTAATTCATACTTTAATCTTCTAGTTACCACTTCTATTCTGTGCTCAATATAATACTCAAGCATTTCAACTAAACTCAACACTCTTGGTTGAATTCCATCTACCAAAGCAATCATGTTTAAGTGAAACTTCTTCTGAAGTGAACTGAAGTTAAAAAGTCTATTTAATACTTTTTGAGGATAGGCATTTCTTTTCAGATCAACTGCCACTCTTAATCCTTCTCTGTCTGATTCATCTCTAATATCTCTTACCCCTTCCAACTTTCCATCTTTTACTAATTTAGCAAATTCTTCAACCATCTTTGATTTCTTAACTCCGTAAGGAATTTCACTAATTATGATTTGTGAACTCCTTGCTTTTTGCTTAATTTCAGCCTTTCCTCTTACTTTAATAGATCCCTTTCCTTGAGAATAAGCTTTTACTATTTGCTCTCTGTTAAATATTTCACCTCCGGTTGGAAAATCAGGACCTTTGATATATTCAAGTAAATCTTCTGTATCGGCATCCGGATTTTCAAGCAAATGTATTGTAGCATCAATCGTTTCTCCTATGTTGTGAGGAGGGATTTTAGTTGCCATTCCTACTGCAATACCTAATGATCCATTAATTAAGAGTTGTGGAACTGGAGAAGGTAAGACTGTGGGTTCTTGATTAGTACCATCATAATTATCAATAAAATCAACTGTATCCTTATTAATATCTTTAAGCATCGCTTTTCCGATTTTGGAAAGCTTTGCCTCGGTATATCTCTGAGCACCAGCCGGATCATCATCAATTGAACCAAAATTACCTTGTCCTTTTACTAGCGGATATCTAAGAGAAAAGTCTTGAGCCATTCTCACCATTGAATTGTAAACTGCTGTATCACCATGTGGATGATACCTAGCAAGAGTAGTTCCAACTACACTCGCGGATTTTTTAAATTTACTTCCGGGATTTAGTCCATCCTCATTCATTGTGTACAAAATTCTTCTGTGTACTGGTTTTAAACCATCACGAACATCAGGAAGCGCTCTTCCCACTATAACTGACATCGCATAATCAATATACGACTTTTTCATCTCTTTAGTTATATCCCTGGGTTTTACATACCCTATATCATTTTCTTCAAAATTGTCATCTATCATATTTTTTTAGGTTATGCCTTTTTACTCTGTGGTTTTAATTTATAAAACTTAATCTCTCCTTCGGATAAATTACTCTTAGAAATTGATACTTTATCTTGTGCTTCTATATCTTTCTCTCCTACTTTTTTAAAGAAGCTCTCCGGACCTTCTAAATCTAAATCAAGTCCATCCACTTTATAGTGCATTGGAATAACAGCTTTCGGCTCTAATTGAGAGACTATAGTGCTTGCTTTTTTAGCATCTAAAGTATATTTTCCTCCAACAGGAATAAGGAGAATATCAACTTCTCCAATTTCCTTCAATTGGTCGTCAGTAAGCTCTTTTTGACCTAAATCACCTAAGTGGCAAACATTCATTCCTTCCGATTCAATTACAAATATAGTATTAATTCCTCTTTCTTTACCTTTTTCATCATCGTGATAAGAGAAAATTCCTCTTACTAGAGTATTTTCCACTTCATATTCACCAGCACTATCAATTACAAACGCCTCTTCATTAACCGCTGATAAATTATTGTGATCTTCGTGATCGTGAGAAACTAAAACAATTTCTACATTCTTTTTATATAATTTTAATCCCGTTGATTCGTCAAAGGGATCAGTTAATATAGAAACTTTTTTTCTAGATTTTCTTTTTTTCTTGCCAGAAATATAAAAACAAGATTGTCCGTACCATTTAAAATCCATATTTTCTTTATTTTTAAGTAAATACTAATTACTATTTTATCAGTGAAACTTGAAAAAATCAAGATATTATGTAAAATACATTATTAGCGGTAGGTAAATTAAGTTTTGGCTCAAAGACTTTTACCTACTCTCAACAATTATTAATCAATCAGTGAGAATTTGTTAGAAATTTGAGCCACTGCCAAATTTTCACTATTTAAAAAAGTTATGAAAGAAAAATTAAAAGAAGAAAATTTACTCGAAATCCCTAAAGAGGGTACTATTATAGAAGGTGAAATTGTCGGTAAAGGTAGAGCCGCTGCTTACGTAAACTTAGGAATTTTCGGAACCGGAATTATATTCGGAAGAGAATTTTACGCAGCAAAAGATGAACTGAAAGGCTTAGATAATGGAGAGACCGTTTCAGTAAAAGTAATGGATATTGATGGAGAGGATGGCTATGTTGAACTTTCCCGACACCAAGCAAGAAAAGATATGGCTTGGGGAGTATTAGAAGAAAAGAAGGAAAACAGTGAGACAATAACTGTAAAAATAGAAGGCGCCAACAAAGGTGGTCTTTTAGCAAAACTATTTGGAATTTCTGCTTTCTTGCCTTCTTCTCAACTTTCATCAGACAACTATCCTCACGTAGAAGGTGGAGATAGAGATGAAATTTTAAAAGAACTTCAAAAATTAGTTGGTGAAGAATTAGAAGTAAGAATTCTTGATCTTTCAAAAGACGATGAAAAGATAATTCTTTCTGAAAAGATTAGAGAAATTGAAAAGAAAGAAGAGGCTCTAGAAGAATATGAGGAAGGAGATGTAGTAGACGGTAAAGTTACCGGTATTGTTGATTTCGGTGCCTTTATCAAATTCGGTGAAGGTATAGAAGGTCTTATTCACATTTCAGAATTAGACTGGAGCTTAGTTTCCGATCCTTCAAACATATTAGAAGAAGGTGAGGAAATAGAGGCTAAAATAATTAAAATATCAGACGGAAAAGTATTCCTTTCACTTAAAGCATTAAAGGAAGATCCTTGGAAAACAATTAAAGAGAAGCATTCCAAAGGAGATGTTATTGAAGGAAAAGTAACCAAATTTGTTTCTTTCGGTGCTTTTGTAGAGCTTGATTCTGGAATTCAGGGACTCTGTCACATATCAGAATTTGGAACAAAAGAAAGAATGGAAGCTGCCTTAGAAGTAGGAGACTCTTACGACTTTGAAATTCTTTCAATTGATGCCGATGATCACAGATTGAGTTTGAGATTAAAAGAGGAATAATCTTAACTTAAAATAATTAAAACGGAGCCAGTTTTGGCTCCGTTTTTTTATATGTGAATGTCTCCTCGGGAGGAGTTGAACCCCCAACCTGCTCCTTAGGAGGGAGCCGCTCTATCCAGTTGAGCTACGAGGAGTTGTGTAATTACTATACTTTAAAGATCAATCCTTATCAAACATTTAAAATTAAAACTACCCTTTGTAAGGTAGTTTTTATAGTGGGCGACCGACGGGACTCGAACCCGCACCAACTCCTGAACCACAATCAGGTGCTTTACCAAATTAAGCTACGGTCGCCATAAATGTACCTCCACCAGGACTCGAACCCGGACATCGGGCTTAGAAGGCCCGTGCTCTATCCAGTTGAGCTATGGAGGTATTCATTTACTTCACAACTATTATACAAATTAATTGAGGTTAGTCAATAGTCTATACTTGAAAGTTATTGCAAGTATGCTACTATAAATAGACGTAAATGTTTAAGAACTTAAGTAAAAACTTAATATCTTTTTTAATAATCCTACTTATTTTAGTGGGTCTGTTTGGCATGACTTCTGAAGAAGGAGGTTTGTTTGAAACTCCGGACCGAATTTCTACCAGGCAATTAGTTGAAAGAGTAAATAATGAAGAGGTTGAAGAAATAACTTTAACGGGAAATGAAGTAGAAATACTTTTTACTGATGATGAAAAAGCAATGACAAGAAAAGAAGATAATATTTCTTTTCTTGAATTTTTAGAAAGATGGGGAGCTGAGGAAGAAGAAATTAAAAACCTAACAGTTAATTATCAAGAAGAAGCTGATTGGGGTTGGCTTACTACTTTACTTATAGTTGCTCTTCCAATTGTATTTATATTAATATTCTTTCAATTAATACTTAAACAAGCAAAAGGTGGAGCAAGTAGTGCGTTAGACTTTTCAAAAGCAAAAGCTAGACTTTTTGGAGAGGGAGGAATGCCTAAAAAAGATGTTGATTTTGAAGACGTAGCCGGTTTGGAAGAGGCAAAAGAAGAATTAAAGGAAATTGTTCAGTTTTTAAAAGACCCGAAAAGATTTGATAAAGTTGGAGCAAAAATTCCTAAAGGAGTTCTTTTAACAGGACCTCCAGGCACAGGTAAAACTTTACTTGCTAGAGCAGTTTCAGGTGAAGCTGATGTTCCTTTCTTTGAAGTTTCCGGTTCAGAATTTATTGAGCTTTTTGTAGGAGTTGGGTCTGGAAGAGTTAGGGATTTATTTAAAAAAGCAAAGGCAAAACAACCCTGTATTGTTTATATAGATGAGCTCGATGCAATCGGTAGAAAGAGAGGAGCTGGAGTTGGTGGTGGAAATGACGAAAGAGAGCAAACTTTAAACCAGATATTAGTTGAATTAGATGGTTTTGCTCAAGACACAAAAGTGGTTGTCTTAGCAAGTACTAATCGACCTGATGTTTTGGATCCTGCTCTACTTAGGCCTGGTAGATTTGATAGAAAAGTTATTCTTGATTCTCCGGATCTCAAAGCTAGAAAGAAAATTTTAGAAATTCATACTCGAGAAAAACCACTAGCTGATAACGTTAAACTTCAAGAAGTAGCCGAAAGAACTCCTGGATTCTCCGGAGCCGATCTTGAAAATCTCGCCAATGAAGCAGCAATATTAACAGCAAGAAAAGAAAAAGAAGAAATAACTCAAACAGAATTATTAGAATCAATTGAAAAGGTAATGCTTGGTCCAGAAAGAAAAAGTCACATTCTTACTGATAAAGAAAAAGAAATAAGTGCTTACCACGAAGCTGGACACGCATTAATTTCATCACTTTTAGCAGAAACTCAAGAAGTGAGAAAGGTTTCGATTATATCCAGAGGGCAAGCTGCCGGTTATACTTTAAAAATGCCAATGGAAGAAAAGAAGATGAAAAATAAAAGTGAATTTTTAGCTGAAATATCAGTTTTACTTGGAGGATATACAGCAGAAAAGATTATATACAATGAAACGACTACTGGTGCTTCCAACGATTTGGAAAAAGCTTCTAAATATGCTAGAAAATTAGTGAAGAAATATGGAATGTCTTCTTTAGGACCAATTTCCTATGGTGGAGAAAAAGAACATGTCTTTCTAGGAGAAGAAATTTCAGAAGAAAAGAATTATTCTGAAGAAGTAGCAGCAAAAATAGATAAAGAAATCTCAAAGATAATTAAAAAAGCAGAAGAAAAATCATTAGATCTATTAAAAGAAAATAAAGACAAGCTTGAAGAGTTGGCTAAAATATTAATTGAAAAAGAAACGATTGAAAAAGAAGAGTTTGAAAAAATTGTAAACGGAAAAAATAAAGAAGGATAATTTTAAATGGGCGCGTAGCTCAATGGTTAGAGCACTGTTCTTATAAAGCAGAGGTTCCAGGTTCGACTCCTGGTGCGCCCACACCTTTAGTCCGGTAAATGTTTGCCGGACTTTACCGGGCGGCTAGCTCAAAGGCAGAGCGTCTCCTTGACGTGGAGAAGGTTAGAGGTTCGAGTCCTCTGCTGCCCACAAATCCTTTAATAAAGATATGAAGATTTACGAAAGCGATAAGATATTGGTAGTAAACAAGCCTTCCGGAAAGATTGTTAGCGATCTTGCTGAAGAGTTAAAAGAGGAAGTCAAGGAATTAAAAGATCTCCCCCGTTATGGATTAGCACACAGAATTGATAAAAACACTTCCGGCTTGTTACTTCTTGCAAAAACAAAAGAAGTTTTAAAGGATTTACAAAGGCAATTTAAAGAAAGGGAAATAAATAAAAAATATACCTGCTTAGTGTGGAGAAAGATGAAAGATCCGGAAGGAAAAATTGTAACTTCTATGAAACGAGGAGGAGATAGAAGAAAGCATCAATCATACAGCCCAGAAAAAGAAGGAAGAAGGGCGGTTAGCTTTTATAAAGTACTTGATTTTTTTGAGAATTATAGTTTAATAGAGGTAAAGCCGATAACAGGGCGCAGACACCAAATAAGAAGTCAATTCGCCTATTTAGGGCATCCGCTCGTAGGTGACGATCTTTATGGCTTTAAAGACCAACAAGACCCTGTAGAGATGAATCGACACTTCTTACACAGCACATTTTTAGAATTTAAAGTAGAAGGGAAGACAAAGCGGTTTGAGTCAGTCTTGCCTGAAGACTTGCAAGAGATAATTAATAAACTAAAAGAAAATGTCTAAAAAATTAGAAAATTTTAATAAAAAAAAGAAAAAGGATCTTCCTGAAATTAATACTGGAGATAGAATTAGAGTTCACAAGAAAGTAGGATCAGGAGATAACGAAAGAACAGAAATTACAGAAGGTTTAGTTATTGCTAGAAAGCATGGAAAAGAACTTTCAGCAACAATCACTGTTAGAGAGGTTGTAGATAAAGTAGGAGTTGAAAAGATTTTTCCACTCCACTCTCCTAAGATTGAAAAGATTGAAGTAGTCAAGAAAGGAAAAGCAAGAAAATCTAAATTGTATTTCTTGAGAAATAAAACAAGAAAAGAAATTCGAAAGAAATTAAAGGCAAATTAAAACCTCTTTTTGAGGTTTAAATGCCCAGGTGCTGGAATTGGCAGACAGGTAACGTTGAGGGCGTTATGTCCTATTAGGGCGTGTGGGTTCAAATCCCACCCTGGGCACAAAGATTTAATTTTCAATTATTAATTACCAATTTTCAATTAATCGTTAATTTTTAACTATTAATTAGTGATTAAGAGTTAAAGGTTAATAGTTATTATAAGGGAGGTTGATTAATTGTTATTTTTATAATAAAATAGATTAGCAGATGAAAGGGCGGTTAGCTCAGCGGCAGAGCATCTCGCTTACATCGAGGGGGTCGTGGGTTCAAATCCTACACCGCCCACCTTTCAAGAAAACCCACGCTTTGCCGTGGGTTTTACAAGCCGTGGTAGCTCAGGGGTAGAGCGCCTCTCTGAAAAAGAGGAGGTCGCCAGTTCAAATCTGGCCCGCGGCACAAAGATTTAATTTTCAATTTTCAATTATCAATTTCGAATTTCGGATTTTTAATTTTGATCATTAGTTATAAATTAAAGGTTAATAAGAAACAGTTAATGGTTGTTCTGCGGGAGTAGTTCAGTGGAAGAACGTCTGCTTGCCATGCAGAAGGTCGTGGGTTCAAATCCCATCTCCCGCTCACTTGACATCTTTTTAAATTATGTTATTGTAAAAGCCGTCGATACATTATTAGATTTAGTGACGAAAGCGATACAACTTAAAAGATGTGTACAAACAACAATTTAATAAGTTCTTGTAAAAAAATTACGACCGCTACGATTGCTTCTCTTTCTATCATCGCTTTTGGATTTTTCATCCAAAATAATGGTTTGGAAAGTGTAACTCCTCCCTTCAAGACCGTTGAAGCTACTTCAAGTAATGGGGAGGCTTTTGTTATTTCTACAGACGGATTTATTAGCTCTAATTCTTCTCCTAACTATCATCAACCACAAGTAAGTGGTATTAATGATTATCATCATGAAGAAGAGAAGGTAGTAGAGACCTTCACAGTGGAGCTTACTGGTTACTCCAGTACAGAAGACCAAACTAATTCTCAACCATTTGTAACAGCCTCTGGGACGGAGGTGAGGGATGGAATAGTGGCTGCTAACTTCTTAGATTTTGGTACAGAGATTAGAATACCTGAATATTTTGGAGATAAAGTTTTCGTAGTTGAAGACAGAATGAATACTAGATATAGCTCTCCAAAAAACAACTCTTACAACGGTTATGTTGATATTTGGTTTTCAAGTAGAGAGGAAGCAAAAAACTTTGGAAGAGTAAAGGGGGAAATAGAAATTTTAGAATAAATACAATTTAATTTAAATAATAAAAAGATCCCGGATTAAACCGGGATTTTTTTGGTGCCGCGGGTGGGACTTGAACCCACACGAGATTAAATCTCAGCGGATTTTAAGTCCGCCCTGTATGCCAATTCCAGCACCGCGGCCTGATTCATTTGCTAATCTATTTTAAGACAAAAACAAAATTTAATCAAATAACGATGAGGCCTGGGCGGGATTCGAACCCGCGATGGAGGTTTTGCAAACCTCTGCCTTAAACCACTTGGCCACCAGGCCTTTTTCCTACAGTTCAGGTGTAATATCCTTTTCTTTATAAGCTACTAAAATATCACCTTCTTTTACTTTTTCACTTCCTTCATAAAGCATTCCAAAATTTTCTCTTTCTGGTATTTTTGGTACATCTTTTTCTTCTTTTTTCAAGTTAATCAATTTGCCTTCACCTGCTTCTTCTTTATTTCTGACTACCTTTACTAATGCACCCTGCTCTATATCTCCTCCGATTGCTTTTCCACCAAGAATTTGTCTCTTTTTATCTGTTTTGAATACTTCTAAAATTTTAACATTTCCAATCTTTTCCTGAATAGTTTCTGCTTCTAAGAGGGATTTCATTTCCTCTTTTACACTCTCTACTAAGTTGTATATAACATCATAGCTATGAATGTCAATATTTCCTTGTCTAGCTAAATCTTTAGCAACTTTATCTATTTCAACTCGATAAGCTAAAATTTTACCATTACAAGTCTTTGCCATATCAACATCATTTTCTCCTACTTCTCCTATTCCAGAAGATACAACATTAATTCCTACTTTTTCTCTAGGTAGTTTTTCAAGTGTGTTTTTTATTGCCTCTAATGATCCCAATACATCCGCTTTTACAATTAAGTTTAAAGTTTTATCTCCATTAGAATTAAAATCCTCTGAAAAATCAACCACACCTCCTTCAGTTATGCTGGCATTTTTGGCTAACTTTTTAGACTCAAATACCTCAAATTTTTCACCTACATGCGGATTCATTTTAAGTCCACTAGTTCTTGCTGGTGTAGAAGGAGTTGCTTCTTCTATTTCTTCCTGTTTAAAGTTTTTCATTTTTCTAACTGTTCCATAACAACAATCTGTACCAATTATATCACCTTTTCTTAAAGTTCCTTCTTTAACTAAAAGTGTAGCATTAACTCCCTTTTTAGGATGAACATGTGTTTCAATAACAACTCCTGATGCTTTCTTGTCATAATCAGATTTTATATCTTCCATTTCTGCAAGTAAAACAACCATTTCTAATAATTCGTCCATTCCTCTATTTTCTTTAGCAGAAACTTCCACACAAGGAATATCTCCTCCATAAGATTCAACCATCACGCCTTCTAAAGATAATTCCTTTTTAACTTTTTCTACATTAGCTCCCCTCTTATCCATTTTATTAAATGCAACTATAAATGGAACTTCTGCATCTTTTAGATGTTTAATTGCTTCTTTAGTTTGCTTTTTAACCCCCTCATCGGCTGCAATAACTAAAATTCCAATATCAGCAACTTCGGCTCCTCTTGATCTCATAGAAGTAAAAGCTGCGTGTCCAGGCGTATCTATGAAAGTAATCTTATCATCACCATGATCAACCATATAAGCGCCCATATGCTGGGTTATTCCACCAGATTCTTTATCGGTTATCTTTAAATTTTTAATTGCCTCCAACAAGGAACTTTTCCCGTGATCAACGTGACCTAAAACAGCCACTACAGGAGGTCTTTTTTTTATATTTTGACTCATAATTTTTTTTGTTTATTTTTTCCTAAAGCGGTAGAGGTGGGATTTGAACCCACGAACCCAAAAGGATTAACGGTTTTCGAAACCGCCGCCTTAAGCCACTCAGCCACCCTACCTGTTTTAATTTTTAATTTCGAATTTCGAATTTCGAATTTCGAATTCTGAATTTTTAATTATCAATTTTGAATTAAGAGAAACTTATCTCTGTGGACCCGGAGAGGATCGAACTCTCGACCTCATGCGTGCCACGCATGCGCTCTAGCCGCTGAGCTACGGGCCCAAAATGTTTTGTATTATACCTTAATTAAGTTAATTTTTCAACCCTTCCCCTTGAATCTTAACCTCTCTTTTGTTGTTTTTCAACACTTTAAAGTTAATTTGAAGAGTTTTTTCTGGAATATTTATTAATCTTTCAGGCCATTCAATTAAAATAATATTATCTTTATCAGTTAAAAGTTTATCAAAATTTAGTTCATTTAAGTTTGTTTTCTCTTCTATTCTATAACAATCTATATGATAAAGTCTATCAAACTTATTATTTTCTAATTTATACTTTTTCATGATTACAAAAGTTGGACTAGTAATATCGTCAATCCCAAATTCATTTGCGAATCCTTTTGTAAAAGTTGTTTTCCCGGAACCTAATTCTCCTTTTAAGAGTAAAACCGTAGCTCTATCTTTATTTTTATTTATAGATTTAGCTATTTTTTTTGCGAGGTTTTTAGTCTCTTTTTCACTTTCAGTTTTTATATTCATAAATTGACTTTAAGGCTCTTTTAGGTTAAAGTTTAACATAGTAACACTAATTTTACCATGACTAAAAAAAGAGAAAAAATAACTGACGAAATAACAATAGAACAAGCACTTGCAAAAAGAATAGAAAGAAGAGTTACCGATTTAATTTCTCTTCAAGACGAAATTAAAGATAATTTATCAAAAAGTACCTCTGAATTATTAAATATGATAATGGCTGGTGGAGTTGCTTTAGGTACTTCTGATATTCACATAGAACCAACAGAAGAAAAGGCTAAAATGAGAATAAGAGTTGATGGTGTTTTGCAAGATGTTATTGAGTTTGATAAAGATACCTATCAAAACATATTATCAAGAATTAAACTAATTTCAGGTGTAAAATTAAATATTGAAAATAAACCTCAAGACGGGAGATTTACAATTCTTTATCCAGGAGGAGAAGATGAAGAATATTCAATAGAAATAAGAATGTCTATTCTCCCTTCTGAACATGGAGGAGCAATAGTGATGAGAATTTTAGATCCTAGAAATTTAATTACTATAGATAAATTAGGGCTTCGAGATGAATTACTGGACACATTTAAAAGAGAAATAAAAAAACCAAACGGAATGATTATTGTTACTGGTCCGACCGGATCCGGTAAAACTACTAGTTTGTACGCATTTTTAAAGCATATTAGAAATCCAGGGATAAAAATAATTACTATTGAAGATCCTATTGAATATCATTTAGACGGTATTTCACAAACTGAAGTAGCTCCTGATGATGGTTATACTTTTGCAAACGGGTTAAGAGCTATAGTACGTCAAGATCCGGACGCAATTCTTGTTGGTGAGATTAGGGACTTAGAAACTGCTAGCATTGGTCTACAAGCGGCTCTAACCGGTCACACAGTTTTTTCTACCCTCCATACTAACGATGCAGCTGGTGCTATTCCAAGATTGCAAGCTTTAGGAGAAAAGCCAGTAAATATAGCTCCGGCAGTTAATGTTATTATTGCACAAAGATTAGTTAGAAAACTTTGTGATAGATGTAAAGAAACAATAACTCTCGAAGAAGCCAACCTTTTTGATACTATTGAAAATGAGTTAGATAATATATCTGAAAAAGTTGATATTGATTACTCAAAAGAAACTGAAATTTACAAAGCAAAAGGTTGTAAAAATTGTAACTTTACTGGTTATAGCGGAAGATTAGGAATATTTGAAGCTTTAGTAGTAAACGAAGAATTAGAAGAGCTTATCTTTTCTAACCCTTCTACTTCTGAAATTAGAAAAAAAGCTATTGAAAATGGAATGGTAACTTTAAAACAAGACGGAATAATTAAATTATTAAAAGGAGAAACAACTCCTGATGAAATTGATCGTGTAGTAGGATTATGAATGAAGAAAAAAACAAAAAAACAACCCCAGAACAAATTGAAGACGATAAAACTTTAGATTTAGCTTTAAGACCAAAGCGCTGGGGGGAATATATTGGACAAGAAAAAGTAAAGAGAAATGTTCAAATAATTATAGAGGCAGCCGAAAAAAGAGGAGAAAAAGCTCCTGAACATATGCTTTTTCACGGTAATTCTGGACTAGGAAAAACTACTCTAGCTTATTTAATAGCTAAAGAAATGGGGGCGGGAATAAGAGTAACCTCCGGACCGGCAATTAAAAAAACCGGTGAATTAGCAGCTATTTTAACAAATTTATCAGAAGGAGATATTCTTTTTATTGATGAAATCCACAGATTAAATAAAGTTTGTGAAGAAATGATTTATCCTGTTTTAGAAGAATTTAATCTCAATTTAGTAGTCGGAAATGGACCAATGGCCAGAACAGTAGATTTAAATATTCCTCAATTTACACTTATCGGAGCAACAACTCAACTAGCACTTCTTTCCGGACCGCTTAGAAATAGATTCGGAGCAACTTTTAGATTAGAACCATACAGTAAAGAAGAAATAAAAAAAATTATTCAAAGGTCAGCTAATCTTTTAGGAGTAAGTATTGAAGGGAATTCAATAGAAAAAATAGCTTCCAGAAGTAGATTTACGCCAAGAGTAGCAAATAGACTCTTAAAAAGAGTTAGAGATTTTGCTGAAGTAGAAGAAGATGGAATAATAACACCAAAAATAACCGAAAAAACATTCAAAAACTTAAATATTGATGAAAAAGGATTAGAATCAGGAGATATTAATATATTGGAAACATTAATTGATAAATTTGATGGTGGTCCAGCAGGAATTAAAGCTATTGCAGCAGCTGCAAACGAAAGAAAAGATACAATTTTAGAAATATATGAGCCTTACCTAGTTCAAATTGATTTTATAAAAAGAACTTCTCGAGGTCGAATTGCTACAGAAAAAGCATATAAACATTTAGGAAAAGAAATTAACTAACTAATAACATGGCCGGACACAGTCACTGGAGTAATATAAAAAGAAAAAAAGAAAAAAAAGACAAAAAGAGATCAAAAAAGTTCTCTCGTCTTTCAAAAATGATAATTACCGCTGTTCGAGAAAATAATGGAGAAAAAGACCCAGATATGAATCCAACTTTAGCTACGGCTATTGAAAAGGCAAAAGAAGAAGATATGCCGAAAGAAAATATTGAAAAGGCAATTAAAAAGGGAGCTGGAGAAGGAGAAGAAGGTGCATTAGAAGACTTTGTCTTAGAAGTATATGGCCCCAATGGGTTAGCAGTTATCCTGCAAGGAGCTACCGATAATAAAAATAGAACTGTTTCTCAAATAAATCAAATTTTAAAAAGAGCTGGTGGAAAATTAGCAAAACCAGGTTCTGTTACTTGGCTTTTTGATAGAAAAGGAGTTATTGAAATTGAAAAGTCAGAAGAAAATGAACTTATCGCTATTGAATCAGGAGCAGAAGATATTGATTATAAAAATGATACATTACTAGTATATACTGCTCCTGACGAATTAAATAAAGTTAAAAAAAATATAAAAGAAAAATTAGAGATAGAATCCGCCTCACTAGGATATAAACCAAAAACAGATACTGTTTCCAGAGAAGATTATGAAAATTTCTTAGAAAAATTAGAAGATCACGAAGAAATAGATCAAGTTTATTTTACTGTTAAATAAAATGAATATATTAGGAATAGACCCAGGAACTGCTACTATGGGTTATGGAATTATTAAAAAAGAAGGGATGAACCTGACTTGTTTAGAATATGGTTTAATTAAAACTAAAAAAAATCTTTCTGATGCTAATCGATTAAAAAAAATAGATGAAGATTTAGAAAGAATATTTAAAGAATTTAAACCTAAAGCATTAGCAATTGAAAAAGTTTATTTTAGTAAAAATGTAAAGACAGCAATGACAGTAAGTCAGGCAAAAGGAATTGCAATGCTTAAAGCAGCAAAATCAGGAATTAAAGTTTATGAATTTACTCCTTCTCAAATCAAAGCAACTGTAGCTGGGCATGGAAAAGCAAAAAAAATGCAAGTTCAAAAAATGGTTAAATCTCAACTAAATTTAAAGGAAAGACCGCGTCCAAATGACGCGGCCGATGCTCTAGGAGCTGCAATTTGTGGTTGTCAGAAAATAAAGAGAGACTCTCTTACTTCTTAACTATTTTTGCAAATCTTTTCTTTCCTATTTTTATTATCATTCCATCTTTAATTTGAATATCTTCTTTCCAACTCTTAATCTTTTCTCCGTCTATTTTGACGGCGTTTTGTTTAATTAGTCTTTTTGTTTGTGATTTAGAATCTACTAATCCAGTAGCATAAACTAAATTTAATGCTCCTTCTGTATCTTTGTTAATTTTAACTTTAGTCATTTCCTCAGGACTTTTTCCTTTTTCAAAAACATTTTCAAATTCTTTTTCAGCTTTTTTAGCTTGATCTTTATCGTAGTAAAGTTCAACAATAGCTTTAGCTAATTCTTTTTTAAGCTTTTTAGGATTTTTTCCTTCATTTAATTCTTTTTGTACTCTTTTCAATTCTTTTTCAGAATAAAATGCACATAGATTAAAATAATT
This sequence comes from Patescibacteria group bacterium, assembly GCA_051745165.1. Taxonomy (GTDB): domain Bacteria; phylum Patescibacteriota; class Minisyncoccia; order Minisyncoccales; family PWPS01; genus PWPS01. The sequence continues at coordinate 15,110 of JBNJDU010000009.1, forward strand.
CATAATCAACTCATCTTTTAAAGACATTATCTTTCCGTACATTTCTTTAGGTTCATCGGTAATATTAACTGTATTTCCCCAACTGGTAGACATTTCACGTCCATCTAATCCATACAGCATTTCAGAAGTTATTATTTTTTGGGGTTCTTGATCATAAAATTTTTGAATTTTTCTTCCCGTTTTTAAATTAAACAATTGATCAAACCCTCCAATTTCAACATCTGCCTCTACAGCAACTGAATCATAACCTTGTAATAGAGGATATAAAATTTCATGCATTCCTATAGGTTTTTCTGCATCCCATCTTTCTTTAAAATTTCTTCTTCTAATCATCTGTTGAGCAGTAAATTCCATTGCTAGAGAAATAAGCTCTTCTAATCTAAAATCATTAAACCATTGGCTATTATATTTAACATCAACTTTATCCATATCTAAAATTCTTTCCAGTTGTTTTTTATAATCTTTCATATTTTCTTTAATTTCTTCATCAGTTATCTTGTCTCTCATTTCTTCTTTATCAGAAGCATCTCCTATCTTAGCTGTAAAATCACCAATAATAAAAACTACTCTGTGACCTAATTCTTGAAAAAATCTAAGTCTCCAGAGCATTGAAGCGTGTCCTAAATGAAAATCTTTTCCAGTTGGATCTAATCCTAATTTTACAGTTAAAGTTTCTTCTTTTTCTAATTTTTCCCTTAATTCTTCTTTTCCAACAATATCTTCAGTTCCTTTTTCTAATATACGATCTATTAGTTCTTCTTTATTTTTATTCATATTTTTATTTTTTAATTATATTTTAACATAAACCCTTTTGATTTTAAATTGAATGTAAAAGGAAATATGGTATAATGTTAACTGAAATGGGAAAAATACTCAAAAAAACAAAAAATATTATAGGTGTTTTATTTTACGGACTACTAACTCTAGTATTTTTAGGTTTATTTTTTGGTTCAATTGCTTTTATTTATTTTGGAAGAGATTTACCTAGACCAAATGATTTTGTAAGTAGAACAGTAAATAAACCAACCCAAATCTATGATAGAACAGGGGAAAATTTATTATATACAATACATGGTGAAGAAAGAAGAGAAATAATAGGTATTGAAGATATGCCTGATCATTTAATTAATGCTTTACTTGCTGCAGAAGATTCTCGATTTTATGATCATTTCGGACTTGATATAGAAGGAATTGGTCGAGCTATAATAACAAACTTAAAAGAAGGACGCTTAGCTGCCGGTGGTTCTACAATTTCACAACAATTAACCAGAGCTGCTCTTTTGACTCAAGAAAAAACCTTCATGAGAAAAGTTCGAGAAATGATTTTAACAATAGAATTGGAAAGAAATTATTCAAAAGAAGAAATATTGGAATTTTACTTTAACCAAATACCTTTCGGTAATAATATTTATGGAATCGAAACTGCTGCTCAATCATTTTTTAATAAAAGTGCTTCTGAATTAACTATATCAGAATCAGCTACTTTAGTGGCAATGATTAGGTCTCCTTCTGCTTTATCTCCTTATGGAGATAATCTTGACGCTTTAATAGGAAGGAGAAATTATGTAATTAATAGAATGGAATCTTTAGATTTTATTAATGAAGAGGAGAGACAAAAAGCTGTAGATGAAGAACCAGAATTTTCTAGATTTAAAAATTATTTAAGAGCTCCTCATTTTGTTCTTCATGTAAAGGAACAATTAGAAGAAACATATGGTACTGAATTTTTAAATGAAAGAGGTTTAAAGATATATACAACTTTGGATTTTGAACTACAAAGAAAAGCAGAAGGAGTGGTAGAACTAATGGCTGAAAGAAATAGAGAGCGATATAATGCACATAATTTATCTGTTGTAATTAATGATCCTAACACAGGTGAAGTTTTAGCTATGGTCGGTTCAGCAGACTATTTTGGAGAAAAATATCCTGAAGATTGTGTTCCGGGTAAATCTTGTCTTTTTGATCCTTACACTAACGTTGCACTCCGGGGAAGACAACCAGGTTCTTCATTTAAACCTTTTGTATATGCTCAAGCTTTTAGAAATGGTTATGATGGAGACACTACAGTGATTGATGAAAGAAAAAACTTTGGAAGTGAATCCAACCCTTATATACCTAGAAATTATGATGAAAAATTTAGAGGTGAAGTTACCTTGAGAGAATCTTTAGCTCAATCACTTAATGTTCCGGCAGTAAAAGTTTTAGATGAAATGGCTGGATTACCTGAAAGTATAAATCTTGCTAGAAGATTTGGTATTACTACTTTAACTGAAGATCCTTATTATTATGGTTTACCTCTCGTTTTAGGTGGTGGAGAGGTTAAATTAGTAGAACTTGCTTCTGCTTATGGAGTTTTTGCAACAGAAGGATTAAGAACTCCTATTTCTTATATTTCTAAAATAGAAGATTCTTCAGGTAATATAATTATGGAAAATAATTCTACACCAAGAAGAGTTTTAGAATCTTCTGTAGCAGAAGAAGTAACTAGTATTTTAAGTGATAATGAAGCTAGAACACCTATGTTTGGTAATAGTTCAGTACTTCATTTTCCAGATAATAAAGTAGCTGCAAAAACAGGATCAACTCAAAATTATCGTGATGGTTGGACTATGGGTTATACTTCTGATGTAGTTGTAGGGGTATGGGCAGGTAATAACAATAATCAATCAATGATTAATGCTCCCGGTTCTTCAGTTACTGGACCAACTTGGAGAATTTTAATGCAAGAAGCTATTGAAAATTAATTATTTTTAATAGGCATTACAACATATAAGAAATCATCATTTCCAACAGGAGTTATTTTTCCTGGACTTGATTCATTATTTACTGATAAGACTATTTCTGAAGATTTAATCTGTGAAAGACCATCTTTTAAAAATCTGTGATTAAAAGATATATCAACATCCTCTCCATCAGTTTTTCCATTTATATTAGTTTTATAATTACCTAAATCATTATCTTCACTTACAATATTCATCTCATCTGAATCAGCTTTAATAGAAAGAGTAACTTCATTAACTTTTCCGCTAAACAAACTAGCGGCTTTTATTTTGTTTAAAAATTCCTCTTTATCAAGTAATATTTCTGTATTTGATTTTTCCGGAATTATAGCTTGATAATTAGGATACTCTCCTTCAATAAGTTTAGAGGTAAGTTGTACTCTTGGATGATCAGCTTCTTCCATTTGTGATTCAAATAAAACTTGATTAGAATCAAATTTAACTTTTATTTCCTCTTCGTTTGCAAATATATTTAATAGCTCTTTAGCCGCTTTTTGAGGAAGGATAAAAGAGAATTCATCCTCTACCTTGTCTTCAAGAAAAATTATCTTCTCTGCTAATCTATAACTGTCAGTAGCTGCTAATTTAAGTGTCTTACCTGCAAAGTGAAAATAAACTCCAGATATTTCAGGTTTTACTTTTGTATTAGAAGGTACATCGACTACTTGTTTAAGACCTTCTAAAAAACTATCTGTTTTAATTTTTATTTCTTTATCCTCTTCTACTTTTGGAATTATTGGAAAGTCTTCAGCATCTAATCCTTTTATTTCTGTATTATAATCTTCACATTCAACATTAATATTATTGTCTTCAGATTTTATATTTACCTTTTCTTCTTTAGGTAATAAATTTATAAAACTAGAAAATACATCTAAAGGAATAGTTGTTTTTCCTTCTTCTTCAACTTTAGTAAGTGCCCACCATTTAACAGCTACTTCTAAATCTGTTGAAGAAAGACATAAAAATGAATCTTTAGTTTCTAAATGTATATTTTTAAGAATCGGTAAAGAAACTGATTTAGTTGCTATTCTAGAAGTGATTGAAACTCCATCTTTTAAATTACCTTGAAGAATTTTAAATTTCATGATTTGTTAATTATTTATATTTTTATTTTTCCTTTTATTGTTTCTATTAGTGTTTTGGAAAACTTTTATTTTTAACTAATTTTGAACTTAATAATAACTGGTGGAAAAGTGTGTTTAAAATCGTTAATAAGTTGTTAATAACTTCTCCTTTTTAAAATTAGCTATTTTTATCCACTAATTATTAAATTGTTTTCAACCTGTTTTTAACACTTTTTCCACAGGGGGTTAAAGACAATTAAACAGAAAGCATCATTTGCTTTATTAAAGTAATATCTTCCTTCATATCTTCATCTTCTTCTTCTAATTTTTTCTTTATTTTTTTATGAGAATACATAACAGTAGTGTGATCTTTTCCACCAATTTTCTTACCAATAAAAGGAAAAGAATATTCTAATTCTTCCCTTAAAAGATACATTACCACTTGCCTAGGCTTAACTATTTCTTTCTTTCTAGAAGTTCCTTTTAGATCACTTTCGGAAATATCATAATATTTAGTAACGGCTTTTATAATTTGATTAGGGGAAACATTTTTAGTTGGTGATTCTAATAAGTTCTTTAAAACGTTTTTAGTTGTTTCTATAGTAATTTTTTTACCAGTTAATTTATGGTGAGCAATAAGTTTGTTTAGAGCACCTTCTAGTTCTCTGATATTTTTTTGTATGTTTTCTGCTATATATTCACAAACCTGATCAGGAATTTTAATTTCTTTTTCTTGAGCTTTATTTTTTAATATTGCTAATCTAGTTTCTAAATCAGGAAAATTAATATCAGCTATCATACCTCCTTCAAATCTAGATCTAAGCCTTTCAGTTAGAGCTCGGATTGATTTAGGGGGTCGGTCAGAAGATAATATAATTTGTTTATTCTTTTCATATAATTCATTAAAAGTATGGAAGAATTCTTCTTGAGTTTTTTCTTTTCCAGATAAAAATTGAATATCATCAATTATAAGTACATCTATATCTTGGTACTTAGTCTTAAATTCTTCCATTTTTCCGTTTCGTATTCCATTAACAACTCCGGTTATAAATTTTTGAGCAGGAATATATTTAACTTTTTTCGATGATTTTTTAACTTCGTTCCCTATTGATTGTAAAAGGTGAGTTTTTCCTAATCCAACTTTTCCATATATAAAAAGAGGATTATAAACAGTTCCTGGGTTTTCAGCCACTGCATAAGCGGCAGCATGAGATAATTCATTAAAAGGACCGACTATAAAATTCTCAAAAGTATACTTCGGGTTTAAATTTGATTGTTGATCTACCTGAAATTCTTCAAATTCCATCTGACTTTCATTTTCTTTTTCTTGTTTTTGAGGTTTTTCTTTCTTTTCTTTCTTTTTTATTATATATTTTACGTTTTCCACTTCTTTCCCTAAGTTTTCAACAGCTTCTATAATAGTGTTATTATGTTTATTTTTAATCCATTCTTTCGTAAAACCATTAGGAACAGCTATTTTTAAAATACCATCATTATACTCAATTAACTTAGTGTTTTTAAACCAAGTATTAAAGTTAGCCTGAGATATATTTAATTGTATTTCAGCTAAAATTGATTGCCAGAGTTTTTCTTTCTCCATCTTTAGTTACATTAATTAATTGTGGAAAAATTATAACATAAAAGAAACCTGAGGAAAACTATAAAAAAGTGGAAAAAGCTGTGGAAAAGTTGTTGATAATAGGTTAAAAATAAAATTTAATTATTTTTAGAATCTATTTTTTTAGATTTAATATTTTTCAAAAATATTGTTTTGTTCTTAAAAGTTATCCACAGGTTTTAAAGAGTTGTGTAAGTTTATTTTTTGACTTTTCCCTTGTTTTCAATTAAAATTCGAAACAGTATTAATTTAATAACTGATCTGATGTCAAAGACTTATAACCCATCAAAAAGAAAAAGAAAAAAGAAGCATGGTTTTTTGAAAAGAAAGAAAACTAAGAATGGAAGAAAAATTCTTAAAAGAAGACGAAGGAAGGGAAGAAAAAAACTTGCTGCATAATATAAATGCTTCCAAAAGAAAACAGACTTAAAAAAAGAAGTGAATTTAATTTAGTCTTTAAAAAAGGCAGGTCTGTTAATAATAAATATTTGGAAGTAAAGTGTAGAGAGATAAAAGGAAAAAAAATTGGATTTGTTGCCCCGGTTAGATTGTTTAAGAAAGCTACGGATAGAAATCTAATAAAAAGAAGGTTAAGAGAATCTTTTAAAGGTTTTGTTGGTGAATTACCAGACAATATTGGTATTATTATAATTGCTAAAAAACCTATTGAAGATAAAAGTGTGGAAGAAACGAAAGAATTAATAAAAAAACTTTTAATTAGACTTAAACTATTAGAAAAATGATTGGTAACTTTTTTTACGTAGTATTTTATCAGCCGTTATTTAATTTATTAATATTTCTTTATAATACTTTTGGTGATTTAGGAATTGCTGTTATTTTAATTACTTTAATTGTTAAAGGGGCTCTTTACCCTATTTCAGCCAAAGCGACCAAGTCACAAAAAGAATTAAAAAAGCTTCAACCAAAAGTTAAAGAATTACAAGAAAAGTACGAAGATGATAAAGAAAAACAAGCAGAAAAGGTTCTTGAACTTTATAGTGAACATAATGTGAGTCCTTTTTCTGGAATTTTTCCTCTACTTCTTCAATTTCCAATTATAATTTCTTTATTTCAAATTTTTAGAAGAGGTTTAGGAGCTGGAGAATTAGTTAATCTTTATGATTTTATTCATAATCCAGAAGTAATTGATTATTTATCTTTTGGTATTTTAGATTTAGGAGAACCTAATATGATTTTAGCTGTATTAGCAGGAATTGGACAATTTATTCAAGTTAAAATAACAATGTCTTCTCCTGATAATGATGAGAAAGAATCAGAAAGCGGCTTTGGATCAATTATGAAAAGCCAAATGAAATATGCCCTTCCAATATTTACTGTCTTTATTCTTTCTAGTTTACCTTCAGCAGTTGGAGTTTATTGGATAATTACTGTAATTTTTTCTGTAGTTCAACACAAATTAGTTAAATAAAAATTTCATGCTAGAACAAAAAGATATTAGAAAAATAGAGAAGATTTCTGTTAATTTTTTTGAAAAAATAAGCTCTGATATAGAAGTAAATGTAGAAAAAACTGATGAAAGAAATGTTGAAATAAATGCTAAGATGGATAAACCACAAGTATTAATTGGAGAGAATGGTCAAACATTAAAAGGAACTGAAAGATTACTTAGACTCGCTCTTAGGAATAATATAGATAAAAGATTCTATATTACATTAGATATAAATGATTATAAAAAGAAAAAAAGAGATTATTTAGAGCAAAAAGCTAGGGAAGCAGCTGATGAAGTATCTTTAACTGGTGTAGAAAAAAGAATGCCCGCCTTACCGGCGAGCGAAAGAAGAATAATTCATATTGAATTAGAAAATAGAGAAGATGTTAAAACTGAAAGTGTTGGTGAAGAACCAGAAAGACAGGTTGTAATTAAACCTGCTTAGAACTGACTTTCTCGTTCTCTTTTCTTTTGATCTTTTATTTTTTGAATTTCTTCAGGAGTAGAAGTAATTATCTGGTCTTCCGCATAGGAGGCCAGTATTTTTATTGAAACATGTTTTTTACCAGCAAAAAAGATACCTTCACCTACTTCACCTTCTAATAATACATGCTTTTCTTGGTCTGTAAGATTAAATGTATCTTGAACCATATCTATTACCGCTGGAGACTGCTTGAGAAGGAATCTAAGGGCCGAATTAGTAATTATTGGTTGTCCATATTCAGATTTCATAAAGTCGGCTACATCTTGCGTAATAGTGGTGACTCCCATTCCGTATTTACGTGATCTTTTTACTAAACCAAATAAGAATGAAGCTCCATCTTCATTCTGCATCATCCACCATGCCTCATCTACTACTAATACTCTCCTTTTTTGGCTACCGGTAATTATTTTCCAGATGAAGCGCATTATTATAAACATTGCCATTGGTCGTAAATCGTCCTCTAAGTCTCTTATTCCAAATACTGTTAAATTATTATCTGTAGAGACATTTGAATATTGATTAAAAAATTCTGAATAAGCTCCACGAGTAAATCTTCTTAATCTTACTAATAAGGATCTAGTTCCTTCCATTGATTCTAAAACTTGTTCTAAATCAGAAAGAAGAGGAACTTTTTCTTCCCAAGTAGAAGGGTCACTATCCGGAGTTATGTCTTTTGCTGCGTAAGTTTCTCTTAATGCTTGATCAATCATTGCGTCCTCTTCGTTAGTTAAGTCTCCAAGCATTATTCTAAGTAAACCAACTAAATTAATAACGTTAGTTCTAATTGCATCACCTGGCCGTTCTCCCTCTTCTGGAGGAGGAATATCAAGAGGATTAATATGACTATCAGAGCCAATGGATATGTTATAAAATTTACCTCCTACCTCTTCAGCTAAAGTTTTGTATTCATTTTCTGGATCTAAAATAATTACATCTGTTCCGGCCATTAAAGATCTAATAGTTTGGAGTTTAACTAGATAAGATTTACCTGATCCAGAAGTACCAAAGACAACTTGATTTGGGTTCTCTAAGCTAAATCGATCAAATAAAACTAAGGAACGATTATGCATATTAATGCCATAGAGTATTCCTTCGTTAGAACTTAAATCAGAAGAAATAAAAGGAAATATACTAGAAAGAGGTTGAGTATTCATTCTAGTATGAGTATCAAGCTTATCTAATCCGTAAGGAGAAGTACTAATAAAACCTTCTTTTTGTTGGAAAAGAGCTGGTTTTATATAAACTACTTTTGCTTCTAAAATTGATCTTAAATTATTTTCTATATCTGATAATTCTTCTTCATCATCCCCATAAATTGTGATATAAAGTCCAAACTTAAACATTCTTTCTTGAGCGGATTGAAGTCTATCTCTTAATTCTTCTAAATCTTTATAAGCTGTCTCCAACACAGGATCTCTAACTAATCCTTTTTCTTGATTCTCGCTCATTTGAGCTTGTACTTCAGTAAGTTTTTTTCTTAGTTTTTTTAAAGTTTCTGCTGTATCAACAGGGTGAATGAAAAAGGATATATCTAATTGAGCATCTAAGTTAACTATAGGAGAAAGCCATCCACTAGTTAAATAGTGTGGGTAAGAAAAAACGAAAAATGAACGGCAAAATTTTTCCCCAAACTTTAAATGATTTTGTTCTTCTTCAATATATGAAGGAGCAACTACATCTTTTATAGTTAAAGTAGAAGGTTCTGTAGTGGGATCTACTCCACCTTTTAAACCTAAAAGTTCATCTATTTTATTTTTTAATTCATCAAACATTTTAATTTATTAATTCTTCAGGGAATTCTGGATAATAGCCTGTTTCAGCTTCTTTTGGATGATGTAAGACCCAGAACAACTCTATAAGCTCAGAACTTGTCAGAGGAGCTGCCTGAAGCCCACAACGTCTAAGACCAAGGGCTATAAACTCCATCCTTTGGGTTAATTGTTTTTTTAATCTTTTAAAATTTTCTTCAGTTAATTTAGCACCAGGTGTTTCATGGAATGCGTAAGGAACTATGACAAAGAATTTTTTTGTTAATATTGATTCTTTTTGTATAAAGTTTTGAATAAATTTTCTATAACTTTCGGTTTGATGACGTAATAAGTCATTATCTTGTTCTTTTTCCCAACCTTTAATCATATCAATATAGCCGGTCAAATTTACTTTTCTTGATTGGACAATAATTTGGCAAGTAAAATCTAAAGAATTTAAAAAGGATTGAAATTGATTAATAATAGCTTGCTGTTCTTGAGTTGATTTTAAAGCTAAATTAATTGAAGAAACCATCAAAACTCCTCTCAAAGATTTGTTTTTGAGAATGACTACTCCGTCTCTTATTTGGCTCATTTCTAGAAAATCTTGTGTACTATTTTGAGACATTTTATGAAGTTTCTATTTTTTTTGACATTTTATCTAATTTCCCCTTTTTTTGTTTTGTTGGTAGTCTTGTATTATCCTGATCTGTTTCTTCTTCTTTTATTTCTCTTCTTTTAATAGTTTTAGGAGCTAAGTCTTTCTTTTTCCAGAAATATCTTTTTTCCCCGGATATTTTAAAAGCAATAAATTTACCTAACATACTTACGATAGGTTGTCCGTTAATTTTTCCAAAAGCTAACCCTCCGAAAATTCCACCGACTAAGGCGGCCGTTAAAAAGAATATGAATAAATTATCAATAATAAGCCATAAAAAACCAATAGTAATCATTCCGGCTAAAAGAAATAAAAATTGCTTAAAACTAGCCGGGCCAAAAATTTTTGCTTCGTAATCTATGTACCTTGGTATTTTATAACGCATATACTTATTTAGATTGTAATTATTTTACCATAAAAAGATTACAAGATAAAAGGGTTGACAAATTTAATAATCTATTATATAAATTAGCAAGAAGCCAAGTTCTTTAAAAATATATGAAAGGAAGTGATTTTAATGTTTTTAGTTAAAGCGCCTGAATCAGAAGCAATTGTACTTACAAAGTTGGGTGGCTATTCAAAAACTTTAGTATCGTGGAAAGACTATTTTATTTCTGCAGAAAATAAAGGTGATTTTCGTAAAGGAGATATTCTTAGAAAGGATAAGTTTGAAAAGAAAGCAGAACAACCAAAAGAGAAAAAAGTTAATCCTATTATAGG
>JBNJDU010000010.1:0-18241 GCA_051745165.1 Patescibacteria group bacterium
ACTTTTTGAAAAGGCTGGCTATACTGGTGGGCGATTTGAACACGCAGTAAAGGCGCTTAGTCCAAATATACATTCTGAATTTTTATCTTTAGTTGATGAGCTTAATCTCAGCGATTCTCTTACTTCTTTAGATAATATGGGGGTATTAACAGAAAAAGGAATAAAAAATTTCAAGGGATTTTCTAGTTTGGTAGATAATCTTCCGGAAGTAGATCAAAATATGTATGAAGAAATGGAAAGAGAGGTAAAAGAAAACAATTTTGACATATTTAATCCTTCTGATCATCTTCTTAATCTGCGAGACATGCGCTTTTCTACTTATTTGGGAGAAAAGTCTGACTTATTTATGAGAATGATTGTCGGTCCTCTTTTAGATTTAACCTTTATGAATCCGGTTGATGCTTCTAGGGTATCCGCTGAATATGGGCTTTTTAAATTAAAATTTCTACTGGAAATAACTAGTGAAGATGCTTTAACTTTCGGTAAAGATGAAGGGATTAAAGTAGTTACTAATGTATTAGAAAGAAAGGCAAGAGATTTAGGGGTAAACTTTAAACTTTCTACCGAAGTTAAGCGAGTAGAGTTTGATAATGAAAATGTAGTAACTTATCAAAAAATCGGAAAAGAAAAACAAAAAAGCTTTGATCAAATAGTTTTTGCTATGCCGCTTTCACAAGTAAATAAAATTTCTCCGTTAAGTGTCGGGCAGGGTTTATTTTATGAACCTAGTAAGTATTATTCTTTAGAAGGGGATTTAAAATCAGATAAAGATATTATATTTTCAAAAGATAAATCAGCTAATGCAAGATTATTCTTTAATGTTTACCATAAAGAGCAACAAGTTTTTCCTATAAACAAAGAAGAAAAAGTTGATTTTGACCGCTTTTATGATGATTATATGCTTTTAGAGCAAACAGAAGAGGCTAATCCTTTTCCTTCTATTAGTTCTGGAGCAGAGGTTCCGGACTTAAAACAACGTGAAGGAATTTACCTTTGTGGTGATTTTTACTACTATCCTTGTATTGAAACTGCCGTTAAAACAGCACAAGAAGTAACTAAAATGATTACTAGTTCTTGACAAATATAATAAATATTATATAGTATAAAAACAAGGAAAGGGGGGAAGTATAATGAATGAAGTCTCGAATGTAGTTAGATGGATAGGCGATGTTAATGTTCCCATTTATGAAGAAGTAATGCAAAAGATAGAAAAGTTAAAAGACTGTAGTGCCCCTGTAACGTTAATGATCACTTCAGAAGGAGGATATATACCGGTGGCGATTGACTTCACCGAAGAAATGAGAATCAGAAGATTTAAGTTTAATACTTTAGGAATAGGACGAATTGCTTCTGCTGCTATCCCGATATTTTTATCTGGAGAGCGCAGATCAATGGGTTTTCACTCCCATTTATTATTCCATATTCCCGATGTCTCTGATTACGACGATCAAGAAAAGAAGCAGAACATGAAGAATTGGTACATTGATTTTATCATAGATCATTCTAATTTGTCTCGAGAAAAGGTTCTTGAATTGTCAGAAAATGAAACTTTGATAGATGCGAAGCAAGCTAAAGATTTTGGACTTATTGATGAGATAATCTAATACCTTAAGGAGGTATAATTATGCGTAGAAGAAAGGTTAAATGCAGTAGATGCGGGAAAAGACACTCTCAGCATCTCTGTCCGAATTGCACTCCTACAGCAATGAAGAGGAGAGCAAGTAAGGAGAGATGCAACAAGTGTGGATCTGTTCTAGTTAATGGATCTTGCCCTAAAAACTGCTAAGCGCAAAGCCCCTTCAAAAGAAGGGGTTTTTATTTTGGAAAGCTTAAGGCAGGTATTTTAACGCTTGAGACGTTTTATAATCGCCGTAGAGCTCTTTTTAGTGTGTAGTCTAGTAATTAGTCGTTGAAAAAGAAAAATGGCTAAATCAAGATCTAAGAGCCTAATGTTTGACAAATAGAAGATTAAAAGTATAATAATACAGCACTTCAAAATAATTTAGGAGGGATTTGTAATGAGTGAAGGGATTTTTCAGAAGGTTAAGATTGATTCAGACAGACTAAAGGTTAATAAGGATGTTTCTGGTTTTCATTTTGAGGTTCATCGATTAGGTGATTCTAGTAAGATTGTTCTTGAGTTGTGCATTCACAAAAAAGAAGATCGGGACGGAATAAGGATTGAATTTGAAAAACTTCTACCGGACTGGGTTTTGCAAAAAATCCAACTTGATTTAGCGACAGTGATACTAATATCTAGCAGTGAAGAAACTGAAGATCTGGTTGAATGTATGCTTTCTGAAGCTATTGATCAATTTGAAGAATTACTCTCTTTAGAGATAGGCGAGGAAAGAGATGGAATTTACTTTACAGTTAGATTCTCTGATCAAAGAGTAAGTGTTTGGGATAGAGTTCTATCCGTAGAATCCGTTAAAGGATTTATAGACGTTAGAGAAGAAGGAGGAACTTCTCTATAAGCAAGATAAAACCGGGCATTTTTGCCCGGTTCTTTTTATTAAACGTCAAGAGAAGAATTTGAATTGGAATCAATCCATTCTCTATAAAATATTGTTTCTAATGATTTTTTTAATTCTTCAGAAACTCCTAAAGAATCAAGGTTACTCATTAGATGAAGGTAGTGCTTTTTATAAACTTCGAATCGTGAGGATCCGAATTCGAAAGAGGGGTTCAATTTAGTCTGGTGCAGATAAATTTCTTCTTCTAAGGCTAGCATCTCAAAGATGTGTTTGCGGACAAATTTTCTGATAATTTGAATAGAAACTTCTGGCTCGTCTGTATCTATATATTCTGAATCATATTTATTAAGATCATATATATCCTTCCACTCAAGGTCATAATTAACGTCAGGGTCGAAATTCTTTTTATTATCTTTAATTTCGTTGTTAGCTTCATTGAATGAGGCTAATTGAAAACTTTGAGCTAGTTCAACATCAAAAGGATTTGGGGCATCCATATAACTATTATCCTCTTCAATCATTTCGTCTCTCTTGACGGCGCGGAGGTGGTTATATTCATGGAAAAGAGTACTTATAAAGTCATCCTCCACTTCATATTCTTCAAAAGACTGCGGGTAAACCACTAACTGTAGTTGCAAGATAATTTCGATGTCTTTACCAATCATAAAAGGTCGGTACTGAACAGCCATTGTAGCAGTTTCACTATCTTTACGAGTGTACCTAATTCTCCTAGTACTAACACCGTCAGGGGGCGGGTAGGTTTCCAAAAGCTCTTCCAAATAAGCTTCTCGTAAGGACTCGTCTTGACGTGCTTCAGAATAGGATACGGCGGCTACTGGTATGTTGAAAGCTACAATCAGTATTGTGATAAGAATAAGAGTAAGTAATCTCTTTCTCATGTGAGCCACCTCCTTAAATTGTTAAAGACCAAAACAATTAACTGTTTTTACTATATAACTAATAATATAAATGTCAAGTATTATGTTATCAACAAAAAGGAAATAGTTTTCCACAGGTGATAAGTATTTTGGTGAAAATAATAGGAAATTGTTAGGAAGGGTGGGAAATTGTTAGGACAAAGATAGGACAAAAATGATATGTCCTATTATTTTAACCAAAAAAGAGGAAAACTTTACTAATATGTGGAAAACTTTGTAAGTTATATTTTTATTTTTTTAGGCGGTAAATTTATGATAATTGCTTTTCTTTACCAAAAAATATATTTGCAAAATGAATAAATAATTGTATAATCGATTAAGTTCTTTATATTTAGGCGTCACAAGAAAGGAGGATTTTATGCGTTGGAAAGACAGAGATTTTTATAGCGCTCCTTTACTGGATAGGTGTCAGCAAGAAATACCCACTTCGTTTTATCGGTCCTTTGCTATTGTTTTCGGATCGATAAGAAAACCTAAAAAAGCTCTGCTTTACTTAGAAAAGATTAATAGCTTAATGGATCAAAAAAGAGGTGGAGGCAGATTGCAGAAAGCTGAAATTTATGATGTGCGGAACGAACATAATAATTTAGCGGCCCCAGTAATTTATGATGATCATCACGTTAGACCGACTAGTAGAGATCCTCGCCCAGATTACTGTAAAAATGATCAAGAAGTTCAATTACCTAAAGTTTTTCATGCCAGTTGGCATATAATGTTTTTAAATTTGTTCGGTAACGAAGTTATTATTTTTCTACAAAGATTTTTTCGTACTCTTGAAAAAGGTGAAAAGATAGATTTTTATAAAATAAACGATTATGTAGAGGACTCAAAAGGGAAAGGAGGAAAGCTTAGCCGGGTTTAACCCCGGCTTTTTATTTTGAAACTTAACAAACAAAGAAAGATAAGGTAGAATTAGCAAAGATGAGTGATAAAACAAAGAAAATAATAGTATTCATTTTGGTTATTGCCATGGCTCTAAGTTATACGCTAATGGCATTTTAATCACTCTGTTATTAAAAATGTAAAAAAGAGCCAACAAGCTCTATAAGTTTTGATGTATGACTAATTTAATAGTTAGAAATTTATTAGTACCAGGCTCTTTAAGTTTTATCCTAGTTATAGTTGGGGTTGTTTTTATGTTTCTTAAAAAGAAGAAGAAAGGGAGGTATATGATTGTGGCTGGGCTCTTTATATATTATATTTTTTCTATCACCCCTGGTGCTGATTTTGTAATTGGAAACCTAGAAGAAAACTTCTCTACTTTAGAGGTAGATCAGATTGATCAAGCAGAGGTAATAGTTGTTTTATCCGGAGGAGCAAAGTCTGATGTGCTAAGAAGTTCAGAAGTGCTGAGAATATCAAACTTAAAAGACCATAGTCCAACTTTAATAATTTCCGGAACAGAAGCGATAGATCAAGATAGAAACAGCTTTTCTGCTGTTGAAGCCTTTTTCATTAATAGAGGAATACCAGACAAAAATATTTATGTTGAAGATCAGTCTAATAATACCAGAGAAAATGCTAAGCAGGTAGTAGAAGAAGTCGGAGAAGAACCATTCTTTTTAGTAACTTCTGCCTACCATATGAAAAGAGCGGTTATGGAGTTTGAAAAATTAGGAGCAAATCCGATCCCTGCACCGACTGATTTTAGAAAAAGAAGAGAAACTTATTATTTTAGCGACTATATTCCTAGTAGTGAGAATCTAAGGAAGTCAGATTTAGCCCTCCATGAACACCTAGGTATTCTTTATTACCGTCTTTTTGACTAGCTGTTTTTAAAAGGGTATACTTATCGCAAGTAATTACAACTCCTCGAAGGAAATTCTGATTTGAACATTTGAAAGTTTTGATATGAAAAGCAGCCGATAGAGGGGTGGCAAAAATATGACTACATTCACAATGATTGCCGGACTTATTATTTCTCTAGTATTAGTTTTAGGAATTGCTTTCAAAATTCATGACGATGAAAACAAATCCAATAATCAAAACATAGATAAGGATATAGAAAACTTAGGAAAGAATATAGATCAAGAGATTCAAAATTTAGAACAAGAAATAGAAGAGTTCGAGCTTTAAATTAAAGGGCTGCGTCTTAGGGCGCAGCTTTTTAAAAATTATTTTTTTGGTATACTAAACAAGTAATGAAAAAATTACTAGTTTTTACAGCAATAATATTAATTTTCCCTTTAGGAATTATAACCGCTCAGGAAGAGAGCGGTACTAGGCAATTTTATATTGAACCTAGTTATGACAAGCAGAACAGAGAAAAACTAGAAGCGGAGTTAGTAGAAGAAACTGATAGTTTAATTTATTATGTTGATCAAAGTTGGTGGGATGAAATCTCTGAGCGAGAACAAAGAAATTATAAAGAAGATATGGAAGACTTAAGTGAAGAATTTGATGAGAGAATCTATCCGGAAATGACTGAGAATTTTGGTGAAGTTCCAACCCACCCGGTTTCTGATAAAGAAAAAATTTCTATTTTGATACACCCAATGCGAGAAAATGCAGGGGGTTATTTTAATTCTGGGGATCAGTACTCTAAGTATCAAAATCCAAGATCAAATGAATTAACTTTACTTTACTTAAATACAACTGTTTTGGATTATAAAGATAAAGGTGGATTTCTTGCTCATGAGTTTATGCACCTGTTAGTTTTCAATCAAAAAGAAAGATTAAGAGGTGAAAGAGAAGAGGTTTGGCTTAATGAAGCAAGAGCAGAATTTATGCCCACCTTTTTAGGCTATGATGATCAAGAAAATAGTAATTTGGATAGAAGAATAGAAACCTTCCTTAGAGATCCTGATATCTCTTTAACTGAATGGATTGGTCAGCGTGCTGATTACGGAGTAGTAAATATCTTTACTCAATACATAGTTGATCATTACGGGGTAGATATTTTGATTGATTCTTTAAAACATGATCAAGTTGGAATTAAGAGCATAAATCACGCCTTGGAAGAGGGAGGTTATGAAGAGGACTTTCATGATGTTTTTAATAATTTTAAAATCGCTGTTTTAAAAAACGATTGTGAATTAGGTGATAAATATTGTTTTAAAAGCGAGAAGTTAGAAGATTTACAAGTATCTCCAGCAACTAACTATATGCCTTATTCTGAAGATAGTAATCTTTCTGTGCAATATAGAACTAAAAATTGGGCTGGTAATTGGCATAAAATAACTGGAGGACGAGGCACTTTAAATCTTAAATTTAATATAAAAAACGATATAAGGGTTGATATTCCATATTTGCTCTGTGATTCTCAAGACCAATGTAAGGTTGATTTTCTAGATGTTGAAGATGGAGAAGGATCTTTAGAAGTAGAAGATTTTAATGATGAGTACACTTCTTTAACTATTATGCCTAGCATCCAAGAGAAAATCAGTGGTTTTAATGGAGCAGAAGAAAGTTACCTTTTCACTTGGGAGGCGAGTGTAACTCCCGTTAATGAATATAAAGAAACGTTAGAAAAGTTAAATCGATTAAGAGAGTTGTTAGAGCGGTTAAGGGAAAGAATGGAAGAAAGAGAAGGAAGTCCTAATACTTGCACGATTAGAGGTCCGCTTTACCTAGGATCTCCGGATAGAAGCTCTGTAGAATGTCTGCAAAGATTTTTATCCACCAAACCTAATATTTATCCTGAAGGTTATGTAACTGGTAATTTTGGATCGCTTACTAAGCAAGCGGTAATTAGATTTCAAGAAAAACATGCTGAAGAGATTCTAGAGCCTTTAAATCTAGAACAAGGAACCGGATATGTAGGAGCTAGTACGATTTCAAAGATAAACAATCTCCGATAAATTTGATATGAAAAAAGCTATAAAATTTTTAGTTGCTTTTGGTCTTGGACTTCTAATTTTTTATCTGGTCATTCAACGATCAGGAGTTGAAACTTTAGGAAAAGCAGCCAATCTCTTTTTTAGTGTTCATGGAGTAGCAATAATTGGAATAACTCTTCTGATTTGGTTTCTTGGTGTTTTACGGTGGAAGATTATTTTAGGTTGTCAAGGAGAAAGAAGAAAGTTTACTGAATTAATGGGGGTTTGGTCAGTAAGTTATTCTATAGATTATCTCACCCCTGTGGCAGTGCTTGGTGGAGGCGCTTTACGAATCTATCTAACTAAAAAGATTCTTCATATTAATTGGGAGAAAGGTTTATCCTCGGCGATTATTGATAAAATTCTTGATATTACTTTTCATAGTATATTTTTGGTTGCCGGAGTAGCTATGTTTTTAAGCTTCGGAAACTTTCCGGAGTTTTGGATTTTTGGACTAGTTATTGCTTCTATTTTTATTTTGGTTATTGGCTTAACACTTTTTTATTCTCGAGCAATAGGAAAGAAAAGTATTTTACTCTTAATCTTAAATCTTTTTGGATTGGAAAAAACTCAAGTAAAAGCAACTAAAAATGGTGAATTTATTTTTAACACGGAAGGAAATGTCTTAAGATTTTTCTCACCGAAAAAATCATTTTTTTGGAAGGGAGTTGTACTTAGTTTTTTTAGACACATTCTTTTTTATACTCGTGCATTACTTATAGTTCTTTTTATTGTTGGTGTATTTTCTCCTTTAAGATCTCTAGCAGTTCATGGATTAGCTAATCTTTCTATGATGCTTCCGCTCCCAGCTGGTTTGGGAGGCTTAGAAGCAATTTCTTCTTTTGGATTTAAAGCATTAGAGCTTGGTTTTGAAAATGGTACTGTATTTGGAATGACATGGAGATCTGCAGATTTAATAGTTTGCATTTTGGGAATTATATTTGGAATTAAAATTGCCTTTAAACTATTTGAATTGAAAACATTCAATTTTATTGATAGAATAAAGAAAAGTTAATAAAAGTCGAGAAATAATAAGTTTAGATAATAATTTAATATAAGATGAAAAATAAAAAAACAGGATTAATCGCTTTGATAATTCTTCTTATTGCTGGTGGAGTATATGGCTTTATGTTTATGGGTCCACAAACACCAGAAGAAGAAGTTATGCAAGCACAAAAAAATACTAGTAATTTAGACTCCTACGGTGTAGACGTAGAAATGGACATGGAGCTTGAAGGTGCCGAAGGAGCACCAGAAATGTCATTTCTTGGTGGTGTCGACTATGATCGAGCCAACAAAGCAATGGAAGGTGAAGGAACAATGGATATGTCTACAGAAGGTTTAGCTGTTACTTTAGGCGCTGGATTTACTTATGTAGATGAAAATCTCTACGGTAGAGTAACTTCGTTTCCTTATTTAGCTTTACCCGTAGCTGAGAGTGATATTGAAGCATTGACTGAGAATGATATTTTACTTGTTGAAAATCTTCCCGAGCAGGCAGATCTCTTTTTAGCCGGTTTCTTTACTGAGTTAGGAACAGAACCAATTACTACCGAAGAGCTTTTTGACGAATCAGAAAGACTTTCTGACAAGGTGTGGGAAGATGGTGTTATGAAAGTTACAAACACAGAAGAAGATGAGTATAATGAAAAGACTGCTAAAAAATACACTTTAGAAATTGATGGAGAAAAAATGGCTGACTTTTATGCAGATTTGATTGAAGAGTATCAAGTTATGGATCTTTTCCCAGAATTATCAGAAGAAGAAAAAGAAGAAATGATGGAGGAAATGGATGCTGAACTTAAAAATAGTTATGAAGATAGTGAAATTTTTGCTTGGGTTCAAGATGAGCATTTAGTAAAAATGGAAGTAACTTCCACAAGTGAATTTAATGAAGAAGACTTTTCTGAAATTGATCAATTAGAAGAAACTCCTGATTCTATGACTGTTAATATGACTATTAACTATACTGACTTCAATGAAGAATTCGATATTTCCGCGCCGGAAGAATATATTACAATTGAAGAATTAAGGGAAGACCTCCCAATGCTTCAAATGTTCGAGCCTCAAAATTTGGAAGACTTTGATCCAGAAGAAGATTTAGATTTAGAGGAAAATCAAGACACTGAAGAAGAGGAGTAAATTTGATTTTAAAGATTTTGAAAAGGCTCGGCTTAAATCCGAGCCTTTTTATTTTAAGGTCTGAGTGATATAATAAGAACCCTTAGAAAGTTGATTGAAAAAAAGTATGAAAAAGAAAATAAAAGAAGATTACCCATTAGCTGACGAAACGACTTTTAAAATAGGAGGCAAAGCTGAGTTTTTCTTAGCTGTTGAATCCAAAAAAGAGTTAGAAGAGGCGATTAAAGAAGCACAGAGACTATCTACGCCGGTAACTATATTAGGAGGTGGCTCAAACGTAGTTGTATCTTCTGAAGGCTTGTCCGGATTAGTTATAAAACTGCGTAGTGGCAAGATCGAATTTTTATCCGAAGAAGAAAATATTATAAAAGTAGACGCGGGAGTTTCTCTTCCTAGACTTGCAAAATTTACTTTTGAAAATAATCTTTCCGGCTTAGAGTGGGCGATGGGAGTTCCGGGTAGTTTAGGTGGGGCAGTTTATGGAAATGCAGGAGCTTTCGGACAATGTATATCAGATGTAATTCAAGAAGTGGAAGTAATGGAAGATGGAGAAACCAAAGTTTTAAAAAAAGAAGAATTGAATTTTAATTATAGAAACAGCACTTTTAAAGAGAGGAACTTGACTATTCTATGTGCATCATTAAAGCTTGTTAGCGACGATCAAAAGGCTATTAAGGAAAGAATTGATGATTGGTTAGCTTATAGAAATGAAAACCATCCAATGGATATGCCTTGTGCAGGAAGTGTATTTAAGAATCCAGAAACAACAATTGATGACCCTGAACTTATAGATAAATATCCTTTACTAAAAGAATTTAATGAAAAACAAGTTATTTCAGCAGGATTCTTAATAGAAAAATCTAATCTTAAAGGAGTGTCGGTCGGAGGTGTAAAGGTATCTGAAAAGCACGCTAACTTTATAGTTAATGAAGGAAATGCTAGTTCGCAAGATGTTAAAAACCTAATAAAGAAAATAAAAGAAGAAGTTTTTGAGCGGTTCGGAGTTAACTTAGAAAGAGAAATAAGATTTATAGACTAAAGCTTTATTCATCTTAATATTTAAAATATATGGAAATTAGAATTAGAACCAAAAACATGGAGCTCACTAATCACCTTGAAAAATATATTCAAGGGAAGATAACCAAGGTGGAAAAGTTCTTACCTAAATTCATTGCTAAAGAAGAAAAGGATAAAGAAAAAGTAGAAGATCCGAAAGCAAGAATAAATATGGAAATAGAAATTGAAAAGATTACCAAAGGACAAAACAAGGGTGATGTTCATCGTGTAGAGGCGCAAATGTTTCTACCCGGAACATCTCTTAGAGCAGAAAATACATCAACTTCTCCAAAAGAAGCAGTAGCAGAAGTAAAGGAAGAATTACAAAGACAAGTAAAAGAATATAAAGACAAGCAAGCCACTCTGCAGAGAAAAGGTGAGAGAAAAGCAAAAGAGATTAGAGAAAAGTCAGGAACAGAAATGAAAGATGAAGAAGGTAAATACGCAGATGAGGCGTAAATAAACTAGTTAATTTGACCTTTAAAAAGCTACTTTCATTTGCAAAGTAGCTTTTTCTACACTATTATTTTAGCAGTAATCTCAAAATAGATTAGCTGGAAAAAGTGCAATTCGTAATTAAAAATTCAAAATTCAAAATTCGTAATTAAAATTAACTTTATGTCCATTTTGACGAAAATATTCGGCGATCCGAATGAAAAGTATTTAAAAGATATAAAACCAATAGTTGAAGAAATAAATTCTTTAGAAGAAAAAGTAGAGAAGCTTTCTGAAGAAGAGATGAAAGAAAAAACTGAAGAGTTTAAAGAAAGATTAGCTGGTGAAGAAACTCTAGACGATATATTACCTGAAGCTTACGCTTTAGTTAGAGAGGCAGCAAAAAGAACTCTTGATCAAAGACATTATAATGTCCAAGTAAAGGGGGCTATAACGCTTCACAATGGTGATGTAGCCGAGATGAAGACTGGTGAAGGTAAAACTCTTACTGCCACCATGCCGCTTTACTTAAACGCTTTAGAAGGCAAAGGAGCTCACTTAGTTACTGTTAATGATTATCTAGCAAAAAGAGATACGGTTTGGATGGGTCAGATTTATGACTACTTAGGACTTTCTACTGGCTGCATTGGAGATAAAGAAGCTTTTGTTTATGATTCTGAATATGAGGCAGAGGCGAGTGAAGAAAAAGATAAAAAAAGAGACGAACTAGGAAGTTTTAAGGTTGAAGAAGATTTTTTAAGACCAGTAAATAGATCTGAAGCTTATCAGGCGGATATAACCTACGGAACTAATAATCAATTTGGATTTGATTACCTTAGAGACAATATGGCTACTACTTTGGATAAAAAGGTCCAAAGGGGTTTTAATTACTGCATAATTGATGAAATTGACTCGGTTCTTATTGATGAGGCTAGAACTCCACTAATCATTTCACAGCCAGATAAGAAAAAACCAAAACGATATCAAGATATTGCTAAGAATGTAGTTCCTCAACTTGATCCACAAAAACACTACGAAGTACATGAAAAGGAGAGAGCGGTAACTCTTACTGAAGAAGGGGTTGAAAAAGTAGAAAATATTTTAGGACTTGATAATCTGTATGAAGATAAAGGATTGGAGTACATTCATAATGTAGAGCAAGGACTTAGAGCGCAAGCCATCAATCCTGAAACTGGAAAACCTCTTTTTGAAAAAGACACTCATTATGTTATTAAGAATGACGAAGTAGTGATTGTTGATGAATTTACTGGAAGACTTATGCCCGGAAGAAGATGGTCTGGAGGTTTGCACCAAGCTATTGAAGCTAAAGAAGGTTTGCCGATTAAGGCCGAATCAAAGACAATGGCTAAGATTACTTTCCAAAACTTGTTTAGAATGTATAACAAGCTAGCTGGAATGACCGGTACGGCTAAAACTTCTGAAGAAGAATTTGATAAGGTTTACGACTTAAGAGTGGTAGTTATTCCAACCAACAAACCATTACAGAGAGAAGCTTTGGAAGATAAGGTGTTTAGGTCTGAAATGGGAAAGTTTAAAGCAGTAGTAAAAGAGGTTAAGAAAAGGCACGAAAAAGGACAGCCAGTATTAGTTGGTACGGTATCGATTGAAAAGAATGAGCTTTTAGGAAAGATGCTAAAAAGATCGGGAGTTCCACATAAAATTTTAAACGCTAAAAACCACGAGAAAGAAGGTGAAATTATAGCTCAAGCCGGTAAGTTGGGAGCGGTAACGGTCGCCACCAATATGGCTGGTAGAGGAGTTGATATTGTTTTGGGCGGAAACCCTCCCGACAAAGAGGAGGCAGAAAAAGTTAAGGATTTAGGTGGGCTTTACGTACTCGGTACCGAGCGTCACGAAGCAAGAAGAATTGATAACCAGCTTAGAGGTAGGTGTGGTCGTCAAGGAGATCCTGGACAAAGTCAATTTTTTGTTTCCTTGGAAGATAAACTTTTAAGAGTTTTCGGTTCTGAAAAAATTGAAGGTTTAATGGAAACACTTAACCTGCCTGAAGATCAACCGATTGAGCATAGAATGGTTTCCGGAATAATAGAATCAGCTCAAAAGAAAGTAGAAGGAATGCACTTTGATGCTAGAAAACATGTCTTAAAATACGATAACGTTTTAAGCAAACAAAGAGAAAAGTTTTATAATCTCCGAGATGAAATTTTAGAGATGGCTGAGGACGAAGAAGAAGGATTAAAACCTTATATCCTAGAACTTTTCGAAAAGCACGATGAAGATAAGTCTAAGTATGAAGAAAAAGAAGAAGAACTAGGAGAGAAGATGAGAAAAGTAGAAAAGGTCATCGCTTTAAAAACAATGGATCTTTTTTGGACTCAACATTTAGAAGATATGGATCAAATTAAGGATTCAGTTAAGCTTCGAGCTTATGGACAAAGGGATCCACTTGTGGAGTATAAAAAAGAAGGAAATATTGCTTTTAAAGAAATGCTTGAAGAAATTGAAAGATCTACAATTGATAAAGTAATGAGAGTGACCAGCACTAAAATATCTTTGCCTGGTAAGGGGAAAATAACCCTTAAAAAGAAAAAATCTCAAGATCCGTCCAGAGATAAAAAGAAAAAAGAAAAGTATAAAGATGTAGGTAGAAATGACCCTTGTCCTTGTGGGAAGATAGATCCGAACACCGGAAAGCCGATAAAGTATAAAAAGTGTCACGGTAAATAAAAGAAACTAAAAGCAAGTATTTAAACCCTCCGTTTTGGAGGGTTTTTTATTTATAATTTAAAAAAATGTAAATTTATGGTATAATAATTTAATCTAAAAGGAGGTGATTTAGATGAGGGAAGAAACTATAAGTCAGATTGGAAAAGTTCCTTGTTATGTTAATTCTAGAGGTGATATCTTTTTAGTTTCTGACCAAGATTTTGAGCACTTTAAAAATTTAAATCAAGCTCTGAAAACAGTTAAGGAAGAGATGGTGTCTCTGTTTATTGAAAAAGAAAAATTTTTCAAAAGTTTATCTATACCTAAAGATAATGATGTTTTAAAAAAGATTAGAATTTTCCGAATTTCAATTGAAAAGGATACTGATCCACACTATTTTTTAGAAGATAAAAAAGAAGATTTTTTTGAAATTTTAAAAAAGATAGAAGAAGTAAAAGTTTTTTCTGCAGCAGAAAAAGATCCAATTATTTTAAAAATAATTAAGATTAGAGACCAGTTACTGAATAGATTTATTCAGGCTACAAAGTTAATTGAAATAAAAAAAGAAAACGAATCCACTTCTCGAAAAATAAGTAAAGAACTTACGAGTTGCAGAGAAGAGTTAAAGATGATTTCTCCTCAAGAAGAAATAGATCAATTTTCAAAAGCCAGACTAGACGATAGATTATTCTATTGCAAAATTCATTTAAGAGACGCAGTTTTTATAAAGCCGTACAGAAAAAGATTTCAAGAAATAGAAGATTTTTTATTTGACCTTAATTTTAAAGAAGTTACCGACTTTACAACTTCCGCCCTCCAAGAAAAAATAAAAGAGCTTTGTGAAATTTTTGAGTATAAAGTAGCGCTCCGCTAAAAAGCGGAGTTTTTTCTTGACAATACGACTTCACTTTGATTTAATAAAAGCACCTCAAACGAGGGTTTTGTTCTTTTATAATCTTTCGAACATAAAAAAGGGAGGTAATAAATATGTTTGTTTTATGCAATCCAGAAGCGGGAGCTAGAAGTAAGGCAGACACTTACAAACTGGCCCAGACTCTTCAAAAAGAATTTCCAAAAGTTTTTGTTTCTGTAGTACCGACTAGAGAGGAATTTAAAAAACTTTTGGAACAGATGTCTGAAAACACAGATAAGATAATTGTTATGGGAGGCGATGGAACTGTTAATTTAGCTTGTCAGGTTTTGGCAAACACTAACACTTCCTTGGGAATTATTCCAACTGGAAGAGGAAATGATTTTGCGAACGGACTTGGCTTGCCTAAAGACCCAGTAAAGGCTTTAAAGTTAGCATTACAAGGAAAGCCGGAAAGTGTTGATTTAGGAAAAGTCAATGATCGCTATTTTTGTAATAGTTTCGGAATTGGATTTGATGCTAAGGCAATAAGATTTTCTGAAAACTATAAGAAAGAAGCTTGGAAAGAATTATTCAGCTTCCACAATTTCCCTATTAAAGGAGATCTTTACTTCAACTCTGAAAAGGAATCGGTAATAGAAGACGCTTTAATGGTTACTTTTGCCAACGGAAAAACTGAAGGTGGTGGAATTACAATCAATAAAGACTCATCATTCCATGATCATCAGTTGGGAATAACGATAGTAAAAAGGATGAACAAGCCAGCTAGATTATTTTCTTTTCTGCTATTTTATAGTAAGTTATTCGATTATTCGGAAAATGTCAGCCATCAAAAGATTAGGAATGCTGATTTAGAAGTTTTGAAGAGTGTTAGAATGCATATTGACGGAGAAGTCTTTTTTTCTAAAAAGATAAATGTTGAAATCTGCCCTGATGCACTTAAGGTTATTGCCACCTGAAAGGAGGAAGAAGATGGGCGATAAACTTTCGAAAGAATGGAATTCAATGGTAAGTAAAATTAAGCAGATTAATAAATTGATAGAGATTGCAGAAGAGGATGAAAAAATTGATTTGAAAAAGAGTAAAGAAACAATTGAGCAAGGATTAGACGGAAGAATTACTGAAAATTTATTAGAAGTTGAGTCGTTTCTTAGAGAGATTATAAAAGAAGCAAAGTTATAAACAGATAGGGCTCCTAAAGGAGCCCTTTACTTTGACACAAAATTATAAATTTGTCATACTAACGAAAGTTATGAAAGAAAAATCAATAATCACGTCTATAATAATACTTGTTTTTGCAGTTTTTGCTGCCGGATTTGTAAATCCGCAATTTTTCAATGAAAAAATTGAAACTTTTAACGAAGAAACTCCTTTTTCTATTGATAGAAGGTTAAAAGAAAAGGATTTTGAATTAGGACTCGACCTACAAGGTGGAGCTTATCTTTTATATCAAGCTGATCTAGAAGATATTCCCGAAGAAGAAGTCAGTAGTAGAATGACCGCTCTCAGAGATTTAATAGAAAGAAGAGTGGATCATTTTGGAATTGGAGAACCTCTAGTTCAAGTTAGGGGAGATCGATTAGCTGTTGAGCTTCCTGGTGTAAAGGATCAAGATGAAGCAATTCAGCAAATAGGAGAAACTCCTTTCTTAGAATTTAAGATTCAAAAATCTACTGAAAAATTACAAGAAATAGAAGAAAAAAGAATGGAGGTTGCTGAATTTTTAGATAAGGAAGTTGAAGAGATAGCTGAAGAAGATCTGGCGGAAGAAGAAAAAGAAAGTTTAGAAGGAGAAATTGAAGATTGGGAAGTAGCTTTTGAAGCTGAGTTTGAAGAAATAGGATTAACTGGAAGATACCTACAAGGAGCTCAAGTTAACTTTAATGAGCTGTCTGGAGAACCAATGGTTAGTTTAAGATTTGATAGTGAAGGAGCCGATATTTTATCTGAGGTAACAGAAGAAAATGTAGGACGATCAATTGCTACTTATTTAGATGAAGAAGTAATTCAGGTAGCTACTATTCAAGAAGCAATACCTGGAGGAGAAGCGCAAATTAGTGGAAATCTTTCTACTGAAGAGGCGAGAGAATTAGCTAGGGACTTAGAAATTGGTGCACTGCCAGTCCCAATTAGCCTTATTTCTCAACAAAGTGTTGGTCCTGAATTAGGAATGCAATCACTTGATAAATCTGTCAAAGCAGGTTTGATTGGGTTTGGAGCGGTAGTAGTCTTTATGGTTATTTACTATAAATTATTAGGATTTTTAGCTTCTGTTTCATTACTTATTTATACTGCGCTAGTTCTTAGTGCTTTCAAATTGTTAGGAGTAACGTTAACACTTTCCGGAATTGCTGGATTTATTCTTTCGATTGGAATGGCGATTGATGCTAATATACTGATATTTTCCAGAATTAGGGAAGAATTAGATAGCGGAAAGACATTTCAAAGATCTCTGGAAGAAGGATTTAGAAGGGCTTGGCCGTCAATAAGAGATGGTAATTTAACTACTATTTTAGTTGCCTTTATTCTCTTTTCGGTTTCAACTAGTTTTGTGCAAGGATTTGCTACTGTACTGATTATTGGTATTTTGATTAGTCTATTTACCTCTATGATTGTTACTAGAAGCTTTATTCAATCGTTTCTCGGAAGTAAATTATCTGAAATTAAAAAATTGTGGATATGATTAACTTTACAAAACATAAAAATAAATATTTAACATTTTCTGGAATATTGGTATTGGCTTCGATATTGGCAATAGTTGTTTTTGGATTTAATCTTGGAATTGAAATGGCTGGTGGAAGTGTTCTAGAAGTCGATTATGATGAGGAGAGACCGCAGCTGGAAGAAGTAAAAGAAGATTTAGAGGCTAATATTGATGCTGATTTTCAAATTCAAGAATTAGCAGATGACGGGTTTATTATTAGGACTACAGAAACTAGTGAAGATTTGTATGGAAATATGATGAATGTTTTAGAGGGAGCTAGAGAAAGAGAATTCGAATCAATTGGACCGGCAGTAGGAGAGGAGTTGAAAAGCATGACTCTTTTAGCAATGATTCTTGCTTCTTTATTAGTTATAATTTATATTGCATTCGCATTTGCTGGCTCTTCTGGACCGATAGCTTCTTGGCAGTATGGAGTAGTGGCTACTGTAGTTGCCTTTTTACATGACGTGCTGATTATAGTTGGAGTTTTTGCCGTACTAGGTGAGTTTTTAGGAGTTCAGTTTACAATTCCAATAGTTGTTGCTCTACTTACTACGCTAGGATATTCACTGAATGATACGGTGGTTATTTTTGACAGGATTAGAGAAAATATTGGTCGAGCAACTGGAAAATTTGAAGAAATAGTAGATAAAAGTTTAAACGAAACAATCACTCGTTCTATTAATACTTCGCTAACAACACTGTTAGTTTTATTAGCAGTTTTGTTTTTCGGAGGAGAATCATTGTTCTACTTTATCTTAGCATTGGTGCTTGGAGTTATTTTAGGAACATACTCCTCAATATTTTTAGCAAGTTCTTTACTATTAAAATGGAAAGAACGAGCTTGATAAAGTAGCGATAACGTGGTAGAATAAAAAAGATTAAAATAACGCCGAAGGGTGGAAATAGCAGCCTTCGGGAAAAAAATGTACGATTACCCCAAAGTTTGCTCTGATTTATTGGATGATTTACCCGGCAGAACCAAAGATGTTATTCTTAGACGTTTTGGTTTAAAAGAAGCAAATGAGCCGGAGACTTTGGAGTCGATTGGCGAAAGTTATCAGATTACGAGAGAAAGAGTTCGCCAGATCGAGAAGGAGGGACTGAAAAAA
>JBNJDU010000011.1:0-17921 GCA_051745165.1 Patescibacteria group bacterium
CAGTTTTAGATGAGCTAGTAGAATATATAAGGAGAATAAAGGAATATAGAGAAAGGCAGTAAAAATTACTGCCTTTTTTAATTTGTAAAATAGGTTAAAAGAGTATAAAATTTAAAAAAGTTAACTTTAAAAATATGATTTTAACACTTAATTGCGGAAGTCAATCAGTTGTAATTAAATCATTCAAAGATGGAAAGGAAATCGATAAATTTTCTTTAAAAGATTTAAACGATGATAATTATAAACCTAAATTAAAAAATAAGCTTGAAGAGCTTGGTAAGAAATACGAAGGTGTAGTAGCGGTAGGGCATCGTGTTGTTCATGGCGGTGATGAGTTTAATAGCACTACTATTTTAGATGAAGAAAAAATTAAAAAATTAGAAAAATATAACTACCTTGCTCCTCTTCATAACCCAAATAATTTACTTGGAATCAAAATAGCTAAAAAGGTTTTTAGTGACGCAAAACAGGTGGCTGTTTTTGATACTCAGTTTTACAGCAATTTACCTTCAAAGGCTCGTGAATATGCTTTACCTAAAGAGATTAGAGAAAAATATGGATTTAAGAGATTTGGTTTTCATGGAATTTCTCACGAATATACTGCTAAAAAAGCAGCTAAACAAGTGGGTATTTCTTTTGAAAGTGCAAAAATAATTAGTGCTCATTTAGGAGGCGGGTGTAGTGTGGCGGCAATTAAAAATGGAGAAGCAATTGATACTTCTATGGGTCACACCCCTTTAGAAGGGTTGGCAATGATGACTAGGTCAGGAGATGTGGATCCGGGAGTGGTTTTGGAATTAGCTAAAAATGAAGGAATAGAAAAGACAGACAATCTGCTTAATAAAAAGTCAGGAATGGTTGGTCTGGCCGGAACTCAAAATATGCTGAAGGTAATTAAAGATGCTGAAAGTGGTGATGAAAAAGCTGCTTTAGCTCTTAATGTTTTTACCTATAGGGTTAAAAAATATATTAGCGCTTATTATGGAGTATTAGGCGGAGCAGACATCATTTGCTTTACTGGATCAATAGGGAATGGACATCCAAAGACAAGAGAAATGATTTTGGATGGACTTCCGTTTTCCGGAGAGATTGAAGTGGTGAAGATTGAGCCAAATGAAGAGTTGGCAATATACGAAAAGGTTAAAAAAATAGTTTAATCCTTGACATAAAAAGCAAAGGATATAAAATTATAGTAGTAGCTTCTTAACAACCCTTTTGGGGTTGGCGAAAAAAGGTCGAGCTACGATTGAATGAATTTAACTATGATCCAATATTATGGCTAACGATTTTGAACCAGCAAGCGATAAAGAATTTCTTGAATTTATCGTGAAGAACATCGTAGATCATCCTGAAGATGTGGAAATAGAAAGAAAAGTTGACGAAATGGGAGTTCTTCTTTCTCTCCACGTTCACGCTGATGACATGGGTCAAGTAATCGGTAAACAAGGTTCTACTGCTAGGGCTATTAGAAGCCTAGTTAGAATCATCGGTCTCAAGAACAAAGCTAGAGTAAACTTGAAGATCGTTGAACCCGATGAAAGATCTGATGGAGGAAACTCCAAAAAAGACGACGACGATGAGGGAGAAGGTCTTGAAGACATCAAAATATAGATAGTTTGAAGTCATTGTAAAGACTTTTAGAAGCGGTGCTGCATTGCAGCATCGCTTTTTGTATTAATCAGTAAAAACCATTAGAATTAAATAGTATTATAGTTTGGTAGTTAACATTTTTAATTTATGAGATTTGATATTATTACAATTTTCCCTGATATATTTGACTCTTATTTTTCTGAAAGCTTAATTAAAAAAGCTCAAGATAATGACCTTATCGAGATTAACACACACGATCTTCGTGAATATTCTGAAAATAAATGGGGGGATGTAGATGGAAAACCTTACGGAGGAGGTAGAGGTATGGTTATGAAAGTAGAGCCTATTTATAGAGCAGTAAAAAACATAAAATTAGAAGATAAAAAAAGTAAAGTAATTTTATTTACTCCTCGGGGTAAAGATTATACTCAAAAAAAAGCTACTGAATACTCTAATTTAGATCAGCTTATTATTATTTGTGGCCGTTACGAAGGGGTCGATGAACGGGTTAGAACGGAGTTAGCGGATGAATCTATATCAATAGGTAATTATGTACTAATTGGAGGAGAAATTCCGGCTATGGCTGTTGTGGAGTCTGTGTCTCGACTTGTACCCGGGGTTGTCGGGATAGATAATGAGGGATTCTTGGACGAGCGAGTTAGAGGTGAGGGAATGGTTGAGTACCCTCAATATAGCCGTCCGGAAGTTTTTGAAACTGATGAAGGAAATGAGTGGAAGGTGCCAGAAGTTTTATTATCCGGTCATCATAAAAAAATAAATGAGTGGAGAGATGAACATGGAGAGGTGATAAAATAACTTAAATAAGAGTTGACTTATTAAATAAGAGGTATACAATTTAAAAAAAGGTCATTAAATCAAAAAGTAAAGTTATGAAAAAGGTAATAATCACAACACTCCTACTTTCTCTTTTGGTTGTAGGTGTCGCTCATGGACAAGGAAACTTTGACGACGTCATGAGGAGAATTGAAGAATCTACAACTAGAATTAAAGGCGAAGCAAGGGAAAGAATTGGAGAAAATTTAGGACAAAAAGTTAGAGAAATGAGGCAAAGCGCTGAGCAAGAAGGGGAAGATTTTGGATCAAGAGTAAGAGAAATGGTACAAACAAGGACTCAAGAATTAAGAGAAGAAAGGCAAGAGCAAGCAGACCAAGCCAGAGAAAGATTTCAAGAAAGAATGCAAGAACTTCCAGACCAAGCCAGAAGATTTTCTGGACTTCCTGAAGGTCTTAACAAAATGAAAGGACAAGTAACAAGCCGTTACGAAGCCTTTCTTGAAGATGTAGAAGAAATAATTACTGAACTTGACTCCGAAGAACTTACAAGCGAACAAGAAGAAGAGCTTTCTTCTATTGAAGAAGAAGCTACTACTCTCTGGGAAGAGCTTCCAGAAAAATCAGCAAAAAGTTATTATGAAGAATTTGAAGATGAGGAAGATATGTCTTTTGTAGCTGATATGATTCAATCTTTCCGAGATGATCATGTAGGTTTTATGCAAAGTGTATTGTCTTTAAGACAAGACGCTCAAAAACTATATGAAGAAGTTACTGGAGAAGAATTTGAAGATGAGGAAGATGAAGAAGAAGGCCCTGAAGAAGAAAGTGAAGAAGATGAAGAAAACGAAGAAGGTGAAGAGGAAGTAGAGGAATAGTTTTTTGCTTCTAGATTTAAAACAATAAAAAAAGCGCTGAATTAGTTTTCAGCGCTTTTACTTTTTTCTTCTTCTAGTCTGTTTTCTACTTCCTTTTTCTCTAAACTTTTTAAGTTTATTTTTCCTCCTAGAGGCTGTCCAAAAGAGATGCATTTATTTTGGATTATTGAAGCTTTTGGGTTTATATTTCCATCTACAATTTCAATTTCTTTGACGTTTTTAATATTTACATCCAATACAACCCAACTGGTTACTGGAACCGGGATAGAGGGTAAGTAAATACTTACGAGCGTTTTTTCTGTTTCAGATCCGTTAATAACCTTACTAGTTCCGGTTACAAAACCATAAATATAAAGCTCAACATTTGCAATCTTTAATTCTATTGCTGCTGGCATACCCCTTTTTACAAGCTCCATCTTAGCCTCTTCTTTAAAGATCATATTAAGTAATGGTATTCCGGCTACAGACTTACTGATAAAGTTACCCACCCTCCCATTAGTTATAAGCCCCATGATTGGCACAACTAAAGTCATGATAACCAAAAATGGCAGACCCCAAAAGATATACTCTTTTGGAATAAAAATAGCTAGAATTCGCCCAAATGGTTGAGTAAAATTAACTATTATAATAAAAACTATTGCGGCAACTATTAAGAATGCTGTCGGCCTAATACCTTTCTTCCATAATTTTTTAAAGAACAATTTAAACACCTCCTTTTGACTTCTTCTAAGCTTAAATTATCATCTAGAAGTGTTGAAATCAAGTATTTTCTTTTTTAAAAATATTGATATACTGATAAAAAGCAATCTTTTTTAAATATGTTTAAAGAAAATATAAAATATATAATTATAGTTTTATTGGTTTCTATATTTTTAGGTTATAATTTTTATATTGCAGACAACCATGTTGGTGAAGAGGCAACTATAAAGGGGTTTGTATATGAGATTAATGAGGAAAGTTTTTTAGTTGCAGAAGGGGTAAATTCTGATAACTATGAAGATCTTGAAGATTTAGAAGGAGAAGCAATTGCTTTCTCTGTTACGGATGATACGGAATTTATTAATAAAGGAGAAGAAGCTTCTTTTGAAGATTTAAACTTAAAAGATGAGGTTAAAGTGTGGAATGAGGGGCCTATAATGGAAAGTTATCCGGCTCAAACTGAGGCAAAAAAAGTTGAAATTATTGAAAAAAATGAATCTGATGAAAGGGAAGTAGAAATGGAAAGTTATCAAGATTCAGAATTTGGATTAACTTTTGACAAGCCTAAAAATGCAAGTGTTACTTATGAGGCAGGTAGATTAAAAATTACTTATGTAGGAGAAGATAGTAGTACAGGAGAATTAACGGATGGATTTACTTTTTTCATTGATGTGTTAGAAACAGGCGATCCTATTGAAGGTGTTGCCAGAAGAATGATGGACAATATGGAGTTTGCAGAAATAGTTTCTACAATTTCAGAAGAAGAAATTGATGGGCTTGAAGGGCAATCATTTACCATAAAAACGGGATTAGGTAATGAGGCTAAGTATTTTATTTATCGCTTGAATGATGAAACTATTAGCACGTCTCGAAGTATTATTGACCCTAATGAAAAAGGGTATGCAGATATAGCTGAAGATATTTTATTAAGCATTGATTTAGAAGAAAGTGTAAGTGCAGAAAAAAAGTGTAAAGTTAGTGGATGTAGCGGAGAAATTTGTGGACTAGAAACAAGAGAGAGCACTTGTGAATTTTTACCCGGTATGGATTGTATAGAATTGGCTGAGTGTGAAATGGCTGATGGAGAATGTGGTTGGACTTTAAATGAAGAAGCAGCTAATTGCTTTATTGAAGTTTTGGAAGATAATCCAGATGCTGACGAAACTAGAATAGGGCATTTTTTTGAAAAAGCAAAAGAAGTAATTAATTAATTAATAAAAAATATATGGAAAATAAAGAAAAAAGTGAATTAAAAGAAGAGCTTAAAAAGGAAATAGTTGAAAAGATTAAAAAAGAAATCAGAGAAGATAATGATAGTCCTGGTGGCTTATTTATTCCTGCTGGTGTTTTAGCTGGGCTGGGATTTGGATTTTTGTATAATGAATTGGTGGCCGGACTATTTATTGGTCTGGGGGTTGGATTTACTCTTTTTGCTATCTACGAAATTATAAGAGTTAATAAAGACTAAAAAACAGCTAGTTGTAGGTTTAAATCCTTCCCATCAAGGGAAGGGTTTGTTTTTTTATAACCTTGTAATTTATCTCCCAACTTTTATCTGTTATAATAAGAAGTAATATGGATGAAACTAAAGCATATAAACTATTAGAGATAATTTTAGAAAAAATTCCTGAAAATGTAAGATGGCACTTGGACGGAAGTGTCAATCTTTTAATTCAAGGAGTTGATCTAAAGCCGAACGATTTGGATGTTACCACTGATGATAAAGGGATTGAAGTTTTTCGTGATGTTTTTAATAACTTTATAGTTGAAGATGAATATGGAGAAAAAGTAAGTGGAAGAACTCTACGCTTAGAATTAGAAGAGGAGGAAATTGAAATTAATTCTTATGAAGATAAAAGACTTAGTAAATTTGATTCTGTAGTTGAAATAAATTGGAAAGATTTAAAACTTCCAATTTTACCTCTTAAAGAAGCAAAAGATTTTTATAAGCAAATTAAAAGAGAAGAAAAAGTAAAATTAATTACTAATTTTTTAAAAGATAATAATTTAAAATGAGAAAGGAAAAATACGAAGAGCTTATAATGGCCGTAAAGAGACAAGATCTTTTTAAAGAAAATGATTTTCAAGGATTTAAAAAAGCGGATGAGGTTGATTTTCAGTCCAGAATTTTAGAAAACTTTGAATATGTAAAAAGAGGAGAGGCAGAAAAAGATGAGAGCTTAAAGCAGCCCATAGGATATTCTATTTTAGTAGATGATCAAGGACGTATATTTGCTTATCAACGTGCTAAAAAGGATGATGATTACACAGAAAAGAGACTGCAAGGAAAGTGGTCTTGGGGAGTAGGCGGTCATATTGATAAAGTTGATGAAGATGGGGACAACCCTATTAAAACCAGTATGGCGAGAGAACTGGAAGAAGAGGTAAAAATAGATGGAGATGTAAAAGAAATTGAGGTAATGGGCTACATTAATGATGATTCTGACAGTGTAGGCAGGGTTCATTTTGGAATTCTTTATTTAGTTAAAGTAGATGGAAAAGTATCAGCTAAAGATACAGAAATTACTAATGGAAAAATGAGAAGTATTGAAGAGCTGAAAGAGATCGTTAATGACTCAAAAACAACTGTTGAAGAGTGGTCCAAAATTGCTTTAAAATTCTTAGAAAATAATCTGTAAAAGATTATGAAAGTAAATAAAAAAGCTACCTTTTTTGAATTCTTAGTGTTCGGAATCTTAATTGGAATTGTAGAGGATGTAATTGCAATAAAATTAGCTACTGGTGAATCTATAACTTTAAAAACCATAGGAATTATAATATTAGTTGCTATACCGTTTGCCTTTCTTGGGGAGATTGTTATTGATAACTTAAATCTTAATCAATACTTTAAAAAAGACAAAAATTAAATTACTTAACTAAATATGAAAGATATTTGTTTTATAGACGGTGAATATAAGCATGTCGAGGACGTAGAAATAAAGCCGGATAATATCGGTGTTTTAAGAGGTTATGGGATTTTTGAATTTTTTAGAACCTATAACGGTAGATTCTTCAGATTCAACCAACACATGGATAGATTATTTAATTCTGGCGAAGTAATGAGCATTAATATTCCTTATAAGAGAGAAGAAATAGAAGAAATTTCTAAAGAGTTGAAAGAGAGAAATGACATGGAAAATTGCTCAATTAGAGTTCTAATTACTGGTGGAAGAACTACCGGCCACGCCAGTTATGATCCTGACAATCCCACTTTTATGGTTTTATGTGAAGAGCCTCACTTTCTTCCTGAGGAGTATTATGAAGAAGGTGTAGAGCTTATCACTTTGGAGCATCAAAGAATATTGCCCGAGGTTAAGTATACTAACTACATACTTCCCATCTCTAAGAAAAAAGAACTAGAGGATAAGGATAAGTTCGACTTTTTGTACACCTATCAAGGAAAGATCTTAGAAAGTGTAACAAGTAGTTTTGTGTTGGTTAAAGATGGGAAATTAATTACTCCAAAAGAAGATGTTTTAAAAGGAACGACCAGAGAATTTGTTTTAGAAATCATGGAAGATGAATGTGAAATAGTTAAAAGAGAAATAAAAGTAGAGGAATTAAAAGAAGCAGACGAAGCTTTTCTTACAGCTACTAATAAAGAAGTTTTGCCGGTTGTTAAGGTTGATAACATAGTCATTGGTGATGGAAAAGTAGGAGAGGTTACTAAAAAAGCTTTGTCTCTTTTCAGAAGCAAGATAGAAAATTTTTAAGTAAAAACTAAATGAATAAAAAAGAAAATTACAAATGGAATCTTGATTTGATATCTACGTCAGAGGAAGAATTTGATAAAGAAAAGAAGGAGATTAAAAATAGAGTTGATAGCTTTGCAAATAAATGGAATGATAGAGATGATTATTTAACTAATTCAAAGGCCTTAAAGGAGGCCTTGGATGATTATGAAAGTTTAATGGCTGATTATGGCACTTCCGGTGATCAAGGATATTATTACTTTCTTAAAAAGTCTTTAGATCAAAGCAATTCAGAGCTAAAAGCGAAGGCAAAAAAAGTAGAGGAATTTTCTAAGCGTCAAGAAAATAAACTGCGTTTCTTTGAACTAAATTTAGCTAAAATTAAAAAAGCAAACCAAAAGAAATTTTTAGAAAGTGATTTGCTTTCTGATTATAGAAATTATCTTCGTCAAATATTTAGAGAAAGTGATTATTTGCTCAGTGAAAAAGAAGAGCGAATAATGAGTTTAAAATCATCTCCCGCTTACAATAATTGGGTAGAGATGGTAAGTGATTTTTTATCTAGAGAGACAAGAGAAGTTTTAACTAAAAAAGGAGAAAAAGAAAAGAAAAGCTTTTCAGAAATAACTAGTTTAATTAGGGATGAAGATAAAAAGATTAGAGACAAAGCGGCAGAAGCTTTTAATGACATATTGGCTGAAAATGTTGATGTTGCTGAAGTTGAGCTTAATTCTGTTTTAGAAGATAAAAAGATTAATGATTTAATTAGAGGCTTCGACAGGCCGGATCAATCTAGATTTATAGGTGATGATTTAGAAGCGGAGACTGTTGATAAGTTAGTTGAAGCTGTTACTGATAATTTTGATATTGCTCAAGATTATTACAAATTAAAAGCAAAGCTTTTCGGAGTTGAAAAGTTGGATTATCACGAAAGAACGGTCCCATTGAAAACTATAGATAAAGAATATTCTTTTGAAGAGACTTGTGAAATAATTAAAAAAGTATTAAGAGGTTTAGACCCTGAGTTTGAATCTATTTTTAATCAATTTGTAGAAGAAGGGCATGTGGACGCCTTTCCTAAAAAAGGAAAGAGTGGAGGTGCGTTTTGTGTTCATAATCTTATCCATCAACCGGTTTACATTCTTTTAAATCACACTAAAAAGCTAGAGGATGTTATTACTTTCATTCACGAAACCGGGCATGGAATAAATAATGAAATGATGCGTAAAAAACAAAATGCATTAAATTTTGGAATCTCCACCTTCACAGCCGAAGTGGCCAGTACATTTTTTGAAGATTTTGTTACTGAAAAAGTTATTGAAGAGGCTAGTGATGATTTAAAATTAGCTATGACTATGAATAAATTGGATAGAGATATATCAACCATCTTTAGGCAAATTGCAGCAATAAACTTTGAGCGGAGCCTACACCAAGAGTTTAGAAAGAAGGGTAGATTATCTAAGGAAGAGATCGGAAACCTGTTTAAGGAGCATATGGAGGCTTATATGGGTGATTATGTGGAACAGTCGGAAGGTTCTGAGAATTGGTGGGTTTATTGGTCTCACTTAAGAAGATTCTTTTATAATTATTCTTATGCCGGTGGGCTTTTAATTTCTAAAAACTTGCAAAGAAAAACTAGGAAAGACTCTCAATTTATAAACAAAGTTAAAAAGTTTTTAGAAACTGGAACTTCGAAATCTCCAAAAGAAATATTTAATGAGATGGGTATAGATATTCAAGACAAAGGCTTTTGGTCTTCAGGTATAAAAGAAGTCAAAGACTTATTAGGAGAGGCAAAAAAGCTATCTAATAAATAATTTATATAATGGCAAACACACTAAGAAAAGAAATAAA
This sequence comes from Patescibacteria group bacterium, assembly GCA_051745165.1. Taxonomy (GTDB): domain Bacteria; phylum Patescibacteriota; class Minisyncoccia; order Minisyncoccales; family PWPS01; genus PWPS01. Next base: position 9,506 of record JBNJDU010000011.1, read on the forward strand.
AGAATTAGTAAGAGAGGATGATATTACATTGAAAGAATTGGTTGAAAATGTAGGTGTTAAGGGGTATGGATTGCTTTTTTTAATTCTATCTATTCCCTCTGCTATGCCGGTTCCGGCCCCCGGGTATTCTAGTTTTTTTAGCATAATAATGCTCACTTTGGGTTTTCGTATGCTTATAGATAAGACTCCTTATGTCCCCAAGTTTTTAGAAGAAAAGCGGATAAAAAAAGAAACCTTAGAAAAGATTGCAAGGTATTCGGATATCTATCTCAAATATTTAGAAAAGATAACTAAGCCGAGGTTAAATTTTTTAATAAATGAAAAATTGATAGCTGCTCTAATAATCTTTATGGCTTCGTTTATGACTATTCCTTATCCGCTAACCAACACTGCTCCGTCGGTTTCAATTTTTATTTTAGCTTTTTCACTTATCAATAAAGATGGATTAATAACTATTTTAGGAATTTTAGCTGGTTTGGCGGGAGCTACTATAGCTGTACTTTCTCTTACTCTAGGTTATGTTTTTGTCGAAGAAGCAATAAAGCAGATTATTAACTTTTTATAAATATATATGGATCACGAAAAACATATTAAAAGATGTATTGAACTTTCTAAAAAGGCATTAGAAAGAGGCGATAACCCATTCGGTGCTCTTATCGCTAATGAAGAAGGAGTGCTTGTTGAGTCGGAAAATAAAATTAAAGAAAACGACGTAACTAATCATGCGGAAATAATGGTAATGAGAAAGGCGCAAAAAATGCTTGAAACTGATGATTTATCTGATTATACGATTTACTCTAATTGTGAGCCGTGTCCGATGTGTTCTTTTATGATGAGAGAATTAAAGTTTAAAAGAGTTGTTTTTGCTATTCCTTCACCTTACATGGGTGGTTACAATAAGTGGAATATATTAGAGGATAAGGATTTGCTTAAATTTGAACCTATTTTTACTAATCCACCAGAAATAATTGCTGGACTTTTAAAAGAAGAGGCTACGGAAGTTTTTGAAAAAGCGGGGTGGTCGATACAGGAAGGAATAGATTAATTTAATAATTTACACAAAAAAAAGAAAGGCTTCCTTTTGGAAGCCTTTTTTGTATGTTTGCAGCTACACTTGTGCTTGCTCTAAAACAGCCATTATGAAATCTATTAAAGTGAGAATAAGTTCCTCTAATTCAATCAGTACTTTAGGTGAGGCGATTTTGAGCACAAGTAATATAGCTCCAAATCTTATAAATGTTCTCATAAAGGTCAGAAGGAAGAGCATTATTTTAAAGACGTGACTTACGTCCCGAGGTGCACTTACACCTCTTAATCTCTGTTCCTTCTGCCAAAATGAGCGTTTCAATGAACTGTGTATATTATAAATACTTTATTATATTATGTCAAATAACCTTGCATTCTTGCATCACTATGTTATCTTAATAGTAATGATTACTAATAAGAAATATAATTATGAATAATAAAAACAAAGAAGCACAAAAAGACGAGAATCAAGAAGAAATTAAGGAGAATAAAATGCCGCTTATTGGTGAAAAGGCGCCTTCTTTTAGTGCAAACACAACGCAGGGAAAGATAAATTTCCCAGAAGATTTTGAAGGAAATTGGGTAATACTTTTTAGTCACCCAGCTGACTTTACCCCGGTTTGCTCTTCAGAGTTTATGACTTTTGCTAATTTAGAAGAAAAGTTTGAAGAGGTGAATACTAAGCTGGTCGGTCTTTCTGTAGATGGGCTTCATTCTCACATTGCTTGGCTTAGAACTTTAAAAGAGAAACTTACCCACAAAGGAATAGAAAATGCAGAAGTTAACTTTCCTCTTATTGATGACGTAAGTATGAATGTTGCTAAAAAGTATGGTATGATACAACCAGAGGAGAGTCAGACGGAAGCCGTTCGAGCGGTCTTCTTTATTGACCCAAAAGGAGTGATTAGAACGCTTCTTTATTACCCACTTAGCTTAGGGAGAAACTTTGACGAACTTTATAGAATAATAGTTGGATTGCAGACTGCTGATGAATTTAATGTCGCTACACCGGCAGACTGGCAGCCCGGAGATGATGTGATTGTCTCACCGGCAGCAACTTCCAAGGAAGCTAAAGAAAGAATGGAAGATAATTCAATTACCTGTGATGATTGGTTCTTTTGTAAGAAAAAGTTATCCAAAGAAGAGATAGAGAAGAAAATTAAAAATTAAACCTAAAAAACTTATGCATAAATTACCTAAGCTTTCGTACTCTTATGATGCTCTGGAATCTTTCGTTGATGAAAAAACGATGAAGATTCATCACACTAAGCATCATCAAGGGTATGTAAATAAATTAAACGATACCTTGCAGGGGACTAAATTTGAAGATTGGTCTCTAGAACAGCTATTAAAAGGATTGAAGGATCTTCCTTCCAAAATTAGAACTTCGGTTCGAAATAACGGAGGAGGTCACTCCAATCATGTTCTTTTCTTTGAAGGAATGAGTCCTTCAGGAAAAGATGAACCGGAAGGAGATCTTTTAGAAGCTTTAAAAGACTCTTTCGGTAGCTTTAAAGAATTTAAAAATGAATTTGAAGATGTAGCCGGATCACATTTCGGATCCGGATGGGCTTGGCTTGTAAAGAGTGGAGACGGATTAGAAATCTACTCAACAAGCGGCCACGACAGTCCTATTTCTGATGGATTCAAACCTCTTTTAAATCTTGATGTTTGGGAGCACGCTTACTACCTCAAGTATCAAAACAAAAGAGGTGATTACGTTAAAAACTTTTGGAGTGTAGTTGATTGGGGAGAGATAGAAAAGAGATATGAAGAGTAAGAAGGGTTGCATTTTAGACTAAAGTCCGACGCATTAAGTGTCGGGCTTTTTTATTTATGATATACTACGAATGTTAATCGATTAAATAATAAATAAATGAATAAAAAATATATTTGGTTGCTAATAGGGTTGATAGTAATTGCCTTAGGTATTTTTGCTTATAATTTTCCACCTGAAGCTTATGTTAGCTGGAAGCTTGAAAAAGCTAATTATTGTGAAGTTAAGGAGGATTGTGTTAATTTAGGAGATAAGTGTCCTTTTGGTTGCTACATATATGTAAATGAAAATGAGGAAAAAGAGATGAAAAAGCTACTTGATTCTTTTGAGTCTAAGTGTGTGTATGGATGCGAACAATGTTTAGAAGTGGAATGCGCAAGTGGAAAGTGCCAATCAGTTTGTAATTAACAAAATTAGTAAAGTGAAAAAAGAGGTATTAAACAAAAAATTTTTTGATAGGGATCCGGTTGAGGTTTGTAAAGATATTTTAGGTAAGTATTTGGTTAAGGAAACCAAAGAGGGTAAAATAGCTAAAAAGATTACGGAGGTTGAAGCTTATGATGGAGTTGCTGACAAGGCTTGTCATGCTAACAAAGGTCTTACAGAAAGAACGGAAGTTATGTTTGGCTCACCGGGATATTGGTATATGTACTTAATTTATGGAATGTATGATATGCTTAACGCGGTTACCGGTCCCGGTAATCATCCTTCGGCAATTCTTATAAGAGGAGTAGAGGGGATGGATGGTCCAGGAATACTCACTAGAGATTTAGAAATAAAAAGAAAAGATTTTAAAAATAAAAAAATAGCTCCTAAAACCGGTCTTTGGATAGAAGACAGAGGAGTAACTGTAAAGGAGGATGATATTTCTGAAAGCAAAAGAATAGGGGTAGATTATGCTCAGGAATGGGCTCATAAGAAGTGGCGTTTTAAAATATAAAAAACAATGAAAAAATTAATTTTAATTGGAGCAATTATCTTAGCCTCTTTTTTAGTTTACTCTAGTTTGGAGGCTCCACTAAGAGAGGAGTATGTAGAGCCGGATGTTAATCCTGAAGATAATAGAGATACAGTTGATGATTTTGAAGGTGAATTAGCGATTATAATCGATGATTTAGGATATAATCCAAAGTTAAATGAGAGGCTTTTAAATATTAATCAACCTTTAACTGTAGCAATTTTACCTTCGCTAGAAAACACACAATTAGCAATAAATGACTTTAAAGGAAAAGAGAATTTTGATCTTTTATTGCACACTCCTATGGAACCAATGGGTGAGGAGCATATTGAAGATAAAATGCTTAAGACTCATCACACAAAAGAAGAGATGGAAGTTATTTTTAATGATTTTTTAAGTCAAATGAATGGACAAGTGGTGGGAATAAATAATCATAAAGGTTCAAAGTTTACTTCTGATTCAGAAAAAATGAGAGAGTTTTTGGAGTTGGTTAAAGCAAAGAATTTATTTTTTATTGATAGCTATACAATTGGTAGTTCAGTTGGGCACAGTTTAGCGAAAGAAATGCTTATTCCTACTTTAAAAAGAGATGTATTTTTAGATTATGTTGATGAAAAAGAAGGAATAAGAGAAAAATTATATGAAGCAGTGGATTTAGCTTTAGAAAATGGATCATCTATTGCAATAGGCCACCATAAAGAAAATACTATGGAGGTTTTAGAAGAAGAATTACCTGAGCTAAAAGAAAGAGGGGTAAAATTAGTTAAAGTATCGGATATTTTAGAGTAAGTCTATCTTTAAAACTAAACAAATAAAAAAAGCTTCGGATTTTTCCGAAGCTTTTAGTTTAAAGTAGAAGGTTTTTTATTAATCAAAAATATTTGTGCTATAAAAGTTAACTAATTTTACCCAGATCTTCCATCCGATAATTGGGAAAATAGGTGTTGATACAGCTTTACCGCTCAGTTCTTTTTCGGGATCAAATAAACAGTGTTTACTTTGTCCGTATTTATCTAACTCTTTACACTTTCCATCGGAAAGTATTATGTCCGGATTATCATTTTCTATTATCTTTTTAAAATTATAAATTCTAAAGCAGCCTATAATTTCATGCGAGCTTTCTTCTTTAATTTTTTTGAATTTGGAGTGATCATTAGTTACAACTAAAACCTTCATTTTTATCCCTCCTTTTAAGTTTTAAAAGGTCTATTTTGTTCTTATAATGTATAATTAATTATTATAAATGTCAATTAATAAGATTAAAAGAGCAGATTCTTTTGGCTTTAAGAGTAGGACTCAGCGCAGAGCTTTTGGGTTAGGATTTAATGTTTCTACTTTTGGATGACGACTTTTAAAGTTCGCCCTCATCATGATACAATCAAAAAAAGATAAAAGTAAATACATGGAAAGAGAAATAAATATCTATAATCAAAAGGACAAAAAAGAACCTGAAGAGGATGATGTTGAAGAAGGTGAATTAGATAAAGAGAAGGTCAGCATTTTAGAAGAGTCGGGCTTGGGCTGTTTTGAAAAGATGGAGTTTCTATTAGTTTTAATGGATGAAAAAAAGACGAGCACTAGCGAACGATACGTTCCTTTTCAAGGGTCCGATGAGGAAGTAGAGAGATATATAGATACAGCAATAGAGGTAATAAATAGGCGAGTTAAAACTGCAGATGATTTGGGGTTTGAAACAAAATTAAGAAGATATTTTGATATTAAAAATGGAGAAAAGGTAGGTAGCCATTATGAACTTATATACGCTAAAGAAAAAAGCGTTTTAGATGAACTTGAAGAGGTAGTTGAAAAAGGTATCGGCAGTGAGGATTACCATGAAAAGATAGGTGAACTGCTTAGTATTCCCGAGTCATCAGTGAGAGCATTTACAAAAGGTGACGAACATTTACTTAGTGATGCGGAGGCAAGAGAAAAACTTAGAGAAGTGGAAGAAGGGCTGGATAATTTTTTAAACTTTAGAATGTCAAAAGATAACTTTGAAGAAGAGTTAAAGTTTGTTAAAAAGCGGGCTGAAAAGATTAAAAAAAATTCTTCTAAAATTTATAGAGAAATTAAAGAAAGTCCTTCATTAAGATAGATAAGTTGTTATTTTTTACAACTTAAAAAACAATTAAAAAGCAAAAGAAAATAATCCAAAAGCTTAAAAGGGGTCATGCCCCTTTTTGCTTTATTGGCATATTTATTTTATAGTAAATAGGACGAAGTTAAGTTTTGGTCTTTAAAAATTAAAAAGGAGGAGGAAAAGTAGTGACTTTAAAAACTTTTACAATAGGTGTTCAGCACTTCTTGGCTATGTTCGGTGCTACTATTTTGGTTCCGGTTCTTACTGGACTTCCGGTTAGCATGGCTCTTTTTGCAAGTGGTGTCGGTACTTTAATTTTCCACTTGGTTACTAAAGGGAAAGTTCCCGCTTATTTAGGGTCTAGTTTTGCGTTTATCCCTCCGATAGCCCTCGTTATCGGTAGTTACGGCGGAGTTTCCGCTGCACTTGGAGGAATTATAGTCGCTGGTCTGATTTACGCCGTAGTGGGTTTACTTATAAAGAAATACAATTCTGATTTTTTTATAGAATTTTTTCCACCGGTGGTTACCGGTCCTATAATCATGGTTATTGGTTTAACCTTAGCTCCAACTGCAATTGATCAGATTTCCAGTGGAGTATTTTTAGGGATAGTGGCGATGCTTTTGGTAACAATATGCTCAGTCTTTTTCCCCGGGTTTATAAGAATGATACCGATTATTATTGGACTTGCCGGTGGATATCTTGCAGGTTTAGTTATGGGTGCTGTTGATTTGAGCGTTATTTCAGAGGCGAGCCTTTTTGGACTTCCCAATTTCCATGCCCCTAGTTTTTCTATTAAAGCGATTAGTTTGATTGCTCCTGTTGCCTTAGTAACGATGATTGAACACGTCGGAGATGTTTTAGCAATATCAAATACGATAGGGAAAGGGAGGGAGTTAATAAAAGATCCCGGCTTAGGATCAACTCTTTTAGGAGATGGTTTAGCAACTATGTTTGCCGGTTTTGTTGGTGGTCCACCAAACACGACTTATAGTGAAAACACCGGAGTTTTAGCTTTGACTAAAGTTTATGAAAGTAAAGTAATGCGCATTGGAGCGGTTATTGCTATTTTAGTCTCTTTTTCACCTAAGTTTTCTGCTTTGATTAGATCTATTCCGCAAGGGGTAATCGGAGGAGTGTCAATAATTTTATTTGGTATGATTGCCGGTGTTGGTCTTAGAACTTTAGTTGAAAATAGTGTTGATTTTAAAAAGAGTAGAAACTTAATTATTGTAGGAGTAACTCTAATAGTTGGCTTAGGAGGAGCCGTAGTAAATATTGGAGCTTTAGAATTTTCCGGTTTGGCACTTGCTGCTGTATTGGCAATTGTTTTGAACAAAGCTTTACCGGCGGACTTGGAATTTTCTAAAAATTAAGGAGTGATAGTATGGTGACTAACAAAATGACTGAAAAATCGGTTTGTAAAGTTTTAGAATTCGGAAGAGAAATAAAAGTGGATGCTGATCATTGGAACGCAGAAGAGTTGACTAGATTTGCTAAAGCAGCAGAAGACGGAAACACAGTTTTGAATGTAATTAATTATCAATCTTTAAGTGAATCGTCATTACTTAGTATTTCAAATAATAGAGAAGAATACGTAATGTTTTTGTAAATTAAAAGCCCTGAGTAAAACTCAGGGTTCTTTTTTTATAAACAGACTTTAATCTAAAATTTTTCCATCTTTAAGCTCTATTATACGATCTGCCTTTTTTGTATATTTTTCTCCGTGAGTAACTAAAATTACGGTAATTCCTTCTTTGTTAGCTTTAAAGATTAAGTCTATTATTTCATCGGCTCTTTTTGAATCCAAGCTAGCCGTAGGTTCGTCAGCAAAAAGGATGTCTGGTTCATTAGCTATTGCTCTGGCTACAGCTACTCGTTGTTTTTCACCACCGGATAATTGAGAGGGGTGATTTTTAAGTCGATCTCCTAAACCAACCTTATTTAAAATATCAATTGATTTTTTTCTTACTAGTTTCCAGTCACTCATTCTAACCATCTCGGGAAGCATTACATTTTCTAGAGCGGTTAATTCGGGAAGCAAGGCATGATCCTGAAATATAAATCCAAAGTTTTCTAATCGGCATTGAGCCTCCTTATCACTAGAAAAGGTTGCGGTATCGCACCCTTGAAAGTCAACTTCGCCGGAAGTAGGTCTATCTAGAAGACTTAAGATGTAAAGTAAGGTGCTTTTACCCGATCCTGACCGACCGGTAATAGAAATGAGCTCACCCTTTTTTATATCTAAACTGATCCCTTTAAGAACCTCGGTAGTTATTTGACCGGTGGTGTATGATTTTTTTATATTTTTTGCTGTAAGTATACTCATCTGCCTAAAAGTGAATCAATTGTATTCTTTTTTACTATTATTCGCGCGGGAATATAGCCGGCTGCTACTGCAGAAATAATTAAAACTATAATTCTAATTATTATTCCTTGCGGAGTAACGTCTAAAATTCCGTCGCTAAAAGGAAAATCTATTGGGTTATTTTTAAAGTAGGGGATCATTAAAAACCAAAGTATTAAAAATCCAAGAAAAGAACCGATAACGGCGTAAAAAATTGATTGTAAAATA
>JBNJDU010000012.1:0-17774 GCA_051745165.1 Patescibacteria group bacterium
TCAAGATTACTCTGGTGAAGTAGAAAGATTTAACCAAGATTACTCTGGTGAAGTTACGAGAGAAGAATCTACTACTTACAAAATGGATTATAGTGGTGAAGTTACTAAAGATGGAAGTAGTTCTACTTATGTTTATTATCAAGATTACTCTGGTGAAGTTACTAAAGATGGAACCTTTAAGCAGAATTATAAGGGAGTTGTGGAATCCGACGATGCTTTCGAGCAAGAATACAGTGGCGAGGTTACTAAAGAAGAGCCTACTAAATATGAGCAAGATTATAGCGGAACAGTATCCGGAAGCGGTGAAAGTTATGAAATGACTTATTCCGGTGAAGTTACTAGAAGATCATCTGGAGGTAATTATACAGTTTACACTCAAGAATACGAAGGAATCATAAACACTACTGATGAAGATAATTACATTGGCCTCTATAGTGGAAATGTGATTAGTGATGATAGTGATGGATATTATCAACTTTACAGAGGAATCCTGAGAAGATCTAGAAACTAGAATTAAAAAAGCTAAAAAAAAGAACCGACCCTTTTTGGGTCGGTTTTTTATTTTGCTTTAAAGCCTTCTAATCTACATCAATAGTCTCTTCATCTTCTCCGATTATTTCTTCTTCTTCATTTAATATTCGCAATTGAACTCTCTTATCACCAGAACTATCGAATGTGTGTGTAATAGTATTCTGTCCGTCATATCCTTGCCAATAACTATCATTAGGAAACTTCCACTCATAGTACACCGCATTATCTGGTTCTGTAGAAGTAAATTCATACCTTAACGATTCAAGTCTCTCATAAGAAAAAGAAACTTCATCGCTCGTACTACTTTCTTCATCTACCATGACAGTCTCAGAGGCGCTATCGTCATCAGAAGATACTTCAATGGTATATTCCCCATCTTCACCTGTTGTAGTGCTCCAATTGAGTGTGATAGTTGTTGAGTCGCTTTCAGACAGACTAACTCTTTCTGAATCTTCTACTGTTCCATCAATTAACAAATCAATATCCTGAGTATCTGACTCCTGGCCTGTATTTTCAACGGTTATATCAACTTGCAGTTCATCTCCTTCTGTAATTGGAGAGTTTGTATTGTTGATTGAGACATTAAAGTGAGCTGGATCTGGGTCATCATCTATAGTGTCTAGAGTAAATGTTCTTGTTTTTGATTCCAAGACTTCATTATCTAAGTTTAAAATATCTAACCTTACTTTAACTTCCTCTCCCTCTTTTGAGCTATCAAATGTATGCTCAATGCTTTGAGAAGAAGAAGTTTGTTCAGAAGATCCATTACCACCTACAAAATCACCGTCAACATAAAAATCAAAAAAATAAGCTTCTGGGTCTGAATTTCCTGTTATTTCATAAGTTAATTCCTCAGAAGAAATCTTATTCATGCTTAGATCCAAATTATAATCATCAGGATCTTGATCGTTTTCATCATCTATAGTGTCTAGAGTAAATGTTCTTGTTTTTGATTCCAAGACTTCATTATCTAAGTTTAAAATATCTAACCTTACTTTAACTTCCTCTCCCTCTTTTGAGCTATCAAATGTATGCTCAATGCTTTGAGAAGAAGAAGTTTGTTCAGAAGATCCATTACCACCTACAAAATCACCGTCAACATAAAAATCAAAAAAATAAGCTTCTGGGTCTGAATTTCCTGTTATTTCATAAGTTAATTCCTCAGAAGAAATCTTATTCATGCTTAGATCCAAATTATAATCATCAGGATCTTGATCGTTTTCATCATCAGATTCTTCTTCAAAAACTGCAACCAACTGCCTATTTTTATCCATAAAAATAGAGGTTTTCTTTTCATTAGACTCACTAACAGAACCAATCCATTCTTTAAATTTCCAACCGTCATCTGGAATTGCTTCTAAATCAACAACAACGCCTTCTTCAAATTCATGTTTTCCTTCTGATAAATCTTTTACCCTGCCTTCTCCTCTAACTTTTAAATCTAATTGGTAATGATCATTTTCTGCAAAATCACTATCACTTTCACTAGTTCCGAAAAAGCATCCACTTAAAGTAAGTGAAGCCATAACCAGCATAGCAACAAGCACAAACAATTTCGTTTTTTTCATTTTCAAAACCTCCTTTAAGATTTGAAAGCTCTTCTATGAAGATCTTATTAGTGCGCTTTTAGTTGTCAAAGAGCTTAGTAGGTTATTTATACAATTTATTTTATTTAATGTCAAGTATTAAGCCTAAAAAAGAGCCGACCTTTTTGGCCGGCTTTTAATTTTAGTTAAGTTAGAACTTAAATTGTACAGATCCGGAGAATACGTTATACCCTCCTCGCAGTGTAAAAGATAGTTGATCTTTTTCCGGATCAGAGATGTTTATGCTTGCTGTCGGAGAAAATCCTTCACCATAAACAGCTACTATTCCTAATCCGGGACTGAATCCACTTTCACTATCAGTATTAAACTTGTAATCAGCACCAACAGATTTAAAGATAAACCCGTCTCCATTATCTCCAAAAGGAACCAATCCTACAAATACATCAAATTGTGGGGTAAATCCTACAGTTCCTTCCAAAAGTATTCCTGATTGATCGGGAATAGCGATATAACCTACTCCCATCCGAAAATCAGGTTGATGCGTATCTCTTTTCATTCTTTTTCCGTTGGCAGCAACATTCATTGACAAAGCCAGCACTAAAATTAAGCTAATTACTATAATCTTTTTCATTTAAAACCCCTCCTAAAGGTATATTTGTGTTTCAAATTTAAAATGCCATTCTCAATCCTAAAGTCGCACTTTTAACATCAGCACCCACTCTCGCGGTGCCAAATACAGAACCAGCCTTTAAACTCAATGAAGCAACTGGAGAAGTTTTCACTCTGGTTGAAAGAAGTCCTATACCAGGTCTTAACTTTAACTTGTCTTCATTAAAGAGGTTAAATTTATAATCTACCCCAACTACTTCTAGTTGATTGGTAGTTACACCTCCGTAAACAAACAAGTTTTCAGTAACACCCACACTTCCCTCAATCATATTAACACTTCTACCTTCTTCTTCGAGATAGCTGTAAGCTAATCCAGTTCTAAAGAGTCCAATACTATGCTTAAAATTTCCTTCTCTAAAAGATAGCATTGTATAATCTCTTTCAGCTTTTGCAAACCCTGTCATCAAAATAACTAAGCATAAAACAGTTAAAATAAGTACTGCTTTCCTCACTGCGATCACTCCTTTTTTAAGGTCCTAACTTAACGTGCGTTATTTATACCAACTATTTTACTAATTGTCAAGTCAATTATTTAATTAAAAAAGAAACCCGCCTTTTGGCGGGTATTTCAACTTATTCATCTTCTATTGGCTGGACTATTAATTTACCTTTGTGCATTCCTACTACGTTCTCAAAATAATCTCTAATTTTCTCCTCTTCTCTTGGAGATAAAGCATCATTATTTTCAATAATTAAGCCTTTATCTTTTTCTTCACACATTAAAAATCATCCTTTCTATATTTTTTTCAAATATACTTTCTTTCTGTCTCCACTAATTTCCAGATCAAAAAATTCTTTAAGTATAAAAAGATCATTAATAGTAACCTTTTCAAAGCTAATTTCTCCTCTTTTTTTTAGCTTTTCAATTTGATCAATCACAAAAGCCACCTCCTTGGTGGCTTTATTATGTGTTTTTTATTTTCTTTTGTCAACTAAAACATTTCTTCCAGCATTTTATTTACTGCTTTAGGATCGGCTTTACCTCTTGTTTTAGCCATTACTTGCCCTACTAGAAATTGTTTTGCTTCGCTCTTCCCTGATTTTAGATCCTCTACTGCTGATTCATTTTCATTAATTACCTCCTCTAATATTTCTTTCAACTTTCCTTCATCACTAACCTGTTTTAAGTCATTTTCTTCAATAATTTGACTTGGATCGCCTCCGGTTTTATACATCTCTTTCAATACCTTTTTAGCAATTTTACTTGATATTTCATCAGTAAAAATAAGAGTAATTAACTCTCCAAAATTTTCAGGAGTAATTTTAAACTCTTCATCACTTACTGATTTACCATCTAAAAGACCTTGCAAATCAGAAAGTATGTAATTAGAGCAAAGTGAGATAAATTCAAGTTTCTCCTTCTCAGACACTGTTTCTTTTTCGTTTTTCAACCAGTTAACTCCTTCACTTATTACTTTTTCAAAATAATCACCCAAAGCTTTATCGGTAATAAATAATTCTTCCTCTAGATCATAATCTTCTTTAAAACGTTTCCTTCTATTTTGAGGGAGTTCACTTCCTAGAGTAATTTCTTTTTTATTTAAAGGCTTTTGATTTAAATCAAGTGGTGGTAAATCAGGTTCTGGAAAATATCTATAATCATGAGCTTCTTCCTTTGCCCTCTGGGAGACTGTTTTTTGACCATCTTCTCTCCAACCTCTAGTCTCTTGCACAATCTCTTTACCGCTCTCTAAAAGCCTTCTTTGGCGTTTTATCTCGTACTCGACAGCTTGTTCTACAATTTTAAAAGAGTTTAAGTTTTTAATTTCTACTTTTGTTCCTAACTCTTCTCCGTCTTCAGCCAAAGAAATATTCACCTCTACTCTCATTTGCCCCTTTTCCATATCAGCATCAGAAACATCCAAATATTTTAAAATAAGCCTAAGTTCTTCAGCAAACTTTCTTGCCTCTTCTCCTGACTTAATATCAGGTTCAGTTACAAGCTCCATAAGAGGAACACCAGACCTATTAAAGTCAACTAAAGATACTCCGTCTTCATGGACTAAACTACCAGTATCCTCTTCTAGGTGAATTCTAGTAATTCCAATTTCTCTCCCTCCTATATCTAGCTTTCCATGCTCACATAAAGGGTGGTTTAATTGTGAAATTTGATATCCTTTGGGTAAATCAGGGTAAAAATAATTTTTTCTATCAAACCTTGAAAAGTCTGCTATCTCACAATTTAATGCTTTCCCAGCTCTAATTACTTTTTTAACCGCCTTTTCATTAATTGTTGGCAAAGCACCGGGATAACCCAAACAAACAGGACAAACCTTAGTATTGGTTTCTACCTTTTTAGATAGATTACTGCAAGAGCAAAACATTTTACTCTTGGTTTTTAATTGAGCGTGGATTTCTAATCCAATTGTTGGTTTTAACATGTTATTTTTCTTCTTTTTCTGCTTCTTCTGCTTCTTCTACTTCTTTAGCGATTTCTACTCCAGAGCTAGTTCCGATAATATCTGCTCCGTTTTCTATCATTAATTGCGCATCTTCAAGAGTTCTTATTTTTCCGGAAGCCTTCACAAATAAATCTGGGGCAGATTCACTCATCATTTTTACGTGTTTCGCTTTTTCTTCTAGTTGTCTTCTTTCAATTGGATCTTTATTAGTAGCAGTTTTAACACAAATTGCTCCTGCTTCTTGAACTAATTCAGAAGCTTTTTTAATTTCTTCATCTGTTAAAAATCCGGATCCAATAATTACTTTAGTATCCGCTAGAGCACATATTTCAGATAAATCTTCCAAAACAGAATCATACTTTTCGTATTTAAGATCGATAATATTCATCACCACATCAAGCTCATCAGCACCATCTTGTACGGCGCGCTTACAGGCATCCATTCTTTCTTTATGGCTACTGAGACCCATTGGTTCATCAATAAGAACAATTACTTTCATGTCCGTATCTTCAAGTTCTTCGGCAACTAGAGAGACCCATTCAGGAAGAACATCTACTCCTCTAAATCCGTACTCTTTAGCCTCATCACAAGTTTTAATGATATCAGCTTCTGTAGCTTCTGGATCGATATTAGTATGATCTATAGTTTTAAGTACGTTTTTCATAAGCTTTTATATTTTTTAAAAGTTAATAATTTATTATTTCCTTTTTTCTCTTCTACTAATTTCCAATTTTTTTCTTTAAAATCGGGAAAATAAGTATCGCCGTTAAAACTTTTATCAATTACGGTGAGCATTATTTCATCCGCTTTATTCATAAATTGACTGTAAATACTAGCTCCTCCAGCAATGTAAACCTCTCCTTCAGCTATTTTTAAAGCCCTTTCTATAGAGTTAACTACTTTAACTCCAGAAGGACTAAAGTTTTTATTTCTAGAAAGAACTATTACTTTTCTTCCCTCAAGCTTTCCAGGCAAAGAAAGATATGTCTTCCTGCCCATTATAACAAACTTGCCCATAGTTGTCTTCTTGAAGTGCTTAAGGTCTTCAGGGAAGTGCCAAGGCATCTCACCTTCTTTCCCAATAACTCCATTTTTATCCATTGCGGCAATTATTATAATCTTCATACCTTAAACCGCCATCTTTGCTTTTATAGCTGGATGGTGGTTGTAGTCAACAAGCTTAATATCATCCATCGTAAATTCGTTAATATCTTTAATCTTCTTATTCAGTTTAAGCTTGGGTAGTTTTTTAGGTTCACGAGATAGTTGTTCTTTTACTTGCTTAAAGTGATTTTGATAAATATGAGCGTCACCCATAGTATGAACAAACTCTCCAACTTCCAGCTGAGTAACTTGAGCCACCATATGCAAAAGAAGGCTATAGGAAGCAATGTTGAATGGAACCCCTAAAAACATATCACAACTTCTCTGATACATCTGAAGTGAAAGTTTTCCTTCTGCTACGTAAAATTGAAAGAAAGCGTGACAAGGAGGTAGGACCTGTCTATCCAATTCGCCGGGATTCCAGGCAGTAACTATATTTCTCCTACTGTGAGGGTTGTTTTTAATTGTTTCAATAGCTTTTTTGAGCTGATCAACAGACTCGCCTTCTGGATTTTTCCAATCTCTCCACTGCACCCCATAGACTCTTCCAGCATCAGTTTTAAATTGCTTTTTATCCTCCCAATAGTCGGCGTCAACATTTGCATCCCAAATATGACAATCCATTTCATGTAAATCCTTAATATCTCTGCTTCCAGATATAAACCATAAAAGTTCTGCTTTGACTGAGTTAAAAAATAACTTTTTGGTAGTCACTGCCGGAAAACCATCGGAAAGATCGTATCGTTGCTGCAAACCAAAATAAGATCTAGTTCCCACTCCAGTTCTATCCGGCTTATCTACTCCCTCCTCCATTACTTTTTCTAAAAGAGATAAATATTTTTTCATACTATTTCAAAAGATTTAATATTTTTTTATTAATTTCTTCTGGAGGTAAAAATTCGTTATTTTTAGTCACTTCAACAATTTCCACATTATCTTCTCGGTCAGCTAGCTGCATGTAAGCCTTGTGAGCTCCTTTTAAATGATCTAAGTCTGTTTCGTGAATATCTTTATTTTCTTTGTTCTCTAATGACTTCATCGCAAACTCAGGAGTCACTTTTAAGTAAATAATTTTATCGGGCTTTGGAATGCCAAAAAAATTAAACTCTAAGTCAAATAGCCAGTCAATAAAATCCCATCGTTCCTTTTTATCCTCTATCTTTCCCGCTTGATGCATGTTGGAGGTAGTATAACGATCAGCGATAACAAATTTACCTACATTAAGCCATTTTTTTATTTTAAAAGATCCGTCATAGCGATCACAAGCAAAAAATACTGAAGCAACTTTAGGACCTACTTCTTTAGCTGTGCCATACTTTCCTGAGAGATATTCTTCTACAAGAGCAGATGATTTTTCATCGTATTGCGGAAAACTTATAAATTCAACTTCTTCATTTTTATTTTTTAAAGCTTTAATTAAAAGCTCAGTTTGAGTGGCTTTCCCAGAGCCATCTATCCCCTCTATAACAATAAATTTATTATCCATTTAAATTATTTATTATATCTAAAACTTGATCTTCAAGCTCCTTTTTGGTTCCGTTATTATTAACTTTAAATTCGGCTTTTTCTCCTATATCTTCAATATCTTTTTCTGAACGCCCCTTATCAAGTTCTAAAAACTTTTCATAAGAAACATTATCATCAGCCTTTTCTCCTCTTTTTTTCATTCTTTCCCATCTTAGTTTTGGTTTTGTTTCTATATAAACTAATTGACCACCAACTTCTTTAATCATTTCATAGTCATCCCAAACTCTGACACCATTAAGTAAAACAAATTCCTCATCCGTGTTTTTAATCTTTCGTTTAGTGGCTTTGGCTAATACATCCTCACCAAATCGATCTCGAAGCTGATTAACTAACCATTGTTGATCTTCTCGAGTTACATTATCAAAGAACATTTTTAAAATATCAGTTAAAGTATCAGAAAATTTAACTACTTTAACTGAATTGTGATTCTTTTCAAAAAAATCACAAAAAGTATCCTTACCTGCTCCGGGTTTTCCCAAGACGCCTAATATTTTTTTCATTTTAATCTGAAAAGGTTACTTTAGAAGATGGTCTTTCTTTTTTCTCAAATTCAATTCCCGCCTCCTCGAAAAGCTTTATAAATGAGTCGTCAGCATAATCACTATAACTTACATACCGGTCAATTTTTGCATTAACTAGCATTTTAGCACACAAAACACAGGGAGTATGAGTACAATAAATAGTAGAACCCTCCAGGCTTACACCATGGAGGGATCCTTGAATTATTGCGTTTTGCTCTGCATGTATCGCCCGACAAATTTCGTGCCTAGTTCCAGAAGGAATATCTTTCTCATCTCTAAGACAACCTAACTCCAAACAATCCTTTGCTCCGGAAGGAGCTCCATTATACCCTGTAGTTAAAATCCTTTTGTCTCTAACCGCTACAGCACCTACATGATGCCTTCTACACGTAGATCTTTCAGCAACAACAGCGGCAATTTTAAGAAAGTATTCGTCTATGGATATTCGATCCATTTTTTATTTTTTGATTCTTAATCCCATGTTTTTAGCAGTCCCCTTGATGATTTCAACAGCTGCATCCAAGTCATTCGTGTTAAGATCAGGCATCTTTTTCTTAGCTACTGCTTCCAATTGTTCTCTAGTGATCGTTCCTATTTTATTTTTATTAGGTTCTCCAGATCCTTTCTCAATTCCAACCTCTCTTTTAATTAATTGAGAAGCAGGAGGTTCTTTAAGAATAAAGTCATAACTTCCATCTTGATAGACAGAAATTTCTACCGGCACAACGTCATCTCCTCTGTCAGAAGTTTTGTCATTAAAATCTTGACAAAATTCTTGCATATTAATTCCATGCTGAGCAAGCATTGGTCCAATAGGAGGAGCCGGGCTAGCTTTTCCAGCTTTAATCTGTAATTTTACTACTGTTTTTTTCTTTTTAGCCATAATTTTTAATTATTATATTTTCTCAACTTGTAAAGAATCTAGTTCTACTGAAGTATCTCGACCAAACATATTAACTAAAACTTTAATCTTTCCTTTTTCATGGTCGACTTCAGAAACTTTTCCGTCATAATCTTTAAATGGGCCGTCAGTAATTTTAACACTATCTCCTACTTCAAAATCAATTTCATGTTCTGGACTATCTTTCGAAATTCTATCTTTAAGTGTTTTTATCTCCTCATCACTCATAGGAATCGGAGTAGTTCCAGAACCTACAAATCCACTAACATTAGGGGTGTTTCTAACTACGTACCAAGATTCATCAGTTACAATCATTTGAACCAGTACATATCCAGGATAGATCTTTTCTTCTACCTCTTTTCTCTGTCCATCTTTAATCTTGATCTTTTTTTCTTTAGGTACGATTACATTAAATATCTTGTCCTCCATATTCATCGTTTCTATTCGCTGTCTCAAATTACTAGCAACCGCCTCTTCATAACCAGAATAGGTATGAATTACGTACCAATTTTTTTCTTTTTTTAATTTTTGTTTGGCCATAGTTTACAATACAAAAGTTTCCAAAATTTGAAAGAAAATAGCATCCAAAGCTCCTAAATACATAGCTACAGCTGCTGTAGCACCAAGCACAACTACAGTATATTTTGTAGTTTCTTCTCTAGTAGGCCAGTTTACTTTCTTCATTTCCGTTCTAACCTCTTGGAAAAAATTCTTTATTTTTTTAGTTTCCATAGTTATAAATTCTATTTAAAAAAGCCTCCTTTCAGGCCTTCGCCTGGATTATACACTAAGGTTAACAATAAATCAAGCAAACCTAGATGTCAACATTATTTGCTTCCTTAGCGTGCGTTCTAATAAAGTTCTTTCGTGGAGCAACCTCTTTACCCATTAAAGCATCAAAGGCTTTATCTGCGTCTTGTGCGTCGTCTATAGTCACTCTTAAAAGCACTCTGTTTTCTGGATTCATCGTAGTTTCCCATAATTGCTCAGGGTTCATTTCACCAAGACCTTTATACCTTTGAATATCTATATTGGATCTTCCATCCTCTTTCATGCTTTCCAGTATTTCTCCTTTTTCTTCTTCAAGATAAGCATACTCTACTCTTTTACCAGATTTAATCTTATATAAAGGTGGTTGAGCAATGTAAACATAACCCTTTTCAATAAGTGGTTTAAAGTATCTGTAAAACAGAGTTAAGAGTAATGTTCTAATATGATTACCATCGTAATCAGCATCACACATAATGATAATTCGGTGATACCTCAAGTTTTCAATATCAAAGTCTTCTCCAATAGCAGCACCAAGAGCAACTACTAAAGATTTAATTGTGTCAGAAGAAAGAATTCTATTTAATCGATATCTTTCTACATTCAACACCTTACCTCTAAGTGGTAGGATTGCTTGAAATCTTCTATCTCTAGCTCCTTTACAACTACCACCAGCAGATTCACCCTCCACGATATATAGCTCAGACTCTTCCGGTTTTCTACTGGTACAATCAGCTAACTTACCAGGAAGTGAAAGTCCATCTAAAACACCTTTTCTTAAAACTGTTTCTCTTACCTTTTTAGCTGCCTTTCTTGCTTTAGCAGAAAGTATTGATTTTTCAATTATAGCTTTTGCATCTTTCGGATTTCTTTCCAAAAAGTCTAAAATAGCATCACCAGCAAAAGTTTCTACTGCTGATCTAGCCTCAGAATTACCTAGCTTAGTTTTAGTCTGACCTTCAAATTGAGGTTCTTTAATTTTTACCGAAACAACAGCCGTAAGTCCTTCTCTAATATCGCTACCTCTAAGATTATTATCATTCTCACCAAGTAGATTGTTTTGCTTAGCGTATTTATTTATAGTTTTAGTTAAAGCAGATCTAAAACCAGTTAAATGATAGCCACCTTCTTTTGTGTTGATGTTATTAGCAAAACTCTCCTCATAAAGCTCGTATTCATCGGTGTATCTGAAAGCTACTTCCACAATCATTCCTTCTGACTTTCCATGACAATAAAATATATTAGGATGAGTTGGCTTAGCGTCTTTAGTTAAATGTTTAACATAAGACTTAACACCACCTTCAAAATAAAAAGTATAAGGTTTTTCAAACTCACCTCGGGCATCAGTAAAGTTAATCTTTATACCCTTTGTAAGATAAGCTTGTTGTCTAAGATGGTCTTTAATCTTTTGGGCGTCAAATTTAACCTCATCAAATATTTCTGGGTCCGGTCGAAAAGTAATTGTAGTTCCGGTTCGATCAGTTTTGCCAGTCTTTTTAAGCTTGCTGGTTGGTTTTCCTCTTTCAAATTCCTGAACCCAAATATGTCCATTACGATGCACCTCCGCTTTTAAATAAGTGGAAAGCGCACAAACAACTGAAATACCTACACCATGCAAACCACCGGATACTTGATAAGCTTTAGATCCAAATTTAGCACCAGCATGCAAGGTAGTAAGAACAGTTTCTAAAGCTGACTTATTAGTTTGAGAGTGTTTATCAACTGGAATTCCTCTACCATCATCTGATACTTGAACCATATCATCCTCAAGAAGAGTTACACTTCCCTGACTTCCATAATCACCCATAAACTCATCAATAAAGTTGTCTACTCCTTCCCAGATCATGTGATGAAGTCCTTCTTTTCCTGTAGAACCAATGTACATTCCAGGTCTTTTCCTAACCGGATCCAAACCCTTCAGAACACTAATGTCTTTTGCGTCATAATTTGATTTTTTTGGCATTTTCTTAAAAGTTACTTATTTTTTCTAACTTCCCAGTCTGAATTATCTTCTAAACTGGATATAATTTTTTCTAATAATTTATTTATTTCTTCTTTTTTTAGGGTTTTATTATCTGCTTGGAAGAAAAATCTAAGACCTAAATTCTTTTTTCCTTCCGGAATTCCTTCCCCTTCGTATATATCAAAAAGATCCGTATCCACTAAAAACTCACCTCCTGCATTTTCTACTATATTTAAAACCTCTTCAT
Source organism: Patescibacteria group bacterium (assembly GCA_051745165.1). Taxonomy (GTDB): domain Bacteria; phylum Patescibacteriota; class Minisyncoccia; order Minisyncoccales; family PWPS01; genus PWPS01. The sequence goes on from JBNJDU010000012.1 coordinate 12,181, forward strand.
ATTTAACTTCATTTGGAACTAAAACTGATAAATCCTTTACTGCTGCTGGGAATTTAGAAATTCTTTTATATTGAGTCTTTCCTGAAGAAAGCTCAGCTAACTTCTCCATGTCTAATTCAAAAGCAAAAACATCATTTTCTATCTTCATCTTTTTAAGCAGCTCCTCTGAAACTTCTCCTAAAACTCCTAGATTCTCTCCTCGGACTACTATTTCTGCGGATTTAGCGGTCCATACTCCTTGCCTCTCTTCTCTATTTTTATAATTTGCTCTTCCTACTCCTAAACTTTCAAATAAAAGATCAATAACACCTTTTATCCGTCTAAAGTTAGAAGCAACTTGAGCTCCGCCAAGCATTTTTCTTTCCTCATCTTCAAATATCTTACCAATTTCAAAAATATTAATATCGTTAAATCTCTTCTCGTTATTTTTAATATTTTTAAGCAAATGAGGAAGTAATGTTGGTCTTAAATATTTATATTCAGAACTAACCGGATTCTCCATCTCAATTAAGTCTTTAAATCCAAACAGATCATTTGTTTTTTGATCAATGAAAGTATAATTGTAATTTTCAGTAAATCCAGCTCCTTTTAATATATTTCTTGTTTTATCCTCCCAAAGTAATTGATAATTAGTCTTCGGAGTTGTTACTGAAGCTTTAGGTTTAATTGGATCAATGTTTTCATATCCATAAATTCTTCCTACTTCTTCAATCAAGTCTTCTTCTATACTTACATCCATTCGCCTAGTCGGCACTTTAACCTTAATCTTTTCCTTTTCTGGAATAGCTTCAAAACCTAATTTATTTAAAATATTAATAATTTTATCTTTAGAAACTTCTACTCCTAAAAGGCTTTGTGTTTTATTAACTGATAGTTTTAGTGTTTTTGGCTTATTCTTTTGTAGATACTTATCAACCGAAGATTTTATTGGTTTTCCATCTGCATACTTTTGCATTAAGTAAATTGCACGTTTTGATGCTTTATCAGCCAATTCAGGATCCAAACCATGCTCAAATCTACTAGAAGCATCAGTTCTTAGTTTTATCTTTTTAGAAGCTCTTCTAATTGTTTTTCCTTCAAAGTTTGCTGATTCTAGATAAATTACTTCTGTATCGTCATCAATCTCCGGACCTTGCCCACCTTTAATACCAGCAATACCAATTGGGTCGGTCTCATCAGCAATAACTAAAATTGATTCGTCTAATTCTAATTCATCTCCGTCTAAAGTTTTTATTTTCTCTCCCTCTCTTGCTCGACGAACTTTTATTTGATCACCTTTAATCTTTTTAGCATCAAAAGCGTGTAATGGTTGTCCCATTTCAAGCATTACATAATTAGTAATATCAACAATATTATTTATTGACTGCAGGCCACATGTTTGCAACCGATCTTTAATAAAATCAGGAGTTTCTTTTACTTTCACACCTTTAATAGCTCGAAGAACATATCTGGGAGTAAGTTCATTTTCAATATTAACCTCAACCATATCCTCTACATTCCCCTCTTTAGCTTTAAAATTAATTTTAGGCTCTACAATTTCTAAATCATAAATAGCCGCAATTTCTCTAGCCACCCCTAAGTGAGAAAAACAATCAGTTCCTCTGTTAGGTAAAATATCAATATCTATAAGAGTATCTCCATTGACCTCTTCAATTCCTTCAATTTCAAAAAATCTCATCATTAACTTTTCCGCAAGCTCATTTGGCTCAGGTAAGTCTTTTTCAAAAAATGAATTTAGCCAGTTATAAGAAAATTTCATAATTAAAATTGATTTAAAAATCTCAAATCACCACTGTAAAAAAGGCGAACATCATCAATCCCGTATTTAATCATTGCCAATCTGTCAATTCCCATACCAAAAGCAAATCCCTGCCAATGTTTAGGATTAAGTCCAGAATTTTTAATAACATTTGGATGAACCATTCCCGCTCCTAACACTTCTACCCATCCAGTCTGAGAACAAACTGAACATCCTTCTCCATTACAAACAGTACAACTCATATCAACCTCAAAAGACGGTTCAGTAAACGGAAAGTAAGAAGGTCTAAGTCTTACCTCTACATCTCCTTTAAAATATTCATCAATAAATTGAGTAATTATTGCTTTAAAGTTAGCTACGGATATATCTTTATCTATCATCAAGCCTTCCATTTGATAGAAATTAATCTCGTGAGAAGCGTCTGTTGTTTCATTTCTATAAACTCTACCAGGAACTACCACCTTAATCGGAGGTTGGTTTTCTTCCATATGTCTAATTTGAACTGGAGAAGTGTGAGTTCTCATTACTTTCTTTTCTTCTCCATCAGTTTTTACAAACAATGTGTCTTGCATTTCTCTAGCCGGATGGTCTTTAGGAATATTTAAAGCATCAAAATTATACCAAACAGTCTCTACATCAGGACCTTGAATTACAGAAAAACCCATTCCTTTAAAGATTTCCGATAATTCTTGTCTTGCTATAGTTATCGGGTGTAAGTGCCCTAATTTAGGTCTCTTTCCCGGTAAGGTAGCATCAAAGGACTTTATCTTTATCTTTTTCTTCTTTTTTTCTAAGGAATTTAATTTTTTATTAAACTTTTCTTCTAAAGTTTTCTTTAATTCATTTGCCGCCTTTCCTACTTTGGATCGCTTTTCTTTAGGAAGGTCGGATAAAGTTCTGAATATATCGGAAACTTCTCCGTTTTTTCCAATATATTTTTTTTGTAGCTCTTTTAGTTTGTTTATTTCGTCCGCTTCTTTTATTTCGGACAGAGCTCTTTTTTTCAAATCTTTTATATCGTTCATATACGTATTTTACCTTAAATTTGCTAAAAAAGCAAGTGAATTACTCCCTAATAATGTTATAATTGTTATTAATAAAAAAACCGCCAAATGGCGGTTTAAAAGGGCGGGGACGACCGGAGTTGAACCGGCAACCTCATCCGTGACAGGGATGCGATCTAACCAATTGATCTACGTCCCCCTTTACCAGGGTTGTGCCAGGGGTGGGAGTCGAACCCACGACCTATGGCTTATGAGTCCATCGCTCTAACCAACCTGAGCTACCCTGGCTAAATTAAAAATGTTGCGGGGCCGGGATTCGAACCCAGACCTCGAGGTTATGGGCCTCGCATGGTACCGTTCCACCACCCCGCGATGTGTGCCATAGGAATCAAATTCCTAGCTGACTACTATTGTAATATATATTTAAAAAAAATCAAGGGCTAACTTATAATAGCTGTAAATCTTCCAGAGTTTCTTCGTAAATATTTATAATCTCTCTAGCATCTTCTATTGAAAGATCATAATTAGGATCGTAAATTAAATCTCTTCTAGTTTTATGAGCTTGTAAAAGATCTTGCTTATTAGGAATTATTTCTTTACTAACTTCTTCTAAAGATTCCTCTAAATCTTCTCCTTTATATCCCATACCATTTAAAATACCTGCCACCATATCATCAGCTTCCATTATCGCTAATTTTCTAGTCGACTCATCTTCGTCTTCACTTTGTTTCCTTATTTTTTTCCAGTTTTTAGGAATTCTAACATTTTGGTAGGGACTTTTCTGAGTAAATTCAGCAATATCCTTCAAATATTTTTCTTCTAAAAGATTGGTTCTAACAATAAAATAAATAATAGCTACAAACATACCTCCTCCAAGACCAGTAAAAAGGTATCTTGTATAGTCTATAATTCTGACTATATTAGGATCAAATCTATGGGGGTCAATTAAATATTGTAAGAAGTCTTCCATACAAACCCAAAATTAATTGGTTAAATTATTTCTTCTATTTTTTCTGCTATTGATAGTAATTTTTCATCTTCAAACCTTTCTCCCATAAGTTGAACTCCAACTGGCAATCCTTCTGCACCACTAGGAATAGAAATGGCTGGCAAACCAGCTAAATTAGCTGGAGTTGTAAAAGTATCCGCCAAATACATTGATAATGGATTTTCTACCTTTTCTCCAATATTAAATGGTAGAACTGGACTGGTTGGAGTTACAATAACATCCACTTTTTCAAATGCATCCTCAAAATCTCTTCTGATTAATTCTCTAACTTTTTCTGCTTTCATGTAATAATCATCATAGTAACCACTAGATAGGCAGTAAGTTCCTAAAATAATTCTTCGCTTAACCTCATCACCTAATTTGCCTCTATTTTTTCTATAAGCATCTTCAATACTTTTTGCTTCAGGTCTGTCAGTCTCTAATCCGTATCTAATACCGTCATACCTAGCCATATTAGCCGAAACCTCCGAAGCCATTACTATTTGATAACAAGCAAGAGCATATTCAGTATGAGGAAGACTTATGTCAACAACTTCTACCCCAGAATCTTTTATTTTATCAATTGATCTTTGAACTTCCTCTTTTACTTTTTCATCTACACCATCTACAAAATATTCTTTAGGAACTCCAACTTTAAACTTATCAATATCCTGAGGATTGTCTTCAATTTTTAAAGAAGTTGCATCCTTATCATCTCTTCCCTTAATTACATTAAAAACTTTTTTGGCATCTTGTACTGATTTTGCAAAAGGGCCAATTTGATCCAAAGAAGAGGCCATAGCCATAAGTCCATTTCTAGAAACTCTTCCGTAACTTGGTTTGAAGCCTACAACCCCGCAAAAACTTGCTGGTTGTCTTATAGATCCTCCAGTGTCAGAACCTAAAGATATTGGCGCTATACCGGCAGCCACGGCTGCAGCCGGCCCTCCAGATGATCCGCCAGGAACTTTATCGGTATCTACTGGATTTTTAGTATTGAAAAAAGCTGAATTTTCTGTTGACCCTCCCATTGCAAACTCATCCATATTTCCTTTCCCCAAAATTATAGCTCCTGCATCTTTTATTTTCTTTATCACAGTTGCGTCAGTAGGAGCTCGAAAATATTCTAAAATCTTTGATCCAGCAGTTGATTTAACATCTTTAACTAAAATATTATCTTTAATAATTATTGGAACGCCACTAAGTGACTTTAATTGCTCTTCATCAACTTTCTTAGCTTGTTCTAAAGCCAAATCATCTGTTATTTCTAAAAGAGAAGAGATCTCTTTATCCGTTTCTCTAGCCAGTTCTAAAAATTGATTAGTTAATTCAACACTGCTGAAATCTTTGTTCTCTAACCCTTTCTTAATATCCGTAATTTTTAATTTTTTTAGATCCATTTTGTTAATTTTCAATTATCAATTTTCAATTTCTTATACTAATTAATATTATATATATTTTGTACCTGAGGTAAATTTTTCTACTTTTCGAAAAGATTCTTCACTTCACTCCGCTTATTCAGAATGACAGGTGGAAAATCTGAAGCGAAGATATTCCTTTCAAAGAAGTTCTCGGAGAGGATTTACATAACCTGAAGCGAAGATACTCTCTTTGAGAGGACTCTCGGAGGCGTTTCAGCACGGCTTTTCAGCTTTGCTGAAAATGAAACGCCGAGAGCGTAAGGCCCGGATTGTCGCTGGACAATCCGAGGTGTGGTCTCTCAAAAGAGAGTATCGAGCGCACTTATATGGACTCAACTTGAAAATAATCATCTCTATTTTTACCCATGCTACGCATCTTTTCTTTAGTAGCTTGGTCTGTATCTTCAACCTTGTCTTTCCTA
>JBNJDU010000013.1:0-15327 GCA_051745165.1 Patescibacteria group bacterium
TTCTGATTTTAGTCAACTACAAATATATGTTGGTCAAGGAGGGCAAAAGGGTATGCAAGGAACTGACGGATATGGTTCCGGGGGCTGGGGTCGAGCAGATGGAGGAGATGGATCAGCGACTATAAGTGGAGCTTCCGACGCTGGAGGAGGAGGCGCCTTAAAACAGCTGGACAACGAAGATGTTTACGAGTTACTTTTAAAGTTTAATAAAGAAGAAAAGATTATCGGGGCGATTTGCATCAGCCCGGTTATTTTGGCTAATGCCGGTCTTCTTGAAGGGAAGCAATCTACAGTCTGGTCTTCAAACATGGATAAAAAACCGGTCAAGATGATTGAAGAAAAAGGGGCCGTTTATTGTGATGAAGGGGTGGTTGTCGATGGTAGAATAGTCACTGCCGACGGTCCGAGGACGGCCGCTGACTTTGGAAAAGAGTTAGTTTTAAATATAAAAAAAACAAACCTAAGACGGACAATATGAAGGTGAAATTACAATTTTTAACTTTAGTTTTACTTGGTCTATTTTTAAGTGGTTCTTGCCTGGCACAGGGTCCGGTTTCCGGATCTTATAGCACTGATAGACCCGGTTCTTATAATATTGACGTCTCCGATTATACCTATATTGAAATAGATTTAGAAGGCGGCGGTGGTGGAGCTACTCATGACACCGGAGGAGGAACCAGTCACGGAACGGTAGGTCGTAATGGAGGAGGAATATTTGGACTTACTTTGGATGTCTATGACTTTGATAATATAACAGTTTATGTCGGGCAAGGCGGCGGCGGAAACGCATCGGGAGGATATGGTTTTTGTGACGGAGGTGATGGTGGAACGGGACGAACGGGAGGTCTTTTTAACAATGCCTTCGGCGGCGGCGGCGGCGGCGGCTCTTCTGCCATAGTAGCGGACGGAAGTACCGTTTTAGCAATCACCGGCGGCGGTGGTGGTGGTGGATTGTGGAAACATAGCACGGGATGGCGTAATTACAGAGCTACCGGCGGCGGCGGCGGCTGTGGTGGAGAGGCCGGATATACGACGACTGGACAAGTTCGCTTGGGTGAAGACGGAGAGGTTACGATGGGGTATGATTATCCCGGAGGAGACGGAGTTGTAAGGCATGAGAGTAGCGGTAGTATTAATTGGGGAAGTTGTGGAGGCGCTTATTGGAATTCTGATTACCGAGTGGGTCGGCTTACATATGGTAATTGTTCCGGAGAAGACGGAGGTTCTACTGATAGTGATCACGGAGAAGATGGGAGTGTAGTGATAAGGCTTTTAGAACCACAACCGGCTACTTTTGATCTTGAACCAAGGGAAAATTCATATTTTTGGAGCCCCGATGGAATTGAGGAAGAAGAGGAAAGCTCGGTCAGAGTGACGGTTAGAAATACGGGCGACGTTTATGGTTGTCAGGATATAATCTATGAAATTCCGGGAGTGGGGAGTGATTCGGAGGAGGTTTGCCTTGATCGGGGAGAATCTATTTATTGGGGACCAACCTTAACAGTGATGCCCGCTTACGGAGACGCCGGAGAACACACCGGAACGGTTTCTTCTGCAGATGACAGCTTTGAAGTGGACCTTAAGATTTTAGCCCGACCGGAAATATTGGATACCGAAGTTGACGATTTAACCGGATGTGGTGATTCTACTCCGGATATAGTTTTATATTGGGATTACCATGATCGAAATACTCCTTTTTTAAATCAAGATCGTTTTCATATAATTATAAGAGATATCGATAACGGGATAGATTACGAAAGAGAGCTGTCTGGTCAAGCGGATACTTTTTATGTTGATGACCATTTCGATTTGAATTTTAATTCTGATCATGAGTGGGAGATAAGGGTGAGAAACGAAGAAGGTTTATGGTCCGATTGGTATCAAGGAGATCCGTTCACTACACAGGTCAGGTATTCGAATGTAGACTTTCAATACGCACCGGCCAGTCCGTTTAGTGAAGAAGTGGTTCATTTTCAAGACAAATCAGAAGTTTTTTCCGGTAGCTTGGAAACGGTTAATCGCAGAGCGTGGGATCTGGGATCGGGAGCTACTCCGGAAAGATATAAAGAAGGATCCGGCGATGAGTTTATTAAAGTAAACGCAAGTTATCCCGATTCGGGGACAAGAGAAGTGATTTTGGAGATTACCGATAATCTGGACAGAACTTGCTCTGTAAGTAAAAATTTAAGAGTAAGATCCGAACTTCCCGAATGGCAAGAAATTGATCCGTTTTAATTTATCTTGACAAAATCGAAAAATAGACTATACTTCAAAGCAGTCAATTGAATATTAAATCCGCAGACAGTAGGTGCTTTTAAAGCTTAATTTCCTACCGAGGAAAGGTCCAACTGTCTGCGTTAATGCAGATTTTTTTAATTATGGCTTTAACTAGAGAAAAAAAAGAAGAAATAGTCGACGATATACGTCAAAAAGTTTCTGATCAAACTGTAGTTTATTTTGTAAACTACAAAGGAATGAAAGCGAGACAAATCGAAAGCTTGAGAAAAAGACTAAAAGAAAATGAAGCTAATATAATGGTAGTGAAAAAGACACTAGCAAAAATAGCTTTTGATAAAGAAAATATTGATTTTGATCCAGAAGAACTTGATGGCGAACTAGCTTTTGTTTTCGGATTTGGAGATATAGTTACTCCGGCAAAAGTTATTAGTGAATTTGCGAAAGATTATAGTATAGAAATTTTGGGAGCTCTCCTCGAAGGAAGTGCTTTAGAAGCTAATAAAGTTGAGGAGTTGGCAGAACTGCCTACAAAAGAGCAGCTCAGAGCTCAACTCGTTTCAACAATTGCTTCACCACTTACCGGTTTCGTGGGAGTGTTAGAAGGTAACATTAAAGGTCTATTAACTGTATTAAAAAAACAATCAGAAAAAGATAATTAATCAAAATAAGCTTTGAACTCTAAATGAGGTAAGAGGCTTAATAACAAAATGGCTAAAAAAGAAGAAGAAAAAAAAGAAGAAGAAACTGAAGAAGAGGAAGAAGAAGTAGAAGTTCCTGAAAAATTTGAAGATTTAGTAGAAGAGATCGAAAATCTTTCAGTTTTAGAACTCTCTGAATTAGTATCTGTTTTAGAAGATAAATTTGGAGTTTCTGCTGCTGCTCCTGCTATGGCTGCTGCTCCTGCTGCAGGCAATGGAGGAGATGACGAAGAGGAAGAGAAGAGTAACTATGATGTTGAGCTTCAAGGAATTGGAGAAAAGAAGATTGAAGTAATTAAAGCTGTAAGAGATATTACTGGAAAAGGACTTAAAGATGCAAAAGCATTAGTTGATGACGCTGCTGATTCACCTCAAACAATAAAAGAAGGCGTTCCTACAGAGAAAGCCAACGAAATGAAAGAAAAATTAGAAGAAGCTGGTGCGGAAGTAGAACTTAAATAACTACTTATTACAACTCAACTTCTATCATATATACCTCCTGGCTATCCAGGAGGTATATTTTATTTTGATCAATTGCTAAGTCTTTTAAATTGTTTGCGTTTGGGAGAATAACTTGTTTTAAAAGTCCTCCTTCTTTAGAAGATATTATTATTCTATTATTGTTTGGATCGAGAGTGTAAATAGGAGAGTCATTATTAGTTTCTATTCGCGAAAGTCTTTCCGGAACGGGAAAGACTTTTTCATGCTTTATTAAACTGTCTTGAACCGGTCTATTAGCTTCATATTCCCAAATCTCATTGTTTTCTTTCAGAGCCCAAATTGATCCATCAATAGCAAAGGCAGTGATGTTTCCTGGCATTCTTTCTTCAATCCAGATTTCTGGATTGGATAAGTCATTTTTATTATATCTAATAATTTGGTTGTTTTGTCTTTCTAGTAAATATAGATTATCTTGAAATGACTCTAACTGCTGGTAACTATAATCCTCATAAGGTGGAGCTAACTTTTCTGCAGTCTGAACATCATTTGAAATTATAATTTCATTAGGTTTACTAAAAAACAATATTTCGTCATTAGTGGAGCCAATTGAAAATATTCCTCCACTTTCAAAGCTAACAGGTTTTATTAACTGTTGATTGTTGTCTAAATTATATTTTTCTGCACTAGCTAAAAATGGGTTGTAGGTGTAAAGCTCATTACCGATAAGTTCTATTTTACTTGGTACAATTTCAGTTGTCTGAAAAAGAGTTTCTGGTTCCTCAATAATTTCTGTATTACTAATTTCTAGTAATTTCTGTGAAGCCTTAGACCGTAAATTTTTAGCTTCTGATTCGTAAGCGATTCCTTTTTCAACTAAATCATCTAAGTTTTCATAATGGTATAAAAGATCTTCAAATGAATTTTCATCATTTACCCCAATTGAGGATATATCTTCTTCTATCTCTGACAGGGTTGCTTTTTGCTCTTCTAATTGTTTGCTTCGTTCTGAATGTGCGGTCAGTGAACCAACTAAAATTATTATTAAAAGAAGACCAACTAAGTAAAGACTCCTTCTTTTTTCTTTAGTATCTGGAATTTTAAATTTAGGAATGTCAGGAAAATAATCTTCGGATTTTAGTTTATTTATTAATTTTTTTAAATTTTCATAACTTTTTTTGCTCTCGGAAACCAAAAAGGTTTTTAATTTTGAAAAGTTTTTCAAAAAGGATTGCTTTTTATCTTTAATTTTAATCCACTCTTTAGCTTCATTATTGGTTTTTACTTCATTATTTTCCACTTCCTCATTTTTATTTTGCTTTTTTTGTTCTTTTTTCTTTTTCTTATCTTTTCTTTTTTCTTTTAAAACCTTTATTCCATTACTTGCTTCTTTTTGGATAGAGGATAGTAAGACACTAGCAGCTTTTTTTATATCTTTTAAAACTGCTTTTGTTAGGTTTAAAGCATTTTTCAAAGCTGGCTTTCCATTTTCTTTTACAAACTTTAAAAATTTAAGAATTCCTTCTTTTATATTGTTAAAAATAACTGTTGATACTTTTTGTGTTTCTTCTACTGCTTTAATGAAAGTTTTTCGGAAGGAAAATTCGTCTTTATTTATTATTTTTTCTTGACTAGCTGTTTCTATTGAAAAATCAACTAAAAGGCAAATTCCAGGAACTTTAGGAAACTTGTTTTTTTGCACCTTGGATATTCTTTCTAGTTTTTCATCATTTATAGTCTGATCTTCTGCGAGATCAATTAGAAGATCTTCATTGACAAAGTGCTTATATATTTCTTTGGTTAAAACAATCAACTTGTCTTCTTTTTTAATTTTTCCAGTTACAATACTTCCAAAACTATCTTCACCTTCTTCAGCATTTTTACCTATGTCAGTTATTTGACCATTTCGAGAGAGGAGTATTTTTAGTTTGCCTAGTTTGCTAAATTGAAGACGATTGCTTTTAATAGACAGGATAGCAACGTTAAGATCGCCACCCCATTCTTCTTTTTTTAGAAATTTATTTCCCTCTTTTAGCCCCTCCCTTAAAGCTTCTTCTTGGCTACGAGTAGGGAGGGCGTGATAAGTACCTTTTATTTTGCTAGCTAGATTATTTAATAAAGTTTTATTAGAAGCTCCTTTGGTTAACTCTCCTCCGATAGCTAAAGCTCCTAATCTTTTTTCGTACACATCTTCCGGTTGGTAGCAAAAGGTATCTATTTGTTTCCCGTCTTTATTTTTTGGATTAAAGTGTAATTCAAATATTTGCATAACTTTTAATATTATAAACTCTTTTTTATGTCCGAGCAAGTTGCTCTTTTAACATATTTATTATATAATAAATTAAGTAAATAAGGGGGGTTAATATGAAAGAAACTATTGCAGTTGATTTGGATGGTTATTTGACTTCATTTGGCCCGACCGGTCGTTTTCAATTTCCTAAATTCTTATATTTTTTATTCCTTTTAGTTTTTAAGCCGAAGCCGAATAAAGACAATTTAAGAAGGGTTAAAAAATTAAAGAAGTTTGGGTTTAAAATTGTAATTTTAACTGCTAGGCCCAAAATTACTAAAAAAATAACTGAGAAGTGGTTAGACTCTTACGAATTAGAGGTAGAAGAGATAATTTTAGTTGGTCCTGGAAAAGTGAAGGAAAAAAAGTTAAACACTCTTAGAAATAGGGGAGTTGATTATTATTTTGGAGATAGCTTGGAAACTGTTAGTTATCTAGATGAAAGGGGAATTTATGCACTAAAAGGATAAAAGGCGGTAAAAACCGCCTTCTTTTTTTACTAAAAAACCTTGAAATTTAAAAAAATAATATTATAATTATAAGTACAAAAGGTCGGAAGTAAACCAACTTATTAAAGGCTTATGGCATTAATTCCATACGAACCCTTTAAAGACATAGAAAACTTCTTTAATGATGACGATGATTGGTTTTTACCAGTCACAAAAAGAGAGACAGTTCCAGAGATGGATGTTTATGAAACTGAAGATAGTATTGTTGCAGAAATTAGCGCTCCAGGAATGGAGTCTGAAAACTTAGACGTAAGTATTGAAGAAGGAGCTCTACGAGTGAGAGGAGATAAAAGTGAAGAAATTGAGGATGAAGAAAAAGGATATTATCGAAAAGAAATAAGAAGAGGATCTTTTGAGAGAGTTGTCAGACTTCCGTCAAATATTGATGAAGAAAATGTTCAGGCAAGCTATGAAGACGGAATCTTAAAAATTGAAATTCCAAAAACTGATGAGGTTGAAAAGGGAAGAAAAATCGAAATTGAAACTAAGTAGTTTATAAGCAGATAACACTAACGACCCCTTGATTAGGGGGTCGTTATTTTTATGGAAACTTTTATACTAATATTTATATTTACAGTCTCTGTGGTTGGGTTGGTTAAAGGAGCCGATTGGTTTTTAGAATCAGCAGAAAAAATTGGTCTGTTTCTAGGACTTTCTCCTTTTATTGTTGGAGTAACAATAGTTTCTTTAGGAACTTCTTTTCCAGAGCTTTTCACTGGGGTAATGGCTGTTTTACAAGAAACTCCAGCCATTGTTGCTGCTAATGCTATTGGTTCTAATGTAGCTAATATATTGCTTGTTATTGGTTTCTCTGCCTTACTGGGTGGTAATTTAGTAGTAACTAAAAGCCTTATTGATATAGATTTACCCCTTCTTGCTATTGGAACAGTTATTTTGCTAGGAGTTATATTCCCATTTTTAGGTGGTGAAGAAGTAATAGTGAGTAGGCCAGAAAGTGTTGTTTTAGTTGTGGCTTATGTTGTATACTTTATTTACACTATATTTCATGATCCGCCAGAACCAGAAAAAGATTTGCAGACTCTACCCTCAAGAGAAGAAAGAAGAGATCATATTTCTTCTAAAGGAGAAGGAGTAGTTAAGCCTAATTTAAAAGCTCAGGACATAATACTTCTTTTTATTGGGATTATTTTATTAGCTTTTGGGTCTAATTATTTAATTGATTCAGTAGTTAAAATATCAGAAATTCATCAAATTGGAGTAGGGGTTATATCTATAATTGCAGTGGCAATAGGTACTACCCTTCCTGAATTGTTTGTATCTGTTAAAGCGGCAAAAGAAGGGAATTCTGAATTAGCCTTAGGAAATATATTTGGATCTAATTTATTTAATTCTTTTATAGTAATAGGTGTTCCGGGAATTATAAGCGAACTTCCTCTAGATGCAGAAACTTATCGTATTGGTATTCCGTTTTTGATATTTTCTACACTACTTTTTGTTATATCCGGAATTTCTAAAAAAATTCATGCCTATGAAGGGGCTTTTTATCTTCTTCTTTACTTTTTATTTATAATAAAGATTTTTGGAATCTTCTAATCAATGAAAAGACTATATTTTATCGATATAATCGTAATTATAATTACTATCATTATTGCTTATTATATGATAGTAGAGTTTAATATTCTTTCAATATAAAAAACCCACCTTTCAGCAAAAGGCGGGTTTTTTGTTTTTATATTTTATTCCCAGTCGTCAATTTCGTCATCATCCAAAAGGTCGTCGTCCCAGTCTTCGTCTTCGTCATCCCAATCTTCTTCGTCTTCATCTTCCGGCATTGTGTTAAGGTCGTATAAATTAGTCATAAATTTATTCTTGATTTTCTTCGACCTTTCTTGAGGCCATTATAGTCTGCCTTAAGCTTTTGTCAATAGGGGAATTTAACCACCTTTTTTATTTTCTTAATATACTATATAATTGATAAAAATGATTAAGGCGATCAAACAAAACTTATTAGTAAAATGGTTTTTATGGCATTTTAAAAATGCTCCAAAAGGTTTATTAACCGCTTGGGGTAATTTTTTACGTTTTACTATTGATTTTTTCTCGATTATTCCACTTTTTAAAACTTTAATGAGTCCATGGAAAAAATTATCTGAGTCTTACAGAAAAGGGCTTGCTAATTTTAATGAAAATTTACAGATTTTAATTTTAAATTCTTTCTCTAGATTTTTAGGATTTTTAGTTAGAATTGTAGTTATTTTTATTGGTCTTATTGCCACTCTTACTGTTTTTGTATTAGGCTTTATTATTTTTATAGCTTGGTTTATTTTACCACTACTAGTGTTGTTAGGGATTATATTTAGTTTTGCTATTTTAATTTAATGTTTAAATTTTTACCTGAAGAGTCTCCAATTTTTAAAGCTACAAAAGCTCCTTTATTAATTAGGAAGGCTTCTTTGATTAAAAATATATTCTTTTACTTATTTTTTGGAAGTTTGGTTTTTTGGGTATTAATGACCTTTGAGAGTTCATTACGAATTATTTCAACTACTAAGCTTTTAGGATTACTATCACTGTCATTTTTTAGTTACTTTTTGTTTTGGTACTTAAATTTATTTTTTGAAACAGAATTAAAAAACCCAACCACTCCAATGCCTTTACCTGAGGCAAACGGTCAAATTGATAAAATAGATTTTGCAAAATATTTTGACTACTATGGAGCAAAATATATATCTAAAGCTCTAAAAAGCAAAAGCAAAGACTCAACAGAACTTTTATATCATCTACTTAAGGATGCAGACTTTGTTCATTTTGTATTTGCTAGACTTTTAATTGATGAACGAGATTTAATTAAAGCAGTTAAATCAGTAAGAGAAAAAAATAAAAGATCAGTAATTTCTGATTGCCTTAAAAACACAATAACTAGAAGCTTATCGATAGCAGCAAAAAGAAATCATGAACGGATTAGGGCGGAGGATTTATTAGTCGCCTTAGCTCATACTAATGAATACTTTGAGCAAGTTTTAATCCGTGGTGATATAAAGGAAAGAGAAATTAGATCACTTACTTCTTGGTGGATAAGAATGAAGAAGGCGAGAGAGAAAAGAAAGAAAATTTGGAAGTATGAAAATTTAGTAAAGATGGGAACTATTGGTAGGCAATGGGCTTCCGGAAGTGCTTATCTATTAAATAAATTTGCTACTGATTGGACAGAAGTGTTGTCTAAAAGAGGATTTAGGGAGATTGTAGGGCATAAAAAGGCGATGAATTCTTTAGAAAGGATAATGTCTGGAGATGGAAAGAATAATGTTATGATAGTTGGTGAGCCCGGCACAGGAAGGAGGGCAGTAATTGACGAATTAACAAGAAGAAGCTTTTTAGGCCTTTCTTTAACTGGAGTTAATTATAAAAGAGTCTATAAATTAGAGTTGCAATCAATTATTGCTCAAGTGGAAGGTAAAGAGAATACTGAAAGAATGTTAGATAGAATATTTAATGAAATTGCTTCTGCAGGTAATATAATTTTAGTAATTGACAATATTCAAGAATTTGTATCTGGAGAACATAAGGCTGGTGTCGTTGATATATCTGGAGTTTTGGAGCCTTATCTTAAGTATTCTAATTTTAAGGTAGTTGGAATCACTAATTATAAAGACTACAGAAGAATAATAGAGAGAAATCAAGCTATTAATTCCGGATTTAAAAAAGTAGAATTATCTGAAATTTCAACAGAAGATTCGTTAGAGCTCTGTGAGATGATTACTCCTAATTTAGAAAATAAATATGATATATTTATATCCTATCAAGCGTTACAAGCTACCGTAGAACTTAGTGAAAAATTCTTAACTTCAGATCCTTTCCCTGAAAAGGCCATGCAGCTTTTAGAAGAAGCAATAATTTTTGCAGACCAAAAAAAGAAAAAAGTTTTAAAAAAAGAAGATGTTGCTGAAGTAGTGTCTGAAAAAGCAGAAGTTCCAGTAGGAGAGGCTGCTGATGATGAGAAAAAGGCGCTTTTAAATCTAGAAGAAGAAGTTCATAAAAGAATAATAAATCAAGAAAAAGCAGTAAGTGATATTGCTAAGAGTTTACGTCGATCACGTGCAAATATTGATACCAGAACTGGACTTATTGGTTCTTTTCTTTTCTTAGGTCCTACTGGAGTAGGTAAAACGGAAACTGCAAAAGCAATTGCAGATATATATTTTGGTTCTGTAGATCGAATGATTAGGATTGACATGTCTGAATATCAAAATATTTCTGATCTTTCACGGCTTATTGGCTCTGAAAACAGAGAAGGTGTTTTAACAGAACAAGTAGTAGAAGATCCTTTTTCCCTTATTCTTTTGGATGAGCTTGAAAAAGCACATAAAGACATTTTAAATCTATTTTTACAGATTTTGGATGAAGGACATGTTACTGATGGTGTGGGCAGGAAGGTAGATTTTAGAAATTGTATGATTATTGCAACTAGTAATGCAGGATATAAAATAATAATGGATTCAGTAAGGAAAGAAATACCCCTTGAAAAGGTAAAGCAGGATATATTAGACTACTTATTTAGAGAGGGGTTATTTAGACCTGAATTTGTAAATAGATTTGATGGAACAGTTATTTTTGAACCATTATCAAAAGATAATTTAATTGATATTGCTGAGCTTCAGTTGCAAAAACTTAAAAATAATTTGAAAGAAAAACATATAGATCTTCAAATAACCGAAGAATTAAAGAAAAAAATTGTCGAAATAAGTTACGAACCAGTCTTTGGTGCTAGAGAAATGCAGAGAGTTATTCAAAATAAAGTAGGAGATGCTTTGGCTTCCGGAATGCTTTCTGATGAACTAGAGGCTGGAGATAAAGTTAAAATTAATCCGGAGGATTTTTCCGTAGAAAAGATAAATTAATAAGTTTAATCTATTAATAGTATGAAAAAGAAGGTAATCAGATTTATAATCATTGCTGTGTTGATTTTAGGTGTTTACTATGGTGCGAAAGTCACACCAGTTGAAGAAAAAAGAGCTCAAGCTACTTTAGACAATCTTGAATCTTTAGAGGCAGTTAATTTTAAACTAGAAGGAGGTTTAGAAGATAGTAGAGAGGGATTTTACGATTTACAGACAGATGGGTATATAGATGAAGAAAAAGGGAAAGGAGATTTTTCTCTCTCTACAAGAATAGAGGGAGCAGAACAAGAGATTAATGGTGAGTTTATTTATTCAGATCCTAATCTATATTTAAACTTTAATGAAGATGGTTTGCCGATAGTTTTAGAAGGGTTTTTTAGAGATAATTTTGAATATGAAATAGAAGAGGTGAGAAATCAATGGGTGCGTTTAGAAACAGATCTTAAATCTCCTGAAATCAGTATTGTAGAGGAAGGTGTAGAAATTTTAGCTGAAGATGAAGAGATAGGTGATAAAGAGATGTACAACTATAATGTAGAGATAAAAACTCCTGAATTTTTTGAAGAGAGTCTAGTGGTGGAGATATTTACTGGGAAAGAGGATCTAAATCTTTATAGAACTATTATTGACAAAGAAATAGAACTTTCCGAAAGAATTAGTTTTCCAGAACCTTTTTTAAGCTTTTCTGCGGGATCTTCCCCCACTTTAAAATTAGATGCTGAATTTTCTAACTTTAATGAAAAAGAGGAAGTAGAAATTCCTGAGGAATACCTCGAACTTTAACTTATAAGTAGAAAATATACACCCCTCTATAAAGAGGGGTGTTTTTTTATTTTAAAACCTATAAAGTGTTGACATGGAATTAAATGTGGGATAGAATGTAAGTGAAGTGGAGAGTTGTGGAAAGAAGTGGGGAAAACCCGTAAAACCTGTGGAAAACTAACATGTTTATAGGAGAATTCAATTATAAAATCGACGCGAAAAAAAGGCTGGCAGTACCGGCTAAATTTCGTGATGATCTTGATGGAAAGGTGGTAGTTACCAGAGGTTTGGATGGCTGCTTATTTTTATACACAATGGAAGAATGGGAGAAGTTAGCAGAAAAAATTTCTAGCTTACCACTTTCTCAGTCAGATGCTAGAAGTTTTGCTAGAGTTATGCTTGCCGGGGCTATGGAATTAGAAATTGATAATTCAGGAAGAATCTTATTACCTGATTATTTAAAAGAGTATGCTGATTTAGAGAAAGAAGTTATTATTGCTGGTGTATATAATAGAATGGAAATTTGGGATAAAGATAAATGGGAAGATTATAAAAACGAAGCTGAAAGTGAAGTAGGGGACGTAGCAGAAGGATTAAAAGAATTAGGGGTTTAAATTATGGAAAAAGCCCACACAACAGTTCTAAAAGAAAAAGCAGTTGATCTTTTAGAAGTAGATTCAAATGAAAATTTTATAGATTGTACTGCTGGTGAAGGGGGGCATAGTAAGGAAATACTTAAGAGAAATGGCCCAAACGGAAAAGTGTTAGGATTTGAATGGGATAGACATATGTATGATCGTTTAAAAAAAGAAAATATTGATCGACTTGAATTAATAAATAAATCGTACGTTTTTTTAAAAGAAGTTGTAGAAAATAATAATTTTAAGCCGGTATCAGGAGTGCTTCTAGATTTAGGAATGTCCACCTGGCATATTAAGGAGTCAGGAAAAGGATTTACATTTCAAGAAGAGGAGCCACTTGATATGAGATATAATACTGATTCACTATTAACGGCAAAAGAGGTAGTTAATCACTGGAAGGAGGATAATTTAGCAAAAATTATAAGGGATTACAGTGATGAAAGGTATTCAAAAGAGATTGCAAAAGAAATAGTAAGATCAAGACCGTTAGAAACAACTAAGGATTTGGTAAAAGCAATAAGGAGGGCGGTTCCAAATGATTATGAAAAAGGGAGAATTCATCCCGCCACAAGAACTTTTCAAGCAATTCGAATCGTAGTAAATGCAGAACTCAATAATTTAAAAGAAGTTCTGCCCCAGGCTTTTGACGTTTTAGAGCCGGGAGGAAGAATCGTGGTCATATCTTTCCATTATTTGGAAGATGAGGAGGTAGAGAGATTTTTTACAAAAAAAGAAGGATTAGAGGTGGTCAAAACAGTTACTCCTTCCGATCAGGAAGTAACTGAAAATCCTTCTTCAAGGTCGGCAATATTAAGAGTAGCTAAAAAAATAAATGACAAATAAAAATTTAAAAATTCAATATATTCTTTTCTCACTTCTATTATTAGTATCTATTTTCACTTATGTTTTTCAGGTGAGTGCACTTACAAAAGAAACTTATTTAATTGAAGATTATCAACAAAAAATAGACTCTTACTCTAAAGAAAATAGCAGTTTAGAATATAAATTTTTACAGAATAATTCCTTTTTTGAAGTTGAAAATATAGCTCAAGAGTTAAACTTCGAAGAAGTTGGTAGAGTTAGTTATATAGAAGTTTCCGGTAGTGAAGTTGTGGTAAAGTAGTTATTTAAAATGAATAAGACAAGGTTAAATTTACTTTTCATCTTTGTTTTGATTTTGGCTGGTGTTTTGGTTTTTCGTCTTTATGAACTGCAAATTAAAGAAGGAGAGCATTGGAAAAACCAAGCTGAGAGACAACAAAAAATAAGCAGTGAAGTAGAAGGTGGTAGAGGTAGTTTATTTGCTCAAAATAAAGATGGAGAGTCAATCCCGCTTGCCATCAATAGGGTTTGGCACTTTGTATATATTGCTCCTGAGGAAATTATAGAAGAGGATGAAGATCAAGAGGAAATTATCTCCTCGTTATCTTTGATATTGAATATTGATAAGGAGAAAATAGAAGAAAAAATGGAAGATGAAGATAGTTCTTTTGAAGTATTAAAAAGAAAATTGACAGAAGAAGAAGTAAAACAAGTGCAAGAGCTAGATTATTCAGGAGTTCATTTAAGAGAAGATGAAAAACGTTTTTATCCTCAAAAAACTCTAGCTTCTCACGTTACTGGATTTGTAGGTGGGACTGAGACTGGTCAATATGGAGTTGAAGGATATTACAATGATATATTACAAGGAATTTCTGGAATAGAGGAGGGGTGGCGTAGAAACCCTGGTGGGAATATAATTACAGAAGATACTGCCCAGATGGGGATGAATGTGGATCTAACAATAGATTATAATATTCAGTTTATTGCTGAAAAGCTCTTATCTGAGTCTGTAGAAGATTTTGATGCTACCTCAGGAACAATAGTAGTAGGAGATCCTAATACAGGAGCTATTTTAGCGTTAGCTAATTATCCAACTTTTAATCCAAATGATTACAGGTCTTTTAATGTAGATACTTTTAAAAATAATGCTACTCAATCTTTATTTGAGCCTGGATCAGTTTTCAAGCCGATAGTTATGGCGATGGGAATAGAAGAAGGTGTGGTAGGTCCTCAGACAACTTATCATGATGATGGATATGAAAAAGTAAGTGGATACACTATTAGAAACTACGGACAAAAGGACTGGGGGGATGTAACGATGACGGAGGTAATTGAGGAGTCAATTAATACCGGAATGATATATGTTCAGCAAAAGTTAGAAAATACGGTTTTTCTTGATTATTTAGATAAATTAGGCTATTTTGAGAAGACTGGTATTGATCTGCAAGGAGAAGTTTATTCTGAAAATTCTATTTTTAAGCAAGGGTATGATGTTAATTTTGCCAATGCTTCTTTTGGACAAGGTATTGAAGTAACTCCGATTCAACTTGTATCTTCATTTTATGCCTTGGCAAATGGAGGGGATCTTGTAAAGCCATATGTTGCTCAAAACTTTAATCCTGAACCAGAAAGCAAAGGAAAAATGTTTTCTACCGATACTACTTCTAAAGTAACTTCAATGCTTATTAGTACTGTAGAGGAGGGAACTGCAAAAAGAGCTCAGATACCGGGATATCATATATCAGGTAAGACTGGTACGGCCCAAATCCCTTATTCTAAATTAGGAGAAAATAAAAGAGGTTATTCAGAAGAAACAATTCAATCTTTTATTGGATATGGACCACTAAATGCAGAATTTGTTATATTAGTTAGTCTTAATCAACCTGATGCACCCACTGCAGAAGTTTCGGTAGTTCCTGTTTTTAGAAAATTAGCAAGTTATATTATAAATTATAAACAAATTCCACCTGATTACGTAAGAGATAATGATTAAAACTTTATTAAAATGGAAGGGAGTAAGATTAGTTTTTGTAACCGGCAAAGAAAGTGATTCGACGGCTAATTTTATTT
>JBNJDU010000014.1:0-14082 GCA_051745165.1 Patescibacteria group bacterium
TTTTTTATATGAACCTAAAACTGCAAATATTGATTTATTTTTAAAGAATTATAAGCTATCTGATGATATTGCTTTTAGATTTTCTTCCAATAAATGGAAAGAGTATCCTTTAACTGCTGATAAGTTTGCTAGTTGGGTTTCAGCAATAAATGGCTCGGGGGAGATTATAAATTTATTTATGGATTATGAAACTTTTGGTGAACATCAGTGGGAATCAACTGGAATATTTGAATTTTTAAAACAGTTACCAGAAGAAATTCTTAAACACCCAGATAATGATTTCTTAACTTTATCAGAAGCTTCCGACCGTTATTCTTCAGTGGCTAAACTAGATGTTCCATACTTTACGTCTTGGGCAGACAGCGAGAGAGATTTATCGGCATGGATTGGAAACCCAATGCAAAGAGACTTGCTTAGTAAGTTGTATGATTTAGAGGAGGAGGTTATAAAAACAAAAGATGAGGATTTAATTGAAAAGTGGAGAAAGCTTCAAACTTCTGACCATTTTTATTATATTTCAACAAAGGGGTTAGGAGATGGAACTGTTCATAATTATTTTAGTCCTTATGCGTCACCATATGAAGCATTTATTTCTTACGCTAATGCGTTAAACGATTTTAAATTAGAATTAAAAAATAAGAATGCAAAAACAAAAACCAAAGTCTGATTACCTTTTTGAGGTTTCTTTTGAAATCTGCAATAAAGTTGGTGGTATATATAGGGTTTTAGAATCAAAAGCTGCCAATATGGTTGATAAGTACGGTGATAATTATTATCTTATCGGTCCTTATAATTTAGAAAATTCAAAAGGTGAGTTTAAGCAACAAGCTCCTAGTGATCAGTTAAAAAAAGTTTTTGATGAATTGGAAGAAGAGGGAATCCAGTGCTATTTTGGAAGATGGATGGTGAAAGGGCGGCCAAAAACTATTTTGATTGACTTTGAAGGTTATTATCCTCAAAAAAATGAAATTAAAAAGAAATTGTGGGAAAACTATGGAGTTGATTCTTTAAATGCTGGGGATACGTTTGAACGACCAACGATATGGTCTTGGGCTTCTGGAAAACTTATAGAAAAGATTAGAGAAAAAGAGATTGGTGGAAATGAAAAAGTAGTAGCTCATTTTCATGAATGGCTTTCTGGAGCAGGGCTTTTATATTTAAAAGAAAATTCTAATATTTCCACTGTTTTTACTACTCATGCTACTAGTTTAGGTAGGGCATTAGCTTATAATGATGTTAATTTTTATACTAAATTTAATCAAATTGATCCTTCACAAGCTTCTTATGATAGAAATGTTCATTCTAAGCATCAATTAGAAAAAAAGACTGCTCAACATGCTGACGTATTTACAACTGTTAGTGAAATTACGGGCTTAGAAACCGAGAAGTTTTTAGGAAGAAAGCCAGATATTATTCTACCTAATGGATTAAACTTAGATAAGTTTTTAACTTTTGAGGAGATTGTTATAAAACATAGACTGCAAAGAAGAAGACTTCGAGAATTTACAATCTCTCACTTTTTTCCTTACTATAAATTCGATATTGAAAATACATTATTTTACTTTATCATTGGAAGAAATGAATATAAGGCAAAAGGAGTTGATGTATTTATAAAATCTTTATCTGAACTCAATGAAAGACTTAAAAAAGATGATGATAACGATAAGACAATTGTGGCTTATTTTTGGATTCCTTCTAACGTTAGGTCAGTTAAACGGGAGTTAGTGGAAAATAAAGAGTTTTTTAATGATGTTAAAGACTCATTAAATGACGCCATGCCTCAAGTTGAGGAGAGGATTTTATACGATTTAATCCATGATAAAGAAATTACGAAGGAAAATATAATTAGTGAGAATTATCTTTTTGAAATTGAAAAAAAGATGCTTAGGTTAAACAGAAAAAGTGAAAATCCGCCGATATCAACGCACGAAATAGAAAATGGAGAGGATAGAATTTTAAATACTCTCAAAGAACACGGTTTAACCAATAAAGAAGAGGATCCGGTCAAGGTTGTTTATTATCCAATTTATTTAACCGGACATGACGGACTTTCTAACCTAAGTTATCAAGAAGCATTAGAGGCGTGTCACTTAGGAGTTTTTCCTAGTTTTTACGAACCTTGGGGATATACCCCTTTGGAAGCTGCTGCTCTTGGTGTTGCTTCTGTGACTACTGATTTAGCTGGATTTGGAAGATATAGACAAACATTAAAAGAAAAACCAGGGAAAGAAGGAGTTTATGTATTAGAAAGATATAAACAAAGTGATAGTAGAGTAGTTAATGATTTAGCTGAGTTTATGCATAAATTTTCACAATTTAATCGTCAAGGTAGGGTAGATAATAAGATAGAAGCACGTAAGATTGCCTCTAAGGCCGATTGGGATGATTTCGTTGAAAATTATATTGAAGCTCATAACAAATCTTTACAATGAAAATTAAACATTTTTTAGGAAAAGAAAATTGGAATAAAGAAGTTAAGGAAGGTAGGTCTTTTTTGCTTGGAAATAAACTGGGTGATTATCTATGGCTTTCTGATGCTCCTGAGAGCAGATATCAGGGGTGGTTTATATCTTCTAATAAAGATAAGGAAAAAGTATATAAAATAATTGAAGATATTAGACCTGTTGATAGAAATCAGGTAAAAGTATTAGAAAATTATTTTTCTAGAGTAGAAAGAAAGGGTGATAATTTTGAAGAGGTTTTTAGATTAGATGAAAATACTAATCGCTTTATTTATAAAACAAAAAGTGAAAGGAAAATTGAATTAGTTTTAGATATGCGAGATTCTTATAGTGATGATTATCCTGATTATGAGATAGAACAATTGGATGAAAAGATTATAATTAAATCAAATAATTCTAATGAATTATTTCTAGCAATTAGAGGATTTAATTCTTTTGAAGAGCCGAAAGAGAGATTTGTTAGAAATTATAAAATGGATCAAAAACGTAATTCTCCTCCATTCGAAAAGGCGGTTTTTAAAGCTTTAATTTTAAAAGGGCAAAAGCTAATTTTTTCTGCTGCAGAAAACAAAGAAGATGCTTTAAATAATTTAGAAAAAAACATTAAAGAAAAAAGTATTAAAGAAAGACGTGAGCCTGTTGATTTTGTTTCTGCTGAAGTTGGTTTAAATAATTTGCTAGTTGGTAATAGAATATATGCTGGATTCCCATGGTTTTTTCAGTTCTGGCAGAGAGATGAAGCTATATCACTGAGAGGTTTAAATGTCATTAATTCTAAAAAGGCAAAAGATTTATTTTGGTCTCTTTTAGAGGATAATTCTGATGAACCAGGAGGAAGTTTGCTTACAGATGGGTTGGGTTGGACTTTTAAGAGAGCTTTTCTTTTTCTTAACGAATTAAGTAAAGAGGAAGAAGGAGAATTAATTAATTACTTAAGAGAGCAGGTTGATTTTAAAAAGCAGGGAGAACTTATAGTAACGGATAAAAAAGAAACTTGGATGGATTCGATTCCAAGAAAAGGAGCAAGAATTGAAATGCAAGCATTACAACTTAGCATGTATAAGCTTGGAAAATTAATTGATGAAGAAAGAGGTGAAAAATATGAAAAATTAGAAAAAACTTTAAGAGATAAAGTGAGAGATTTATTCTGGGACGGAAATATTTTAGCTGATGGATATATTCCAGAAACTGATTGGGTTGATAAAACAGTGAGACCGAATATATTTCTAGCATATTATATATACCCAGAACTTTTGAAAGAGGAAGAGTGGAAAATTTGCTTCAGGAGAGCCTTGTATGAGCTTTGGTTGGAGTGGGGAGGGTTATCAACAATAAGTAAAGAAGATCCACGTTTTAAGCAGTCTCATACTGGAGAAAATGCAGAGAGTTATCATCAGGGAGATAGTTGGTTTTTTGTTAATAACTTGGCAGCAATAGCAATGAATAGGTTAGATTCGGGAAAGTTTTCTCATGAAGTTAATCAAATACTAAAAGCAAGCAGGGAAGAACTGCTTTGGAAAGGAGTAATTGGTCATCATAGCGAATTAAGTTCTGCAGAAGAACTTAGATCAGAAGGAGCTATTAGTCAAGCGTGGAGCTTTGCCACTTACATAGAAGCAATGCACGAAATATTTAAAATTAAGAATTTTAATTGGGATTAAAGAGCGTCAATAACTTTTTTCAATTCTTTCATCTTAGAATAGTCTTCTTCTGTTATTTTGTTACTCGCAACAAGGGCATTAAGTGGTTTAGTGTCCTTTTTTTGGTATTTTTTAGGATAATTACTTTCTAAATCCCCCTCCAAGACATATATATTTTCTTCTTTCAATAATTCTCTTTTTTTATTTTTTGGTGCGTGTTTTTCTTTCCCAAATTTTTTGTACCAGCACAAATCAAGCATATCTCCATCAATCATAATAGTGTAGGGGATATTGAATATTTTACATACTTTTTCATACAACTCAATATCTCCAACTCCGCCAGCATACACTACTTTTATATCTTTTGTCCCTCGATAAAATTTATCAATTAACCCTCTCATTAAAATACTATCAGATACACCCTCTACTAATAAAACTTTATCAGCAAAAAGCATTGCTGAGTTATCATCGTTTATTTCTTGGACAAAGCGATCAAAGTCAATAGAAGAGCTTTCATCAAATTTATAAACAGAGGTGCTGTGATTTTCATCTCTGGCAACTCTCCAGGTTTTATCTAAAAATCTGGCTTGTACTAAAGTTGGATGGTGAGTTGTCATTAAAACCTGATTCCCCAAATTTTCTCTAGTTAATATTTTTAAAAACTTTTTAATAACAGAAGGGTGTAAGTGGAGTTCTGGTTCATCAATCAATATTATCTTGTAAAAAGGATGATAAAGATAGAAAAGGATCACAAAAAGCCTCTTAAAACCTTCCCCCATTCGCTTTAGTGATTCTTTTTCAATGCTGTTTACGTTGGCTTTAAATAAATCTTCATTTATATGAACGTTTTGAAAATAATTTTCTAAAATATTAGAAAAATCACTATATTCTTTAGGGTGGTTTTTCTTGAATTCGGCAATTTTTTTAGTCGCAACTCTTTCTAAAGACACCCCATTGATTCTTATTAGTTTTCTTGCTTCTTTTTTAGGAATAGAGTTAATTTTACCTCTGGAATATGTAAATGTTTGTTCTTTATTATTAATTTCAACTGTTAGCTCTATTTCTGCATTTTTTCTTCTTAAATTATCTTTGTCTTGATTAAAAAAAACTTCAAAAGCATCTAAAATGTTAGTTTTTCCAGCGTTGTTAGGTCCGACTAATATATTAAAATCAGAAAAATTATTTATCTCTACTAAGTTATTAACGCTTTTATATTTTTTAATTTTTATTTTTTTTATTTTCATTCATTTATCATAGTTAAGATCTTATTATTTTTTAGTATAGCACTTGAATATATTCTTTGACAAAAATTAGCTTTAATTGTATTATTTATCTCAAGGAGGGATTCACATGGACATTAACAAAATAAATTTTAAGAAGATGGGAAGCTATTTTTCTGAAGAAAATTCAATTGCTGTTGAATCTTTTTTAGAAGCGTTACCGATTAAATATTATAAAGAAGTTGGATTGAATGTGAAAGCAAAAGTTTATTCACAAAATATTTTTATGGATGGAAAACATATTAATACTATTCCTTTTTATGTTGTCGGAATATCTCCTAGTGAATCAATATCTAGAATTAATATAGAATTTAATAGGAGGTTTAGATTATCTGGTGGTATTAGAATTTTTTCGGAAAAGTATGAATTTAAAAGCATTCTAACACTAGTTACTGGAGATTTTTTTACTAGATTATATAACGCTCCAGTGAGAATTAAGCTGAATGCCCCATCTTCCTACAGTTCTAAAGTAATAGCGAATAATCGCGATTTTATTTAAACACGCCCTAAAAAGGGCGTTTTTTCTTGATTAATTGCTTAGTTTAATTATAATTTTACAATATGAATAATAAGTATTTAAAATTTAGTAAAGAGATAGCTCAAAAAGCAGGTGAAAGATTAAAAAAATCTTTTAAGTCAGAAATAGCTAATAAGAGAGGAACTAGCAAGGAAGTTAAAAGTGTTTTTGATGATATAGTTGATAGTTTAATTAAGGAAGGAATTGAGGAAAGGTTTCCGACACATTCGTACCTTACTGAAGAATCTGGATTAATTAAAAAAAATAGCCCTTTTTTATGGATTATTGATCCCTTGGATGGAACTGGAAATTATGAGAATCATAACCCTTTTTACAGTGTTTCAATTGCTTTATGGAAAAATAACAAACCAGTGCTAGGAGTAGTTGAAGCCCCTTCATTAAACGAAAGATTTGTAGCGCTTGCGGGGGAGTTTGCATACAGAGAAAATATCAAAACTGGTGAGAAAGATGAACTCAAAATTTCTGCGGAAAATAACTTGGAAAATGCTTACTTTATTTATTGCGAAGGGTCTGAAAAAAATAAGAATAGAATCATAAGTAATTTTAATGAAATTTATTCAGCTACTAAAGATTTTAGAAAGGTTGGTTCAGCAGCACTAGAACTTGCCTGGATTGCTTCAGGTAGGGCAGAGGGGTATATTACTTATCAGATACCAATTTGGGACATAGCTGCAGGATTAGTAATTGCAAAAGAGGCGGGAGGAAGGTTTTATAATTTTAAAAAAGAAGATTTATCAATTAGTAATTTAAATATGAATGAGAGGATAAATTTACTGACTACCAATGGAAGTGTGTCTCTAAATTTTAACTTGCAATAGATTTATATATCTTTTATAATTAAACAGATAAATTAAAAAGGTCGGCAAATTAATGAAATAAGAAAATGGATAAAAAAACAATTTTAATCGTTGTTGCAGTAATCATTGTTCTCGTTGTAATTTTAGGCGTAGCAATGACTACTGAAGAACCTGAAGAATTAGAACCTTCTCCTGATGAAGAAATCGAAGAACCTGTTGAAGAAGAAATCGAAGAACCTGTTGAAGAAGAAGGTGAAGATGTAGATGTAGAAGAAGGTGAAGAGGAAGAAGGTTCTGAAGAAGAAGGTTCTGAAGAAGATGTAGAAGAAGAGCTTGAAATGTAATCAAGTCTTTATTTTAAAGTTAAAACCCCCGGTTTCGGGGGTTTTATTGTTTAAACTGGTAAATTTATGCTAAGATGTTAAAAAGGAAGCAAAAAAAGGTCGTTAAATTTAATTTATTAAAATTATGAATAAAAAAATATTAATAGGAATAGCAATTGTTTCATTAGTTTTAGTTGCGGGTTATTTTCTTGGAGAGATAGAGGATTCTACATATACAGCTGAAGAGGCGCAAGAGATATCAGAAAATTGGATTAGAGAAGAAGCTCCTACCTTTACAGAGAGAGGGGGAGAAGCTTTAACACATATTAACACTGAAGAGGTGGAAGAGTTTACTTTTGAAGTAACTTTTGATTTTGAATCTAGTTTTGCTGGATACGGAATTGTTGAAGAAGATGAGATGGCAGCTCAAGTGATAACTCCTCATACTATTTTGGTTACAGTAGAAGAAGGAGAAGTTGTTAACGCTGTAACTGATGAGATGTTTGACGAAATTAATGGTGAAGAACTCGAAGATGGTGAAGACGAAAATGAAGAAAACGCTGAGACAACCTCAGTAAATTTATTTTTTGTTGAAGTTGTTGATGGAGTAGAGAATATTGTGCCTGTAGAGCGAGAAATAGAGGAGACAGGTGACTTGGAAGAAGCTACTTTAGAGGCGTTATTAGAAGGAGTTAATGAAGATGAAGCAGAGAACTTTAGTACATCAATTCCAGAAGGAACGGAACTCTTATCTTTTGAATTAGAAAACGGTGTAGCTACAGTTGATTTTTCTTCGGATTTAAAACCAGGAGGAGGATCAGCGTGGATTACTGCTATACAAGATCAGATTACGAGCACCTTAGAACAGTTTGATTCCGTAGATGAGGTGGTAATTTTAGTTGAAGGAGAAGAAGATGCTCTTCAGCCATAGTTTTTTCTAGAATATAGAATATTGAGACAGTCGAGGATCTAAATTTATGGTTAACTTTTAATTTTATTAAAATTTAATTAAGAGGTTAAAAGTGTTAAAATAAAAAACAAGTTTATTAAAAAGGTCGGCAAATTAATGAAATAAGAAAATGGATAAAAAAACAATTTTAATCGTTGTTGCATTGATTATTGTTATTGGTGTAATTTCAGGATTGGCGATAACCGCTGAAGAACCTGAAGAATTAGAACCTAATCCTGATGAAGAAATCGAAGAACCTGTTGAAGAAGAAGGTGAAGATGAGGAGGGAAGCTCTGAAGAGGATGAAGATAATAATGAAGAGGAAGAGAGAGAGGAGGGCTTATCCGATGAAAATTCAGTAAATATTTATTTCCTCGAAACAGTAGAGGGAGAAGAAATTATTACACCTATTAAAAAGGAAGTTACAAGCGATGAACAGTTAGAAGAGGCAATACTTTTAAGCTTGCTTGAAGGTCCGAATGAAGAGGGGCTTTCTACTGCTATAAGTGAAGATACAGAATTACTTTCTTTAAACATTGAAGATGGAGTTGCAACTGCTGACTTTAGTAGTGAGATTAAGCCTGATGGTGGTTCTGCTATGGTAAGTTCTATACAAGATCAAATTACGAATACTTTAGAACAATTTGACTCTGTAGAAGAAGTAGTGATTTTAGTTGAAGGAGAAGAAGACGCTCTCCAACCGTAGAGTCTTACAGAATGCAATGCATTAAAAGACAACCGATTAATTTCGGTTGTCTTTGTTTTTGTTTATGGTAAAATTTAAAAAAGGTAAAAATCAAAAATAAAAATATGGAAAAATCAAAAAAGTATTTATATAATGTGGCAGTTATTTTTGTTGTCTTTCTAACTATTTTTGTAATTGCTCTTACTATAAATGAATTTGCTGAAAATAAATATACTGGATTAGATGATTCTAGATCTATAAGAGTTAGTGGTGAAGAAACTTTGTATGAGGCTCCAGATGAGGCGGAAATAATTTTTAGTGTTGTAACTCAAGGGAGTGATTATGAGCAGGCTACTAATAGAAATAGTGAGAGGATGAATGAAATCACTGAGTATTTAAGAGATGAAGGGGTATCAGATAGTAATTTAAGAACCATGAATTTTAGCGTTTCTCCTCGCTATGAAAATATTGAAGAAGAAAATAGAACAAGAAGGGAAATCATTGGCTATGAAGTTGAAAATAATTTAAGAGTAAAGACTGAAGAGTTAGAAAAAATAGACTCTCTTATTTCAGGAGCAGTTGATGCAGGAGCTAATAAAGTATCAAATCTTTCTTTCTTGGTTAGTAATGAAGAAGAAATAAAAAAAGAAGCTAGAGACAAGGCTATTGAAAATGCTAGAGAAGAAGCAGAGGCTATTGCTGATTCTTTAGGTGTTGACTTGGGAAGGATTTTGGATTATTCCGAATCTGGATATTATCCTGTAGGTAGGTCAGTAGAAATGATGGAGAGTGATGCGGCTGACCAAAATGTCCCGATAGAAGCTGGTGAAAATGAAATTAGAAGTTCAGTTGATGTTACTTTTGAAATTAATTAATGGGTTTATTAGAAAAACTTAAAAAAAATTCTTTAATTGGAAGAAGCGGGAGTCAATTTCCCGTGTGGAAGAAGTGGCAAAGCATAGCTGAGGAAACAGGAGATAAATATCTTATTTGTAATGCTGCAGAAAGTGAACCTGATGTTTTTAAAGATAAGTATCTATTAAGGGAAAATTCTGAATATATTATTGAAGCAATTCAGGAAACAATGAAAGCTCTTGGTATCACCAAGGGCTTTATTTATATTAGAAAAGATTACTATAAGCTGTTTCAAAAAAAGTTAAAAGCATTACTTGCGGAGACTGATATAGATTTAAAAATAAAAGAAGAAAAATATATTGCTGGAGAAGAAACTTCAGCAATAAATTCAATTGAAGGAAATAGGCCAGAGCCAAAAAGGAAACCACCATACCCGACTAAAAAAGGTTTATGGGGAAAACCAACCCTGATTCACAATTTAGAAACATTTTATGCTATTTCAGAAATAATCAGGGAAAATTATAAGCATGAAAAATTTTATTGTATTTCAGGAGCAGTAGAAAATAAGGGAGTTTTTAAATTAAAAGAAGACTTATCGATTGAAGAAGTGTTAATGGAGACTAATAATTTTCCTGAATTTGATTTTTTGGTTCAGATTGGTGGTGGCGCAGGAGGTATTTTTATAAAAGAAGGTCAATTAGATAGGCAATGTGAACGTCTAGGATCTATCAGGGTTTATAGAAAAGATAAATTTAATCCAAAACAAAAGATGAAGTCAATAGCCTGGTTTTTAATGCATGGAAACTGCGATAAATGCACCCCTTGCAGAGAGGGAGTCTATAGAGTTTATGAGATGTTAGAATCAGGCTATTATGATGAAAGCTTATTACAAGATATAATTTTAGCCTTAAAAGAAAGTTCTTACTGCCCTTTAGGGAAAGTAGCTGGAGAAGTTTTTAGTTCACTTGTTGATATTTATGAAAATTAAGATAAATGGAGAAATAGTAAGAGCTAAAAAAGGTGCTACTATTTTGGAAGTAGCAAAGGAAAACGGTGTTAAAATACCAACTCTTTGCAATCACCCCGACGTTTGTGTTAAAGGAAGTTGTAGATTGTGTTTAGTGCAAGTAAAAGGAAAAGATAATTATGTTTCGGCTTGTGCAACAAAAATAAAGGAAAGGATGGAGATAATAACCCACAACCCGGAGTTAGAAAAAATAAGAAAGATTAATTTAGAACTACTTTTTTCGCAGCACAAAGAAGAGTGTCAGGACTGTGTCTGGAAATCTAATTGCAAGCTTTTATCTTTAGCTAGAAAATATTTTGTTGAAATAAATAAATTTCAAGATCGAAAAGATTCTTATCCTGAATATAGTTTTGGGAATGTAATTGATTTTGACTCTTCTAAATGTATTGATTGCCGAAATTGTGTAGAAGTTTGTCCTGTATCTTTTTTAGAGATGAAGAATAAAGACCATAAATATGAAGTTGAACCAGTTAATGATAAGGTTTGTGTATATTGCGGGCAGTGCATCAATCATTGTCCAGCTGGTTCATTTGAATCCGATGGAGAGTTTGAAAAGATAGCCAAGCCAATTAAAGACGGAAAGGATAAAAAGCTAATATTCCAAATTGCTCCTGCGGCTCGAATATCTATTAGTGAAGAATTTGGCTTAAAGCCAGGCACTGTTTCAACTGAAAAATTGATTTCAGGATTAAAAAAATTAGGAGCGGATAAAGTTTTTGATGTTTCTTTTGGGGCTGACTTTACAACCAAAAAAGAAGCAGAGGAATTTTTAGAAAAATCAAAAGAAGATTTGCCTGTTTTTACTTCTTGTTGTCCGTCCTGGGTTAGGTTTGTAGAGTTTTACTACCCTGAATTTATACCTAATTTAACCACAGTTAGATCTCCACATATTATTTTAGGAGGATTGATTAAAGATAATTTTAAAAATCCAGAAGATGTTGTCGTAGTTTCAGTTATGCCTTGTGTATCTAAAAAATATGAGATAACTAGATCTGAACTAGAAATAAATGAGATCCGGCCAGTTGATTATGTGCTTACAGTTAGAGAAGTAGGAAGACTTCTTAGAGATAAAAAAATTGATTTTAATCAATTAGAGAAAGACGAATTTGACAAACCATTTGGAGTAGCTTCTGGTGATGGGTTAAATTATGGGGCTAGTGGTGGAGTTATGAAGGCCGCGCTTAAACAAGCTTACAAGTTAAAAACAGGAAATGATCTTTTGAAAGAGGACCTGGAAATTAAGAAGGGTGAATTATCTTTTGGTCTTGACGATAGAGAAATAAGAGCTAGAAAAGTCAATGGTTTAAAAGAAGCATATGAAGTTCTGGAAAAGCTTAAAAAGAATCCTGATCTTTATGATTATGTAGAAGTTATGAGTTGTAAAGGGGGTTGTATTGGTGGTGGAGGACAACCAGTTCCTACAAGTATAGAAATACAAAATATGAGAAAAGAAGGTCTGCTAAAGGCAGCTAAGAAAAAGCAAAATGAATCAACCTTTAACAATCAAAAAGTGGATAAAATTTGTAAAAACGCGTCAAATGAAAGGTTATTTTTTACAAACTATAAAGAAAGAAAACGAACTGAAAATATTGACACTAAGTAGGTATTGTGATTAAATTAAAAAAAGCAAGGAGAAGTTAAAATTATGGCTAAAAAATCTGAGGTATTTGAAGAGTTTTTCTTTAATGAGCTTTATCAAGCCACTGAGAGAACGTTGGAAAAGTTATCTGAAGAAAAGGGCTGGAAAGTAGAAAAATATGAAGACGGAGAAACTCGTAAGTGGATAGTTCAAGCTGTTCCGGAGTTATCTTTGCTTAAAATTCATTTTCTGCCCAAAGGTGCTTATAAAAGATTAGAAATTACAGTTTCTGGTCATGTTGTAACAGCTAAATGTACTGATAATTGGCCTAGTTTTACATTTGACTTTTTAAATCAAAAAAAGAAAATTGTTAAAAACTTTTTTAGAGAACTCAAAGTAGTAATAAAGGAAGATTTTGGTCAATAGTTACTAATTTAAATTTGAATATTCTATCATTCTCACTATTTAGTGAGGATTTTTTAATTAACGGTCTTCTGCTATAATTAAGAAAATGGTTATGAAATTCAAAAAAATAATATCTATTTTAGGGGAGGCGGCCAAAAAGAGAGAAACAGTTAGGATTTATTATCCGGAAACGGAAAAAACAAAAAAAGGGTGGCGAGAGATAGAGCCTTATAGTTTAACCACAGACCTCCCTCCAAAAGGGGAGCACTTAGTTTTTGACAAAGAGCATATTCGTGCCGGACATATTCTTAATGGTTATAATGTAGGGTCTGGAGAGGAGGATACGCGGTCATTTATTCTAGGAAAAATAAAAAAGATTGAGAGGACGGGAAACAGCTTTAACCCAAAATGGAAGGTGGAATTTTAAAATGAACTCAGAAATTAAAAACCTAGAGGACTCAGAAAAGCTGGAAGAAAAGAACAATAGTTTATTTTTAAAAATAAGCAAAGTTGTTTTAGCCTTCCTGTTGGTTTTGACAATGTTGTATTTTTCAGGTGTGAGAGAGTATTTCTTTTTTAGAAAAACTCCAACCGAAGTATCACTTTCTGAAATGGATAAAGTAATAGATGTGGAAACAAAATCTGTACCAGTTAATTTATTAATTACACGAGAATCTGCTTTAGGATCTAATAGAGATGAAGAAAATGCAATTTCGATGGTAAAAAATAGTTCCCAAATACTAACACAAGCAGGAATTGACCTTGAAATTAATAAAATTAATGAACTTAAATTAAATAGAGAAGAGGTTTCAAATTTAATCGAAGGAGACTTAAGTTTTCTTGATATAGATAATAAAGTTATAAATATAGTTTTAGTTAAGACCTTAGGAGACTTAAATGGATTAGCTTATCCTAATAAAAAACTAATAATTATGCCTGATTATTTAGCTGGAAGAGATTATAGAACACTAACTCATGAAATAGGTCATATTTTTTACTTAACTCATAAAAATGACTCTAGACAAGTAATGAGTCAAGGATCAACCGGAGTTTTATTTTCAAAAGAAGAAGTTATTAAAATTAGAGAAAAGTTAAATGAAGACTTTTAAAAAAAATTACAATAGATTAAATAAAGAACAAAAAAGAGCTGTTGATAAAATAGATGGTCCATTAATGGTAGTTGCTGGCCCGGGATCAGGAAAAACAGAGCTTCTGTCGGTCAGAGCGGCTAATATACTAAAAAAGAAAGACGTTCCGGCTAGTAGTTTACTTTGCTTAACCTTTACTGACTCTGCGGCTTTGAACATGAAAGAGAGATTAGTAGAAATGATTGGTGAGGAGGGGTATAAAATTCCCACTCTTACCTTTCATAGTTTTTGTAAAGAAATTATTGATAATAATCCTGAATATTTTTACCAAGGAGCTTATTTTGATTTAGCTGATGAGATAACAAAAACAGAAATTCTTGAAGATATATTAGAAAATATGGATTATGATAATCCATTAAACAGTAGACATCCTCAAAGAGGATATGTATATTTA
>JBNJDU010000015.1:0-13747 GCA_051745165.1 Patescibacteria group bacterium
TTTCTTAAACTCAGGAAATTCTCTAGAATTTTTAGGATAAAAAGAAGTAAAGACTACCGGTTTAGGCTCTTTATAACCGGGAAGCGCTTTAACTTTAGTACCTGCTTTTCTTATCGTATCACCTACTCTAACCTTATCTACATCTTTAATTCCAGTAGCAATATAACCTACTTCTCCTTGCGACAATTTTTCTTTAGGTTGCAGTTTAGGGTTGAAAAATCCTAATTCTTTCACCTCCCCATCTTCTTCAACAGCAACCAACTCAATTTGATCACCTTTTTTTATCTCTCCCTCAAACACCCTAATAAAAGCAACTACTCCTTTGTAAGGATCCCTTTCAAAATCAAAAATTAAGGACTTAAAATTCCCTTCACTTTCTTCTGGAGCGGGAATTTTTTCAATAAGTTGATTTAAGAGCTTTTCTACATTAGTTCCTTCTTTAGCTGAAATTTCAACTATGTCTTCTCTATCTACATCAATAAGAGTCATTATTTCTTGAGCTGTTTCTTCAATATTAGCACTAGGCAAATCAATTTTATTTATTGCCGGAACAAGGGTTAAATCTTGTTCTTTAGCCATGTTTAAAGTGGTAATTGTTTGAGCTTGCACTCCTTTAGTAGCATCAACAAGAAGAATAGCCCCTTCAACTGCTTTCAGAGACCGTGACACTTCGTAAGAGAAATCAATATGGCCAGGAGTGTCAATCATATTCAAAGTATAATCTTTCCATTTCATTCGCGCTGGCTGGAGCTTAATGGTTATCCCTCTTTCTTTCTCCAGTTCCATATTATCCAAAAATCTGTCTTCCATGTCTCTACCAGCTACAGTTTCAGTAAGTTCCAAAAGCCGGTCTGCTAAAGTAGACTTTCCATGATCAATATGGGATATTATTGAGAAATTTCTAATATTCATAAAAGTTTTTTAATAATCGATTTTACTTCCGGTGAATCAAATGCAAAGGCTGCTAATAAGTAAACTATTCCACTCACTACAGTTGTGATTGCTGCCTGGAGAAAAACTGCCAAGAAAGTATCTAGAGCAATAAAACTAACTACAATTCTAAGGGTAAAGAAGGCAGTAATAACCATCACGATTGAAGATCCCAAAATCTTTATCGCTGAATCGGTTATTTCCTTCCTTTTCAAATCTCCGATTCGCTTTTCTAAAATATGATATAAAGCAATAAGTTGTAAAAAAGTAGAGAAGAAAAATGCTAGAGGGAAAGCTAATACTTTTATATTTTCTATATTATCCAGTCTTAAAAAGTAAGTTATAGCACTGTTTACAGGACCTATAGATCCAAGCAAAAAGACAAATAAGAAAGCTAGTGTAACATTTACTAGTACTCCCCCAATAGAAATGTAAACTGGAGTTTTAGTGTCTTGGAGGGCAAAATAAGCTCTTATAAGTAAGTGATTTAAGGCATTAGCAAAAAGAGAAAAAGCAAATATTCCTAAAGAAGCCGCTGTCAGTCTTGTATCCTCCCATCCAAATCTACCGGATCCAAGCACAAGCCTCACCACCTGCCCCCTTAATATAAAAGTCAAAAAACTAATTGGAATAATGGCAAATAAAATTTTTCTTGCTGAATTGGAAAAATCAATTAAAAACTTTTTCTTTTCTCCATTTGCTAAATCTTTTGAAAAACGAGGGAAAGCAGCGACAGCAAAAGAAACTCCGATTACTCTGATCGGAAAAGCTTGTAGATGATTAGCAAAATTAAATATAGATAAGCTGCCTGACGCAAGAGTCGAAGCAATAGCTGTAATTACTACTAAATTAATTTGAGAAGAAGCTTGTCCAACCATTCTAGGAATAATTAAGTAAACTATCCTTCTCAATCTTTTACTAGTAATATCCAAAACCGGTTTATAATTAAATCCTATTTTAGTCGCCGCCGGAAGCTGTATTAATAAGTGAGCCAAAGCTCCTAAAACAACTCCGTAAGCAAGACCTAAAAGATCAAAAACAGGAACTAAAAATACAATACCAAAAATTATTCCTAAGTTATATAAAATTGGCGCCAAAGCATAAGTTAAAAAATGATCAAAATATTTTAGGACTCCGGAAAATAAACTAGACACCCCTAAGAGTATAGGACTAATCATCATAATCCGAGTCAAAATTATCGTCCATTCAGTTTGAGCTTCGCTAAATCCGGGAGCTATCATCTGAACTACTAGAGGAGCAAAAATAAAAAGTAAAAATGCTAACCCAGAAAGGGCTAAAACAAGAAAGTTAAGTAGATTGCTAGCTAACTCCCAACCCTCCTCTTCATCATTTTCAAAAGTCTCGGAGAAAACAGGAATAAAAGCAGCCATCAGCCCACCAGTGATTAAAACTCCGTATACAAAATTAGGTATTCTGAAAGCAGCAAAATAAACATCAAGCTCCGGACCAGCGCCAAAAGTACCGGCTAATAATCTATCTCTGATAATACCTAAAAGAGCACTAACTGTACTTGAAACACCTAGTATTACAGCTGAAATAGTAATCGTTTTTGACTTTACTCCAAATATGAAATCAAACATATCAATTAATTCTATAAAAAAAGCTCAAGCAGGAAATAAGCCGAATTCTGTCTAGCCTCTTTGCAGAGGTGAGGTAATCATTTATCTGGGCTACGAATTACTCCGTAGCTCTAGCGGGCTACCAAAGTTTGCCCTTTCATTCGAGTAGGGATTTAGCCGTTTCACTCTCGCCTTTCGGCAAAGTTGCTCCCGAAGGAGCTCCTTGGTCTTGCGACAAGGACGTCACTGTTCGCACCCCGCGCCTTGCGGACGGACGGGCGTTACCCGCTACTCTTGCCTAATAAAAGGCTAAATGTTCGGACTTTCCTCACCGCCTTACGGCGGAGCGATTACCTATCCTACTTGAGCTTGCCTTAGATAATACTAAAAACAAGCCTTAATGTCAAAGTTTTAACTTGACAACAATCTTAAACTGCGCTACAATCTCTCTTGGATATATAAGTGGAAGGAGGTGATTTACATGAAAACTAAGCTTGAAAGTAGGAAGAAGGAATTTGAAAAAACAGGAACGGTTGCTCCGGGAGAGTATCACATTTTAATTAAAGAGGAAAACAGTTTTAAGAGCAAAAAATCTTCCTACTAATTCTAAAGTCGCGCAACCCAAATGGGTTGCGCTTTTTATTAACTTACCTTTGATCCATTCTCTACTTGACCATCAGTAGTCAATAACCTTGCCTCTTCTCCAGCGGCAAGAATCATTCCTTGTGACTCAAATCCAAACATTTCTTTTGGTTCTAAATTAACTACCATAACTACCTTTTTACCTTCTAATTCGTCCATGTCGTAAAACTTTTTTACTCCTGCTAACACTTGTCTTTTCTCTTCACCAACATCAACTTTCATTTTGTAAAGCTTATTTGCTTCTTCTATCTCTTCTACTTCTACAATCTCCCCTACTCTTAAATCTAATTTTTTAAAATCATCAAATGTAATCATATTTTAATTTTGAATTTCTAATTTTTAATTTTGAATTTTTACAATACTAGTCATCCTGAACATAGTGAAGGATCTTTTCGAAGGGATTCTTCAGTCGCTACGCTCCTTCAGAATGACAGATGGGAGATGTTCAGAATGACACCCTCTCGTCATCTTGAGCGTAGCGAAAGATCTTCTTAAACATCTTTATTGTATGAGATTCTTCGGGCTTCGCCCTCAGAATGACGGTGGTGGTTTTATGAAGATTCTTCGTTTCGCTCCTTCAGAATGACAAAGATTAATTTCGAATTTTTAATTGAAAATTGTTAAATTGATAATTGATTACTTGCTTTGGTAATCTTCAATAAATTTTTCAATTGATCGATCATAAGTAGCTTCCGCTTGTTTAGAAAAATAACAAGCTGGGAGCTCTCCTTTTTCTCGGTGATGTGCAATACACTGACAACAAATTCCTTTGCGTGGACACCCCTCATAGCTACAATTGCACATTTCTAAATTTTCCTGCTTTTTACATTCCATATTATTTCACTTTATAAAAAGCAACTGAATCAAAGTCCGAATTTTGTAAGTAACCCTTTAAGTCTTCTCTATAAACCTGTCCATGATTTGGAGAGGCGTGAACTAAATCTTCTCCATCCAAAACAAATCCTTCATGATTAATGTCTAAACCGATATCTCCGTTTCCATTTTTCATAAACATTATTCCCGCTACTTCCGGAAGGTTGTCCAAAACTTGCAGACTATCTTCAACAGATAAGTAATCAATAGTTATTGATTTTTCCCAGCCGATATCAATCAGTCTATCCTTATTCAGCATTACCTCTTTTTGCTTTACATAATCTCCACCAACTTCAGAAGTAATATCTTCAAAATAATCACTCACTTTGTTTCTATAAGTAGAAAAATGAAGTCTGTTTTCGTAACTTACTTCTCCGGCTGGGTAATAATTAATGTCTTTAATCTCTTCTTCTGGACTATCACTATGCAGGTTAGCAACAGAAACTAAAACTAAAGTAGTGCAGTCAAAAACATCTTCTCTATAGACATTTTCACCTTCATCAAGAGGACCTAATTCATAAGGTGTTCCTATGAATCCAGTTATTATTTCTCTCAACTCATCATAGTTTTCTGTTTGTTCTTTTTCTGTTATTGTAGGCTCTTCTACTTCTTCAGGTTTTTCTCTAAAAATAGCAAACCCAAGCACTAAAATCAAAACTACAATTAAAGCTATTATTTTTTTATTCATTTATTTCAAAAAAGTTAACCGCATCGTAATCATTGTCTTCTAAAAAGTCTAGTAAATTTTCTTCAACAACCTCTTCTTCTTCGCTTGAAGCGTGGATAAATCTATCTCCGTCTACAAGAAGACCTTCCCGTCTTACATCCAAACCAATCTCTTCATCTACTTCTTTTATAAAGGTTACTCCGGCTACTTCTGGAAGCTCAGGAATTACATCAATTACATCATCAACATTTATATAATTAAGAGTTATTTCTTCTTCCCAGTCAATATCAATCAACCTTCCATCTTCTTCCGTGTCTTTGTTTAACGTAATCTCTTTAGACTCTACCAAATCTCCACCAACTTCTTCAGTTATGTCGCTGAAAAATTCGGAAACTTGATTTCTGTAAGTAGTAAAGTGAAGTCTGTTTTCGTAACTTACTTCTCCAGCAGGTTCATAATGAATTTGCTTTATTCCTTCTTCTGGGTCCTCAGGAAAATGGTAATTAGCAGCCGTAACTAGAACTAAAGTTGTAGAGTTAAATTCATCATCATTATATACATTTTCATCATCATCTAACGGATCTGCTTCATAATCCTCTCCTAAATATCCTAAAACCAGTTCTTTAAGCTCAGGCTTTTCCACCTCTTCTTCTTCAGAATCTTCACCTTCTTCCTCGTCACCGTTTTCTGTATCTTCTCCGTTTATTACTTCTTCTTGATCAGGATCTTCTACCTCTGGTTCAACATTAGAAATAAAAGAATACCCAAGAACAAAAAGAAGGACTAAAATTAATATGGCGATTACAAGATCTTTTTTGTTCATTTTTTTTACAACCAAAGTTTTATATCCTTCGGTTGTGTTTATCGTTAAAAAATAATATAATTGACTAACTTAGGAACCGGGAGAAGAAACTATAAGTAAATAACTTTCACCGTTAAAAAAGTCTTCTTCTTCAATAATCGGATCAATCAACTTAGAAATTTTAGAACAGTCATTCACATCCACATTCCCGTCCTCTTTGTCAATTATAACCGTCAACGTTTTTTTACCGTCTTGCTTGCCCACCTCAACTGAATCGAAGATTAAACCTTCGGACTCAATAATGGGTGGAATGATTTCTTTAAATCTTTTTTTCATCGTCTTTATTGTAACATGTTTCAAAAAATTATAAAAAATATTAAAAAATTTTTCAGCACATTGGATGACGAGGAGAAGTTTATGCTCGGTAGTTCAATAGGTTTAGTTTTTCTGGGATTTTTAATTTACTTAACTTGGCAAACAAGACTTGTAGATCCTAAACCAGAGCCAGAAGAAACTGAAGAAGTAGAGGAGGTTGAAAATGAAGAAGAAGAGGAGGAAGTAGAGGAGGAAGAAGAAGTAATTCTAGAAAATGAGCAGCACGGTTATCAAATAGTTAACATCGCCAAGCAGGTAGAAGAAAAAGAGGAGGCAAAAATATTCGGATTAAAAGAATCTTCTGATTTTGTTATTGAATATGAAGAAGTCACTCACGCTGTTTTTGAAAACGAAGAAGATTTATCTATAGATGAATGGATTAGAGAAAAGATAGATGAAAAAGGACCTACTGATGAAGATGAAGAAGAGCAAAAATCGTTTTTAAACATCGTTTTAGATCGTGAAGTAGAAACTGATCTGGGAACAGGTAGAGAAATTGTTAGAATGAACGGCTATCAGTCTGGAGAATTATTTATTCCATGGAATGGATATATTCTTAGTTTTTATTATAGTGTAGAAAATGCAAGAGAGGTTTCTAATATGGAAGATTATCGCGATGAGCTTATTGATAATATAGAAGAGCAATAAAAAAAGAGGAGGTGTTTTACCTCCCCTGTTGTTTTTTAGAACCTTACTAAGGGTTCTTTTTTATATTATGTTCTTAATCTTTACCTCCTTTACTTCTCCATTAACTCGGTACTCAACTATTTCTCCTTCTTTTTTCCCTAGGATTACTTTCCCTAGTGGAGCGTCAGGAGATATTCTTCTATTTGAGCACTCTGGATCTTCCAGAGCAAAAACATATTTTTCTTCTTGACCAGATGGAAGGCAGATCACAACCTCGCAACCGGGGCAAACTGTTTCAGTATCAATCTCTTCAGTGTTAATAATTTCTGCATTTTTAAGCATGTCATTAATTTCACTTATTTTTTCTGACATCCTCTGCAGATATCTTGACCCGTTAATAAAAGTTGTGTTAGAGCTTTCGCGTTTTGGCTTGCTATCTTTCATCTTTTTGCGAAGCTCTTTTCTCTTTTCAAGCAATCTTTCCTTCTCTTCCATTAGTGCCTTTCTTCCTTCCACGGATAAATACGTCTTACTCATTAATAATCCCTCCTTAAAGTATTAAAGAACATTTATAGTTTCTAATTATAATTCGCATTCCAGATTATGTCAAGTAAATTAAAATAAAAAACCACCTAGAAAGGTGGTTTTATTTTTCTTGTCATTTACAAATCTAGTTTATTGTCGTTTTCTTTTTTATCTAATTCTTGATTTACAAGCTCATCGGCATCTTTGTTGTAATTTCTAGAAACGTGCTTCATTGTCACCTTTTTAAAATCAACTGTCAGGTTTCTAAGTTTAATGAAGAGCTTTTGCATGTCTTCGTTTTTAATCTTGTACTCCCCTTTGAATTGTTTATGCATTAACTGAGAGTCAGTCCTTATTTCCACTTTAGTTTCTTTGGCAAGCTTTTTTCCAAATCGAGATTTAAATTTTTCTAAGGCAAAAATAGCTGCTTCGTATTCAGCAACATTATTAGTTAGGTTGTCTCCTAAATATTTAGAGTGTTTTTCAATTACCTTTTTTTTACCGTTGCAAAACACAATTCCTGCTGCGGCGGGACCGGGATTACCTCGCGCTCCTCCATCGGTGTAAACAATTATATTTTTCATTGTATCTTTTTAAAGTATTTTATTAGATTATCTTCAAACTCTTCTAATTTTTCTATCTTTATAGTAAATCCAGCTGCTGGTGGATGCCCTCCATAATTTTCAAGTAAATCTTCGGTGCTTTTCATCGCCTCCACAGCATCATACTTCTTGGGAACTCGGACTGATCCTTGTGCAATAGCCCCTTTCTTTCTGTAAATAAAGACCGGTTTATCGACTTCATTTAATACTTGGGAAGCAATTTTT
This sequence comes from Patescibacteria group bacterium, assembly GCA_051745165.1. Classification (GTDB taxonomy): domain Bacteria; phylum Patescibacteriota; class Minisyncoccia; order Minisyncoccales; family PWPS01; genus PWPS01. The sequence continues at coordinate 7,849 of JBNJDU010000015.1, forward strand.
CCTAAAAGGAAGGAAGGCCAATCTTCGCTACCAGCAAAAATAATTTCTTTTTCTTCTGCTTCTTCTAATAAACTTTTCTTAATTTCTTCTACCTTTTCTTTTCTTGCTTTGTAAGAATCAATCATGCTTTGAGCAAGGCCTTTTCCATACTCCTCTTCAATAGTTAAGAAAAATAAAAAGGCTTCCGGCGCATTAGAAACCATCTTAGTAACATTCAATATTGGAGAAACTTTTTGAAAAAGCTGCATTGGCTGATCAATCTTGAAAATGTCTTTAAATATCTTCATTCCAGTAGTAGCTGGAAAATTATTTCTCGCTTCAAACAAAACTTCCGCGTTAGGGCCCTCATGAGGCATCATATCACCGAATATAGCTAAAGCGGTTAACTCTATGAAGTCGTCTCTTTTTTTGTTTAAAAGCAATTCTGAAAGCTCTAAAATTATTCCTGCATTTGGTCGTTCTTTAAAATAATCTCCGTGTAATTTAGGGCATACTATTAAATCAGCTTCCGGAACTCTTTCGTGAGGTTTGTGATGGTCTAAAATTATCACCTCAAATCCAAGCTCTTTAGCTTTTTTAACTCCTTCAAAGTCACTAATTCCGCAATCCATAGTAACTAAAAGTCCAGGAGCTTTGTCAGCGAGCATTTCTACCGATTCTACATTAAGACCATAACCCCTGTCTTCTTTATTAGTAAAAAAAATCGAGGGCTTTTTCCCTATTTCTTCAAAGGTTTTTTTAGCAATAAGTCCAGAAGTTACTCCGTCCAAATCAGAATCAGTGTATATTACAATATTTTCTGCAGATTCTATTTTTTCTGCTGCTTGTTCTAAGTTTTTCATATTATTTATTTTAAACAATCTAAACCGGGCATCTTTTCATCAGAAAGAAAAGTAAGCATTGCTCCTCCACCTAGAGAAACATGATCAACATAATCTCGAAGACCAAACTTTTTAAGAGCAAATCCAGTATCACCTCCTCCAATAACTTTAAGAGCTTTATCATTTTCAACCATTCTTTTTGCTATTGAGTTGGTTCCGTTTTGAAACTTTTCATTTTCAAAAAAACCTAAAGGGCCAGCCCAAACTATAGTTTTTGCTTCTCTAATAATTTTATTAAAAAGTTCAACAGTTTCGGGACCAATATCAAATATATCTTCTTCTTTTCTCACCTCCCCAACAGAAGTATGGCGAATATAACTTTCATAATCAGAAGAGGCAACTACATCAACCGGTAAATATAATTTTTGAGAAGTAAGGTTTATATTTTCTAGCTTTTCTTCAACATCTTTTTCAGGTAGATCTGATTTTTTAGTCAGACCTCTAATTGTTAATATTGCGTTTGCTACCTTTCCACCTACTAATATCTTATCCGCTTTTTTCATGAAGTGTTCTATAGTCTTTGCTTTTGAAGAAACTTTAGCTCCTCCAACTATTACTACAAACGGACTTTCCGGATCTTTCTTTAATTTATTTAAGAATTTAACTTCTCTCTCAAAAAGATAGCCGGGATAGCTAGGTAAAAGATTAGCTACTCCAGAAATAGAAGCATGATCCCTGTGCGATGCAGAAAAAGCATTATTAACATATATATCTGCCACCGAAGCCAACCTCCTAGAGAATTCCTCACCCCCTTCTTCTTCATCTTCATAGTATCTTAAATTTTCTAAAAGCAAGACTTCACCAGGGTTTAAATTTTTAACCTTTCTATCAACTCTTTTTCCAATACAGTCATTAACAAAAAATGCTTTATCCAAAAGCATGTCTAACTCTTTATAAACCGGTTTTAGACTATTTTCTCTATCCTCTTTAAATATAATATCTTTTAAGGAAGAAAAAGTTCCTTCTTTTTTAAACGATTTTTGGTTTTCCGGCCTTCCCATATGGCTCATCAAAACAACTTTTGCTCCTCTTTTTACCAAATCTTTAATAGTCGGCATCGCCTCTGTAATCCTAAAATCATCAACAACTTCTCCGTCTTTTACAGACACATTAAAATCACACCTAACTAAAACTATTTTATTTTTTACTTCAGCGTCGTGTAATTTTTTCATTAGTCTTTTTTATTTAAAGCTTGACGAAGTGCTTTTTTAAGGTCAGATTGATCTTCTTTATTTTCATCGCCTTCATTTTTTTCTTCTTGAAGAGCTTCCTTTAAAGATTTTCCTTGTTTTCTATTTTCCTTTTTCTCTTTCTTTTTCTTCTCTTCTTTCTCTTTTTTATTCTTTTCTATCTCTTCCATCTTCTTTCTACAACTTCTACAGTAAGTTGGTCTGCTTCCATCAGGAATGAAAGGTACCTTTGTCTTTTTGCCGCAATTTGAACATTTTGCATCATAAAGATCTACTTTAGTACCAGCAGTTTCTTCAAAATCTCCCAACCACCTGTTAAGCTTATCTTCAATCTTTTCTCTAGGAATGGCGTACCTCTCTTTAGATACTCTTATAATCTTATCTTTTTCTGAATCTACAGGAGGTTCTGGAGGGGGCAGAGTTTCTGCAGAAAACGGCTTTCCAGAAACTCCATCAATCATCAGCTTTACGTACACATTATATTTCGGCAAATTAATAAAGTCTTCCGGATATATGTCGGGAGTAAATTCTTTTTCTAAAGCTTCAGCATCTTCAGCACCCACTCGAAAAGAAACAATCGTTCCTACATTTCCAAAAACAGCGTTTCTCATTGAGTGACCCACTTTTTCATCTTCTTCGAGTTGAGATATATATTGGTGAGCTAAAATAAGTGCTAATCTATATTTTCTAGCCTCAGAAAGAATAGTAACAAATGATTTACTGGCAAAGTTTTGAAACTCATCAATGTAAAGAAAGAAGTCTTTTCTCTCTTCCTCAGGCATATCAACTCTGCTCATTGCGGCGAGCTGAAGTTTAGTTACTAAGAGACCTCCTAAAAGCTTGGCATTGTCCTCACCTATTTTACCTTTAGAAAGATTTAGAATCAGTATCTTTCCTTCGTCCATTATTTCTCTCATATCTATCGTTGATTTTACCTGACCAACAATATTTCTAATTAAAGGTGCGGACAAAAATTGACCAACCTTGTTTTGAATTGCAGCTGTTGCCTCCACAGCAAATTGTTCTGAGTACCTACCAAATTCATTCTTCCAGAAAGATTTTACCATTGGATCAGAAACCTTTCTAATTACATCCTTTCTGTAATTTTTATCGGCCATCATTCGATTAATTCCCAGCATTGTAGAGTTAGGATACTCCAACAGAGCTAAAACAGTATTATTTAAAATATATTCCATTCTTGCAGACCAAACATCAGGCCAAATCTTTTTAAATATTCCCATCAATCCGGAAGCAACTAAGTGGCGCTTGTCTTCCTCTACGTGTTCTAAAACATTAAATCCGATAGCATGAGAAACATCCGCCGGATTAAAGTAAACTACATCATTAATTCTTTCTGGAGGGATAAAGTCTAAAAGTTCTTCCGCTGCTTCTCCGTGAGGATCAACAAACCCAAAACCTTCTCCATTTCGTATATCTTGAACCATCATATTTTGAAGGAGAGCTGTCTTACCCATACCAGTCTTTCCGATAACATAAAAGTGACGCCTTCTGTCGTCTCTTTTAATACCAAACTTCTTCTTTTTGTTGCGAAAAGAAGTTCGTCCAAAATATGTAATTGTATCTTCGTTGTGATTGTTCATAAATTATTCTTCTGTAGGTAAGCCCCAAGGCGCCTCGGCTTTCTTGGATTCCACTCTTTCTAGTATAGAAGGTGGTCCAGCAATCTTGCTTGGGAAATGGAAAAGTGTCGCTAATTCTTCAGTATTAAGTATAAATTGTCCGTCGGGATTAACGTTTGGATAATAAAGCGGTGTTCTACGGACGTAGTTTCTAATAAATTTACGTTGTATTAAATACTTTCTTCTTTTAGGGAATAAAAACCAATTATTCCAACTTTGATCTTGTTTAGTTATAAAAGCTCCTTTTGGAACTATTGAACCAATATTATTATCACTAAAATTATTAAAATAACTCATCGGCATCTTAAACTTAGCCTTGTCAATCACATCCTCTCTACCTAAGTATATATGCATTATATGGCACTTGAAATACTTTTTAGCTATCTTTCTTTCTAAAGCATCCACCTTTCTTCTCTCACCCGGAGAAAGCATAAGTTCGGGAGCAATCTCATCACCTTCTTCGCCAGCTTCATAATCAGAAATCATACCAGTAGTTATAAATTCCCACAACATGTCAGGGATTGATTTTGGAGCTGCTTTTTCAGTTACTCTTCTAAGTAATTTATCTCTTTCCGCCTCTGCTTTCTCAATAAAACCACCATCATTATCACTGGCAACTGGCTTTGCTTTAATCTGAATCCAGATCTGCTCTCCTTCTCTTAGTTTAGCCATCTGCTCCATAAGTGAGGCCATTGGATCCACCTTTTCTTCATCATCTTCCATTTCAGTTTCAAATTCTTTATAAGTTCTGATGGGATAAAAATGATTAGGAACCATTTGATACCCACAACCCATAAAATCCCACCTGTCGTTAGGAATATTGCTAGGTACTCTTTTTGTATAGTCTTCCACCTCTCTTATCTCTGCTTCACCATATTGAGAATAGATATGGCTTTCAAAAAGATCTCTGAATGGTTTTGGACACCTAACTAAGAAATGAGGAACACCATCAATTCCTACAATCTCTAATGAAAAGGAAAGTCCTTGTTCTCCTTCAATCCATTTTTGATACCAATTTGGAGGACCATATATCTGCCAAAATCCATGTAGTACAGCTTCCATAGCCCTAATTGGCTTTTTAATATCACTAGGTGGTCTCACTTCCAACATTACTGATGGAGGTCGCTCTGTTAAGTCCCAGAGATGTTGGCGCCATTTTAAGTAATAAGTAAGGAAGGTGGGCCATAAAACAAATGGTAGTGGAATCCACCACCAATTCTTCACAAACTGAAGAAAACCCTCTAAAGCAGGGCTTAATTCAGCTAAATGCTCATAAAGGTTAGTCGCTTCCCCTATTATTTCTGATAGTATATTTTCCATCAGGGGTTCTTTTGAAGTATTGTTTATTACTTAAGTTTTGAATAATCGTATTCTTCTTCACCATTCGCCTACCCAAAACCTTGTCGACTATCTCTTCCTTAGGAAGAGGTTTGTCAGCTTTTTCTATAACTCTTTTTATAACATCTTTTACTTCTCCCTCCTCGTAACCCCATTCTCGTAAAGCATAAATTCCTCGGCCGACTAAAACAAACCTATCATCTTTAATTAGTTCGTTATGAACAGTTTGTGGGTTAGTCCCGTCTCCAATAAGTTCAGCTACTTTCTTGAAGTGCAATGGATCACCTTCTCTCTTTAAAGTGATGTAAGCCATATCTTTCACACCTCGAGGACTAACTTCGGGCCATTCTTTTAATCCATAAAGACCTTGTGGTCCCTGCTTAACATCTTTAGAAATCTCTAGGTAAGAAATAAATTTATGAGTTGGATAGTCAGGAGATGATTTCAACTTTTCAATCGGAACTGGTTTCTTTTTACTTTTAAGTTTATCGTAAGAATTTTGGATTATTTCTTCGGCAGTCTTAACAGAATTTTTATCGGTAAGCCAATGAGTGTGAAAATCTTTCGTTTCTTTATTTTTATCAAAAAAATCTCCTAAACTTAACAAGAATGTAACGTAATTTTGATTAGTGTAATTCCTATCACCCAGTACATATACTAATCTGTCTTCTCTTTTTAAACCACCAAAATCATCGATTCGTTCTCCGAAACTATCTAAGACTTCTCCGTGTTTTTTTACTTTTTTGCTCAGTTTTTTCAGTCCCTCCTTCTCGATCTGGCGAACTCTTTCTCTCGTAATCTGATAACTTTCGCCAATCGACTCCAAAGTCTCCGGCTCATTTGCTTCTTT
>JBNJDU010000016.1:0-12449 GCA_051745165.1 Patescibacteria group bacterium
ACTATCAATAGTATAAATTAAAAAATATTTAAAAGTTTATTTTAAAATAAGCTAAATGAATAAAATATCGTTTTCTATAAACAACATAAAAGAAGAAAAACAGATTGTAGAAATGACAAGGAAGGATGTTGATTTTTTTAAGCGGCACAAAATAAAAATAACTTGGCCGAAAAATACTACTGTAGAAAAAGAATATAATAAAGAAAGATACCAAAAAGAACTAGAAAATATAAAAAAGAGCTGGGAAAAAGAAAAGAACAACTTTTTAGAAAAAGCATCAGATTATTTCAATCAAGAAATAGGTGAGGTAATGGTAAAAGTATCCGCTTACGGCCCAATGGGTTTTTATGATGCTGAAACTAATACAGTAACTATAAACTTTAATAATTCTAAACCAATTCAAACTATAAAACACGAAATAGTTCATATTATGCTTGAAAAAACTCAAAAAAGAGGGGAGATAAAGCATACTAAAAAAGAGAACGTAGTAAATAACATTCTATCAACTATTGAAAAAGAGAATTAATCTATTTGGGAGAGGTCGAACCTCTCCCAAAGATCTCCCAAAGATCTCTCCCAAATATTGAAACTTGAATAATTTTAAAGTTTTGTAAATAATAATTTAACATTGCCTTTTAATTTTTTTTAAGATGCAACGTGAAATAGGAGGATATTATCATATATATAATAGGGGAGTAGATAAACGCACTATTTTTAATGAAGAAAGAGATCGGTGGAGATTTCTACAAGCTTTGACACTTTTTAATAGTACTGAGAATTACGAAAAAACTCTCTGGAATCTCGAGAATAAAAAAGAGGGAGCCAACATGAAGACTCTTCGGGAATTTTTATCGGATAAAAATGATGATCCTTTGGTGGAAATTATAGCTGATTGCCTCATGGATAATCATTATCACTTACTTTTAAAAGAAATTACAGAAAACGGAATCTCAAAGTTTATGCAAAAGCTGGGTACCAGCTACACAATGTATTTTAATAAAAAGTACGACAGGTCAGGAAGCCTTTTTCAGGGTGGCTACAAATCAGTAAAAGTGGAGACTAATAAATATCTTAAATACTTACTGGTTTATATAAACGTAATAAATCCAGCAGAAATCGTTCAACCCGATTTAAAGCAAGTAGGCGCTAAAAATATAGATAAAATAATGGACTTTGTTGCAGATTATAACTGGTCCACACACAAAGAATGCCTCCAGACGAGGGATTCTTTTATTATTGATAAAGATATTTTGGGAGAAATTTTTAATAACTCGCAGAAATACAAAGAATTCTGCAAAATGGCCCTGCGATCCGAAAAGTATAAACAAATAAAACACCTAACCCTTGAATAATAGAGAGGTCGAACCTCTCTTCAACTTGGGAGAGGTTCGACCTCTCCCCAAAATAATATGATTTCGGCTTTTAAAAATATTAAGTGGGAAAAGATTAAAAAAGGGTTTTTAGATATTTTATTTCCCAGGTTTTGCTTTGGTTGTGGTAAAGAGGGCACGTATATTTGCAAGGATTGTGAACTATTTTTAACTGAAAATAATTTGATTTGCCCAATTTGTGGAGAATCTAATTATGATGGAAAAACCCATCTTGACTGCAGCACTAAATATACCTTAGATGGACTAGTATCAGTTTGGGATTATGAAGGAATAATAAGAGACGCAATCTTATCAATAAAAGGTGAGGGTGCCTATCATGTTGGCAAAAAGCTTATTGAAAGGGCCTTTACGAATATTATTTTAGAGCAAGATAGATTTATTGATTTTTTACATCTTTTCTTACAGGAAGACATAAAAATAACTTTTGTTCCTGCTCATAAAGATGGTCAAAAACTAAAAACAAATCTTTTTGATTTTGAAAATAAAAATCATGCTGAAGAAATTGCTAAACACTTAGCCAAAATACCCACGAGCAAAAAGGAAGTTGTTTCTTTGTTAAAAAAATCCAAAAAGACAAAGAAGCAAGCAAATCTTACAAGAGAAGAAAGGCTTAAAAATGTAAAAGATGCCTTTGAAGTAAAAGATAAAAAAGTGCCTAAAAAACTTATATTAGTTGATGATATTTTTACAACCGGAGCAACTATGCGAGAGTGCGCAAATAAATTAAAGCGAGCCGGAGTCAAAAAGGTTTGGGGTTTCACTTTAGCAAGAACAGTTTAATTTATGAAAAGAGGTAAAGTAAAAATAGAAGATAAAAGATATCCGAAAAGATTAAAAAAGATAAAAGACGCACCAAAAGAGCTTTATTATAAAGGTAACTTTAGTGACGAAATATTTGACAAATGCTTGGCGGTTGTCGGTTCAAGAAAAATGACTAATTATGGCAAGAAAATATGCGATAAGCTGGTCTCAGAAGTCGCTGCTAGAGGAATTACCATAGTATCCGGGTTCATGTATGGAATGGATGCCACCGCCCATAGAGCAGCCGTTAAGGTGGGAGGTAAGACAATAGCAGTTATGCCTTGTGGAATAGAAAAGATCCATCCTAGCTATCAAGAAGAATTATATAAAGAAGTAATCAAAAAAGACGGTCTTATTTTATCAGAAATGCCGGGTAAAAAGGGGCCGGCCAAATGGACTTATCCTCAAAGAAATCGTATTGTAGCTGGACTTTCTCAAGCTACACTTGTAGTTCAAGCAGCTAAAAATAGTGGATCCCTAATTACGGCTAACCTTACCAAAGATTTTAATCGTAAACTTTTCGCTGTACCCGGTCCACTTACCAGCAAAGTTTCAATCGGTACCGCTAATTTAATTAAAAACGGAGCAGATATTGTCACTTGTGCGAGAGATATACTTGACTTTTTTGCGCCCAAGCAAGCTGGCATGGATTTTGTTGAAAAGAGTAAAAGCAAAAACACCCACTACAAAAATTTATCTAAAAAAGAAAGACAAGTGGTAGAAAATCTAGAAGTAGAACCACTAGAGGTAGACGATATTGCCAGAAAACTAAATTTACCGGCCAATAAAACGGGAACTATTTTGTCCAAAATGCAACTTAAAGGGGTAATAGAAAAAGAGGGTAATAAATATTATTTAAGCTAATAAATTATGTTTAAAAAGGTAAACTCGGCAGCTTACTCAGGTTTAAAATCAATCGGGATAGATGTAGAAATAAATACCTCTAAAAAAGGCTTGCCTAACTTTAATATAGTCGGCCTTACCAGTAAAGCGGTAGATGAATCAGAAGAGAGAGTTAAAAACGCAATAATGAACTCCAAAATGGACTTTCCGCAGAGAAGAATTACCGTTAACTTGGCTCCGGCCGACGTTCCTAAAGAAGGATCTTTTTATGATTTACCGATTGCGGTTGGTATTTTGGCGTCCAGCTTAAACTTTGAGTTGCCCGAGAAGAGTTTATTTTTTGGCGAACTTTCTTTAGATGGTTCCCTTCGGCACACCAAAGGAGCTCTGCCGCTAGCACTTTTTGCTCAAGCGGAAGGGTACAAAAATGTATTTTTACCCAAGGCGTCCGCAAATGAAGCGGCGGTAATAAAAGGAATAAATGTTTATCCAATTAAAAACCTAGATCAAATTATAAGCTTTTTAACTGATAAAATTGATTTAGAAAAGGCCAAGTATAAAAGTAAAAAAGAGAAAGAGGTTGCTCCCGAGTTTGATATGAGTGAGATTTTAGGTCAAGAGCAAACCAAACGGGCAGCAGAAATTGCGGCTGCTGGTGGGCACAACTTATTTATGGTTGGCTCTCCGGGTTCGGGAAAAACAATGATTGCTAGATCTATCCCCGGCATTTTACCAGAGCTGAGTAATAAAGAATCTCTGGAAGTAACCGAGATATATTCTATATCTGGTAATACTTCACCGGGAAGCGGATTGATAAGAGAACGTCCTTTTAGAGCACCTCACCACAGCATATCTAAAGTAGGACTCATCGGTGGCGGATCTAGGCCAAAACCCGGTGAAGTTACTTTAGCTCACCGTGGCGTTTTATTTTTAGATGAATTTAATGAGTTTCCTCGGTCAGCTTTAGAGGCAATGCGTCAACCATTAGAAGATGGTGAGCTAACTATATCAAGAAGCAAAGAAAGAGTTAATTATCCTTCTGAGTTTATGTTGGTAGCATCCAGCAATCCTTGCCCGTGCGGTTACTTAAATCATCCTGAAAAAGAGTGTGATTGCACCCCTAGACAAGTTAAGAGATATCAAAAAAAGATTTCCGGTCCAATATTGGATAGAATTGATTTACATGTAGAAGTTCCGTCTGTAGATGTAGAAAAATTAAAAAATGAAAGGCGAGAGGATAATAATGAAACTTCTAAAGAGATAAGAAAGAGAGTAATTAAAGCTAGAAAAAGACAAGCTAAAAGGTTTAAAAAAGAAGAAATCAGAACAAACGCAGAGATGAAAAACAGACACGTTAAAAAATATTGCAACTTACCAGAAGGTACGGAGCAAGTTTTATCTCAAGCCGCATCAAAGTTTAATCTTTCGGCAAGAGGATACTTTAAAATGATAAAAGTAGCTCAAACTATAGCGGATTTGGATGAGGCGGAAGAAATAAAACCGGATCACGTTGCCGAAGCTTTGCAATACCGGGCTAAAATGGGCAATAATTAAATAAGTAAATGAGTGAGCACTTAAAAATAGGGGAGTTGGGAGAAGAAAAAGCAGTAGAAATGCTGACGGAAAAGGGTTATAAAATTGTAGAGAGAAATAATCAAAATAAATATGGAGAAATAGATATAGTAGCTTTTAAGGATGAGAAGCTAGTATTTGTAGAAGTCAGATCAAAAACGGGTACTGATTTTGGCTTGCCAGAAGAGACTGTAAATTATAGAAAAAAGAAAAAGCTAATTAAAAATGCAAAGAGATATATTAACTATAAAAACATCAACGAACCTTACAGAATAGATGTTATCGGGATAATATTTAATAAAAACAAAGAAGTAGAAAGAATAAAGCACTACAAAAACATAACTCTTTAAGCCTACAAATAGTAAAAATAGGTTGGACCTATTCTTAAGATTTCTGATAGGTTCGACCTATTTTTAAGTCTAAGTTTGGGAGAGGTTCAACCTCTCCTTTTTAATTTCTGATAGGTCGAACCTATTTTTAAGAACCTATTTTTAATGGTTCGGCCTATTTTTTTATTAAAATCATTTATAGCCTCAAAAGGTAACAGATCGATGACTCGTTCGTTATAACTTAATGCAGGGGGTTGTGGAAAACTAACAGAAAACCAATGAAAAAAGAAACCAAAAATAAAATAAAGCTTTTTAAAATGATAGAAGCGGATGAAAAGTGGAAAGCTGACTTACGAACAGAGCTTTTCGGACAAAGAAACTTCTTATTTAACCCATTAAGCCTCAGCCAGGCAATGAGTGGGTTGGCTTTGACTACAGTAATTGTTTTCATGATAGTTTTCAATACTTTCACTACTGATTTTGAAAAACTAGAACCGGTCCAGATAACTCAGAGGAATGTAGAACTAAAAGATGATGTAGTAGTAATAGAGATTGATCGAGATAAAGAAGTATTAAAACGATTAACTGCCGAAGTAGAAATTGAAACCCTTTCTGAAAAAGAAAAATTAAGATTAGCTAAAGAAAGTACGGAAGCTATTTTAAACGAAATAGATGAAGTGGAGGAGAGTTTGATAAGAGTAACGGCGTCAAGAAAATAAAGTGTAACAAAAATATAGATTTTCCGTCATAAGTGTCAGCAGTACTTTGACAATAAAATACAGCAAACATAAAGGTCGAAAAGAGTTATAAATTTTTTACTTTTCTCTTCTTAGTTGACTTGATATATGACTAAATGAGCAATATGAGCTCAACTTTCAAGAGAAAAGCGAAGTTAATCGGTTTGCAAAAACAGCAAACCGTTACAAAAAGATGAACAAAATTAGAAACAAATTTGTCATTGTCTTTTTAGCCGCAGCTATGATTTTGAGCTTTCAAGCTCCAATCAGCACGCAGGCTCAAACTACAGATGACGAATTAGACCAAATTAGACAAATTGCCGAAGACCTCGGCATAGACGTATCCGTACTTTTGGAAAGTATGGATGTAGGAGAAGAGGAAGAAGAAACTAATTACGAAGAACTTTCAATCGACGGAGTTCCTGACGCCTTTAGGTTTAATGAGAACTTAAGGGAAGGAGTAAGAGGAAATAGTGTAAGATACTTACAAATCTTACTCAACACCGATCCTGATACTAGAGTAGCTTCTTCAGGAGCTGGTTCTCCAGGAAACGAAACAGAATACTTCGGACCTAGAACCGAAGCGGCAGTAATTAGATTTCAAGAAAAGTATTCAAACAGCGTTTTGGCTCCTTATGGATTATCCAGAGGAACCGGGTTTGTAGGAACTACGACTAGAAGAAAATTGAACGACCTACTTACTTCAGAAACAGAAATGCCTGATGACAACAATCTTTCCGAAGTATTAGAACAACTCCAACAATTAGCTACAGCTCTACAAAATCTTCAATCAAGACTTGATGAAATTGAAGATGATGTAGATAACGATTTGAGAGGTGATGAAGGCTACTTGGATGTAAGTCAACTTTCAAGACCTAGAACCAGTTCTGTAGATTCCGGAGAAAGAGATGTAGAAGTCTTAGGAACTAGATTTAGTGCTGAAGATTCTGATATTGCAATCCAAAGAGTGGAAGTAGATCTCTTTGGAGGTGAAGAAAATGCTAGTTGGGATAACGGAAGCTTTGATGACCCTCAAATGGTAAGAACACTTATCAGAGACATCTCTTTATGGGTAGACGGTGAAGAAGTAGCAAATAGTGATGTTGATAGATCTACTGTTGGTAGAGGATCAGAAGTCACTCTTAGAATTAGTGGTTTAAACATTGAAATCGAAGAGGGAGACTCTGTAGACATGGTTGTTGCTATTAGTGCTGAAAATGACGAAGTAGGAGAAGTGCGAGTAGAATTAGGTAATGATTCCATTAGATTCATAGACGGTGCTGGTATTAACCAGACTGTAGATGGTGACAGTTATAGAAACTTTTCTATAAGAGAAGCTATCGACGAAGTGACTATCGAATCTACTGGTAAAATTGATGAAGGAATAGTTACAATCGATGAAGACCAACTCAACGAAGTAGAGATGCTTGAATTTGAAATTACTCCTGATCAAGACATATACCTTGAAACTTTAGGATTTTATCTTGAAGACGACGAAGGTTACTTTGATCTCATCGCTCTACACGATGAAGATGGATTTGTAGAGGATGTAGATGTTGATGAGAGTGGAGACTATATCTTTGATGTTGATATGGATCTTGACGGAGGTGAAACTTACACCTTTAGTGTTATGGGAGAAACTTGGGATATAGTTAGAGAAAATCAAGGTGGAACTGCTTGGGTTGATATTATTGAAAGCGGAACCTACGCAATCGATACCTACGATGATGATGTAGAAGGTTGGGATATTGACGCTGATGGTGAAGAACTTGCTATTTACGTAGTAAGACCTGAACTAACTTTAGATTCCAGAAATACTGATCTTGATCTCTTTGGATCCAGTGATCAGTATGGTGACGGTATAGTTACCTTTGACATGGAAGCTATAAATGGAGATGTATTACTTGATTACATCTTATTTAGAAACACTGGAAACGGTGACCTTACAAGTCCTGTATTAACTTACGATGGAGATGAGTACGATGATTATGTTGAATTAGACGGTTACTACGGCAACTTTGACGGTGATGTTCCAGCAGTCGGTGAGTATTACGTCGTCAGAAGCATTGATGACAACTACACCGGAGACGCAAAGCCAGGAGATGTTGTTACTGAAAATAATAGTGATTATGAAATCACTGATTACAGAACAAGTCCAATGGCTGGATTAGGAGATTTCGCCTTTGACCTTACATCAATTGACGAACTTGATGAAGACAGAGATGTAGAAATTTCCGTAGCTGGAATTATAGAAAATTCCGGATCACGAGAAAGAATAAAAGTTATGGATGTCGGATGGGTAGTTGAAGATTACGACGGAAGTGTATTTGAAAACCACTTCAACTTTGACACCGATTTTGACTTCATTGACGACCTTGAAACTCCAAGAGAGTACATTGTGAACTAATCTTTTGTAGTTCGAAAAAGCACGCTTTGCAGGACAGGGTTCTTTTGCGAAACTGCGGGGGTGTAAAAACCAACGCAAAAAAGCAGGGGAAGCTACTGTAAAGCGGGAAAAACCGCCCTAACCGGCGGTTTTTCTTATGTTTTAGAAAATAAATAAAAATAGGTCGAACCTATTTTAAGTTATTTGAGTAAAGAGTAAAATTATTGATATACTATTTAAAAGCAATAATAAAAATATGTTTAAAAAGATACTCTTTACAACACTTGCGCTTTTCCTTTCTTTTGGGTTGGTTAATGCGGAGACAACTAATCTTGACCGCATGGTAGAAACCCAAAGAACAATCGAAAGAATTCAAGAAGATTCTGCAGAAGGCTCTTTGGAATTAACTACGCTTCATCCAAAAACTAAAGAGGAAAAAGCTCTACTTACCGGAAGAATTAAGGATTTATCTGGAAGCCCTAAAGCTTATTTTGAATGGGGAACAACTAGAGAAATGGAAGAGCAGACTGATCCGAAAACAATTGACGAGGAAGGGAGGTTTGTAGAGGAACTAGACGGTCTGAGAGGCTCAAGCGGCGCTTATCACACTAGATTAGTAGTAGAGACTGAGGAAGGCAAGTTTTATGGTAATACAGTCTCCTTTGGAGTTGATGAAAAAGAAACTAAAAGAGAAGATGCGCCAGAAATAAACGCTAAGGCAACTTACTCTTCTCATTACCAAGGACTTAGTCAAGATGTTAATTTTAGAGAAAATGGATATAAGCAACTTCCGATTGGTGGGCTTACCAAATTAATGACAGCTTTGGTTGCTTATGAGAACTTCGAGCTTTCTGATCAGATAACTATACCTGAAGCTCGACTTGCTACTGATGAAAGACTATCCGACCTTGTTCCTTTTAGGGAAACTACGGTAGAGGATTTGCTCAAACTCTTACTGGTAGATTCTTCTAATGGAGCTGCTTATGCTCTTTCTGTAGGTCATCCGGACACTAATTTTGAAGAGTTTATTTCTATGATGAATGAAAAAGCTTCTGAGTTAGGTATGAACGATACCACTTTTTATAACCCGATTGGACTTGATGGATTTGAAGGGGTGAATCTTTCTACGGCCAGAGATATGGCTTATCTTACCGAAGAAATAATTGGTAATGATTTCTTTGAAGAGGCAATGGGAATGGAAAGCTTTCAATTAGAATCTAAAAGTTCAGATGTAAGTTATGGAGAAGATGCAAATCATAACAAATTTATTTCTGGAGAGTACTACTTTATGGATGGAGAACCGGATTGGTACGAAGGAGTGCTTGGCGGTCACTCTGGCTGGACTTCTGAATCAGGGGCTAGTTTAATTACTCTTTTGCGAGATGAAAATAAAAGAGGTTATCACATAAACGTTTTACTAGGAGTAGAAGATGAGGATATGAGTTACATGGAAACAGACAAGCTTATTGACTGGGTAACTCTTGGTGAAGATGAAGAGCTAGAGAAAAGTCAAGAAGTACCTAAGAATCAAGAACCGGTTGAAAAAGAAGCTACTAGTGATGAAATAGAAGATAGCTTTACCTTTGAAGAAAATCTATCTTTAGGAATGTCTGGCCAGTCGGTAAAGAACCTACAAATCCTTCTTAATAAGCAAGGAATGGAAGTAGCCAAGCCAGGTAGTCCGGGATCACCAGGTATGGAAACTGACTACTTTGGTCCCGCTACAAAACAAGCTTTAGTTAAGTTTCAGGAGAAGCATTTTGAAGAGATATTAAAGCCACAAGGACTTTTCAAAGGAACAGGAGTAGTGGGTGAGTTTACTAGAGAAAAACTTAATCAGTTTTTACCTGGTGAAAAAGATGAAGAGAAAGAAGAAGCTTTTGATTATGAAAAGTGGATGAAAAATTTTGAAAAACTTAACGAATCTTAAGGCAAGCATGAAAAGACTACTACAGACATTACTAATCGTTTTCGTCTTCTCTTTCCTTTTCATCTTCGAGGCAAAGGCAGAGGAGTGTTATCAATTTGAAGATAATTTAATCTTCTCTCCATTAGCAGAAATTGTTTCTCGTCACCAGTCTGAAGAAGAGATTAACAATCTACAATCTATACTTGTTGACGAAGACTTTCTGGAAGAAGGAACGGGAACTTACGGATTAGAAACAGTCAGGGCTTTAGAAGATTTTCAAAATGAAAAAGATATAGACTCTCAAAGCAAGGTAGTTGAAAAGGGAATTATTTTTACCGGAGAGTTAAAGAGCTACTTTAATCAAAAATACGGCTGTGAAAAGCCGGTAGAAAAAGAGGCTAGAAACTTATTAATCATTGTCTCCAACAACGGAATAATACCAACAGAGTTTACTAATCTTTATGAAAGCGCTGAACCTTTAGCTAACTTTGTTTTGGCACAGATCTTTAACGCTTCCCAAAGTGAACTTGCAGACTTAAGCCTGGAAGAGATAGTAGTTAAGCATGGAGAACCTTTTGTTGTCGATAAGTATATTAATGCTATTGGAGACGAAACTTATGAGGAAACTACTGTTTTAACAGGTAAGGAAGCTAGTTATGAAAACTTTAAAAAGACATTACGTGACTTAGATGAAAAAGAAGGCATTACTGATCTTTTAATTAATCTTCACGGAACAGAAGAAGAGCTACTTTTCCATTCAGGAGAGGTTTCTAAAACAGAAATACCCAAAGACTTAACTTCTAAAAATATTGGCTTTGTTTATCAAACTACTTGCCACGGATCAGAAAATATGGATATATGGACTGACATTGGAGCGGAAGTAGTAAACGGAGCGAAAGGAAGAAATGATTTTGTAATTTATAGCCCAGCTATATTTCTAGAAGACTGGACTAAAGGAGATTCTTTTAAAGAAGCAGTAGAGATTGCTTACAACAGAGAAAAAGAAACCTTAACAAACTACACCAATCTTCTCCCGGGAGTTTCTCTAAATGAAGAAAGTAGTAAAATGCTTTTTGAAGGAAATGTTGATTATAAACTAAAAAAATAAGAAGTTTAGTAATTGACAAACTTTTTAATTTGATTGAAAATTAAATTGAAGATAATAACATATTTTGCCTCATTGCGATAAAAAAGGTCGAAAAATCCAAATTAAAATTATGAATATTTTTGGGTACAAATTTAAAGGTCCTTATGATATAGGCGATGAGGTTATTGATAAGCCTGCAGTCTACATAATTGTAAAATCTGATGATAATATAGTTGATGTTGGACAGGCAGGGGAAGAGGGGGTTGATTTAACATCCCACGATAGGAAGGATTGCTGGAAAGAGAATAAAGGGTCACAGTTTTATGTTGCTTGGATGCCGATTGAGGAGTATGAAGAAAGAGATCGAAAAATGCTTGTTAGTCAGATAAGAGAGACTATTGATTATATCCCTTGTGGCGAGAATAAATCTTAATTAAAAGTAAAGTTAAGTTTTAAAGCTTTCAATAAGCTAGTTGTTTGTTTTGGAATTTAAGCCTTATTGACAATTAAGTCGTAAAGTAAGTATAATAAGCCAAGGAGGGGATTAATAGATGAAAAGAAAAGAGATAGTAGTTACTAGGCAATGGGTTGTAGGAATACTTGCTGTTGTTTTAGTTTTTGAAAAGGCTATTACTTATTCTCCTAAAACAGAGATTGTTAAAGATAAAGGATTGAAGAATCAAGAAAGAAACCGAACTCCGGAGGTAAAAAGAAGACTTATGCGCTCCGAAAGCGGGTCGCAAAATAAATATATAACAAGAAGAGGGTAACACCCTCTTTTTTCTTTTTAATAAAAAAACCGGTGGTTTTTACCACCGGGTCTCGCTTTTATAAGGGGAATTTTTCTTTCAATTCTTTTTTACAATGCTTATATGTCTTAATTCGTTTCTTTTTATTTCTTTTCTTTTCTTTCTTTTTTAATTTTCTTTTACAATAACTACAGTACGCGGTCACTAAAACACCTCCTCCGTTAGGTTTCAAATAGAAACCGGTGGTTTCTACCACCGGTTGTTTGAAATTAGTCAGTCAACTTACTTGGAAGCTTTTCTCTACAACCATTACATGTTTTTTGAAGCATTCCTTCATTTTTTGCTTTTTCTTCTTCGTTTAATTCTTTACTGCAATAAGTACAATTAGTAGACATATATCCACCTCCTTAAATTGTACGACCATTATCGCACATTTTTACTATTTGTCAATAAATAGGAGGTGATATTTTACAAATAATAAAAGTTGTTGTATTATAAATTAAAAGAGGAGGTGCTTAGTTTGGAGGTAGCAAGTTTAGCTCTTTTTAAAAAGGATAAAATTTTAGTCGTGCGAGACAGATATGAAGATTTTTGGACTTTACCCGGTGGTAAAGTTGAAAAAGGAGAAACCAGAAGAGAGGCTGT
>JBNJDU010000017.1:0-11825 GCA_051745165.1 Patescibacteria group bacterium
TCTGCTCGACCCCAGCCCCCGGAACCATATCCGTCAGTTCCTTGCATACCCTTTTGCCCTCCTTGACCAACATATATTTGTAGTTGACTAAAATCAGAAACATCAATTCTCCCCTCTATCATACCTCCATCTCCTCCGTCCGTCTGCACTCCCGACTGCATAAAACCCGGATCATTTCCTGCTCCACCACCTCCAGCCCCCTCAAGAACTACCTCGATAACACCTATATCAGAAACATCCATAGTATGGTATCCGGGACTAGTGTAAGAATTAGAAGCATTAACCACCCCGTTATCCCGAATAGGAACAAAAAACGATATTATAAAAAATAAAACTATTAAAAAATAAGCTTTCATTTAAATTATTAAATTAGTTTTTGGGTGACTTGCTTATATCTCCACCCATCATGCATGTTTTTATGATTATATCTTAAGAATAATAGCCGTCAACTGGATAAACTTATAACAATTTGTTTACCGAAAGCTTTAGCCGCCTCCGGACCATTGGCGGTAATAATCTTTCCGTCACTTACTACACTCTCTTGAATATATTCAGCTCCATTATTTTTCAATACCTTAATCGCCGACTTATCCATATTAGAAAACCAAACAGTAGCTTTTTTACCTTTTAGAAGACCAGCCTTAGCTAAAATAGTTGGACTGATGCATATTGCACTAACTAATTTTCCCTTTTCTCGAAACTCATTTAACAAACTGTACATTTCATCATTATCTAAGTATTTAACTGCCCCCGGACCTCCAGCTACTGCCACTCCCTGATAATCGTTCACTTTAATATCTTCAATGCTATCAACTTCTACGTCTCCTCCATCTACTCCTCTAGCCTCTCCCTGCTCATTAGAGTAAGTATCTACTTCAATTCCAACTTCTTCTAAAATTTCTTTAGGAACAAAATATTCTTCATCTTTAAAATTTTTATAAGCAATTATGTAGGCAACTTTCATAATTAAAAAACTTATCTTAAATATTTATTTTTTGCATTGATGTGCTCTAAGTGGTTTTTACTAAAAACGGTTTCTCCAGTTTCAGGATTAGATAAATAATACCAGAAATTATTTTCTTTGGGGTTTAAAACAGCTTCAATGCTTTCAATCGATGGATTAGCAATCGGTCCTTGAGGTAAACCAGTGATTTGATAAGTATTAAATGGAGAATTAACTTTCGTTTCCGTTGTGGTAACGTTTATCCCCTTTCTCCCGGTTATATAGTTAACTGTTGCATCAATTTGGAGTGGTATACCAGTTTCTAAACGTCTCCATAAGATATCTGAAACCATTCTTCTATCTTCAAATTCAGAAACCTCCTTTTCAATTAAGGAAGCCATTATTATTGTTTCGTGAATATTAATATCTTTTTCCTCTATTTGTTCAAAAAAGCCTCTTTTTTCCATCCTATTTTCCAGATTTTTAATCATCACCTCAATTATTTCTTCAGGATTCTCCGATGAAACTCTATAAGTATCTGGAAATAAATATCCCTCTAAGGTGGCGTCTGTAGGTAAATCTTCTAAAACTTTATATTCTTTATCAAAGTTCTTGTCTCTAACTTCAACACCTATTAAGTCTGCTTGAGGTTTAGAAATTCCAGTTAAAGATAAAAGTTTTTCCTTTTCTGTTATATTTTTAGCTTCAAAATATTTTGCAATTTCCCGCAAGTTCCAACCTTCTATAACTGTTATTGTTTTATGTTCTGTATGTCCATTTGTTAATTTGCTTGTTAAATCTAAAACGTTCATATCAGAGGAAAGCTTGTAGGTTCCAGCTTGGACATTTTCAATATTATTAGTCAACACCAAATATCCTAAAAAAGGATACTGACTAACAAACACTTCTTGATTTTTTAAGTCATTAGCAATGCTAATTACTGATTCGCCTCTATTAATGGTAAAAACAAGCTCCTCACTATCACCCGTCCAAGTTGGGCGCATAATTGAAATAATGCAAATCAGTAAAAACCCAAGAATTAAAACACCGAAACTAATTAGTATAATCTTTTTTCTACTCATTTTATCCTTAAAAAAGCCCGTTTCAGGCTTTTAAATCGAACCTTATTTTAGTTTTATAAATCAACCTTATTTAATCTTATACTTTAGAAGAGCTTTCATTTTTTGAAAAGTGCTCAACCTATCAATGAAAAGTGTTCCAAATAAATGATCAATTTCATGTTGAAAAACAACAGCGCCAGCCCCTTCTGCCTCAAACAGCATTCTCTCACCTTCTTCTGTTAAAGCCTCTACCTTCACATAACTTGGTCTTTCAACGTCAATCCAAAGACCGGGAAGGCTAAGACAGCCCTCTTTAGTAGTTATTGTTTCATCTGATTTTTCAACTATTTCCGGATTAACAAATCCATAATAATCATGACCATCTTTAACAACAAAAACTTGCTTGGAAACTCCGATTTGTGGAGCAGCAAGCCCAACTCCGTCAGCCTCTTCCAAAATCTCTTTCATTTCTTTAATTAAATCCTCAACCTCCTCAATACTTTCAACCTTCTCTGCCTTTTTTGTTAAAACATCATCTGGATAAGTTACTATTTCTCTATTGCTCATTTGAGATAAATTATTTTAATTGCAGGGGCGGAGGGATTTGAACCCCCAAGACGGGATTTGGAATCCCGCGGTTTGCCAGTTGAGCCTACGCCCCCAAGTTAACTATTTAACTTTTGCTTTGTGCTCAGTGTGTTTTCTACACTTCTTACAAAACTTATTTGGTTTTAAATTTTCAATTTCTACTGATTTTCCTTTTGTTTTTTGAATGTAATAATTTGTACTCTTACATTCACTGCATTGAAGCGTGATATATGGTCGTTTAGTTCTTTTGGGCATTTCTTTTAATATTAAACTAATAGTGATAGTGAGCCAGCGGCGAGAATTGAACTCGCGGCCTCTTCCTTACCATGGAAGCGTTCTACCACTGAACTACGCTGGCATTGCTCAGAGGTTTAAATAAAAAATGTGGGCCGGGTAGGATTCGAACCTACGAAGGCATGAAGCCAACAGATTTACAGTCTGTTCCATTTGGCCACTTTGGTACCGACCCATTGACTGCTGGTTATTATAGCATAAATATTACTCTTGACAACACTATTTTAATTTTGATTTTCAAGGTAATTATAAAATGCTACACATAGAAAACCAACAATCACCCCTTGAAGTATTGAGTTTATCTCAACATCAAAAGCAATATTTCCTACTTCAAATAAAACCCCTAACAATACAGCTAGTCCAAGAACAGTTATAAAATTTATTATTCTTTTTTTCATAATTCAAAAAGCATTCGTGGATCAAAAGAAGTAAAAGCTATAAAAAGACCAATGAGCAAGAGCCCCATTATCAAAACTACAAGAACAAATAGAATAAGTTTAGGCTTATCATTATCATTACTTCCTTTTGATTTAAGATTAACTTTTTCTACTTCCTCTACGTCCTCTCCATCAGCTACCTGATTAAGGGCTTTTTTTACCTCCCCTTCTTCCCAGCCAGCAGAAATTAATGTCTTTTCAACCTGTTCTTTTGAAGATCCCGATTCGAGCTCTCTTTTTACATATTTGCGTAGTTTTTTAGACATATTAAGTTAGTTATTATCTTTATTGTAATTAGTATACTAAAAAAATTGTTTATAATAAAGCTGTAAAATAAAAGCGGTGGTTTTACCACCGCTTGTTTTGGTTTAATCCATTATACTTTGAAAATTATGAGCGATATTGTCTCCATATATATTTCTAATATCTTCCACAGCCTCTTCAATAGAGAAATCAAATACTCTCTCAGAATTATGTGTTTTACACGCACAACTACCTAAATTAAAATTTCCACTAACCGGACACCTTTCTTTCAAATGAACAGTCTTCTCGTAAGGATTAACTAAAATTGAGTTTATTGGAGTTGGACTACTGTCACTATTATTCTTTTCTTGAATTGGAATCTCAAAATTACAAGCTTTAATTGCCTTCCGAACACCTAGTTCATTAAAAAATTCTTTCGTTGTCTCTATCGTTTTCATCAATATCTACCTCCTTAGGTATTTGTCTACTTTACAAAGTAGTTCTTGAAACTAAACCATCGATAACTATAAGGTAATTAATATTTATTGTCAATAACTAGCTTAAAAAGTCTTTTTCTCTAAGTTTTTTATGATACTTAACTGCAAACCGATGTGCCTCGTCTCTAACCTTTATTAGAGTTTTCTTCTTTACATCGGGTCTATCTCCTACTAATTCATTTTTATCCCTCTTTTCTCCTTTAGCGAGCCCTACAACCGGAATATTTATGCCTTTCTCATCTAAAACTTCCTTAGCTACATTAACTTGCCCTTTTCCGCCATCTACTAAAATAATATCGGGCAACTTCCAAGAATGATTAAATCTTCTTTCTAAAACCTCTTTCATCATGCCGACATCATTAGTCTCCGTAACTGTTTTTATTTTAAACTTTTTGTAGTCTTTCTTTTTCGGCTTACCTCTTTCAAAAACAACCATACTTCCGGTCGCTAATTTTCCTCCTATATTGGATATATCATAGCCTTCAATTCTCATTTTTTCTTCTTCCAGTTCGGGAGGAGTAATTAAAGCCGTATCATAAATATGGTTAATAGAATTAATTTGCTTTTTTAACTTTTGTGCTTTTTCATATTCTTGATTTTCACTCGCATTTTTCATCCGTTTCTCCAAAAGCTTTAAAACTTTTTTCTTTTTCCCTTGAAAAAAGAGTTCTATATTTTTTATGTCTTCCAGATACTCCTCCCGATCTAAATCATCAGCACAAGCTCCGGGACAAAGCCCTATTTGATAGTAAAAACAAGGCCTCTTCATTCTTTTTAATTGCTTTTCGGTATGAGTATTATAAGGAAATATTTTTCTTATAATTCTTAACGCCTGTCTAATTGCAGAAGAAGATACAAAAGGACCAAAAACTGATCTCCCTTCTTTCTTTTCTCTGCCTCTTTTTAAGATAACTCTAGGATACTTTTCATCAGTAATCAGAACATAAAGAAAGCTTTTATCATCTTTTTGCTTAATATTAAAATAAGGTTCGTGCTTTTTTATAAGCTTTGCTTCCAAAATCAAAGCTTCGATCACCGTTTCCGTAGTCTTGTATTCTAAATCAACTACCTTTTCTATCATTCTTTTTGCCTTCGGATCTGCCGACCTTAAAAAATAACTCTTTACTCTTTTAGGCAGTTTACCCGCTTTTCCAATATAAATTATCTCCCCGTCTTTATTTTTATAAATATAAACACCGGGAGAATTGGGTAAATTTTCAATTTTTTCCTTGAGCTTATCGTTCATTAAAGAATTTTTCTTAAAAACTTAGCAGTTTTACTTCTTTTTTTACTTTTGATTTGCTCTGGAGTTCCGGTCACTACTATTTCTCCCCCGTTTTCACCTCCACCGGGACCCAAATCAATAATGTGATCAGAAGATTTTATCACTTCTAAATTGTGCTCAATAATAACCACCGAATTTCCTCTGGAAACTAAATCTTGAAGCACGTTAATTAATTTTCTAACGTCTTCATAATGAAGTCCAACGGTAGGTTCATCAAGTAAGTATAAAGTGTTTCTAGTATCTTTTCTGGATAGTTCTGAGGCTAACTTCACTCTTTGAGCTTCACCGCCGGATAAGGTTGGAGCCGGTTGTCCTAAAGTTAAGTAGCCAAGACCAACATCATAAAGCATTTCCAACTTTCTGTGCAGCCAGGGGGTGTCTTTAAAGAAATCCATAGCCTCTTCAGCCGTCATCTGTAGAATTTCATAAATATTTTTTCCTCTGTATTCGACCTCCAAAGTTTCCTTGTTAAATCTTCTACCCTTACACTTATCACATTTTACTTTCACGGTCGGTAAAAAGTGCATTTCTACTGAAATATGGCCATAACCATTACAGTTTTCACATCTCCCACCTTTGGTATTAAAGCTAAATCTACCTTTATCCCAACCACGCATCTTTGCTTCGTCAGTAGTAGCAAAGAGCTCTCTTACATCCGTCCAAACTCCAACATAAGTTCCGGGAGTTGAACGAGGAGTTCTACCAATTGCAGATTGGTCAATATTAATTACCTTATCAATATATTCAATACCTTTAATTTCATTAAAGTTGCCCGGTTTTTTCTCTGCGTGATGCAGGGTATTACTTAAATGCTTATAAAGAGTGTCGTAAATTAAAGTTGATTTTCCCGATCCCGATACTCCGGTTACGGTTACAAATCTTCTTAACGGTATATCAACATTTACATCTTGTAAATTATTTTTCGAAGCTCCTTTAATTTTAAGCTTTGGAGTTCCTGGCTTTACCTTTCTTCTTTGAGCGGGAACGGGAATTTCTTTTTCTCTTCTTAAGTACTTGAGAGTCAAGGAGTCTTCCTCCTTATCCTTTAAAAGTTCTGGCATGTCTCCTTGAGCAACAACATTACCACCATGAATTCCCGCGCCGGGACCAAAATCAACCAAGTGATCAGAAGCCATAATCGTCTCTTCATCGTGCTCAACGACTACTATCGTGTTTCCTTTATCTTTTAAGTTGGTTAAAGTGTTAATTAATCTTTGATTATCATACTGATGAAGACCAATTGTCGGCTCGTCAAGTATATATAAAGTACCTACCAATCCGGACCCAACTTGCGAAGCAAGCCTTATTCTTTGCGCTTCACCACCGGACAGAGTTCCTGCTTCTCTATCCAAAGTTAAGTAATCCAAACCAATATCAAGTAAAAATCCTAATCTCTCCGTTATTTCTCTAAGCGGAGCCTTGGCAATCTTCATCTGATCTTCATTTAAGTGCTCATCCAATTCAGAAAAATACATAGCCGCCCTATCTATCTTCATAGAAGTAACTTCAGTAATGTTTTTATCCCCAAGTAAAATGCTCAATGCTTCCGGGCGGAGCCGCTTACCTTTACATTCGGGGCAAAGCTCATCGGAGTGTTTTGATTTTTTACCGATTCCTTTACACTCTTCACATGCGCCATAAGGACTATTAAAAGAAAACATTCTCGGTTCTATTGTTGGATAAGCAAAATTACAAATCGGACAAGATAAATCTTCAGAAAAGATATATTCACTCTTGGTTGGTTCTATTAAAAACTGTAAAGACCCATCTCCTTTAGAAAGAGCTGTTTCTACTGCTTCAGCTAATCTCCTTCTATTTTCTTTTTTAGAAAAATCCATTTCAGCCGGAATTCTATCAATAACTATAGAAATCTCATGCTTTATATTTTTTTCTAACTCTACTCTTTCTCTTAAAGATTTAAATTCTCCATCTATTCTAGCTTCAGAAAAGCCTTGATTTAAGTAATCATATAAAAGCTGGTAATACTCTCCTTTTCTACCCCTGACTACTTCAGCCATGATGATTAACTCATCACCTTCATCAGCTAATTTGATTATCGAATCAACCATTTGAGTAACCGACATGGTCTTAATCTTTCGGCCACAATTAGGACAATGCGGAGTTCCCAGCCTAGCAAAAAGCACTCTCATAAAATCATAAACCTCCGTAATAGTAGCTACGGTTGATCTTGGGTTTTTGGAGTGAGCTTTTTGATCAATAGCAATAGCCGGAGAAAGCCCGGTTATTTCATCAACCTCCGGCTTGTTCATTCTATTTAGAAATTGCCTGGCATATGCTGACAGTGATTCTACATATCTTCTTTGACCTTCGGCAAAAATAGTATCAAAAGCCATGGATGACTTACCCGACCCGGATACTCCGGTAAAAACAGTCATCTTATCCCTGGGAATTTCTAAGTCTATATCTTTAAGATTGTGCTGCTTAGCACCACTAATTTTTATCTTTTTCTTTTTCATCTTGTTTTTCTTTTAAAGCTTTAATTTCGTCACGCAATACGGTAGCTAATTCAAAGTTTAGATCTTTAGCCGCCTTTTTCATTTCTTTTTCTTTTTCTTTAATTAATTTTTCAAAATCTTTTTCGTCGTCGGGCAAAGCCTCTGTTTCTAAATCAAGAACTTGTTCGGCGGGCGTTATATCGCTAATTTTTTTCTTAATAGTTTGCGGTGTGATGTCGTGTTTTTTATTATATTCAATTTGTTGCTTTCTTCTTTCTCTTGTTGTTTCTACTGCTCTTTTAACCGAACCGGTCATCTTGTCAGCGTACATCAGTACTTCTCCGTTAACATTTCTAGCCGCCCTACCCATCGTCTGAATAAGAGTAGTTTCACTTCTAAGAAATCCTTCTTGATCAGCATCCAATATAGCTACTAAAGAAACCTCGGGCAAATCCAACCCCTCTCTAAGCAAATTAACTCCGACAATAACATCAATCTCTCCTTTTCTTAAGTTGGTAAGAATCTTAACTCTGTCAAAAGATTCGATATCACTATGCAAGTAAGAAACTTCGATATCTTCTTCATCTTCTAGGTATTCGGTTAGATCCTCGGCCATCTTTTTGGTCAGGGTAGTAACCAATGCTCTTTCGTTGTTTTCTACCCTTTCTTTTATTCTAGGAATTAAATCTTTAATTTGGGTCTTTGCCGGCTTGATTGTTACCTTAGGATCTACTAGTCCTGTTGGTCTAATTATTTGCTCTACCACCTGCTGAGAACGCTCAATCTCATATTCGGACGGGGTAGCGGAAGTATAAATCACTTGACTGACCTTCTTTTCAAATTCATTGAGTTTTAGGGGTCTGTTTTCCAAAGCAGAAGGAAGTCTAAACCCACCTTCAATTAAGTGCTTCTTTCTGGATTTATTTCCGGCGTACATTCCTCTTATTTGCGGAATGGTAATGTGTGACTCATCAACAATAGTTAAAAAGTCATCGGGGAAATAATCTAAAAGTGAAGCGGGGGTGTCTCCCGGCTCTCTTCCCGAAAGATGCATTGTGTAATTTTCAATTCCGTGACAAAAACCTTGTTCTCTTATTTTAGCTATATCTTCTCTGGTTCTCTGCTCAATTCTTTCTGCCTCCAAATACTTATCTTTATCTTCAAAATATTTAATTCTTTCTTCTAGTTCTTTTTTAATTGACTTTAAAGCTCGTTGTGTTCTCTGTTCACTTGATACGTAGTGCCTAACCGGAGAAATTACCGCCTTTTCTACCTTTGGAGTTTCTCCGGGAATGAACCCTTCTACCGGATCAACTTTATAAATACTTTTAATCTTTCCTCTTTTCATCTCTATATCGTAGATAACATCTTCATTAGTCGGCATTATTTGAAAGTTTTCTCCTCTTACCCTAAACTTTCCTTTATCTAATACAGAAGGGGTTCTCTCCAGTTGCATATCAAGAAGTGTTTTTATAAGCTCGTCTTTTTCAAATTCTTGCTCCTCTTCCAAGGTTAAAATATTTTCCAAATATTCTGTGGGAAGACCTAAATCATATATACAAGAAACCGAAGCAACAACAATTACGTCATCTCTAGTTAAAAGATCGGTAGTTGCTTTATGCCGCAGCCTATCAATCTCTTCATTGATCATTGCCTCTTTTCTTATATAAGTGTCGGTTGATTGTATATATGCTTCAGGTTGATAGTAATCATAATAAGAAACAAAGTAATGGACCGCATTTTCGGGAAAGGCTTCTCTAAATTCATTACAAAGCTGAGCAGCCAAAGTCTTGTTGTGAGAGACAACCAAAGTTGGTTTTTGAACGTTTTCAATAACATTGGAAACGGTAAAGGTTTTACCCGATCCGGTAATACCCAAAAGAGTTTGGTCAGAAAGCCCCTTTCTTACACCTTTGGTAAGTTTTTTTATTGCTTGTGGCTGATCTCCAGCCGGATCAAATTCGGAATGTAATTTTAGTTTGTTACTCATAAAAGTTGCTAACACTCAAAGAGCCCCCTTGTTTGTCTCTACAGGGGGTCTATGCTTAAATTATAAACCTTCTCTATTGAAAATCAATAGAAAAGTTACTTATTAATAATCGTTATTGATTAGTAGTTTAAAGGCTTTTGGCTAAAAAGTCAACTTCAATCGGACCCTTCTCTTTTGAGAACCACAACTCGAATCGTCCAGCGACGCTTCGGTCCTTGCGCTCTCGGCGATTAATTCTCAGCAAAAGCTGAGAAACCATGCTTAATCGCCTACGAGAGCTTCTCAAAGAGAAGGTCCTCAATCAGCCATAAAAGACACTGAACTGCCTCCGAGGGCTTTTCAGAGAGACAACTCTTCATTCGCGGATAAAGACACTTCTCAGAAGGGAAAATCTATATTTTGATTCCACTTTATATAAAAAACCCCGCATCTTGCGGGGCTTATTTTTTACTTAGCCTCCTCTTTCCATCCTTCCTCTAATTGTTTATTATAAATTTAATTGTTAAATAAAAAAAAGAGGGGTATTTTTACCCCTCCTTGAATTTAACCGGTGGGATAGAGTGCAAATCTCCCACCTTTAAGTATTCTTTTGTCCTCTCCTTCCAGTTTAAACTCTTCTCCTTTTGCTACAATAGTAGCTTTGTCTAAATCAAAAGGGAAGGATTTTATTTTAAAGTCCTCTACAGAGTCCACATATTGGAAAGCTACTAGCTTAGCCTTCCAGGAGTCTATCTTGTAAACTCCGTATTCATCTTCAGCATCTAACACTTCAATCATCTCTTTCTTCATTCTTTTACCTCCTTTTAAAAGATTTCGAAGTTGACATCTTCCCCGCACCCAGGGCAGGGAAGGTAATTCTTCTTATCCGCATCAAGACAAATAAGTTCGTCTCCTGAGCGAACAGTCGTCCATCTCTTTTCTGTATCAATATGACCACAACTTTTACACTGCAACTTTCTTTCCATTTTTTTCACCTCTACCATATAATACTTTAGATTAAAATCACTCGGAAGAGTTGTGGAACCTTCCGGTAGTCGCCCGCCTTCAATCTGGGCGACAATAACCTGGTCAGTTTCATCAATAGAGATAAACTCTCTATTGAATTCAACTGTCAGGTCCAGATCATTACTGACTACTTGGGCAGTATCTTCATGCCCAAGTGCGGATTTAAATCCGCTACTCAATTCCTGAATTACTTCTTCTTTCGTTAGAGGTTGAAAAACAACCTCTGTTCTGTTGTTGATATCCAGCATTTGAATTGAAAAGCTGTTGCACACATACAGCATAAATATCCTCCTTTTTTTTCCGGACTTGGTTTTTGCTCGCAGGAGCAAGATCCGGAATTTTTTTATTTTTAAAGAACTTCTTCACTATTTACATTATAACACTTATTATGTTTTTGTCAAATAAAACACTTCTACGCCTTTTTTAATTATTATAAAAGATTAATCGCTAATCTTAATTAAAAACCGCCCGGAGATGGGCGGTTTTTACTTTGCTTCACTTTATATTGAATTTATCTTACAGGATTTTCTGGTCTGTTGCCTGCTTCTGTATTTCCTTCCTCATCTTCTTCGTTTTCGTCGCTTTCTTCACTTTCTTCTTCGCTTTCTTCATCTAGATCTTCTGGAACATTTTCTTCTCCTCTTTGCTGAGCATCTTCCATGTCTTCCGGCTGATTTTCTCTTGCTTCTTCTTGATCCTCAGTTTCGTCAGCGTTTTCCCCCCTTTCTGCTTCTTGAGGAAGTTCAGGAACGGGTCTTCCTTCTTCTCGTAAACTGTCTAACCTTTCTTCCATCTCTTGTCTAGCCTCTCTAGAATTTTCTCTAGCTTCTTCTCTATTTTCTTCGGAAATAGCATCTACCGCTCTTTCACCTCGATCAGTTCCCGCTTCCATTGCTTTTTGGATTCCTTCTCTAGCTTCTTCCGGTACTTTTTCATACACATCTGTTAAAGCTTCCTGATGTCTAGAATTAGTTTCGGAAACTCTTTCCATTACCTCATCTGTATCTTTCCCTTTTTCCTTAGCTT
>JBNJDU010000018.1:0-11129 GCA_051745165.1 Patescibacteria group bacterium
CCTTTACCTCACCAACAAGCTGATAGGACGCGGGCCGATCGTCAAGTGGTCCTCCGTAAGGATTTCCTTTACCTTTAAACTATTCCAAGTAAAAAGGTCCATCGAGGATTACTAAGGGTTTCCCCAGACTTTCCTCGTCTTGACGGTACGTTACCCACGTGTTACTAACCCGTTCGCCGGTCCCTGTTCTGGTGTAAACACCAGAAAGGTCCCTTGACTTGCATGCCTTATCCACGCCGCTAGCGTTCATCCTGAGCCAGGATCAAACTCTCAAAAAAAGGAGTCTTCAAAACAGCTCCAAAAAACTAAAAATGAACGTGTGGATCTCTCAATTTTCAAGGTTCTAATTTCCGCGATCTCTCTAACGTACTATCTATTGTAATCGATTAACTTCCGTTTGTCAAGGATTTCTTTCTTCTCAATTTTATACAGAAAAAATGAGCCAGCTGTCGG
This sequence comes from Patescibacteria group bacterium, assembly GCA_051745165.1. Taxonomy (GTDB): domain Bacteria; phylum Patescibacteriota; class Minisyncoccia; order Minisyncoccales; family PWPS01; genus PWPS01. The sequence goes on from JBNJDU010000018.1 coordinate 454, forward strand.
ATTCGAACCGACGACCTGCTCTTTACAAGAGAGCTGCTCTAGCCACTGAGCTAAGCTGGCATATAGCCGACAAAAGTCGGCTGGTTTCTAAAATTAATTTTAAAAATTCAACAGTCTTAATTCAAAATTCGAAATTTGAAATTCGAAATTCAAAATTATATTTCGTATCTGGTAAATCTTTTAACTTCAATATTTTCTCCAATCTTTGCTAAATATTCTCCTATTAAATCTTCAATAGTCTTATCGTTATCTTTAATCCATTTTTGATTCATGAGTACTTTTTTCTCCATGAATTTACCCATCTTACCTTCAACAATCTTTTCTTTAACGTGATCTGGTTTTTGAGAATTCTTTTCGTCCTCTTCAATTTGATTCATGATAATTTCTCTCTCTTCTTCCAAATCTTCCTCTTCTACATCTTCTTCAGTAATATACTCTGGTTTTGCTGCTGCAATTTGCAAGCAAAGTTCGTGAGCTAATTTTTGAAAATCATCTCCTTTAGCAACAAAGTCAGTTTCACATCTAAGATCTAGCAATACTCCAGTCTTTTTATCCGAGTGAATATAAGACATTACTACTCCTTCACCTACTTCCTTGTCAGCTCTTTTATCTGCCACTTCTTGCCCCCATTCTCTAAGTATTTTTTGTGCCTCTTCAATGTCACCGTCAGCCTCATTTAATGCTTTTTTACATTTTCTGAGAGAGACTCCGGTTTTTTGCCTGAGGACTTTTATTTGTTCAATGTCTGCCATAATATTGTTAATTTTAAATTTTTAATTTATTTCAAATTTAAAACTAAAATTCGAAATTCTAACTAATTATTTCGTCGAACTTATCTAAGATTAATTTAATTGAAGAAATTGCATCATCATTAGCTGGGATTGGATAGTCGGCTTCCATTGGGTCACAATTAGTGTCACAAACAGCAACTATCTTAACTTCTTTTTGCTTTGCTTCTTCAATTGCAATTTCGTCCTTATCCATGTTAAGGCAGAAAATAATGTCCGGAATAGAAGTTAGCTTCTTAACTCCTCCAAATTTCTTTTCTAATTTTTCAATTTCTCTATCAATTTCTAATTGTTCTTTTTTAGTATATTTATCAAAATCTCCCGCTTCTCTTTTTTCTAAAAGTTCATTTAGATGTTTAATTCTTTTCTTAACTTCATCAAAGTTAGTGATAAATCCTCCGATCCATCTATATGTTATATAAGGAAGATTGTGCTTTTTAGCGGTTTCTTTTACAATCTGCTCGGTCTGAGGCTTAGTTCCAACAATCATAATTTCCTTACCAGCTCTTTTCTGTTCAGCTAAGAAAACTAAAGCTTGTTCTAGTTTTTCTGCTGTTTTAGTTAAATCCAAAATATGAACTTCTCCTTTTACACCATCAATGTAAGGTTCCATATTAGGATGTCTTTTAGAAGAAGAATGTCCAAAATGAAGCCCAGCCTTCCCTAGCTCTTCAACATTAATATCAATCGATATTTCTTCCTTTTCTTGTTTATTTTCTTCTTTTGTTTCTTTTTTACTCATGTTTTAAAAATGATAATTTAATCTAGATCAAATGCTAACACGCTAACAAGCGTTCTTGTAATATAACATTAATAAGTAAAAAATCAAGCCTGAATTCACATAACTTGATTAACTTGCCTCTTTCTGGTAAAATAATTCTAGCCTAAAAATAAATCAATTGCAAATTAGTAACTAAACTTATTTATGAAAAAAGATATTCACCCCGAAACTAAACAAACCACAGTCGAATGTGCTTGTGGTGCAACATACGAAGTAGAGTCAACCAAAGAAAATTTGGAAGTAGAAATTTGTGCTAACTGTCACCCGTTTTATACTGGTAAAGAAAAAATTGTTGATAAGATGGGAAGAGTTGAAAAGTTCAAGCAAAAAATGAAAAAAGCCGAAGAGCAAAAGAAGAAGAAAAAAGAGAAAGAAGAAAAGAAAAACAAAAAAGAGGAGAAAGAAGAAAACGACAAAGAGGACGACGACGAAAAACAAGAAAATTAGCTCTAAATAACACAAGCCCTTTCTTTTGTATAGTAAGGGCTTTTTCTTTACATAACATATAATAGGTCCAACCTATTTTAGTTGGAGAGGTTCGACCTCTCCCCTAATTCTGATAGGTTCGACCTATCAGAAGTGTTAAAAATAGGTCGAACCTATCAGAAACTATCAGAGGTAATAAATAAAACGTATAAAAATTTTAGTATGTCAAAAATAGAAGAGATAAAAAAAGAATATAATCAAGTTACTGAAAAACTAAAACACCCTGAGAAGATTAATGACTCACAAAAATTTGGAGGACTATCCAAAAAAAGAAGTGATTTGGAATCGATAGTAAAAAAAATAAACAAATACGAAAAGGTTAAAAAAGAATTAGAGGAAAATGAAGAGCTTGCCGAAGGAGATGGAGAATTAGCAGAGCTAGCTAAAAGTGAGCTAGATGATTTAAAAGAAAAAAGAGAAAAGCTGAAAAAAGAACTGAAAGATTTAATTATTCAAAGAGAGGAAAGAAAAGAAGCAAAAGAGGAAGGTTCTTCTAGTGACTCAATAATTGTCGAAATAAGAGCTGGAGCTGGTGGAGATGAAGCGAGTCTTTTTGCTGGTGATCTTTTTAATATGTATAAGAAATTTGTTAATAATCAAGGCTGGAAATCTAAAATACTAGATACTAACAAGGCAGAAATTGGAGGTTATAAAGCTATGACCTTTAAAGTAAAAGGTAAAAACTCTTTTTCTAATCTCAAATACGAAGGTGGAGTTCACAGAGTGCAACGAGTTCCAAAAACAGAAAAAGGAGGTCGAATCCACACTTCTACTGTTTCTGTAGCCGTACTGCCGGAGCCGGATAAAAAAACAAAAGTTAATATTGATTCTGACGATATTAGAGTTGACACCTACAGAGCTAGCGGCCCTGGTGGACAATATGTAAATACTAGAGACTCAGCAGTTAGAATAACTCACAAACCAACTGGTGTAGTTGTTTCTTCTCAAAATGAAAGAAGTCAAGTTCAAAATAAAGAAAATGCCATGAGCATTTTAAAAGCTAAAATATTAGAGCACAGACAGAAAAAGATAAAAGAGAAACAAGAAAAGAAAAGAAAATCACAAATCGGACAAGCGAAGAGAAGCCAAAAAATAAGAACTTATAATTTTCTCCAAGATAGAGTCACTGATCATAGAATTGAAGAAAACTGGCACAACTTAGAAGAAATACTAGAAGGAGAGCTTTCAGAAATAATAAAAGCCCTAAAAAGGGCTGAGGAAAAAGAGAAATACGGGAGTATTGAGATTGATTAATTTTATTCGGGAATAAATACTAAGTTGCTACACTCAGGACTCATTGTATCCTCATCAATAAATGCTTGTAAACATTCTATCCTCCTAACTACCTGATCACCATAAAAGGCGTGTTGTGGATTATTCCAGTTACCACCAGCATAGTACCGCAAAGCAGCGGTTCTTTCGTTTTGTGTACCTCCTAGGTTAGCTAAGTATGTAGCTGAAGCTAAGAGTGAGTCTTGCAGTTTCCATGGGTTGGGTTCTCTCCCTAACTTGCTCTTAATATCTTCTCGCTGATTCCACCAAGTTGTTGGAATAAATTGTGCAGGCCCCATTGCTCCTCCATACCCCACTTGGAAAGGGCAAGAAACTGGCGTTTCATAGGGATCTAAACCTAAAGCTTTTGTAATTTTTAAGAATTTTTCAGGATCATTTCTACTCGATTGTGGTGGAGTAGCCATCAAATTTCCAACATAAGATCCGCTACTAATTCTTTTTCCAGCTCCAGTTTCAGCATCAGTTAAGTAACACTCACCAACATTTCTACCTAATGCTGATTCTTGAGTAATAATTGCAAGTAAAAAGGCTGGTCTAATTCCAGTCTTCTCTTCAACCCATTTAGCAACTTCTAAAGCTTCTCCAAATGAAGGAACTTCAGATTCTGGTAAACCAACAAGTGCAAGCCTTCTGTCCATAATTTCTTGAGCTCTTTCTGCAATAAACTCTTTTTGTTCCATTTGTTCTTGGTATTCTTGCTCAGTTAGATTATAAAGCTGGGCATGTTCTTGACGAGCTGCCTCACTTTCTGCTTTTTGTAAAGCTTGGCGCTCCGCTGCTCTTTGTGCTTCTTCTTTTTCTCTAGCTAATTTTTGTTCTTCAGTTTCTAAAGAATCTCTCACCCCTCTAATCTCATCCAAAATTGACTCACTTTCGTTAGAGAGAGTTTCTAATTCAGTTATGTGGTTAAAAAATCCAGATAAATCATCTTCTTCTATTAGAATTTCTAAAGTTGATTTTTTATCTTCCCTATTAACAGTTTTAACAATTTCTGCGAGCTGATCTTTTGAGATATCAATCCTCTCATTCATATTACTTATCGATTCCTGAGTATCTTCAATCTCCAATCCCAAACTCCTAATTCTCATTTCACTTTGCTGGATTTGTTGATCCAACTGACTCATTCTATTTTCAAGACTAGCAATTTGATTAGCTAGGTTTTGCTTTTCTTGTTCAGTTCTTTCGATGTCCTCTTCATATTGGTTCTGAAGGTCTCCTAAATAATTTTCACATTTTTCCAAAACATCTTGATAAGCATCATCTCCCTCCTTCTCTCTATATTGATCTAATCTATTAGAAGAAAAACAAAGCTCCATCTCAGAATTACTGAGCCCATAAACAGATCCCACTACAGCAAATAAGGCTATAGTTAGAATTGTGGCTATTAATAGTTTTTGCTTCATTTGGTTTTATTTCTCTTCTTTAGAAGAATCTTCTACTACTTCTTCGGCTTCAGCAGCTTCTGCTTCTTCTTCACCTTCCTCTTCTTCACCTATTACTTCTACACCTTCAAGATCATCTTCAAGAGGCTCTTCAAGTTCTTCCTCAATGTCTTGAGGTCTAGATACCAAGGCAACAACTTCCTCTTCTTCTTCCATAATCTCTACTCCTTCAGGAACTTCCAAGTCTTTTACTTTTATAACGTCATCAAAAGTTTCAAGAACAGAAATATCTACCTCAATTCCATGAATAAGATTTTCAGGTAATGCCTCAATAGTTACCTCTGAAAGGTTTCTAACTAAAGTACCATCCTCATCTTTAACTGCTAAAGATTGACCAACAAATTCTAAAGGAATTTCTACCTCTACCTTTTCTTTAAGGTTAGGTTGATAAAAGTCAACGTGAGTAAATTCATCAGTAACAGCGTGTTCTTGAGTTTCCTGAATTAAAACAGTTGGAGTTTCTTTCACTTTTTTGCCGTCTTGATCTGTAAGATTAATTTTAATTAAAGTACTCTCTCCAGCTTCTCTATATACTTTATCAAAATCAACAGCATCTACTTGAATGCTTAAATTATCCATTTCATAACCATAAATCACTCCAGGAACAATTCCCTCATTTCTGAGTGCATTTGTTGTTTTGTTTTCGTCTCTAATTTTAGCTGATAATTCTAACATGTTTTTAATCGGTTATTTTAATCACTTGAACTGGACATAAATCACGGGCTTGTCCATTACACCCCTCCTCATCAATTTCTAAAACCTTTTTTCCGTCTTCTTCTTCTGAATTTTTTAGGTTTGCTTTACCGTCATCACCCATCTCCCAATTATCAGGACATGCAGCAATGCAGCTTCCGCAACCTATACAATTTTCTCTATCAAAAATTATTTTCATAAAATATATTTATTTTTTCTTTTGCTTTATTAAAAGTAACTGTCGAAATATCTTTAAAAAGCTTATATGGAGTAACAGTGTCTGGATTTTCTTTGAAACTTCTTTCAATCTCTTTTCTCCAAACGTTTCTTAGTTCGGTATTAACATTTACCTTCACTACTCCTTTAGTTATAGAAGTTTTTATATCTTCATCACTTATTCCTGACCCTCCATGCATAACTAATCCAACATCTGTCTTCTTACTTATCTTCGTTAATCTGTCAAAATCTAACTCGGGCATTTCCGTATACACCCCGTGGACATTTCCAATAGAAAAAGCGCAAAGATCAACTTCTGTTTCTGAAATAAATTTAGCAATGTTTTTAGTTGAAGTCAAGTTTTTTTGCTCTTTTGGGGCTCCTTTGTGCATGTTTGACCCTCCTCCGACTTTGCCAACCTCACCTTCTACAACAATATTCTTACCCTGCACCATTTCAACCACCTTTTTAGTTTTTTCAATATTTTCATCCAAATTCAAATCAGAACCATCAAAGTGAATCATATCATATCCAGCCTCTATCGCCTTTTCTATCCAGCTTAGATCTTTTCCGTGATCTAAATTGAGATATATATGAGGATAATCCTTGCGCATTACATCCCTAAGAGCAACTGCTTCTTCCAGCCCTAAAAATTCACTCTCTCCCCTAGAGGTTCCTAAAATAACCGGAACGTTTTTTTCTTTGGCTGCCTTAACAATACCCTTCAATTGCTCAACTGTAGAAAAATTAAATTGCGCCAAAGCATAACTACCTTCTTTCGCCTTTTCTAAATGTTTTATTAACTCCATAGTTACATATCGCTTATTTTTACTTCTACTTTTTCATATGAGTCACCTTTTTCTAATATTCCATATTTTGCTCCTTTTTCAGTTAGACAATTAGTAGCATTAGCTACTCCCAACTGGATAGCCTCTTTAATTGTTAAATCTTTAATTAAACCAGAAACAAATCCGGACCCGAAGGAGTCTCCCGCTCCAGTTCTGTCAGCCACTTCTTTTTCCGGAGTTGATTCTACTCTGTATATTTTTTCATCATCAGAAGCAATTAATCCTTCAGGTCCTTTAGTCATAACAAATATTCCTCTAAACAACTTATCTATCTTATTAAATATTTCTTCTTCATTATTATAAGGAATGTCGGTAAGAATAGCTGCTTCTTCTTGATTTACAATCAATACGTCGTAATCATTAATTCTTTCTGTAAATTTTTCATCTCTTAACTGACTTTTTGAAGGATTAACTGCCAAATTAATATCTTTTTCCTTTGCTACATCAACTATTTTATAAAAGGTTTCTATTGAACTTTTTGGAAACGGAGCCGAGTAAAACCAGTCAGCATCCAAATCAGTAGGAATTTCTTGCGGCTTTAAAGTTCCAGAAGCTCCTCTGTAAACTAGAATCGTTCTATCTTCTTCTTTTACATCTAAGACTACAGAAAAATTAGTTCTCTTTTCCATCGTTGATTTTACCCAATCAGTTATTATTCCAAACCCCTCCAGAGCACTAATAATATCTCTTCCGGCCAGATCTTTTCCAATTTTTCCAACGTAAGCAGTTTTTAATCCCTGGCGAGCAAAAGTTGCTGCCGTATTGGTTCCTCCTCCTCCAGTGGTAAAAAATAAATCTTTAACAGAGACCTTAGATCCAAGCGGAAAACAAAGCCCCTTACCAGTAGTAAACTGGTCTAAGTCAATCACCTGACTGTCAGAACGTAAAAATACGTCCTTAGTTGCCGATCCAAATGTTACAACATCAATTTTCATGTTTTTCAATTTCTTGATAAGTTTTGATTATTGCCTCTGGATTAACTGAAATAGTATCAATTCCGCAATTTACTAAGAACTCAACAAAACCTTCAGTAGTTGCTGGTGCTTCTCCACAAATTCCAACTGGTTTATGTCTTTCGTGAGCTTCCCATAAAAACTTTTCAATTGTCTTTCTAACTGCTTTATCATTTTCATTGAACAGATCTTTGAGTTTTCCATTATCTCTATCAACCCCTAAAGTTAGTTGAGTTAAGTCATTAGAACCAATTGAGAATCCATCAAATCTATCAGCAAAATCATTAACTAAAACTACGTTAGAAGGAATTTCAGCCATTACATAAATGTCTAGATTATCTCTAGTTAGTCCGTAATCAGCCATAATTTTTAAAACCTGATCTCCTTCTTCTGGTTTTCTACAAAATGGAACCATTAAATTTACATTATCCAAGCCAAATGTTTCTCTCACTCTTTTCATCGCTTCGCATTCCATTTCAAAAGCTGGTTGGAAGTCTTTATCAGTGTATCTGGAAGCCCCTCTAAATCCAAGCATTGGATTAGATTCATCATTTTCGTAAAGTTCTCCACCAACTAAGTTTTTATACTCATTGGATTTAAAATCAGAAAGTCTAACCAATACCGGTTTAGGATAAAAGGCAGCAGCAATTTGTGCCACACCTTCAGCTAATTCTTTTATAAAGTGCTCTTTTTTATCTTCGTGCTCTACTGTTATTTCTGCAATTTTTTCTTTAAGTTTTTTGTCTTCAATATCTTCAAAATTATAAAGTGCTAATGGATGCACTTTAACATGATTGGCTAAAATAAACTCCATTCGAGCTAAGCCAACTCCGTCATTAGGTAAAAAGCTATGTTTGAAAGCAGTTTCAGGAGTACCAATATTCATCAGGACTTTAGTGTTTAAGTCCGGAATTTGCCCTAAATCATGTTCTTCAACTTCATAATCCACCTTTCCTTCATAAACCCGTCCGGTTGATCCTTGAGTACAATCTATCGTAACTTCATCACCAGTTGATAGTTTTTCTGTAGCGTCTTCACTTCCAACAATAGTTGGAACTCCAAGCTCTCTACCAACAATAGAAGCATGAGCAGTTTTACCTCCTTCATCAGTAACAATTGCCGAAGCGTTTCTCATTACAGAAACCCAATCCGGATCAGTCATCTCTGTAACTAAAACATCTCCTTTCTCAAATTTGTTAATATTTTTAACATCTTTAATAACTTTTACTTTTCCTTGTCCAATTTTGCTTCCCACTGCAATTCCAGTTACAATCGGTTCTTTTTCTGTGTTAACATGATACTCTTTGTAGGTACTTTTCTCATCTGGTGCATGAACAGTTTCTGGTCTAGATTGAACTATAAATAGCTCACCGGTTTCACCATCTTTAGCCCATTCCAAGTCTTGCGGTCTTCCATAATGTTCCTCAATAACAGTAGCCCACTTAGCTAATGTTTGTATCTCTTCATCAGTTAGCGAAAACTCTAGTTGCTTCTCTTTGGATACTTTTTTCTCTAAAAGCCCACCTGTTTTCTTATAAATATATTTTTTAGTTTTTCTACCTAAATCCTTTCTAATAATTGGATTCTTTCCTTCTTTATCAATTGAAGGCTTGAAAACATAAAATTCATCAGGAGTAATTCCACCTTGAACAATCATCTCTCCTAGACCCCAAATAGAATTAATTAGTACAGCGTTATCAAATCCAGTCTCAGTATCGAGAGTAAACATAATCCCGGAAGAGGCTTTGTCAGAACGAACCATTTTTTGAACTCCTACAGAAACTGCAAATTCTAAATGTGGTACATTTTTCTCATCTCGGTAAGAAATAACACGATCATTAAAGGCAGAAGCAAAGCAATCTTTTATTTTTTTAAGTAACTTCTTTTCTCCGGAAACATTAAGAAAGGTTTCAAACTGTCCAGCAAAAGAAGCGTCGGGAGCATCTTCACAAACTGCAGAAGACCTGACTGCTACATCAACTCCTTTCTTATCATATTTTTTACACATATCTTTATATGCAGACAAGATGTCTTCTTTTAGCTCCTCGGGGAATTCCCCGTTCATAATCAGCTTTCTTCCTTTCTTTCCTGTTTTCTGAATGCTTTTTATATCTTGTGGATCCAAGTTGGCAAAAATCTCTTCCAATTCTTCTTTGAATCCATTTTCTTCTATATATTTCCAGTATCCTGTTGCGGTGACTGCGAACCCTCCTGGAACGTTAACACCTTTAGGAACTAATTCGGTGATCATCTCACCAAGAGAAGCATTTTTTCCTCCGACTAAATTAACATCTTCGGAAGTAGCTTCTAATAGAGTTATAACGTTTTTATCTTTTTTATCCATATCGTATATATTAGGATTTAGTTTTTTAATTTTTTTGATAATGGTGGAATAATTTGTTTTTTTCTAGAAGCAACTCCTTTCAAAATAGCAGGTATTTTATCCTCCTCTATTTCAAAAGTTTCTTTAGCTAGATCTTTATCTTCTTCTGAACAAGTATAAAGTAATGTGTCTTTATTTAGAATATCAATAACCCCAAAGAAAAGATGATCTAGTCCTTTTTCTTCTTTTACCTTCTTCATATTCTCAACAATTTCTTCTTCTTTTCCTTCAAAAAAGCTGGTTGTAGCAACTTCAGCAACCCCAACTCCAATCTCTTTCCCGCCAAATTCGTATGGTTTGTAATCAGCTTCAATTACTTCTTTCATTGTCATGTCTGACAAATCAGATTTAGCTTTAAACATTTCTTCAGCTAACTGATCGATATCCTCATCCACAATATCGGCCAAGTCTTGGGCTAGAGCTTTGTCGTATTCAGTAGTAGTTGGAGAATTAAATTTTAATGTATCAGAAATAATACCACATAGTAGTAAAAATATTTCTTTTTCTTCTAGCTCAAGCTCTTTTTCAGAAGCTACTCTAGCAATAAGACTGGAAGTGCTTCCTAGCGGTTCATTTCTAAAGTATATTGCTTTATCAGTAGAAAAATCAGAAAGATTATGATGATCTAAAACTCCAATAACATTTTTAGGATCTCCCGCCATTTGACCAGTTTCATTATGGTCAACTAAAAATAGATCTCTACCTTCCAAATCAATTACCTCCGGAAGATCTACTCCTGCCTTTTCAAAAATTAATTTAGTTTCTTTATTTACTTCTCCAGCTACTGCTGGCA
>JBNJDU010000019.1:0-10713 GCA_051745165.1 Patescibacteria group bacterium
TCTGTTACAATAATTGGGACAAGTTATATAAGACAGTTTAAATAAATAATTATGTTTGCAGTAATTAAAACAGGTGGAAAACAATATAAAGTCTCCGAAGGAGATGTTCTTGATATTGAAAAATTAGAAAAAAAAGAAGGTGAGGAAGTTATTTTTGATGAAGTTTTATTAGTAGAAGATGAAGATACTAAAATTGGAAAACCAGAAGTAAAAGATGTAAGTGTAAAAGCTGAAGTTTTAGAACAAGGAAAAGGAGATAAGAAGATTGTTTACAAGTATAAGCCAAAGAAAAGACAAAGAAAAAAACAAGGGCACAGACAGCCTTTTACTAAAGTAGAAATTAAAGAAATTGTAGCTTAGAGAAAAAACAATCTAGAACAATTTAAAAACTCCCTGGATAGGGGAGTTTTTTGATTACAGATTAAATATTTACATCTTGTGCGCTTGCAAGGTTATTTTCGTCCCTTTAGTGCAGAGGATAAGGTGTCTTCATCAGCATATTCTAGCTCTCCACCAACGGGGAGTCCCTTTGCAAGTTTAGTTACCTTTACATTTAAATCTTCTAAAACTCGTTCTAAGAAAAGACTAGTGGCTTCTCCTTCAGTTGTTGGATTAGTAGCAATTATAACCTCTTCAATTTCTTTTACCCCAAAACTTTCCGGGGCTTTTATTCTAGCCTTTAACTCTTTAGCTCGAACTTCTTTGAGATCCTTTTTACGAAGTGGACTTATATTTCCTCCAAGTATAAAATAATATCCATTATATTGATTTGTTTTTTCAAGAGAAGTGAGATCTGTCTCTCTTTCAACTATAGCTAAAATTGGTTTTCTAGATTTATCACTGCAAATTGAGCAAAGTTCTTTATCTGTTTCTAAACTTCTATAACAAAATTTACAATTGTGAACTGAGGTTTTTACCTTTTGTAATTCTTGAATTAGTTGGTCTATATTTTGAGGATCAGTGTTAAGTAAATGAAAGGCAAATCTAGTTGCGGTTTTTCTTCCCACGGTAGGGAAGCGCATAAATATATTAATTAAGTTTTGAATTGGTTTTGGGTACATCAGTTGTTAGAATACTTTTTATCTAATGGCTTGAAGGTAGTGATGTCTTTATCGAAGTAAAGCTCAACTTTCCCAGTTGGCCCATTACGGTGTTTGGCAATAATAACATCAGTAATATTTTTTCTTTCTGTGTCGTCTCTGTAATAGTCTTCTCTATACAAAAGCATTACTACGTCTGCGTCCTGCTCCAGAGCACCGGTTTCTCTAAGATCGGATAGGCGAGGAATTTTAGGAGTTCTGTTTTCTACTGCTCTTGATAGCTGAGAAAGGGCGATTACGGGTACGTTCAGCTCTTTAGCTAGACCTTTCAATGATCTGGATATTTCTGTCATTTGCTGAACCATAGAATTAGCACTAGAACGAGGTTGAATTAATTGTAAGTAATCAATTACAATAAGGCCTAATCCTTTTTCTGCTTGCAATCTTCTAGCCATTGCCTTCATTTGCATAATATTGAATGAGCTTTTGTCTTCGATATATATCGGAGCATCGGACAGTTCTCCCATTGCTTCTTGTATTTTTGTAAAATCATTATGATCTCCCTTCGTAGAAAGCTTTCCATTTCTAATTTTCCATAAATTAACTCCGGATACGGAAGCTAGAAGCTTATCAACGATCTGATCATGAGACATTTCTAGACTAAATACACCAACTGGCACTTCCTGTTCCAGAGCTACTTTCTGAGCCATATTAAAAGCCAAACTAGATTTACCCATACTAGGTCTTGCTGCCAAGATGATTAAATCTGATTTTTGAAAACCGGAAAGAACCCCGTCTATTGAAGGGTATCCACTGGGAACACCTCTAGTATCGGTGTCATCCATGGTTAACTTCTCAATTCTTTCAAAAGCCTCTTCAAGAGCGTCCCCAACTCTTAAAAAGCTATTTCTTAGAGAGTTTTCGCTTATATTAAATATTTTTTGCTCTGCCTCGTCGAGAACTTCTTCAACATCTTTATCTTCATTGTAGCCGGCGATACTAATTTCTTGTCCGGCTTGAATCATTTCTCTTAAAATTCTTTTTTTCTGAACTATTTTTGCGTATTCACCAACATGACTAGCAGTGGGGACAGAGTTAACTAGTTCAGTTAAGTAGCTATTACCTCCAACTTTTTCTAAAAGCTCTTTTTCTTCTAGTCTGTTTGCTACTGATAAAAGATCTAATGAACCAGACTTATCAACAATATCTACCATCGCTTGGTAAATATCTCGGTGATCAGTCTCATAAAAGTCTTTAGCTTGGAAAAAGTCAATTATTTTATAAATAGCCTCCTTATCCATCATTAAACCACCAAGAAGTGATTTTTCTGCGTCTATATTTCTAGGTGGTAATTTATCCGGCAATTCATCTTTTTTAGCCATTTTTTACTTTTGTTTTAATTTATAACCATCTTTTATGTCTTCGATTTCAAATCCTAAATCATTAATCTTATCTCGCATTTCATCAGCTTTTTCATATTCATTTTCTTTTCTAAACTTTTTTCTTTTTTCTGCTAATTCTTTTACTTTATCAGGTATATTTTTTCTTTGATTTAAATTTAAACCTAAAACATTATCAAAGTCGAGAATAGTTGATTTTTTAACGCTTTCCTTAATATTTTTATCTTTAATTAAATTCCAGGTTACCTTCAATCCTTTAGGAGTATTAAGGTCATCATTTATTGCTTTTAAGAATTTCTTTTTATATTTATTAGATATTTCTTTAGATCCTGCTGGCAAATCCTGAACTCTTCTTCTTAGCTTTTTAAGAGAATTTTGAGCCCCTTGCATAGCCTCTGTTGAGAAGTTCATTTTTGATCGATAATGAGAGTTAAGGCATAAATATCTGTAGGCGAGAGGGTCAAAGTTTTTAGAAATATCTTTTAAAGTGTAAAAGTTACCTTTTGACTTAGACATTTTTTCTTCTTTTACTGTTAAGAACTCACCATGCATCCAATAATTAGCGGGATTTTTTCCATAAGCAGCTTTTGACTGAGCAATCTCATTAGGATGATGAATTTCCACATGATCAATTCCTCCACAGTGAATATCGAAAGGTACGCCTAAGTGTTTTTGAGACATAACTACACATTCTGTATGCCAGCCAGGAAAACCAACTCCCCAAGGAGAACCCCATTCCATTTGTCTATTTTCATCAGGGCGAGAAAATTTCCATAAAGCAAAATCAGTAGCATTCTTTTTCCCTTTCATTTCCACTCTTTTTCCAGCTTCTCTTTCGTCTAGATTAGCCATTTTTCCATAATCATCCAGTTTAGAGGTATCAAAGTAAACCCCATCTTTTATTTTGTAAGTAAAACCCTTTTCTTCTAGGGTTTTGATTAAGTTAATTTGATCTTGTATTGTATTGGTAGCTTTTACAAAAACGTCAGGACTTTCAATGCTTAAGTCTTTTATATCTGCTTTAAATTGTTTTGTGTAATATTCGGTAAGCTCCCAAGCGTCTTTAGATTCTTCTTTTGCTTTTTTTTCAACCTTATCTTCGCCACTATCATCATCTGATACTAGATGTCCCACATCAGTAATATTCATTACGTGTTTCACTGAGTATTCATTATATTTAAGAGTTCTTTTTAGAACATCTTCAAAAATATAAGTTCTTAAATTTCCAATATGGGCATAATCATAAACTGTAGGTCCGCAAGTGTAGAGTTTTACTTGCTCACCAAGAGGTTTAAAAGTTTCTTTTTTTCTTGTTTTACTATTGTATAATTTCATAATCTATAATAATGTTAACACAAAATTAATTTTGATTCCACGGCGATTTGTAGTAGAATTAGAAAGACGTAATCATTAAAACTCTTTAATTTTTAACTTTAAATCTTACTTTTAAGTATTAAATAATATGTCAAAAGTTTTATACAGAAAATATCGTCCGAAAAGTTTTTCAGACATCATTGGGCAAACTCATGTTGTTAAGACCTTAAAGAACGCAATAAGGAATGATAATATTTCTCATGCCTATCTTTTTACCGGCCCAAGAGGAACAGGAAAGACCACTATGGCTAGACTTCTTGCTAAAGCGGTAAATTGCCAAGACAATAGCAGTGCAGAGCCTTGTAATGAATGTGAGGCTTGTGAGTCTATTATTGAGGGCAATGCAGTTGATTTAATTGAAATTGATGCAGCTTCTCATAGAGGTATTGATGAAATAAGGCAGTTAAGAGAGGGGATTAAATTCTCACCAAACCAGCTTAAGTACAAGGTGTATATTATTGATGAGAGCCATCAATTGACTAAAGGAGCAGCCAACGCTTTACTAAAGACTTTGGAGGAAGCCCCAGACCATGCAATTTTTGTTTTAGCAACAACAGAACCTCAGAAAATGATCTCTACAATAATTTCTAGATGTCAGCGTTTTGATTTTAGAAAGCTAAATCTTTCAGAAATTATTGAAAAATTAGAAAGAATCTTGAAAGCAGAAGGAATTGAATCCGACAAGAGATCTTTAGAAATAATAGCTACTGCTGCTGGTGGATCTTTTAGGGATGCAGAAAGTTTATTAGATCAAGTTTTAACTTTTACAGAAGAAAAATTAGAGGAAGAAGACGTTAAAAGTCTTTTAGGATTAGTAGAGACTCAATATATTTTTCAATTTGTAGATTTACTAATAAAAGAGGAAAGACTGAAGGCGATTAAGTATTTGGAGAAAATGTATACTGAAGGAGTTAATCTGGAGGAATTTCATAGCTCACTTTTAGAGTATTTAAGGCAATTAATGACAATAAGTATCACTAATGCAGATTTAAGTGATGAAGAAAGTTCAGTAATTACTGGGCTTAGAGTAAGTTTCACGGATCAGGAAATGAAAAAATTAAAGAAACAGGCTAGTAATTTAAAACCAGCGGAAGTAAATAAAATGTTAGAGATTTTTCTTAAGGCTGGAAAAAGAATGGATTATTCTCCAATTTCACAACTTCCGATTGAGATGGCGATTGTTGAGATTACAACTTGATTTTTAATATCGATAGGTTATAATAGTAGCGCTTTTGCGGGATGGTGTAACGGTAACACGCTTGGTTTTGGTCCAAGTAATCCAGGTTCGATCCCTGGTCCCGCAGCACTTTTTGCGTTACTGCACAAGGCAGTAACTTTTTTATTAGATAAAGATTAAAAGATAAAATGGTTAATGAAGAAAAATTAAAAATAGAAACTTTAAAAAAGGGAGAAGGAAAAGAGGCGACTAAAGGAGATAAGGTTTTAGTCCACTACACTGGAAAACTGGAGGATGGAACTGAGTTCGACTCTAGTGTCAAACGAGAACCAATATCATTTACACTAGGTGAGGGAAAAGTAATTGAAGGCTGGGAAAAAGGAATTCTAGGCATGAAAAAAGGCGGCAAAAGAAAGTTAGTTATTAGTCCTGAATTAGCCTATGGAGAAAACGGAATTCCGGGAACAATACCAGGAGGAGCAACTTTAATTTTTGAAGTTGAATTAGTAGAAATTAATTAGTAACTTATGTCATTTAAAATAGGTATAGTTGGTTTACCAAATGTTGGAAAGTCAACTCTTTTTAAGGCGATAACTAAAAACCAAGTAGGTGCAGAAAATTATCCTTTTTGCACTATTGACCCTAATGTAGGTACTGTTAAAGTTCCTGATGAGCGAGTTGAAAAACTTGGTGAAATTTCTAATTCAGAAAAAGTAATTCACACTACAGTAGAGTTTGTTGATATTGCTGGGCTTGTTAAGGGAGCACACGAAGGAAAGGGGCTTGGTAATAAATTTCTTTCTCATATTAGAGAGGTTGATGCTATTGTGGAGGTACTTAGAGATTTTGAAGATCCGGATGTTTCTCATGTTGAAGGAACAATAGACTTGGATAGAGATAGAGATATTATTGACATTGAATTGATTATGGCTGATTTGCAAATGGTTGAAAAAGCTATTAATAGAGTAGAAGGAGAGACTAGAAGTAAAGAAAAAGAATTAAAACTAAAAACATTAGATAAGATTAAAAGGGCTTTGGAAAATGAAAAACTAATTAGTGATATAGAATTAGATGAAGATGAGAGAGAGGCTGTAAAAGACTTAGATTTTTTAACTGATAAGCCTGTGATTTATTTAAAAAATGTTGATGAACCTAGTAAAGATGGTGAATTTTTAGAAATAAACGCTAAGATAGAAAGTGAATTAGCTGGATTTTCAAGAGAAGAAGCAAAGGAGTATTTAAAATCTTATAATATTGATGAAAGTGGCTTGGATAAGCTTATTAGAGAGAGTTATGAAGCGCTTGATTTAATATCTTTTTTTACTTCTGGAGAAAAAGAAAGTAGAGCTTGGACTGTTGAAAAAGGTTCTAAAGCTCCTGTAGCAGCGGGAAGGATTCATTCTGATTTTGAAAAGAACTTTATCAGGGCAGAAGTGGTTTCTTATGATGATTTTGTAAAATTTGGTGGATGGGTTGGTGCTAAGGAAAAGGGGTTAGCACGAGATAAAGGAAAAGACTATGTTGTTAAAGATGGAGATGTTATCTTTTTCAAAACAGACTAAAAAAACTAAAACAGATAAATAAAAAGGAGGAGGTTTTTAACCTCCTCTTTTATTTTTCAAAATCTCTTGAATTTCTTCTAGATCATATCTTATTGAATCTGGATCATTTTGCAATTGACTAAACCATTGTATTAATGCGTTTCTTGCCCTCCTTTCTCCAATATTTTTCCTGGTTAAGTCAGGCTGCTTATTAATTTGAGAAATTATAACAGTCACTTCATTAGTTACCGAAGCAAAATAAAAACCTAAATCAAGTTCATCAGGAATCTTTTTTTCATAGTGAAGCGATCCCATGGGAATTAAAACTTCATTTTTCATATGAATTGTGCATAAGATTTCTTTCAGAAGTTCTTTAGTTTTTTCTATTTTGTTTATTGCTAAATTTATCCTTTTTCTTCTAATTAGCACTCGGCCGAGCTTATCATTCCAGCTAAGAAATATCATGAATTCAATAAGTTGGTCAATAACTTCTTGTCGCGTTTTACTCACCTCCATTCTTATCTCCTCCTTTTTTTAATGACCTAACTTATTATGACACTTATTTTAGGTTGTAGCAAATGCAAAGTTATTAAATTTTTGTTATAATTGTAAGCAATGAAAAATTCAAAACCAGAATTAATGAGTCCAGTTAAAAACCGAGCCGGGTTAGAAGCAGCCGCTCCTTTTGCCGATGCGGTTTATTTTGGTGTTTCTGAACTTAATTTAAGAGCAAATTCAAAAGGAGTAACGCTGGATAGTTTAAGTGGTTTTATGAAGGACTGTCATGAAAAACAGTTAAAAGGCTATATGACAGTTAATTCTACTCTTTATAATGATGACATTAAAAAGGCTGAAGAAGTTATAAAAACAGCAAAAAAAGCAAAAGTTGATGCAGTTATTGTTTGGGATCCAGCTGCTATTCAAATCGCAAACGACTTAGGTATTGATTTTTTTATATCTACGCAGGCCAATATTTCTAATTGGCAAGCGGCTAAATTTTATCAAGATGTGGGAGCAAAGCGTGTAATACTGGCTAGAGAAATGACTTTGGATCAAATTGAAGAAGTTAGAAAAAAAGTAGATTTAGAAATAGAAAGTTTTATTCATGGTGCGATGTGTCTTGCAGAATCAGGAAGGTGTATTCTTTCTGGTTTTTATGAAAGTTCTTCGGCAAATAGGGGGGCTTGCAATCAGTTATGTCGAAGGAGGTTTAAGCTTATTGATGATAAGGGGAACGTGTTAGAGACTGATGGAAAGCATTTTTTAAGCCCTAAGGACTTATGTATGATTGAGCATATTCCAGAAATGATTGAGGCTGGTATTGATTCGTTTAAAATTGAAGGAAGGCAGAGAAGTTCTAAATATGTTCGGGAAACTGCTAAGTATTATAGGAAAGCAATTGATTCTTATTTTGAAGGGGATTTTTCTATTAAAAAAGCTAAAAAATGGAAAGAAAATTTAAAAAAAGTATATAACAGAGGATTTTCTACTGGTTTTTATTTTGGAGATCCTGGACCAGAAGGGATAAGCTTTACCTCTGGAAATGCTGGCACTATGAAAAGATTACAACTTGGAAGGGTAAATCATTTCTATACAAAATCAAGTGTTGTTACTATTGATCTAGTTCATAGAGGATTAAAAGTAGGAGATAAAATTTTAATCGAAGGAGATACAACTTATCTAGAACAAGAAGTTAGATCTATGGAGATTGATGGAGAAAAGGTTGAGAGAGCTAAAAAAGGAGATGAAATTGGTGTAAAAATTAGCTCTAGGGCGCGCAAAAATGATAGAGTATATGTTTTATTTGAATAGTTGTCTTCTTTCAAAATATTGTTATAATTGATTAATGAATATAGAAAACAAGAAACTAATTTTGCCATTTGGATTGATTTTTATACTTCTCATTGGTGGGTTAATTTTCTTTAATGAAACTCCTGAAAATAGTGATAATGAAACAGATGAAGAAAGCGGTAGTACATATACTGGTAATTTAATAATTGGAAATCCTGGACTGGAAGAAGGCTGGCATATTAGTTATGAAGAAGAAGGAAGTCCAGGCCTTATAAAAAAGTTATCTATTCCAGAAGATGTAAATTGTATTGATAGTGAAGATAGCTGTGAAAAATTATTAAAGGAAGATGATGAAATTGCTGGAAAAAGAATAATAGTGGAAGGGGAAGAAAGT
The DNA here is from genome assembly GCA_051745165.1 of Patescibacteria group bacterium. GTDB lineage: Bacteria > Patescibacteriota > Minisyncoccia > Minisyncoccales > PWPS01 > PWPS01. The sequence continues at coordinate 8,718 of JBNJDU010000019.1, forward strand.
GATGAGATGATTAATGTTTTTAAGATTGAATTCTTAAAAGAGGAGGGTTGCAACTTTGATTTTTCTGATTTTAAAACTCAAACTACTTTAAATAATAATTATAATCTCGATTTTTCTACTAGGCCAGAGGCAAAAGATTTTAGAACTAAAATACAAAATGCTGTAGATGAGGGTCCTAATTTTGCTGGAAACTATGTATATGCTGAGTGGGGTTGTGGAACTAACTGCGGAGCAGGAGCAATAATTAACCCAAAATCAGGAGAGGTGGTAGAATACGGACTAGTAAATACACACGGAATTAAATTTAAAAAAGATAGTAAGCTATTAATAATTAATCCACCTGAAGAAATAAACGCAGTTGAGTCGGAAAGTAGAGCAGGTAATGTAAAAAGTAAATATTTTATAATGGAGGAAGATAGGTTACTTCTTTTATGTGAAAAAACAATTTAAATAAAATGCCTGATAAAAAGATTCTAGATGAATTAAATATAAAAAAACAGTGTGAGGATTATGGAGTCCCACTACACAAATGCCCACAATTTTTATTTCTAATGATGGGTATTCTTATTATAGCGGCGATTTTATTTACATATTCTGTTGGAGATCGTGTTTTTGGAGATCCAATGATGGTTTTAGCTATAGTTGTTGGTGAGGCAATTATTCTTTTTATAATGGGCTATGCTTTAGTTAGTGGATTTGAAAAGATGGCGGAAGCTAATCAAATGAAGTCTGATTTTATTGACTTAGTGGTTCATCAATTAAGATCTCCGCTCACTACTATGAAATGGGGTTTTCAAAGCCTTCAAGAAGAAATTGATACTAATGATGAGCAAAAAAAATTATTTGAAAGTTTAGAATCAAATGTAGAGAAGATGTCTGAAATGGTTAATAATCTACTTATGGTTTCAAGAATGGATCAAGAAGGGCATGAATTTGAAATGGAGCAAGTGTCCTTAAAAGAAGTTGTTGATGATGTTTTGGAAGATTATATGGTTGATGAAGATACCAGAGTAGAAGTCAAAAGAGATTTAGAGGAGGTTTCTAAAATAGAAACAGACCCTTCTCAGTTAGAAATTGTAATGGATAACTTTGTTTCTAATGCAATAAAATATACTCCTGAGGGTGGATTTATTGAAGTTAGATTAAAAGAAAAAAATAAACAGATTGTTTTTGAGGTAGAAGATAATGGAATAGGAATTCCAAAAGAAGAGCATAAAAAGGTGTTTGCTAAATTTGAAAGAGCTAGTAATGTTGATGAGGTTGAAGAAACTGGTTCTGGATTAGGTCTCTTTTTAACTAAAGAAATTGTTAAAAAATTAGGAGGAAAGATTGGTTTTGATAGTGAAAAAGGTGAAGGATCTACATTTTGGTTTAAAATGCCAACAAAATAAAAAAATAAATAAGGAGGAATATGAACAATATTCGAGTACTGATGTTCGGGTGGGAGCTTCCGCCTGAAAATAGTGGAGGGCTAGGTGTTGCTTGCCTAGGACTATCTAGAAAATTAAATAAAAAAGGAGTTAATCTCACGTTTGTAGTGCCAAGAAAAAAAGACTCAATGAAGCGGAGCTGTTTTCGACTCCTTTCGGCTGATGTAAACTATAAAGAGATTGAATTTAACTCACCAATTACTCCTTATTCTACTCCCGATAGTTATAAAAGTGTATTAAAAAAAGAAGAAAACAATATATACGGTGAAAATTTATTTGACGAAGTTTTGAGATATCGTCAATGTGCTAAAGAAGTTGCTCTTCACGAAAAATTTGATGTTATTCATGCTCATGATTGGCTTTCTTTTGGTGCCGGTATAGTAGCTAAAGAAGCAACTGGAAAACCTTTAGTAGCTCATGTTCATGCAACTGAATTTGATCGAGGAGGTGGGGTAAATATAAATGAAAAGGTATACGAAAAAGAAAGAGAAGGGATGAAAAAGGCAGATAAAATAGTGGCTGTTAGTAACTATACTAAAAATATTATTATTGAGAAGTATGGAATT
>JBNJDU010000020.1:0-8468 GCA_051745165.1 Patescibacteria group bacterium
CTTTTCCGGAAAGCCCCATAAAGAGAGCTTTTCGTCTTTCTTTTTTGTTAATTTTCTTTTTGTAGTTTCTTTCGTTTCTAGGTCCAAAAGTAACTCCACCACCTCTCCAGATTGGGGATCGAATTGATCCATGTCTAGCTCTACCAGTTCCTTTCTGTCTCCATGGTTTTTTACCACCACCTCTTTTTTCAGATCTATCTTTAGTGTGAGCGCTATTTTGTCTTCTGTTTGATTGCTGGCAAGTTACTACTTGATAAACCAAGTCAGAATTTATTCCTAAGCCAAAAATCTCTTCTGGTAGCTCAGTTTTTTCTTTTTCTTCTCCTTTTTTGTTATAAACAGAAATTTTCATATGCTTTTAATCTCTAAAAGATTATCTTTTCCCCCAGGAAGAGCACCTTTAATTGCTAAAGTATTTTCTTCTGGATCAATTTCTACAATTTCTAAATTTTTGATTGTAGTTTTGTCTGATCCCATTCTTCCGGGCATCTTTCTACCTTTAAGGACTCTTTGCGGGTACGCAGACCCAATTGAACCCCCTTTTCGGTCATCGTGCTTAGTTCCATGGGATCTGGACTGCCCAGCAAATCCATGTCTCTTAACTACGCCCTGAAAGCCTTTTCCTTTAGAGGTTCCAGAGATTTTTAATTTTTCTCCTTTTTCAAAAAGAGAAACATCAATCTCATCACCTTCCTCAAAATCTTCCGGGCTAGCTTTGAATTCACACAAAAAACGAAAAGGTTTTTCTCTTTGAGGTTTGTTAACCTTCTTTTCTTTCACCTTTTCAAAACCAATTTGAATGGCTTCATAGCCGTCCGTCTCTTTTGTTTTTATTTGGGTAACAACACAAGGCCCAGCTTCTACTAAAGTAACCGGGACAACGTTTCCGTCATCATCAAAAACTTGTGTCATTCCTAATTTTTTTCCTAAAATAAATTTCATAATTTTTTTCAAGCAAAAATGTCGGGCTCTCCCCCGACTCGGGTCAAGAAAGCCTGATAAAACTACCAAACTAGATATTATTAAATTTAAACTCTGCTTTGCGTCAAAAAAGTAAAGCTGAAGAGCTTTACATTTTAACTTCGATGTTTACTCCGTTAGGTAATGTTAAGTTTCTAAGCGCGTCTAATACTTTCGGATTAGCATCCATCACATCAATAAGTCTTTTATGTACTCTAACTTCGTACTGCTCTTTTGACTTATTGTTCACAAAAGTAGACCTGTTAACAGTGTACTTTTTGATCTCGGTGGGCAAGGGAGTGGGACCTGATATCTCACTCCCATACCTGGTTGCAGTTTCTACAATCTGTTCTGCGCTACTATCAATCACCTTATGATCGTATCCTCTAAGCTTTATTCTAATCTTGTTGAGATTTTCTTCCTTAGCCATTGAATTATACTAGTTGATAATTTTTGTTACTACTCCAGCTCCTACAGTCTTTCCACCTTCTCTAATTGCAAACCTTTGTTCATCCTCTAAAGCAATTGGAGCAATAAGCTTAACTTTAAGTTCTGCCGTGTCACCTGGCATTACCATTTCAGTTCCTTCTTTAAGCTCAACTTCACCTGTTACGTCAGTTGTTCTGAAGTAAAATTGAGGTTTATATCCATCAAAGAAAGGAGTGTGTCTTCCACCTTCATCTTTATCAAGAATATAAACTTCAGCTTCAAACTCTGTGTGAGGTGTAATTGAACCTGGCTCAGCCAAAACTTGTCCTCTTTCAATATCTTCTTTCTTTGTTCCTCTAAGAAGGAGTCCAGCATTATCACCAGCTTCTCCTCTGTCCAGGCTTTTATTAAACATTTCAATACTTACAACTGTTGTTTGGTCAATTTCTTCCTTAAGACCAATAATATCAACTTCATCTTTAGCGTTGATGACTCCTCTTTCAATTCTACCAGTTGCAACTGTTCCTCTACCTTCAATGGAAAAGATGTCTTCGATAGCCATAAGGAAAGGCTTATCAACATCTCTTTCAGGTGCTGGAATATAATCATCCAAAGCATCCATAAGTTCCAAAATAGGTTGTACTGCCTCATCATCAGGATCTTCAGCTTCAAAAGCTTTAAGAGCAGATCCTTTAATTACAGGAACGTTATCTCCGTCGTAATCATATTTGTTAAGAAGTTCTCTAACTTCAGACTCTACTAATTCAATCATTTCCGGATCGTCTACCATATCAGTTTTGTTCAAGAAAACTACTAAAGAAGGAAGTCCTACTTGTCTTGCAAGCAAGATGTGTTCTCTAGTTTGTGGCATAGGTCCGTCAGCAGCAGATACTACTAAGATTGCACCATCCATTTGCGCAGCACCAGTAATCATATTTTTTACATAGTCTGCGTGTCCAGGACAATCAATGTGAGCGTAGTGTCTGTTTTCAGTCTCATACTCTTGGTGAGAGACAGCAATGGTAATACCTCTTGCTTTCTCTTCAGGAGCAGAGTCAATGTCTTCAATGCTCGCTTTAATATCGGAGTTCTCCTGCATGCTCAATGCGTTGAGTATTGCAGCGGTAAGAGTAGTCTTACCGTGGTCAACGTGACCAATGGTACCAATATTAAGGTGTGGTTTTGATCTGTCGTATTGTTCAGCCATATTTTTTTTAGTTAATTAAACAAGAAGTTCTTGCTTAATATGCTTTTAATTTATAAATTTCAGTGTTTTTTATATTACAATAATTTTTACAAAAAGTCCAGCCTTAGCGATTTTCTTTAATTTCCTTCGCTACGTTAGCCGGGACTTCTTTGTACTCTTCAAATTCCATTGTGAAATTACCTCTTCCTTCAGTTAAAGATCTAAGAGTTGTAACGTACCCAAACATTTCAGATAAAGGCACTTTGGCTCTAACAATCTTCATATCCATACTTCCTTTTGTGTTTTCGGTTTTTTGAACCTCTCCTCTTCTGGAAGAAAGATCACCAACTACATCACCGAAATACTCAGAAGGAATAACTACTTCGACTTTCATAAATGGTTCTAAAAGAATCGGATTTGCTCTTTGACAAGCCTCTTTAAAGGCCATTGAACCAGCAATTTTAAAGGCCATCTTTGAGGAGTCAACTTCATGATAAGAACCATCAAGCAAAGTGGCTTTTACACCAACCATTGGATATCCGGCTACTACCCCCTCATCCATTACCTCAGCGATTCCTTTTTCTACAGCTGGAATATATTCTTGAGGAATAACACCTCCCGTAATTTCATCTACAAATTCTAATCGATCACCTTCTTCTTCACTATCATATTTATTAGGCTCAATCTTAAGCTCTACATGACCGTATTGACCTCGACCACCAGACTGCTTTACATATTCTGTCTCTGCTTCTGCAGATTTTTTAATTGTCTCTCTGTAAGCAACTTGTGGCTGACCAACTTCCGCCTCTACACCGAACTCTCTCTTTAATCTATTAACAATAATATCTAAGTGAAGTTCTCCCATTCCAGAAATAATTGTCTCTCCAGTTTCAATATCACCTTGAACTTGAAAAGTTGGATCCTCTTTACCAAGTTTTCTAAGGGCGAGTCCCATCTTTTCTTGATCTTCTCTACTTTTTGGTTCAACTTTAATCCTTACTACCGGATCTGGAAAAGTAATATTTTCTAAAACGATAGGAGCCTTCGGATCGCAAAGTGTATCTCCTGTTGCAGTTTCATCTAATCCAACTAAAGCAACAATATCACCTGCATAAATCTTATCTAACTCTTCTCTATCATTAGCATGCATTCTTAAGATTCTATTAATCCTCTCTTTATTACCCGTCGTCGAGTTTACCACATTTGAACCACCAGTCAAGGTTCCAGAATAAACTCTAACAAATGTAAGGCTTCCTACATAAGGATCACTGGCTAATTTAAAAGAAAGGGCAGCAAACGGCTCATCATCATCAGCACTTCTAAGCATTTCTGTCTCTTCATCTTCCGGATCAACTCCTTTAACTGGAGGGAGGTCAGTTGGCGCAGGGAAAAAGTCACACACTGCATCAATAACTGGTTGAACTCCTTTATTTTTAAGTGCTGTTCCGCAATAAACAGGAACTAAATCATAATTTATAACCGCTTCTCTTAAAACTTCTTTAAGCTCTTCTACAGAAATCTCTTCTCCTTCCATGTATCTTTCAAACAATTCTTCATCTTCAGTAACAATTCGCTCAACCATTTGCTCTCTTCTTTCTTCTGCTTCTTCTTTAAGCTCTTCAGGAATTTCGGTCTTTTCAATTTTTTCCCCCATCTCTCCACCATATTTCCAAGCTTCCATAGTTAATAGATCAACCGCTCCCTCAAAATCTTTTTCAGATCCAATAGGGAGTTGCATTGAAACTACATTAGGAGTTAACTTTTCTACAATAGTTTCAACTGCTTCGTCATATTTAGCTCCTACTCTATCCATTTTATTTATAAAACAAATCCTAGGCACTTGATATTCATCCGCTTGTCTCCAAACAGTTTCTGATTGTGATTCTACTCCGGAAACGCCATCAAAAACAACAACCGCTCCATCCAAAACTCTAAGAGATCTTTGAACTTCTGCGGTAAAGTCAACGTGACCAGGAGTATCAATTATATTTATTCTATACTCACTTCCTTTTTTCTTATCTTTATAAGTAGGCGTCCAAAAACAAGTAGTGGCAGCAGAGGTAATAGTAATTCCTCTTTCTTTTTCTTGATCCATCCAATCCATAACTGATGCACCATCATGCGTTTCACCAATTTTATGAGAAATTCCTGTATAAAAAAGAATTCTCTCCGTCATGGTGGTTTTACCCGCATCAATGTGGGCAATAATTCCAATATTTCTGTATTTTTCTAATGGGTATTCTCTAGACATATTTTTTACAAATAAAAAATGCTTTCTCAAGCATTTAAACTAAAACTTTTACTACTTGGCCAGAAAAGCAAAAGCTCTGTTGGCTTCGGCCATTCTTTCCATGTTTTCTTTCTTTTTAATTGCTGCTCCTTGTTTTTGTGATGCTTCTAATATTTCATTAGCTAATCTTTCTTCCATGGAAGAACCTGACTTGCTTCTTGCAGTATCCAAAATCCATCTCATTGCTAAGCTCATTCCTCTCTTTTTATCTACATCATAAGGAACTTGGTAGGTTGCACCTCCTACTCTCTTTGATCTTACCTCTTTTTGAGGCATTACATTATTTAAAGCTTGTTCAAATGTTCCAACCGGATCTCCTTTAGTTTCTTTCTTTATTATATCAAAAGAATTATAAAGAATTTTCCTAGCTAAAGATTTCTTTCCGTCTTTCATTATATGATTAACGAATTTAGCTATCACTACATTATCATACTTCGGATCGGGATCGACCGGGTGTGTTTTATATTTTTTTCCTTTTTCTTCAAACATAAGATTCGTAATTCAAAATTCGTAATTCAAAATTAATTGCTAGGTTTTTTAGTTCCGTATTTACTTCTAGATTGCTTTTTACCTTCTACACCTTCGGAATCAAGCGCACCTCTTACTACAGTATATCTTACACCGGGCAAGTCCTTAACTCTTCCTCCTCTTACTAACACTACTGAGTGCTCTTGTAAGCTGTGTCCTTCACCGGGAATATAAGAAGTAACTTCCATTCCGTTAGAAAGTCTAACTCTAGCAACCTTTCTTAAAGCAGAGTTAGGTTTTTTAGGTGTTACGGTTGATACTTTTAAACACACTCCCTTCTTAAATGGTGAAGGGTAATGCGATTTCTTATTTTTTAAATTATTAAAACCATAAGAGAGAGCAGGTGATTTCTGCTTTTTCTTCGGTTTTTTGCGTCCTTTTCTTACTAATTGGTTTATTGTTGGCATATCTATTTTTTTAATCAGTCGTAAGATTATACTACAAAAAAGTTAGCTTCTTGTCAAGAATTAAATCGTCATTCCGGTAAGAATCTGAAAAACTCCTTGAGCTAAGTAAGGCATAAATGTAAAAGCCAGCATTAAAGCTATTATAGTACCTAAAAAGCTATTTCCAAATGAAAAATCAAAAGAAGTGAATCTTTTCAATAATTTTGATCCATCCAAGGGAGGAACCGGAATCAAATTAAACAATCCTAAAATAATATTAACGTAAACAATCATTACTACCGCCTCTCCCCAAAAAGGAGGTAAGGCAATACTTCTTAATACAAGAGAAAGAAGTATTGCAATTAAAAAGTTGGACCCGGGACCAGCCATAGCAACTTTTACTGAGCCGTACTTTTGATCATTTAAATTATAAGGATTGAAAGGAACTGGTTTTGCATAACCAATAAAAATACCTCCTGTAAATAACAAAAACAAAGGTAAAAGCACAGTTCCAAACGGATCAATATGTGCAATCGGATTAAGGGTTAATCTACCAGCATTTTTTGCTGTTGGATCACCCAAGTAATAAGCCGTCCATGCATGAGCATACTCATGAAATATGGCCGACATGATCACTATTACGTATATAAATATTTTTGCTTCAATAGATTGCATTAATGTAATTTTAACAGAAACAAAATTTAAATAAAGTTTTGACTTTCGCCGCTTATAATGTATAATAGATTTCAGTATTAATCAAGAGAAAGAATTATGGCTAAGTGTCAAATTTGTAAGAAAAAATCCGAACTAGCGGGAAACTACGCTAAAACCAGAGGACAATATAATCCTACTGGAAAAAGGAGAAGAAAGCCGAACATACAAAAAACTTTTATTCCAGAATCAGTTCAAAAAGAAGCTTATAAAGAATTTGCTGGAAAAAAAGTCATGGCCTGTACTAAATGCATAAAAGCATTATCTAAAAATAATTAATTAGACGGGCTGTGGCCTAGAGGCTTAGGGCGTGCCGCTGGGGGCGGTGAGATCGCCGGTTCAAATCCGGCCAGCCCGACATTTTGTAGCGACCTATTTTAGAAGGTCGCTTTTTTTATTATATTTTAGAAAAAGATTAAAATATTAAATAACTTTATTATATATAGCTAGATGATCTTTTAAGAGCCTAGTTAATAAATATTTTTTACGAACATTTTTTTTAGCTCTCACACCTATTTTTTTAGCTAAATCTTGATTTTTAATTAACTTTACTACTTTACTAGCTCCTTCGGATGAGTTCTTTATTATAAACCCATTTCTGGAATCAGTTATTTGCTTTTTTATCCCTACTCCTGTAGAGCCAACTACTGGCTTTCCCTTCCACATTGCTTCCGTTACTGTCAAGCCAAAAGCTTCTCGATAAGAATTTTGCAAAACAACATCACTTTCTCTTTGAATGGCATTGACGATTTCATTCTCATTAGCCGTAACGTCTGCAATTGATTCAGGATAGAAAAATAAATAAACATCTTCAAGATCGTGAGCCTTTTTCTTAACTCGATTAAATACAGCCTCAGCTTCTGGATCATCTTCAGCCCCACCTATACCAAAAAGAATTAATTGCAAATCAGGAATTTCCTCTTTTGCTTTTCTATATATGTCAACAACTCCTGACGGGTTTTTAAACACATCAAAACGAGAAACTTGAGAAATAAGTGGCTTCATTGTGTTAACTCCAAGGTCTTTAATTATCTTCTCAGAATTTTCTAACTTCTTGTTGGTATCCGATAGAGGATCTATAGCAGGAGCAAAAATAGTTCCATCCATATTATTAATTACATGACTCTTAGCACTAAAAACAACTTTATTATATTTACTAATAAAATCATCAAAGAAAGGATTTCTACAATAACAAGAACTATCAAGGTGAAATCTAAGTACTGATGGTTTCTGTTTATAGAATTTAATACAACCCATTGGTTGCGGGTCATGAACCACTAACACATCAAATTCTTCCTTCTTTAAATCTTCTACTATTTCTTTATTAACATTTAAATAAAATTCTTTTTCTTTTGCAGTTAGATTAACTCTATCTCCCTGAAATAGATGGTGAATCTTTTTAGTTATTTTAAAGAAATCCTTACTAGCATCCAATTTGTACCAATCAGCATTAATTCCTCCAGAATTAAAAAGAGGCACTAAACTAGTTAAAATTTGTGCCACGCCTCCACCTTCTGAAGTGGAATTAATGTGTATTATTCTTTTTTTATCAAGACTGTCAAAAAGCTCTTCTAATTCAGTAATTTCTTTTTCGTTTAAGTAACGATAATAGTTTTCTATCTTTTTATTTTTTAATTTTACTTTCTGTATCATTTTAAAACCCTCCTGCTTCTTGCATCTTTTTTGCTGCTGTTTTTTGTATGCTTTGCAAGGCATTATTAGTGCAATCCTTAACTAGATCTTGAACTTCTTCTACATCTGCCTCAGAATTAATTTCAATATTTTCAACCTTCATTTGCCCATTAACAGTCACCTTAACTCCATTCTTCTCACAAGTTTCTTTTTCTTTGGATAGTTGACTCTTAAGGTCTTTAATCTTTTTTGCTTGTTTAAATTTATCAAACATATTATTTTTATTATGTCTTTTTACTCGCTTTAGTCAACTATATCAAAAATCTAATTAAAAACAAATAAAAAA
>JBNJDU010000021.1:0-7181 GCA_051745165.1 Patescibacteria group bacterium
TCTCATTCTACCAAACTCTTCTTCAAAGTGGATTAAAAAGTCACCTACTTCTCCATCACTTATTCTAGCTTCATAAATTGCCGAACCTCTAAGTCCGGTGAAAAATATTGATCCGTTCCAAAAAATAGTGCCGGTTGGTGCCCAAGTGTAATCGTCACCCGATTGTAGTTTTGGCGTTTCCATTCCCTCCGTTTCTTCATCTCCCACTATCTCTGGCCATCCGTAATTTTTACCCGCTTCTATTAAATTTAGTTCATCATTGGCACTAGGACCGTGTTCTGTAGCCCAAAGTCTGTCTTCACTATCCCAAGTTATCCCTTGTGGATTTCTATGTCCATATGAAAACACCTCCGTTCCAAAAGGGTTTTCTTCCGGAATCTCACCTTCGTCGGTAATTCTTAAAATCTTACCGGCTAAAGAATCTCTTTGTTGAGCTAGGTTATCGTTTTGCGCATCACCGGTGGTTATGTAAAGAAATCCATCGGGACCAAATTTTATTCGGCCACCGTTATGAAATCTATTTGCAGGAATGTTATCAATTATATTCTGATCAAAAACTAAACTTTCTCCATCAAAAACATATCTATCTACCTTATTCTCACTTTCCGAAGTCATATAAAGATATAAATATCCATTTTCTTCAAAATTGGGATGAGTATCCATTCCTAAAAGACCTCCCTCGCCTACATGCCTAACTTCCTCAATTTCATATTCTTCACCTTCACCAATAAGTAAAACCTTTCCCGGTCTTTGAGTGACTAACATTTCTTGATCTGATAAAAAGACAATTTCCCAAGGAATTTCTAAATCTTGAGCAATAACTTCCGGTTCATCTACCTCTTCTGAACTTAACCCTTCTTCAACTCCTACCGGTTCTTGAGGGGTAAAAAAGAGTGGAAAGATAATATCCCGCATAGAATAACCTCCCCACAAAACAGCTCCGATTATAAGAATGATAGCTATTATTTTTTTAGTCATATATTTAAGATTGTTGATATTACATATAAATTATAACACAAAAATAAAAACGGGCTTATCTAGCCCGCTTTCTCAATGCTTTTTTATTTTTATCTATTCTAATTCAAGCACATCACTAATATTTTGCATACCCTCTAAAGAAAGTTCAATGAACTTTTCTAACTCCATATCAAAGCTTGCACATGTCTTGATTATATCTCTGTCAGCTCCTCTAGCAAAAGAAGTTTCATTAAATCTTCTCATTACAAAATCGGCATCTATTTTATTGATGTCTTTGTCCGGAGAAATTAAAGTTGAAGCAACAATAAGTCCAGTTAAAGGATCAACTGCTCTAATTACTTTTTGAACTAAAGTTTCGGGCTCTTTTCCGGCTTCCGGATTATGAGCTAAAATAGCCTCAAAAAGCTTTTCATCTTCCAAGCCTTCATCCTTTAAAATTTCAATTGTTTTGGGGCCGTGCTTTTTAGGATTATTTTCATAATCTACTTCTTCCATATCTACATCATGAAGAAGTCCAGCAATCCCCCAGAAATCTTCGTCTTCATCAAAATGATCAGCCATCTTTCTCATTACTGCTTCGGTAGCAAGCATGTGCTTAACAGAATTTTCAGTTTTAACGTATTTTTTTACTATTTTAAGAGCTTCTTCTCTTTTAATCATAATTAATTATTGTCGTTATTGTTGTTATTTTTCTTTTTCATTGCTGGGAAAAGAAGAATTTCTCTTAAACTGTGGGAATTTGTAAGAATTGCAGCTAATCTATCAACACCCATTCCAAATCCGGCTGTTGGTGGCATTCCATGCTCCAAAGCTTCTAGAAAAGCTTCATCTTTAGGATGAGCCTCTTCAAATCCTTCCTTTTTCATCTCTTCTTGTTCATCAAATCTTTTCCCTTGCTCCAAAGGATCGTTAAGTTCAGAAAAGGCATTTATAAATTCCCAACCTGCTACACAACCTTGTATGGTAGCTAATTTATCCTCATCAGCGTCTAACGCCTTCGCTAACGGTTGAAACCCTCTTGGATGATGAATTACGAAGGTCGGTTGAATTATTTTGTCTTGGCACTCCTCAGAAAATATCTCGTCCGCAATTTCTGCTTTTTTGGATCCGGGTTCAATATCTATTCCTCTATCCTCTGCTTCTTTTTTAAGACCTTCCGCATTCATTTCTTCAATATCCAATCCAGTTTCTTTTTTAATTGCCTCAGCAAATTCTAATCTTTCAAAAGGAGCAGAAAAATCTATCTTTTGATCTTTGTACACAATCTCAGTACTTCCAAATACATTTTCTACTACTGTAGAAAGCATATTTTCTACTAACTTCATCATATCTTTGTAATCTGCATATGCCCAGTAAAACTCAAGCATAGTAAATTCAGGGTTGTGACTTCTATCAATTCCTTCGTTTCTAAAGCAACGAGCAAATTCACATACCTTCTCCCAACCTCCAATAATAAGTCTTTTTAAGTAAAGTTCGGGAGCAATTCTTAAAAACAAATCACTATCTAATGCATTATGATGAGTGGTAAAAGGTCTAGCACTAGTTCCGCCATAAATTGGTTGGAGAACTGGAGTTTCTACCTCTAAAAAGTCTTCTTTTTCTAAGAATTTTCTAAGCTCTTTTATAATTTCAGATCTTTTTTCAAAAGCTTCTTTTACCTCTTTGTTAAATATTAAATCTAAGTATCTTTTTCTATATCTATCTTCTACTGACTGAAGTCCGTGCCATTTTTCAGGAAGCGGTCTTAAAGATTTAGAAAGCATTTTGTAGTCAGCAGCTTTTATGGTCTTCTCCCCTCGCCTAGTTTCAAAAAGAACTCCACGTACTTCAATAAAATCACCAACATCAAAACTATCCAAAAATATTTCGTAAGCTTCTTCACCTAGTCTGTCTTCAGCAAAAAAGCCTTGGATCTCTCCCTTTCCATCCTCAAAATTTATAAAGCAAATTTTTCCATGTTCTCTCATTGCACGCACTCTTCCCACTAAAGTAACTTGCTCTTCTTTTTCAGAGAGATTTTTGAAGTTGTCTAAAGCTTCTTTTACGCTGTGAGTTCTTCCCGTCTCTTGTGGGTAAGCAGCAAGACCTCTTTTACGTAAATATTCTATTTTTTCTTTTCTATTTTGGCGAAGTTCTTCTATTCTATCCATGTTTTTAAAAATTAATTTATGAAATCTCCAAAATTTTATAAGTTTTTTCTCCTCGTGGTGTTTCTACTTTTGCTTTTGCTCCTTGTGGTTTTTTAAGTAAAGCTTTTCCAATTGGTGATTGGCAAGAAATTTTCCCAGCAAAAGGATCAGATTCAGTTCCTCCTACAATTTCAAATTCTTTTTCTTTTCCATCAACCTTCACTTTCACTTTAGAACCAACTTGTACCCAGTCGGCATTCTCATCTCGCTCTACAATTTCAGCGTTTTTAAGAGTGTGTTTGAGTTTGGATATTTTAGTTTCTACAGATGATTGTTCGTCTTTAGCATCTTCATAAGCGGCGTTTTCAGAAAGATCTCCGTAAGCAGCAGCTTTTTTAAGTTTATCTGCTACCTCTTTTCTTTTTTCTTTCTGTAAATACTTCAATTCTTTCTCTAACTTTTTGTAACCTTCTTTTGTTAATTTTAATTTATCTTTACTCATTTTCTTTTTGATTATTATCTTTTTCACTTTTATCTTCAAAATACCAATCTAATACGTCATAAGCTATTCTAGTTGAAGAAGCTCTAATTCCTTCCACTTCTTCTACTAAAACTACTAATACAATTTCTGGATCGTCATAAGGAGCAAACGCTCCTACCCAATTATGGTAATGTCCTTCTTTAGGGATTTGGGCGGTACCAGTTTTTGCCCCGGCGTCAACTGGAAGCCAACTAAGTCTTGTGGCTGTTCCCTCTTCTACTGTTTTCTTCATTCCTTCTTGAACTACTCGTAAATTTTCGTCAGAAATAAAACCTTCTCTAACTACAGTAGGCTCAATTTCCTGAACCGTATCACCGTTCTCTTTTATTGATTTTACAACTTTTGGCTCCAAAACTCTACCCCCGTTTACAAGAGCGGCGTAAGAAACAGCGACTTGCATTGGTGTAGTTGTTAAGTAACCTTGGCCAATTGCAGTGTTATAAGTGTCTCCTAAAGTCCAAGAGGTTTCTATATTTTCTGCTTTCCACCCCGGATCAGGAATTCTACCCTTCTTTTCGTTAGGTAAATCAATTCCTGTCCGAGAACCCCAACCAAAAAGATTTAAATAATTCTTTATCCTTCTTATTCCCAGACCCTCTTGATCTTCGTGACCACCACCTATTGTATAAAAATAAACATTACTAGAAACTGCAATTGCTTCTCTCATGTCAGTCCAACCGTGAGCTTGAAAGTCCATCATTCTTGTTGGGTTTGTTGGATCCCACGGATTTGGAATGTCTAAGTATCCTGGTGAATGAATTTCTTTTTGCGGAGAAATAATATTCTCCTCCAGGGCCGCTGCAGCCAAAAGTGGCTTTATTGTAGATCCAGTTGGATAATCTGCTTCGATCGCCCTGTTTAAAAATACTCCCTGTTTATCCGTTAAAAACTCATTTAAAAGTTTTTTATCACCAGTTCGACTAAAGACATTATTATCATAACTAGGAATAGAAACAGAAGCTAAAACACCACCAGTATCCGGATCTAAAGCAACTACCGAAGCTCTTGAAGAACCAATATCTTTTAAAACTTCTTCAGCAGATTCGGTAATTTTTTGTTGAAGATCAGCGTCAATCCAAAGTTCTAGATTATTTCCCGCCTTTACTTGGTCAGCTTCTTCTTCACTTTTAATGTTTCCTTCAGAGTCAACTTCTACCTCAAAAGACCCTCTATCTCTAGCTAATTGCTCATCATAATCTTTTTCTAAACCAGACTTACCAATATAATCATGAATAGTATACCTTTCCGGGTTTTCATTAATTTCTTCTCTAGTTACCTCCCCAGTGTATCCTAAAATATGTGATAAACCACCATCATTTTCATATTTTCTTTCTATAGTTCTTTCTAAAGAAATCCCGGGAAAGTTATCACTTTGGATGTCAGCAATAACCGCTGACTCGTGATCAATATCTTTTACTAAAACTCCTTCTTCTTCAATATCATTAAACTTCTGTTTTAAATCATCTACCTTAATATCTACTATCTCAACAAGTTTTTCTAAAGCTCTATCCTTATCTTCAATCTCTGCTTTTTTAACATAAATATCAAAAGTAGCGTGATTTTGAACCAATTGTTCTCCGTCTTGATCATAAATAACACCGCGTAAAACTTTAGTCGGTTGCATTATTGATCTGTTTTTCTTTGCTAAAGATTCATAAGCCTCTCCCTCAATAACTTGCATTTGAAAGCTTCTTCCCAAAAGAAGAAATAAAAGTGTAAAAATTACAAAAGCAAAAAGCTGTAAAACCCATTTCGGAAGCGGTACTTCTAATTTTCGTTCTGAAATTCCAAGCTCTTCCTCTTTTTTTCTAGAGAGTTTATCTAAAAAAACCTCCTGAGGTTCAACTTCACCTTTGGAGCTTGTATCTACTCTTCCATTAAATCCTCCGAACAAATGAAGGTTGAACATAATTCTTTAAGATAAACTTTATAAAGTAAACAAACGCAAAAAAGATCACTACATACAAGCCAAAATAATACGGACTCATCAAATCGTTCATTAAGCCAGCAACAACAGCCAGCCAAAAGGATCCATCAGAATTCGGATCCTCAAAAATAGCATAACCAACAGTAAATATTATTAAAAGATTGGGAACTGGAAAAAAAGGAAATGCTGCGGGTAAAAGCCCGAATTGCAAAAGCGTCAAAGCGTAGGAAAAAAATATAAATACTATTATTTTCATTTAAAAATCAGTAATTACAAACAAAATTTGAAAATCTTTGGGATTAAATCCAGGTTTAATAACTGCGCTTTGAAATGCCTCTGCATCTTCTCGAACAACTTCCTCAATTTCACCAATAAAAATTCCTCCCGGATAAATTCCACCTCCTGGATGAGTTACTACCATATCCCCTTCTTCAACATCTGCTGCTCTATCAATCATTTCTAAGGTTAAACTATCTCCTCCTTCAATAACTCCCAATGATTCTTCTTTATCTAAAACTCGTCCGTCAAAACTAGTTTCATTATGACTAATAAGCTTTACGTGAGCAAAATTATCAATTGTAGTAACAACTTCACCAACTAAAGATTTGGAAGAATTAATTACTGGCATTCCTTCTTTAACTCCGTCTTCTGATCCATTAGATATTATTAAATGATCAGGTTCGCTGGCTTTCCCTACTACTCTGGTTTCTAATAAATTAAATTCTTTATTTAGCTCTAAATCCAAAGCCTCTCTTAGCTCATCCACTTCTTCAACCTCTGTTCTTAGTTCTGAAATTTGAGACAATAAATCGGTTCTTTCTTGATCTGAATCCTTAAAATGATCGGCTTGCATACTTACCCCTCTAGACCAAAAACTCGCCTGTAAAGGAGAGTTTATTGATAAATAAAGATCTTGGACCGATTTTCCTATTGGTGTAAAATTAAAAATTGCAATCAGTGCAATTAAAATAGGTATAAAAATTTTAACCCTACTTAAGGGCTTTGAAGAAATATTCATTGTTTTGTATTATACCAAAATTTTCCAATAAAAAAAATCGTAACCAGATTACGGGGGCTACCTACTCTCACGGGAGCAAAGTCCCATTACCATCGGCCTTGACGTATTTCACTTCTGTGTTCGAAATGGGAACAGGTGGAACAACGTCAGAATAGCCCCCATAACCTAGTTACGATTTGGGGTTTTGTTTTAAACGACACGTAGATTTGATAATCTACAAAAATATAACGAACACTAAATACTAGCCAAAATAAGCGATGATTAAATTAGTACTGCTCAGCTGAACGTCTTACAACGCTTACACCTGCAGCCTATCAACCTTGTCATCTTCAAGGGATCTATGAATCCTTATCTTAGGGAAGGCTTCGCGCTTAGATGCTTTCAGCGCTTATCCTTTCCGAACTTAGCTACCCAGCTCTGCTCCTGGCGGAACAACTGGTAAACCAGAGGTTCGTTCATCCCGGTCCTCTCGTACTAGGGACGACGCCCTTCAAGATTCTACGCCTGTGGAAGATAGAGACCGACCTGTCTCACGACGGTCTGAACCCAGCTCACGTACCACTTTAAATGGCGAACAGCCATACCCTT
>JBNJDU010000022.1:0-6376 GCA_051745165.1 Patescibacteria group bacterium
TTACTTCTTCTTTTGATAATCCTTGTGATGGATTTGCATTAAAAAAGCTTATTACTTCTTTTGATTTTTTCGAGTGCCAGTTAGAATTTTTCATTTTTTGGTTTGTTTTTATTGGTTAATTCTAACGGTAGAAGTTTATCTTTTCAAGAAAAGGATTTTAAATCTTTCCATTTTAAGTTATTATAAAGATAGAGATAAAAATTAATATAAAAAAATATGGAACCAATAACAATGACCTTGGCAATAATCGTTTTAGCAATCGTCTTGTTTTTCATTTTTACCTATAATCGATTGGTAGTGCTTAAAAATAGAGTTAAAGAGGCTTGGTCGGATATAGATGTGCAATTAAAGAGAAGACATGAACTTATCCCTGATTTAGTAGAAACAGTAAAGGGGTATGCTGAACACGAAAAAGAAATTTTTGAAGAGGTTGCCCAAGCTAGAGAAAGGGCTTTGTCAGCCACTAAAGAAGGTGATCCTAAAAAGATTCAAAAATCTGAAAATCAATTAAAAGGAGCTTTAAAATCACTTTTTGCTGTTGCTGAAAATTATCCAGATTTAAAAGCATCTGATAATTTCTTAGAGCTTCAAAAAGAAATTAGAGATACTGAGGATAAGATTCAATCAGCAAGACGATTCTATAATCGTAATGTAAAAGCTTTCAATATAAAAATACAAACTATTCCTTATAATTTTGTTGCTTCTATGCTCAACTATAAGGCAGAGGATTATTTTGAAGCTGAAGAAGAGGAAAAAGAAAATGTGGAAGTAAGCTTTTAATTAAATGACTTTTTACGGAGAAAAAGAATCAAACATTCTAAAAACTTGGGCTTATCTAACCTTAATGTCTCTTTTTGTAGTGGCAGTAGGGTGGTGTATTTCCTATTATACCGGCAGTTATATATTTCTATGGATAGGATTGATTGTTAGTATCTTTTCTAGTTTCTTTTCTTACTTTTATTCTGATAAGTTAGTTTTGAGGATGTCTAATGCAAAGGAGATTGAAAAAGATGATTATCCTGAATATTATCGAATAGTTGAGAATTTAACTATTTCAGAAGGAATGCCGATGCCTAAGCTTTTTATAATTGAAGAAGACCAACCCAACGCTTTTGCTACCGGAAGAAATCCTGAAAATAGTGTTATTGCTGTAACTAGAGGTCTTTTAGAAATAATGGATAGGACTGAATTAGAGGCCGTTTTAGCTCACGAATTGTCGCATATTAAAAACAGAGATATATTGCTTTCTACAGTAGTTGTAGTATTAGCTGCCACTGTCGCTTTCATGTCGAGAATATTTTTAAGATCAACAATGTTCGGTAGAAGAAATGAAGGAAAAGGCGGGGTAATTACTTTAATATTTGCCTTATTAGCGGCTATTTTAGCTCCGTTAGTAGCAACTATTATAAAACTTGCAGTATCTAGAAAGAGAGAGTATTTAGCTGATTCTTCTGCAGCACTAATGACAAGACACCCTCAGGGTTTAGCTGAAGCTTTACAAAAAATAAAAGACTTTCCTAAAAGCATGGAAAAGGCTAGTGATGCAACTGCCCATCTTTATATTATGAACCCTTTTAGAGAGGACGATGGTCAAAAATGGATCCACAAGCTTTTTGCCACTCATCCACCATTGGAGGAAAGAATTAAAAAATTACAAGAAATAGATGTTTGATGTAATTAAAAACTTAGGTCCGGAAAAGATAAATTTGCTTGCTCTTTTAGTAATTTCATTTTTTTATCTCTATTTCAAGAGAGACACTTTTAAAAAATTACCGAAATTAACTAAAGAACATCTTACTAAAAAACCTAAGCAGAGAATACCTTTTTTTGATTTTGCAAAAGGATTGGCTATAACTGCGGTAGTAATTATTCATGCCACCTTTTTTATCTCACTTTTATCTGATCAATTTCCATCTTCATTTTTGATTTGGAATGAAAGTTTAAATAGGTTGATGAGATTTGCAATACCAGTCTTTTTTATTAGCTCTGGCGCCTTGCTTACTTTACCTGATGTATCTAAAATAAAGAATTTTTACTTTAAAAAAGCAAAAGCTATTCTTCCTGCGTATTTTTTCTTTTCCTTTCTAGCAACTTTTCTAACTTTTGGAATCAAAGGGCCCTTTAGTGATTATTTGTTTACTGCCTTCTATGAATTCTTAACTGGTACTGCTCTTACTCCTTATTGGTTTGTTCCAATTTTAATACAATTCTACATATTATTTCCTCTGATTTGGTATTTGTTAGTTGTCAAAGAAAGTAATCCTAAGAAATTGCTTTTTGTTTCCTTTTTGATCTCTATATCTGCTTATTTCTTAATGCCATATGCTGGAGTTCTCTCTCTATTTGTTTCTGCTTTGAGATTTTTATTCTTTTTCGTATTAGGTATAGTGTTGAAACCGCTATTTATTGATAGTGATAGAGATTGGTTGGAGGATTTTGGTGTGGTAAAATATTCTTCTTTAATAATTATTTCTTATTTTCTAATAGGGGCTTTTAATCCCACGGCTCGGTTTTATAACCTAAGATGCTTTTATGGTGTCGCAATAGCTTTATTATTGTTCTTCTTTTACTCAGGAGTTAATAAATTTATTAAAAGACTTTTTGAAAAATTGGGTCAAAATACTTTTTATATTTATCTTTTTCACTTTTTCCCAATGTATTTTTCTTTTTATCTTTTAAACAGTCTTTCAGTTTCTTTTTCTAATCCTGTCTGGCTGGTTATTGGATTTACTGCTGTTGGTCTGTTAACAAGTTGGATTTTTACATTAATAGCAAGCAAATTAAAAGCTTTTATTCGTTAATAATTAAATTATGAAAAAAATAATTTTTGTTTTAATTTTTATTGTCTTATTAGTCTCTGGATTTTATTTGTACAATGAACAAAAAATCCCTTTTATTGATTATGAAAAAGAGGATGTTGAAATTAGTTATGACCCTGTTTCTGAAGAAAATGACTATTATATGATAAATGTTGAAAAGATTTCAGGAGAGGTTTTAGGCGCAGAAACTGTAAATGGTTTTATAGAAGAATATACTTCTGATTTTAAGGAAATGGCTGAAGATGATCTTGCTGATGTAGAAGAAGATCTTATGACTGGTAAATATAGTTTGGATATGAAAATCGAAGACTATAAAACGGATCAGTACATATCTTACGTTCTTAGAATTGGAGAATACACTGGAGGGGCTAATATGAATCAAACGACAGATAGTTTTCTTTTCGACAGAAACAATAAAGAAGAATTGACCTTAGCAGATGTAGTAGATGAAGATTCTTTTATGGAAGAGTTGAGATCTAAACTGTTAACCGGGGAAGAAGAAGGTAATTTCTTTCCAAATATTTCAGAGGAGATTGGATTTAAAGATGTGGAATCATTCTATATTACTCAGGAAGAAGTTGTTGTTTTGTTCTCAAAATATAAAGTTGCTCCTGGTGTAGCAGGCATTGTAGAGATAAATATAGACAGATAAAGAAGTAATTCAATAAAGTTTTTACATTAAAACCACCTGAAATGGGGTGGTTTTAATTTTGACTTTAGTTGTATCTAATCTATAATAAAAAACAGTTCATTAAAAAGTAGAGGAGGGATAAGATGATTGACTTAGAACCGATCGGGATTATTATTAATCCTTATTCTGGCGGAAATAAATGGAAAAAGGCAGAAAAGATTATTAACAAAATTAATTTTGACAGTAAGAAGGTAAAGATTTTTAAAGGAAAAGAAGTTTATGAATCTACATGTAAGCTTTTTGATTGGGCTAATTTAATTATTGTTGTTGGTGGAGATGGTAGTTTAAATAGTGCGGTGCAGGCAATAGTTGATAAAGATGAAAATCCGGCACTTCTTTTTATTCCAACTGGAACTGCTAACGACATGGCGTACAACTTGAATCTTCCTAAAAATATTGAAGAAACTTTCTCGTTAATTTCGAAAGGAAAGGAGAAAAAGATTGATATAGGTCAGGTAAATGTTTTAGGCGGTGAACACGTTTTTGTTAACGTTTTTGGCTTGTCGGCAAGTGCTGAGCTTATTGAAAGATTTAAACGAATCGAAAAAAATAACCCTAAATTTTTAAGTTATTTGGGTGCATTTTGGGAAAGTTTTTTTAAAAGCTTTTCCCATCCAGAGGTGAATGTAAAGTTAGAATTTGAAAAATCAAAGTTATGGACAAGTAAAAGAGAGGCAAGCTTATGTTTGGTTAGTAATGGAGAACGATGTGGTAGATTTTTTAAAACGTCTCCAAACGCTGATATGGAAGATGGATTGGTTGATTTTTGTTTTAGAGGAAAAATGTTTAGGTTTAGCATGGTTAGTAATTTAATTAGTTTTATTACTGGTAGACATATTTTTCATAAAAGCATAGATAAAACTAATGGTTATTTACCTAGAGTAAAAGGAATAGAAATCAGTTTGGAAAAACCCAAAGCTTATCAAATTGATGGCGATGTAATGGATCCAAAGAAATACTTTTATATTAAAGTTTTAGAAAAAAGATTGCGGGTTTTAGTTCCAAAATAAAAGGAAGAAAAACAATAGGAGCTTAAAAAGCTCCTTTTTATTTTTATAATTGACTGTCTTTGCTATAATAACTCAAGAAGTTAATTCCAATTAGGTAATAAAAAATAAAAATATACAATCATGTCTAATAAAAAAGGTAAAAAAATAGGCGATATTATTCATTATTTTGGTGATTTAAAAGTAGCGATCATAAAATTGTCTGAAAACTTAGAAGTAGGAGATGAAGTAAGGATAATAGGTGGTGAAGATACTGATTTTAACCAAGAAATAAAGTCAATGGAAATTGATCGTGAAAAAATTGAAAAAGCAAGTTCAGGTCAAGAGGTTGGTGTTCAAGTAAAAGAAAAAGTTAGAAAAGGTTACGAGGTTTACGAGGCTTAAATTAAAGCTTATGACTAAACCTAATTTTTTTATAATTGGCGCACCCCGATCAGGAACCACTTTTATGCAAAAAAATCTAGATGATCATCCTGACATTTTCATGGCCCCAGGAGAGCCTAGTTATTTTTGTCCAGATTATGTAGATCCGTGGTTGTCTGAGGAAGCGTATTTTGATTTATTTGAAGAAGCTCAGGATTGTAAGATTAAAGGTGAAAAAACTGTTTTTTACCTACCATCGAAGGTTGCAATTAAAAATATTTTTGATTTTAACTCGGATTCAAAACTACTGGTAATGCTTAGAAACCCTGTTGAAGCGGCATATTCTTTTCACTCTAAAATGCTTTCAGTAGGAAGGGAGACAATAGGAGATTTTGAAAAGGCTTGGAAGTTACAGGAGAAAAGAAGCGAGGATAAATTTTATCGCGGAAAATTAAAAATTAGCACTTTATTTTATGGAGAAGTTTATAAATTAGGAAAACACTTGAAAAGAGTGTATGATATTTTTCCTGAGGAGCAAGTAAAGGTAGTAATTTTTGATAATTTTATTGAAGATGAGAAAACAACCTATAAAGAAGTGCTAGATTTTTTGAATTTAGATTCTGATTTTGAAAAGAGCTTCACAAAAGTAAATAGCCATAGCCAGCCAAAATCAAAGTTAGTAAATAGACTCTTAGGTTTAAGAGGTATTTTTCCTGTTCAAAAAACAAAAAAGATGCTAAAAATCAATGGTCAGATAGGGTTTTTGAGTAAAATTAAAAAACTTAATCAAACAAGCAAAGAAAGAAAGCCGCTACCAGAAGAGTTTAAAAAAGAGTTATCAAACTATTTTAAAGAAGACGTTGAATTACTTTCAAAAATTTTAGATAAAGATTTAACTGATTGGTTAGAGGGATAGATTTATATTAACAATATATAGATAATAGGGAGCTTAAAAAGCTCCTTTTTTATTATATTTAAAAATTTTAACTTAATTTTGTTGTATATTATTTAAGCTTATGTGTTATACTTACTGTAAGAAAGGTCTTAAAAGTAATTTTATAAAACAATGTTTAAGTTAAATAAAAAAATAGTCGGAATCATAATGCTTGCAATCTTTCTTTTTGCTGGCAGTGTGGCTTTCGCTCAAACTGAAGATCTCCCTGATCCGGGAATGCTTCCTGATCACCCTCTTTATTTTGTAAAAAGAGGCGCTGAAAGCGTAGGAACATTCTTTAGTTTTGGTGATGAAGCTAAAGCAAATAGACACTTAGAATTATCAGAAAAAAGACTTGCTGAAATTAAGGCTTTAGCAGAAAAAGAAGATGGTTCAGAATTAGCAGAAAAAGTTTTAGAACGATACCAAGAGCAAATGGATAAGGCTATAGAAAGAGCAGAAAAAGCTAAGGAAAAAGGGAAAGATACAGATGAGGTAATGGAAAGAGTTTCCGAAACTAATTCTAGACATCAGGAAGCTTTAACAGATGTGTATGAAAAAG
>JBNJDU010000023.1:0-4403 GCA_051745165.1 Patescibacteria group bacterium
TCAATATATACTCCCAAGAATCTTTCAATAGAACCTAAGAGAGCCCGGTGAATCATGAAAGGGGTTTCTTCTTCTCCCTTATCATTAATAAAGCTCATATCAAAGCGAGACGGAAGGTTGAAATCAATTTGAATTGTTGACAGTTGCCACTTTCTACCCATTGCGTCGACAGCATCAATATCTATTTTTGGAGCGTAGAATGCTGCTTCTCCTTCTTCTCTAATATATTCTGATTGACCAAAGCTTTTCAAGGCTTCTTCTAATGCATTTTCTGCTTTTTCCCATTGCTCGTCAGTTCCAAAGTATTCGTCTTTCTTATCCGGATCTCTAACTGATAACTTGAAGATAAGATCTTCCATTCCAAGAGTAGAGTAGATATACTTGGTAATTTTTAAAGCGCTCATTATTTCGTCTTGCAGTTGGTCGCTTCTACAAATAATGTGAGCGTCATCTTGAGTAAAGCCTCTTGGTCTGGTTAATCCGTGAAGCTCACCTGATTTTTCATATCTATAAACAGTTCCCATTTCGGCCCATCTTTTTGGCAGTTCTCTGTAACTTCTAGTTTTTGAGTTATACATCTTTAGATGAAATGGGCAATTCATTGGTTTCAGTCGATATCTTTTTTCATCTACTTCTAGAGCACCATACATATCATCTTCGTAATGATCCAGGTGACCGGATTTCTTCCACAAAGCTTCATTCGCAATATGTGGAGTAGATACTATTTCGTAATCATGTTGCAGATAAGTATCCATTGCAAAGTCCATCAGTAATTTTCTAAGCATAGCTCCTTTTGGTAAATAGAGTGGAAGTCCTTGTCCGACCTCATCATCAAACATGAAGAGCTCTAGCTTTTTACCTATTTTTCGATGATCTCTTTTTTCTGCCTCTTTTCTTTTTTCTAAATAATCTTCTAGATCTTCTTTGGATTCAAAAGCTAATCCATAAACTCTTTGCATCATATCTCTATTTTCATCACCTTTGAAATAGGCTCCAGCAACTCTATCTAATTTAAATGCTTTTGGGTTTAACTCGCCAGTCGAATCTACGTGTGGTCCTTTACATAGATCTACAAAATCACCTGTCTTGTATACAGAAAGCTCTTCATCTTTCAGATCTTCAATTAGTTCTAATTTATAAGGATCTCCTTTAAAAAGATCTTTGGCCTGGTTTTTAGTAATTACCTGTTTTTCAAAGTCTAAATCTTCTTTAATTATTTTCTTCATCTCTTTTTCCAACTTTTCAAAATCATCCTCACTAATAGATACATCCTTAAAGTCGTAATAGAATCCATTATCTATTGCTGGCCCAATACCTATTTTTGCATCAGGATATATTTTTTTAACTGCTGATGCTAGCACATGAGAAAAAGAGTGTCTTTGTTTTTCTAAATTATTATCCATTTTATTTTTATTATTTTTATTATTTTACCACACTACACACGTAAAAGAAAAACCTCTTTAGAGAGGTTCTTGTAAAAGATTGAAACTACAAAGAACCTCTCTTTATAAAGAGGTTGTCGTTGTCTTTGTAGTTTGTCCTAGTAAATTTTTCATTACCTTCATTTTACAAGTTGCTTTAGAAAAGTCAAATTATTATATTCTTTTAACTTTATCTGCAATTATCTTTGGGTTTTCATCTCGATGGCTTATTTTCCCGTATACGAATACTATATTGTTTACTTCTAAAACACTTTTATAGTTTTTATAAGTATCAGGAAAAACGATAATCTCCATATTGTCTTCTTTATTCTGGAGAGTCATAAAAGCCATTTGGTTTCCTTTTTTAGTAGTAATTTCTTTTATAGTAGAAATCATTCCTCCTACCCGTACCTTTTTATCTGACATTTGTCGTTTAGCTTTTTCTATGTTCATAGCTTTTTTCAACTCATCTTCGTATCTATCTAGCGGATGACCAGTAATAAATAGTCCTAAAAGTTCTTTTTCCCACTTTAATTTTTTCTCTTTAGATGCTGGGTCAACATCTTTTAGCCTTATTTCCGTTTGATAAGCATCACTTGATTCAAATAATCCTGATTGCCCGGATTTTTCTTTACTTCTAATTTCTTTACTATAGGCTAATATTTTATCCATATTTTTAAGCACTTTGTTTCTGTGCATAAAGGTTTCAAAGCCTCCTGCTTTAGCTAAAGCTTCAAGTGATTTTTTATTGAGGTGCCGGGAATGAATTCGGGAAAGAAAATCATCTAAGGACTTATATTTTCCATTTTTCTTTCTATCCTCAACTATCTCTTCAACTAATTTAGTACCTACATTTTTAATAGCCGCTAAACCAAATCTGATTTGATGCTTGTCGGGTACTACACTGAAGTAGGTGAAACTTTCATTTACATCTGGTTGTAATACCTCAATACCCATTCTTTTACATTCATTCATTAAAAATCCAAGACGGTCAATATTTTTTTCATCGGCAGTAAGTAGGGAGGACATGAATTCTTCCGGGTAATGAGCTTTTAGATAAGCGGTTTGATAAGCTATTTGAGCATAGGCAGCTGCATGACTCTTATTGAAGGAATATTGAGCAAATGGCTTAATCCAGCCCCATATTTCTTCTCCTAGTTTCTCAGAGTATCCGTTTTCTTGTAAGCCGTTTAAAAACTTTTCTTTTTGACTCTTAAGCAGAGAAGCAATTTTTTTACCGATAGCTTTCCTTAAAATATCCGCTTCGGCCATTGTGTAACCAGCCATTTCCTGAGCAATTCTCATAACCTGCTCCTGGTAAACACATACTCCATAAGTTGATTGTAGGATTGGCTTTAAGTCTGGATGGAGATATTCAACTTCTTCTTTGCCGTGTTTTCTTTTAATATAAGTAGGAATATATTGCATTGGGCCGGGTCGATATAGAGCCACCATAGCAATAATGTCTTCAATATTAGATGGTTCTAATTCTTTTAGATATCTTTGAAAACCAGAGGATTCTAATTGGAAAACTCCAGTAGTGTTACCTTTTTGAAGTAGATCGAAAGCTTTTTCATCGTCCAAAGGAATGTTGTCAATATCAATATTTTTATCGTGAATTGCATATATTTTCTTTAAGGTATCCTCAATAATGGTCAAATTCTTGAGACCTAAAAGATCCATCTTTAAGAGACCAATATCCTCAATAGCATGCATTTCATACTGAGTTACAACAGTATCGTCATCTTGAGAAGGGTGTTGTAAAGGTACTCTGTTGGGCAAGGGTTCATTACCAATTACAAGTCCACAAGCATGAGTAGAAGCGTGACGAACAACCCCTTCTAGTCTTTTTGCGGAATCAATTAGTTTTTCTGCTTTTGGGTCGGTGTTGTATAACTGCCTAAAGTCAGAGTTGTTTTCTAAAGTTTCTTCTAGATCTTGTCCATTAGGTATCATTTTTGCCACTCGGTCACAATAACTATATTCATAACCTAAAGCTCGACCCGTATCTCTAATTGCTGCCTTAGCAGCCATAGTTCCAAACGTAATAATTTGAGCTACACTTTCGTGTCCGTATTTTTCAGCTAAGTACTGAATAACTTCCCCTCTTCTTTTATCAGTAAAATCCATATCGATATCTGGCATAGATACTTTTGCTCTTCCAGGATTCAAAAATCTTTCAAAAATTAAATCATATTTAAGAGGATCAATATTAGTTATTCTTAATAGGTAAGAGACTAAAGAACCTCCCGCTGATCCTCTACCGGGTCCGACAACAATGTGATTTTCTTTTGCCCAATTTACAAAGTCTTGGACAATTAAAAAGTAGGAAGCAAATCCAGTTTCATTTATAATCCCTAATTCATAATCTAATCTTTCTTTAGCCGCCTCTATTTTTTCAGGATCATCAAATCTTTCTGTTAATCCTTCTTCACATAAGTCTCTTAGATGCTCTTCATAATTTTTTCCTTCTGGAACAGGGTATTTTGGTAGTCTTGTTTTTCCTAGATCAAACTCAAAATTACATAGCTCTTTTATTTTTTGAGTGTTTTCAATTGCTTCCGGAACATCGCTAAAAATCTCTTCCATTTGCTGTGGAGTTTTCATTGAAAAATCGTCTTCTCTCAGTGATAATCTATCTGGATCATTAACATCAGAGCCGGTGCTAATTGACATTAATATATCTTGAATTTCAGCATCTTCTGGTTTTAGATAGTGGCTGTCGCAAGTAGCTACTAAAGGAATATCCATTTCTTTAGACCATTTTTTAAGAGTGTCGTTAACTGTTTTTTGTTGGGATATATTTGGATGGTGCTGAAGCTCAAAATAAAAAGAGTCTTCACCAAACATGTTTTTATATTTCAATGCCAGTTCTTTAGCCTCCTGTTTTTTGTCTGATAATATGTATTGGGGGATTTTTCCTTGAACACAGGCAGTTAAAGCAATTAAACCTTCGTGATGCTTCTCTAAAAGATCTTCATC
>JBNJDU010000024.1:0-4023 GCA_051745165.1 Patescibacteria group bacterium
TTTATCTGGAAGCCCCCTTCATTTGGTTTTGGTGGATACTATCATTATAAAGGATGAGGGCTCCCTTTTCTAGTTTTTAAAGAAAAAAGTTCAAAGAATTTTTACCTGCCAGGCAAAAAAATATGTTGTTAAATATTGTAATAGTGAGGCTCAAAATACTTTAAGATTCATCTTATGAACAATTCAAGATTATATATTTTCCGTTCTAACTGGGGAGGTGAAGGTATGTCTAATGGAAAGTTTTTAATTTTAACACTCTGTGCTCTTTTAATTCTTTCTATAAATCTGACAGTTGGAGCAGGACAGGTGCAACTGGAAGAACGGATTCTGACCGGATATGGGAGTTCCCGTTCAGAAGCTGTAATTAACGGCCTAATAGAAGCCATAAGACAAGTCCAGGGCTTAAAAATCGAAAAACTGGAAGAAACTCGTTCTAAACTTAAAGATGTTATGAAAACTGAAAATGGGGTTAAGCAGAGCAAGTTGGAAAAAGTAGAAAAATTTCAGCAGCAGGTAACCACGGAAACAGATGGAGTGATTGAAGAGTACGAAATTATTAAATGGGAAAAGTTGGAACAAGATGAATGGGAGGTTCTGCTGAGAGTTAAAGTTCCTTACTATAAAAGCAGGACTGCAGGAGCTGATGAAAAATCCAATTTGGCCGTTATGCCTTTTCGAGTGGAAGCTTCCAAAATCCGCAGTTTTAACCTGAAGAGAGTTGCCGATAGGATATCCAAAGGGATAAGTGCTAGAGCTGTGCAATCAGACTTTTTCCGGGTTATTGATAGAGAATATGGAGAAGAATGGAAAGAAGAACGAAATTTACTGCTGGAGGAGAATGTGGCATCAGGAGAAATGGCCCGTCTGGGAGAAAAGCTCGGAGCAGATTATCTGGTTGTAGGAACACTATCAGAAGTTTATAGTGATGTGCAGAAGATAGATTATTACGGCCTTGAAGTGGTAGAATATCAGGTTAATTTGAACGCAGATATCCGTGTGATTGAATTTGCCACTAGAGAAATTGTGTGGGCAGATATGATTAAAGTTGAACGGAGCGGTTTAAAAAAAAGCTCTAGTTCCCGGGAAAAAGCAATTATTAATGCTGTTATTCCTGAGCTGATAGAGGATTTAACCAGAAAGATTAACTATGGACTGAGTGATATTCTTATGCCTCTATATATTATTGATCTAAGAGGAGAAAAAATTTACCTTAACCAGGGTCGCGGAAGATTTACTGAAGGAGAAAGATTAAGGGTGATGGGGGCTCCAGAACGGATTGAAGATCCTTATACTGATCGCACAAGAACTATTTCAGGTGAGGAAAAGGCCCGTATTAAAATTACAGAAACTAAGGATGATTATTCAGTAGCAGAATTAATTGAGGGTAATAATCATGAACTGCGCAAAGGTTTGATGGTGGAAAGGTCTTCCACTATCAGTGCTGAAGAGAAAACGGGAATTCTGCTGTCAAAATTTGACATCGAGGAAGAAACTGCTGCTGCCATGAAAGAGGTAATTGCAACTCCTCCTGCGGAAGCTTTACACATTTCCCTAATAAATGCGCCCGACTTTCCGGCGGATATTGAAATTATTTCTCCAAGGGGAGTTTATTCAGACAGGGTTTTAAATAAAGAAATATCAATTCCATCATATATCCTTGAAGGTGAAATAAGAGAATTTACCCTGAAAAAAGTTGATAGTATTTCTGGAATATTTGTAGAAAAATATGCAATGGAATTTACCGTCGAGGTGTTCTGGAGAATCCTTGACAAAAACGGTAATTCCCTAATCATGAAGGAAAAGACTGAGACCATCGATTTTGAAACAAACAATCTTTCGGGGGAAGGATCCCAGGATTATCTGGCTTCGGTTGATAGCGAAGAGATAGAAGAGGTCTGGGAGGAGATTTTGAAAAGAATAGAGGATGATATAAAGGAAACCGTTGTGGATGATATATAAACATAGGATGCTGTTGCATGTTTTCGGGTAAAATTTTAAGCCTTATCTGTTAATATAATTGTAATTCTCCAAAAAGAGCACCTTAAAACAGACAAAACACTCTTTCTTACGATATAATACCATAAAATAATTATAATGAAAAACGAATTAACTCAGGAATTTCTTCTTTTTTAAATATATCTTTGTCAAATAATAATTGTAGAGAATGGTAGCTAATTATTATAAAGTATCCTGGTTGTTTTAAGTTTCCTTCTTTTAAATAAAAGAAAGATCTCTTCTTGAAATTATTTGTTCTGACTTTTTACCATTCTCTAATTGGCCACAGTCTCTTAAAAACTAAAACTCTTATAAGTTAAGGCCAAGCTGCACCTCCTAACAGCTCTTTTCGGTGTCCAGAACTCATAACTGATCTAACAAGCTCTCCGTGAGATGCAGATAAGGTTTGATGGTCCTAACATAGCTTATAAAGGGCATCAACGGTTAATCCCTTTTTTTAACCCTGCAGCTATGAATTTTGTTGATTTCTGTTATTTTATAATTCTCGAGAGATTTTATGAGAGTTTTAACACGCTTTCTTTTGATCCCTTTGAAAAAAGATAAATACCTTCCCACAATGCTTTAATATAAACCGCATGTTCTATGGTTCTGGGCTTAGTTTAAATTTTTCAACTTCTAAATGTTAGTTTTTGATGACGGAAAAATTGTAGAAGTAATAGTTTTAATTATCGAAAGGATTGAAATAAATTTAATAAAGGTGGTTTTTAGAAAGCTAAATAAAACTTTTGAGGGGGAAATATAAGGGATGAATCCGAGATTGCTTTTAGTGGGAATATTAGTTTTAATCCTTCTTTTCTCATTTATATTTGGTTTCAATTCAGTTATAAATATAATTGCAAATTTCATGAAATATATGATTTATATAATAATTACTGTTTTCCGTTTTTTTGCTAGACTATTGCTTTTAATTGTAAAGATAATATATTTTTTAGTAAAACTACCTCAAAAAATAATATCTAAGATATATAAAATATATAAATTTGTTTTTCGATAATTGTAAACCTAAAATTCAAATTACAGCTTGAGGAGGAATCATAATGAAATTAAGTAAATTTTTTGTATTTAAATATTTATTCCCACTAGTAATAATTATTTGCATTGCTTTTTTGGTTTTTTACAATAAAAATAATGCGAATGAAAAAGAAACTAGCCCCTGGTTGCATGCTGAGGAAGTTACAGACAATCGGTTGGAAGAACAACGAAACAATTACCTTCAGGAAATGGGGTGGAAATTAGGAGTCTCCAAAAAGAATCCCAATAATGCTTATTTGGGCTGGGGGCAAGGTTATATCGATGCAGATAAAAAAGATAAGGATTATGGACAAAAAAGAATTGAAGCTTTTGAACGAGCTTTTACAGAAGCTGTATCTTCTCTGGCTAAAGCAACCGAAAGCGAAAAAACGATAAATATAATTGACGATAAACCCCTAATACAAAATTATCTTAAAAAATGGGAAAGTCACTATGGGAGCTCTAATTTTTTAAAAGATGGATACATATCGGAAAAAGAATCTTCAACTTATAAATTCATTTTATTCGAAATGCCTGATATAGAGGAAATAGATAAAATCACCATTACCGATATGAAATCTAGATTAAATTTATCAGGTGTTATGGTAGAAACCACTTTCGAAACTGAAGAAAAAATTGGAGTTCTAATTAGACATTCTGAACAGACTAAAAGTGCTGCTCATCTTATAGGTAAAAGAAAAAAAGGGTTATCTGAAATTTATAATTCTAGAATCCACATTAACCAACTGGAACAATTAAAAAAAGAGGATTTAGTTTTTATGCATGGAATTCGAATTCTTGAAATTGAAGATGGAGAAAACATTCTGCTGAGTTTTGGTCAGTGGTCGCCTAAATCAAATGAAACTGATGAAGAAACTATCAAATCTGCGAAACAAAAAGCTTTTCTCCGAGCGAACTCAGCTATAGCTCAATTTATTGAGAACGAAATAATTATAGAACATAAAACGGCAACTATTTCCTCTGATGAAGCAAAAC
>JBNJDU010000025.1:0-3918 GCA_051745165.1 Patescibacteria group bacterium
TTCTATTTCAACGCCCTCACCGGGCTTCTTTTCACCTTTCCCTCACGGTACTGGTTCGCTATCGGTGATCGTGTAGTATTTAGTCTTGGCAGGTAGTCCTGCCGGGTTCCCACTAAGTTCTCTTAAGTAGTGGTACTCAGGAATATTACGGAAAGTTGAAATTATTTTCGTGTACGGGGCTATTACCCTCTATGACAACCCTTTCCAGGGATATTCCACTAATAATTTCTTTTTAACTTTCTCCGGAACAAACCGGACGTAATATCCTACAACCCTTTACTTCAAAGAAGTAAAGTTTGGACATGATCTCTTTTCGCTCGCCGCTACTTGGAGAATCACTTTTGTTTTCTTTTCCTCCGCTTACTGAGATGTTTCACTTCAGCGAGTGTGACTTCTTTTTACCACCTCTGATAAAAAGATACTTTGGTATAACCCAAAGTAGGTTTCCCCATTGGGAGATCTCCGGATCATAGGTTGCTAACCACCTCCCCGAAGCTTATCGCAGGCACGCCACGTCCTTCATCGTCTCACGATCCCAAGGCATCCGCCATTAGCCTATAAACCGCATATTTTGGCTAGTAATTAGTAGCCATTATATTTCGTTTATGTCTTCTGTCTAATAAGTAAAAGTTGAGGATAACATTTCAACTCACTTATTAGTACCTGTGTCGTCTATTCATTTTTCAAAGAGCAAAACCGCTCTGGAAGCGGTTTAAATACCGACTTCCTGCTTTTTGCTATCTGTTAAATTTTTCTGTTCTTTCTCATGTCTGCAACAATTGTAGCAAAAAATAATAACTTGTCAAGAATAAAAAAAGGCGGTTCATAAGAACCGCCTTTTAACTACTACTTTAGCGTTACTCTTGAAAGCTATCCTTCATTTTATCAATCATATTAGCAGCAGCATCCTTGCCTCCTAGTCCAAAGGCAAGTCCACCAGCAATAGCTACCATATAAATTAAACCTTCAAAAAGAGTAGTTAATAATTCTTCTGCAATTCCTAATTGAATAAGAATAGCAAAGATTGCAAAGAACCAAATTGCCCACTTTACAATTGCCCCAGCAAGTCCAGTATGAACAAAGTCGGCTTTTTCAGTAGTTGCAACCATAATCTTAGAAAGAAAGTCAGCTACCATAACTGCCACAACAAAAATCAAAGCAGCTACAATTACATTAGGTAAGTAGCCAACAATTTGCTCCATAAGTTCAGCAAATTGAGAAAATCCTAAAATGTCAACTGAGAGCCATAAAACAACAATAATAAGAATCCACTTAACTATTGCTCCAATAAATTGAGATACATCAAGCTCCATATCCGCTTTTTCCATTGCGTTTGACCAGCTTTCAGATTCAAAAAAGCTATTGAATTTTAGCTTTGTTAGGATCCCAGCGACAAGCTTTCCAACTCCAACAGCGAAAAACCACCCGATAATGAACACTAAAACTGCCCCAATAAGACTTGGGATGAAAGCTAAAAACGCCTCCCAAAAACCTTCCAAAGGTTCTAGATACTCAGCAGTGTTATATAATTCTTCCATACTTTTTATTTTAATTTAATAATAATGACCTTTTTGCTTTTGTGATTATATCACAAGAAGTAAAATCTAAAAACCAGTCTCTTGCCAGTCCGGAACTTCTTCTTCTACAGTATCTAAAGTTTTTGTAGTCGAACAAGTTTTATCTTCTGAATCAGTTACCTCTAAGGTAATATCTCTATCTTCAGTGTCTTCATATTCGATTTCTACTTCTTCGTATTCTTCTCCATAACCTTCTATTGTTTCCTGTGGAATTGCTCCTGGACCAAACTCCCATCTGCGATGTGTTTCTGAATCTGATCCAACATAAACTTCAGACTGATCAGTAAAGGTGATTAATTCTTCTACTTTTGGTTCTTCAGGTTCATAACTAAAGTCAGGCTCTGGAAATTTATGTGGAGTTTCGAAATCTACTCCTTCTGTCCAGTCAGACCATTGATCTCCACTTCTAACTCTTATCTCCCATTCATGAGCAAGCCCAAACTCAAAATGAGAATCAAAATAAAATCTATCAGCAGATCCCTCGTAGCTTTCAAAATATTCATTTCCTTCCTCATCTTCTACACTAATTTCAAACTCCTCTTGCTCATGTCCTTGCTCTTCTTCGTACTCCCATCCTAAAGTAATATCAGGATACTCATCACCACATTCAGTATTATCTTCATACCATGTATCTACAACTTGAGGTTGAGGTGGAGGGGGTGAAGAGTCTCCGCCTCCTCCAAAAAGAGATCCGATAAGTCCTCCAACAACTGCTCCTACTCCTGTAGCACTAGAAGTACCACCAGCAACAGCTCCGATAGCAGCCCCCACAGCAGCTCCAATTCCCAAAAAGGCTTCAGCTTGAATTATCGGAAAAGCTACAAGAACTAAAACTAATAAGAAAAAAACAGAGTATTTAAATATTTTCATATATTTTTTATTGATTTCTTTTTATGTAATTTTACCACATCAAAAAAATAGAGTCTAACCATTGTAAAGACTCTTGAGGGTTTTTAAATTATATTCACTTTTCTCTCCCATATTTGGAGTTTCAATAATCTTAGGGATATCTTTAAAATGATCATCATTTAATAGTTTTTTAAAAAAAGATAATCCAATCTCCCCTTCTCCAATATGTTCATGTCTGTCTGAATTAGAATTAAATTCTGTTTTAGAGTCATTTAAATGAAAAGCATCAATTTTGTTTAGTGGAATGTACTTTTTAAATTCTTTTAAAATATTTTCATAACCCTCCTCACCTCTTATATCATATCCAGCTTCTAAGACATGCGCACTATCAAAACAAACTGAAAAAACTTTATCCTTATTCAATAAATCCAAAATTTCTTTAACTTCTTCAAAAGTTGATCCTAGGGAAGTTCCTTGTCCAGCCATAGTTTCTATCAATATCTTTACCCCTTCTGGATTTACTTCTTTAAAAACTTTATCAAACCCTTCTTTTAAAAACTTCATACCTTTCTCTTTTCCATTTTTTCCTGGACTTCCAGGATGAAGAACTAAATATTTAACTCCCAATTCTTTTGCCCTTTTAATTTCAGAAATCATTCTATCAACTGATTTTTCTCTAGTACTTTTAGTTGCTGAAGTTAAATTAACTAAATAAGGAATATGAGCAACAACTTCTTTTACATTAGACTTATTCCAAGCATCTCTAAATTTCTGCTTCTCTTCCTCGGTCATATGATTTACTTTCCATTGCCTTGAAAGAGTTAAATAAAATTGAACTGCGTCAATGCTCCAATTATCTCCCCATTTGAATGCGTTATGAATTCCACCCCTGGTTGGTACTGTTGCTCCTAACATATTATTTTTTTTTGATTATTTTATTAATATTTTAACATATATAAAAAAAGAAGCATCCCTATAAAGAGATGCTTCTTTTTGTTTTATTTTTCTAGGTCCGCAAGCTCTGCTTTGACCTCTTCCAATTCTTTCCTTAATGCTTCTGCTTCCTCTTCTAATATATCCTTTTTCTCTTCCTGAGTTATTTCTCTAGTTCTAAAAAAGCCACCGAATCTTCCTCCAAAACCCCTTCCTCTGCGTGCAACTCCAACTCCTCCTCTACATCTTCCCATTCCCCTTCCAGTCATTGAGCCTTGGCCTCTTGGACCTGTTCCATCTAGTCTAGGCATAATTTTATTTTAATTGATTTTTATTTGTAGCCAACCTCACTACTGTTATGAGTATATACCCATAACTATTTGTTGTCAAGAGTTGTTGGCTACCCTTTTAATCAATTACCTCTATGCGTCCATCTTCTAAAATTTTAATCTTTTTTTCTTTATTATTAAGCTCTAAAATAATTGTTCCTTCATTTTTACTAATTATAAAATCACGCATCTCTCCTTGCTGAATTCCAGAGTCATTTTCTGCAACTGCT
>JBNJDU010000026.1:0-3291 GCA_051745165.1 Patescibacteria group bacterium
CTGTTTTTTGTCTGATAATATGTATTGGGGGATTTTTCCTTGAACACAGGCAGTTAAAGCAATTAAACCTTCGTGATGCTTCTCTAAAAGATCTTCATCAATTCTTGGTTTATAATAAAAACCGTCTAATTGTGCTTTAGTAATTAACTTTACCAAGTTCTGATATCCAGTTTCATTTTTAACAAGTAAAACTAAGTGATAAGATTTGTTATCTATATTTGGTCGTTTTTGATCCATTTTATCAACTGCAACGTAAACCTCGGCACCTATTATTGGTTTAATGTCGGCGTCTTTAGCTTTTTTGTAAAATTCAACTGCACCGTATAAAACACCATGATCAGTGATAGCAACTGAATCCATGTTATTTTCCTTTACGTGATCGATAAGTTCATCTATTTTTGGAAGACCATCTAAAATGCTATAGTGAGTGTGGACATGTAAGTGTGTGAAATCCATGAGAAATTTTAAAATATTTAATCAACTTCCTTTTAATAATATAAAAAATTAGACCAAAAATAAAGATGAAAAATGAAAATGAAAAGATAATAGGAGTAGATGAAGCAGGGAGAGGACCCTTAGCCGGACCTGTTTTTGCAGCTGCTGCTTATGTAATTAAAGAAGATGATTTTTTAAAAGAGGTAAAAGACAGTAAAAAAATTAGCGAAAAGAAGAGGGAGAGGATTTTTGATCAAATTGTTGATAGCCCTAATATTTTAATTTCAGTGGCTAAAATCAACCCTAGTATTATAGATGATATAAATATTTTAGAAGCTACAAAGCTAGCAATGAAAAAAGCAGTAGCAGGAGTGGATAAAAAAGGGTTAGTAATAATTGATGGAAATTTCAGTATTCCTATACAAAGGAAGCAAAAATCAGTTATTAAAGCTGATGAAAAGATACTTGAATGCTCTTTAGCCTCTATTGCGGCTAAAGTTAGTAGGGATAGATTGATGAGAGAGTTTGATAGGGAGTATCCTCAATATGGATTTGCTGGACATAAAGGATACCCAACTAAAGCTCACAAGGCGGCAATAAAAAAGCATGGACTTTGTCCAATACATAGAAAAACCTTCAAGTCCGCTTGATATTTCTTTTATAAGAACCAGAACTCAAATCTTCCAGCGAAGATTTGGTTCTTGCGCTCTCGGTAGCTCATTTTCAGTATTTCTGATAGGTTCGACCTATTTTTAGACCTATTTTTAGAATGCTTCTGATAGGTTCGACCTATTTTTAAATCAGCTCCGCGAACTTCTTTGAAAGAGGCATCTTTGCTCAAAATCAGAACTTCTTCAAAGAGAATATCTTCGCTTTTACGACGAAATTTATTTCTGATAGGTTCGACCTATTTTTTAACTAATATCTTTTCTTGCCTTAAATAATCTTTTCTGTTACAATAAATAAACGTCCGTAAGAAGACGCTGTTTATAAGTAGATTTATTAAAAATTATGGCTGTACCGAAATCAAGAAAAACTAAATCAAGAAGAAACAATCGGAGGATGCACATTTATTTAGAGAATCCTCCTCTTACTGACTGCCCGACTTGTGGTGAGAAAGTAAGAAAGCATCACATGTGTAAAAACTGTGGTCACTATAAAGGCGAACAAGTAGTAGATGTAATGGAAGAACTGACTGAAAAAGAGCAGAAAAAGAAAAAAGAAGAAATGGAAGAGAACAGACCGGATGGACCTTTAAATATGCAGAATTTGTCAAAATAAACTTATGTCTTCAAGACATCTGACGAGACGCATTGTTTTACAAACACTTTATGAGTGGGACTTTTCTAATAAAGAAAAGAATTGTGGTGATGTTTTGGATAGAAATTTTAGTGAGTTTGGACCTGATCTGGATGAAAAAGAGTTTGCAGAAACAATTTTGCGCGGGGTGTTAGATAATTTAGAAGAGTTAAATAATATTATAACAACAGCGGCCCCACAATGGCCTTTAGAAAAAACAACAATAGTAGATAGAAATGTTCTTCGTATTGGGCTTTTTGAACTTATTTATAGTGATGATGAAGAAGTTCCACCTAAGGTTGCAATTAATGAAGCTATTGAATTAGCGAAAGAATACGGAGGGGAAAGTTCTGGAAAATTTGTAAATGGAGTTTTAGGAACTGTCTACAACGAGATGAAAGAGGAAAATGAGTAAAATGAAGAAAAAATTTGAAAAGTTAGAAAAAAAGTTAGATCTAGAATTTAAAGATAAAAATCTGTTAATTCAGGCTTTTTGTCATAGATCTTATTTAAACGAGAATCCTGATTTTGAATTAGGCCAAAATGAAAGGCTTGAATTTTTAGGAGATGCAGTTATGGAACTTGTTGTTACAGAGTATCTTTTTAGAAATTATCCTGATAATCCAGAAGGTGATTTAACTGATTGGCGAGCTGCCTTGGTTAATACCAAGATGATTTCCGAAGTAGCTAGAAAATTAAAACTTGGAAAGTATTTGCTGCTTTCAAATGGAGAAAAGAAGGAAAGAGGAAAGGCTAAGCAGTATATGCTTGCTGATACTTTCGAAGCTTTAATTGGAGCAATTTATATTGATAGTGGATATAATGCAGCTAAGAGATTTATTAAGAAATATCTTTTAGTTGAACTTCCAGAGATTATCTCTTTGGAGTTGTTTAAAGATCCAAAGTCAGAGCTGCAGGAAGTAGCTCAAGAAAAAACCGGGATTACACCAACTTATGAAATAGTTGATGAAAAAGGTCCCGACCATGATAAGCGTTTCCGCATGGGAGTTTTTCTAGAAGATGAAAAGCTGGCGGAAGGAGAAGGAGGCTCCAAAAAAGAGGCCGAAGAGGAGGCGGCTCAAAAAGCACTAGAGAAAAAATTTAATAAATAATAATAAAAATATGTTAAGAATAAGATTATCTAGAGTAGGACGTAAGAAACAACCATTTTTTAAAATCGTAGTCATCCCTAGGGGGGCAGGAACAAAAAGTAGAAACTTCAGAGATGAAGTAGGAACTCATGATCCTGTAAATAAAGAAACTATTATTGATGCTGATAAAGCAAGAGGTTGGATTGCTAAAGGAGCTCAACCTACTGATACTGTTCATAACTTATTTGTTAAGTACGGAGTAATTACTGGGCGTAAAGTTGAAGCTCACGATAAAGACCCTGTAGAACCAGAAGAAAAACCTGAAGAGAAAGAGGAAAAGCAAGAAGAAAAGAAAGAAACTAAAGAAGAAGAGTCTAAGGAAGAACCTAAAGAAGAAGAGGATAAAGAAGATGAGGAAGAAAAAGAAGAGCCTGAAGAAGAAAGCAAAGAAGAAAAAGAAGAACCT
>JBNJDU010000027.1:0-2892 GCA_051745165.1 Patescibacteria group bacterium
ACTAAAATAGTTCAAGGGAAAATAGGAAATGAAAACGCTACAAATTGGAATAAACTATTAAGAAAAGCTTTAAAACTTGTTTTAGATAAGGGCTATAATTTAAATGAATTAAATAGAGTAATAAATTTAAATGTAATAGAAAAATTTAGTAATAAAAGGGGTTTTAGACCTATTCCGGATTATAAAATATCAATGCAAGATGTAGAATCAACAAAAGCTGCAAATAATTTAGAAAAAATTTCTTTAAATTTTAATTTAAAATTATATATTGAATTTTTTTGGAGAGATAAAGCTCCGACTAATCCTGGGAAAAGAGGAATAATTAAGATAAATTAAGTTATGGTTAAAATAAAAGCTGGTATAAAAAGCCAGAAAGTTTTGGAAATAAAAAATACCTCAGAGCTGGTCTTTTTAATAAAGTATCTAATTTTTTGAATTTTTATGAATAATAATAACAATTCAGTTCCTTGGTTAGATTTGATTAAATTTCACAAGGAAGTTTTACGTAGAGGCGCGGAGTCGTTTTATACACTTCCAGCTACAGATAATGGACGGGAGCGGTGGGGAGAACTTTTAAATTTTAGTCCCGAAAGTCTTGCAGGTCCATGGGAACTTTCCTTAAGTGATATTTCCCATAAGGAGTTTGTCCGTAGAATTAAAAGTGAGGAAATTACAGAGCTCTTTATTGGGGGTCCCTGCTGGCATAAGCGCACAAATTATCGGGGAAATTGGTTTTCCATATGGGTACCTGTTCTTTGTCGTGAAGTCATTATTGAAAAGAAACCCGATAATAAAATTACTCTTAAACCTCAACAGGGTTACTGGGATATTTCCCCTCTTGTATTTAAATTTTTTGAGCGTAAATCTATTAGACCTGAAGATAAATTGGAAGATCTATTTCCCAGTTTAATTGAAAAAGCTCATAACATTAGTGGGAAAGATGAAGAAATAGATCTTACAGAACATTTTAAAAAACTAATTGCCCGTAAACTTCCTGAGTTAGGTAATAAATTAAAAGCTGAACCAAAGTTTAACTCTGTAAAAACTATTCGTTCTAATTGGACTCTTTTTGTTCCCCCTACTGGAGTTTCAATATATACCCGATATTTGATGAGGGATTACCAAAAACTTGAGAAACAGTTAGAGCAAAAAAATAAAAAGTTAGGAGGTTTAAAGCTTTTAAGTCCGGAGAGTGAGCAAAGAGAAGAAGTTAAAAATGAGGAATCGATTCTTCCTATTGTACCATTAAATACTCAACAAGAAAAAGCTGTCTCAGAAATTTTGGGTAATAAACCTATTTCTGTAATTAGTGGCCCGCCTGGATGTGGAAAAAGTCAAGTTGTTGTTTCAACCGTTCTTAATGCCTGGGCAAAAGGTGAAAAGGTATTATTTGCCAGCACTACTAATCAAGCCGTCGAAGTTGTAAAAGATCGTTTGAAAGAATTTGAAAAAGATGTCCCTATTGCAGTTCGGGCAGGTTCTAAAAGACATAGTAATGTAATAGGATCACTCCGTCGTGTTTTAAAACTAGCTTCTCTTGATAATAAAAAATTGGAAGATGGAGAAATAGAAGAAAAAAAAGATAATCTTCTTACAAAAAAAGAGAATATTAAAGAAATGCTAGATTCAGAATTACCGCAACGAATAAATGAATCTTTAAGGTCTTCCCTAAAAGCATATGGAAAATACCGTGAATTAGTTTCTGAGATTAGAGAAAGAAAAGAAGATATTCAAAATCAAATTCACGATTTAAATTTAGAAAAAAAGCCTCCTAAAGTTAAAGTGGAAATATTAAAACCTTTGAATGAGTGGCTTGATTCTCGAGAAGAAGTTAAAGAAAAGATTCAAAATGATAAAGAGGAACAAAAGCAATTAAAATATGAGATTAAGTCTGCAACAAAACAAAGAAATCAATTATTACAAAGCATAGGTCTTAATACGGAAGCAATTTCTGATTGGGACTGGCTGGAACAAGGTCCAGGTCCTGAATTAATAGAAGAATGGTATGAAGGATATAAAGAATTTTTACAAAAACCGCTAGAAAATTCCCTCAAACAAGTTGAATGGGATTCTACTTATGATAAATGGGAAGGAAGTAAAAATACTCAAAAGTGGATAAATTCGGCTCAAGATATTCAGGAGAAAATTCAGACAAGTATATTAACTTGTAAGGAAACAGTTCAAAAAATTATAGATGTTCAAGAACGTCGGAATGAATCTCTTACTATATTAAAGAAACATGGTCTTGATGCAGAAATAGAATATAATGAAGAAATTATAAGTAATTGGATTTCCCAATACGCTAAACTATGCTCATTATCTGAGTCTATCTGGGATTGGCTACCTTGGAGTAAAAAAAGTAGAATTAAACGAAAATTAAGTCAGTTTGAAGATGATTTAAGAGCAATGTTTCCGCTTAATGTATGGCGGGAAATTGGGGAAATTAATGAAGAAGGTAGAGAACAGTTAAGTAAAATTCTTGAAGATGTAGATACTTTTATTCGTATTAATTCAGAGTGGCAAAACTTAAAGGAAGAACGGCAAAAAATTTCAGATATCCTTGAGGCCCTTCGAGCTAAAATTAGTCAAATAAGATATATTTCAGTACCTGAGCAGCAAAAAAGTATGGCAGAGTGGCGGAAAACAGTTGAAGTGATAGAAAAACAACTGGAAAATGCTAAAAAAGCTAGAAAAGCGTGGGAAAAGAAAGAGAAAAAAAGAAAAATTGAACAAAAGCTTTCTAATTTTGTAAATAAATTTGATAATATTGCATCCGGAATTCCTTTAAAAGAGACCTGGATTGAAGGGAAAGGTCAAGATTTTGTTACTTCTTTACATCAGTTAAGAAATGCGCCTTCCCCGGAAAATATTAAGGAAGCTAAAAAACAGATA
>JBNJDU010000028.1:0-2823 GCA_051745165.1 Patescibacteria group bacterium
TGACGAAGCTGAATCTGAAGGAAGAAAATTAGCGAAAAAATTGAAAGATTTATTGCCCAAGCAGCAATTTCCAGTTCCAATTCAAGCCAAAATTGATGGGCGAATAGTAGCTAGAGAAACTATCAAGGCCAGAAGAAAAGATGTGACCGGAGATCTTTATGGTGGTGACAGAACTAGAAAAGACAAATTATTAGAACAACAAAAACAAGGAAAAAAGAGATTAAGAAGAGAAGGAACTGTCGACGTACCGCAAGAAGTATTCTTTAAGGTTTTTAAAGATCAAGATTGATAATTGATATATATTGTTTTTTCAGTTAAAATTAAAGTGAAGTAAGTCTTATAATTATGAAAAAGAGAGAGAAACAAAAAAATAAAGAAGAAGAGCTTACAGATAAAGAAAAGAAAGTTATTGAAAAAGCTGTAAAAAAACTCATTGAAGAGCATGGGGATGTTTTAAATAAATTAGCTGACGAATGAAAAAAGTAAAAATTCAAGATATAAAACATGCTTGTATTTTAGCTAGAGAATTTTTATCCTGGGATGAAAAAATCCCTCCATTTGATACTGCCAACAAGGATTTATTGGAAAGCTCTTTAGAAACACCATTTCAATCCTTTAGTAATAAGAATTTATATGATTCTTTACCTAAAAAAGGAGCTGCTCTTTTTTATTTTCTAATAAAAAATCACCCTTTTCAAAATGGGAATAAAAGAATAGCTGTAACTAGTGTGTTTATTTTCTTTTATAAAAATGGAAAATGGTTAAATATATCTTCTGATTTGTTGTATTATATAGCAAGATTTGTAGCAGAGAGTAAAGCGACCACGAAAGATGATGTTTTAGAATTATTAACAAACATATTTAAAGATAATTTATTTAACGAAGAGGAAATAGATTAATTATATGGCTAGAAGAAGCAAACAAGCAAATACCTCCGCTAT
This sequence comes from Patescibacteria group bacterium, assembly GCA_051745165.1. Lineage (GTDB taxonomy): Bacteria > Patescibacteriota > Minisyncoccia > Minisyncoccales > PWPS01 > PWPS01. The sequence goes on from JBNJDU010000028.1 coordinate 942, forward strand.
TTTAGGGTTAGCCCTTTTAGTAGTGCTTGTTATCTCTATCTTGTCTTTTAATTATAGACTTATAAAGGAAAGAGAGGGTAATGAAGAAAAGATTGAAAATTTACGAGCAGAATTGGAAAGCATAGAGGAAAGGAAGGCCACTTTGGAGAGTAATTTAAGTAAAACCGATGATAAAGAATATATTGAAAGAGTGTTGAGAGAAGACTTTTTAATGAAAAAGCCAGGAGAAACTAAGGTTGTTATTTTAACGGAAGAAGAGGAAGAAGAGCAATCAAAAGAAGAGGAAGAAGAAAAGACACGATTTGAAAAGTTAAAGTCTTTAATCCCCTTTGTAGAGTAATATATTTTGTAATTAAAAATCCGTAATTGAAAATTAATAATTGATAATTGAAAATTAAACCCTGTCATTCTGAAGATATATAACCTGTCATTCTGAGGCCGAAGGCCGAAGAATCTCATGTAAAAGAGTTATTCAAAAAGATCTTTCGCTCCGCTCAAGATGACGAGAGGTGGATTGTGCTCAAGATTACTGTATTGTAGGAATTAAAAATTCAAAATTCAAAATTCGTAATTGAAAATTCGTAATTTAAAATTGAAAATTAACAAACTGCCGGAGTAGCTCAGAGGTAGAGCGATTCTCTCGTAAAGAATAGGCCGCGGGTTCAAGTCCCGCCTCCGGCTCACAGTAAAAATTATGCAAGAAAAATTTGAAGAATTAAAAAATAAAATCCTCCATCTGGAGGACTGTCTTTGACCCGCAAAGTAAAAGACAAAAGCTAGAAAAGCTCCAAAAAAAAGCTCAGGATCCACACCTCTGGGATGATCAGGAGGAAGCTGTTGCTGTTAAAAAACAGATCTCTTCTTTAAAGGAGGAGATTAGTGTGATAGAATCACTTACAAGCGAAATGAAAGATATTGAAGAATTATTGTCTTTAGAGCTAGATGAGGAGATGAAAGAAGAGGTGAAGGAAAAGATGGAACTTCTAGAAGAAAAAGTAGAAGAAAAAGAAGTTTTAGTTTACCTTTCTGGAAAATGGGATGATAAAGACGGGATAATTGAGATTCACTCGGGAGCGGGAGGAAGAGATGCGGAGGATTGGGCAGCAATGCTTTATAGAATGTATAGACGATTTTGTGATAAGAGAGGGTTTTCTGTTAAGCAGTTAGACGCTTCTTATGGTGAAGCGGGTGGACCAGAAGGAAGAATTGGTCTTAAGCATGTTTCATTTCAGGTTTCTGGAAATTATGCTTTTGGAACTTTTAAAAAAGAAGCTGGTGTCCATAGATTAGTAAGAATTTCTCCTTTTTCGGAGAAGGATTTGCGTCATACTTCTTTTGCAAAGCTAGAAGTTTTACCTAAGTTTGATGATAAGACAACCGGCATAGATTTGAAAGAAGAGGACTTAAAAATTGACACCTTTAGAGCCAGCGGTCCCGGCGGGCAGCATGTAAATAGGAGAGAGACAGCGGTTCGAATTACTCACAAACCAACTGGAATTACTGTTTCTTGTCAGAGTGAGCGAAGCCAAGGAAAAAATAAATTGGAAGCAATGAGTGTTTTAAAATCAAAGCTTTTTGAACTGAAAGAAAAGCAAAGAAAAGAAAGGCTTAAAGATGTTCGTGATGACTCATCTGCTAGTTGGGGAAATCAAATTAGAAATTATGTTTTACATCCTTATAAACTAGTTAAAGACACTAGAACCGAAGTTGAAACTAGCAATGTAGAAGCAGTTTTGGAAGGAGATTTAAACCAATTTATCGAAGCAGAAATAAAATTAGAAGAGGATCTTAATAAATAATTCGTAATTCATAATTCAAAATTCATAATTCGTAATTCAAAATTAAATCCATGATCACTTTCGAGGAGGTAACAAAAATATAT
>JBNJDU010000029.1:0-2813 GCA_051745165.1 Patescibacteria group bacterium
TTAATTTTTTATATAATTGTAGGCAGATAAAAGTGCTTTACATCCTTCCCCTGTTGCTACTACTATTTGCTTGTCCCTGACATTGGTTACATCTCCAGCAGCAAAAAGACCGTCTGCATCTGTTTCGCAAGTTTGAGGGTTTACTTTTATTTCACCACTTTCAGTATACTCTACTAAATTATCTAATATATCCGTAGTTGGAATAGAACCAACTTCTACAAAAATACCATCTACTTCTAATAATTTTTCTTCATCGTTATCTAAGTCTTTGTACCTTAACCCATTTACAAAATCATCGCCTTCTACTTTTTGCACTTTTACTTTAGTAAGCACATCAATGTTTTCTCGGTCATCAACTCTGTTTCTTAAAAATTCATCTCCTTGTAGCTCGGGAGCAATTTCCAAAACGGTAACTTTTTCTACATATTCGGAAAGCTCCAAGGCTCCCTCTAATCCAGAGTTACCACCACCAACTACAGCTACTTCTTTACCTTTAAATAAAGCTCCGTCACAAGTAACACAATAAGAGACTCCCTTCCCTACAAACTCTTTTTCTCCAGGCACTTTTAAAGGTCTCGGATTTCTTCCAGTAGCAACTATTACTGCTTTTGATTTATAAGTTTCATTTTCTGACTTTACAAGAAATACATCACCCTCTTTAGTCACTTCTGAAACCTTTTCTTCTTTTATTTGTGTGTCGTAATCTTCTAAATGGTCTCTAAACTTATCAATAAGCATTGGTCCAATAATGTCTTTCTCTCCTGGCCAATTCTCTATTTTTCCAGCATTCCCTACTTGACCAATAAAATCTTTAGTTAAAAGCAACCCGTCTAAATTTTTACGGGAAGCATAAATTCCAGCAACAATTCCAGCCGGACCTCCTCCGATTATAATTACATCTTTCATAAAATAACTATTTACTATTAACCTTTAATTATTAACTTTTTTACTATTTATTATTGACTAAGGGATTCTTCGGCTTACGCCTCAGAATGACAGGTGTGTGTTGCTCAGAATGACAGTGCAACCGTGTCATCCTGAACACACGTGAAGGATCTCATCTATGACGATTTTATAGGAGATTCTTCGCTTGGCTCAGAATGACAGTGTTTTATAAGCTCAGAATGACAGCTGTGTGTTGCTCAGAATGAGAGTGTGAAAGATCTCAGAATGACGGGGTGTGTGATGTCATTCTGAGGGAGTGTAACGACAGAAGAATCCCTTCGAAGTGCAAATTAGATCTCTGTTTTCATTCGCACTTCGAAATTCGAAATTAAGAATTAATCCCTTATTGCTTCAGAAAGCCTAGCAATTAGGTCTTCAGCTATTAAAGATTCTCCTTTTTTATTAGCTGCTAATTGCCCCGCTTTTGTGTTTAAATAAACCGCCGCCATTCCTGCTTTCATTGGGTTTTGAGTTCTAGCAAGAATTGCCCCCGCAATTCCAGCCAAACTATCTCCACACCCGCCAGCAGTTAATTCGGGAACAGGAAACTCATTAATTGCTACTTCCGATCCATCAGAAACAATATCAAAAGCTCCTTTAAGAGCAATTGTAATTCCCATCTCGGCAGCAGCTTCTTTTACTGCCTCTTGCTTTTCTTCATTAGAGAGATTATTGACTTTTTTGCCAGTCAATATAGAAAATTCATAAAGATGAGGAGTAAAAAGACAATTTTCATGTAAAAACTCTTCTCCTTCTTCTTCAAAAGCATAAATTCCGTCAGCATCAACAACCACCGGAACTGATACATCTTTAACATATCTTCTAACTAATTCTTTGGTTTCTTCCTTTCTTCCAATACCACCACCAATTACAACTGCTAAGTTTCCTCGGGAAGCAGCTTTGGCTGCTTGAGTAATCTCAAACAATCTAGTTAAGTCGTTAGACTCCAATGCTTTTCCTTCTATTGGGTAAGTAATCAAGTCGGGGCTAAAACCGGCTACAATATCGGCTGACCTTCTAGGAGCAATGATTTGAGCAATGTCGGCCCCGCTTCTGAGCGCGGCGAGTCCAGATATTGCTGGTGAACCACTGTAAATTTGAGACCCACCAATAATAAGAACCGACCCGTGATCGTATTTTTTTGCCTTCTCTTCTCTTTGAGAGTAAATGTCTAAAATTGAATCATCTATAATCATAATAATTCTTCATCTTTTATAAATTCTTCTAATTCTTTATCGTCTTTATTTTTTAAGCTGTAATAAATATTTGCTTTAAGATAAGAGTTTTCATTATTTACTGTAAATACTTTTCCATCTACCTTTGTTCCGTAGACAGTGTGGCCTCTCTCCATCATATTTTCTATCGCCTCACGCAAACTCTCTGCCTCTTGAAAAAACTTCCTTGATTCAGAGGTAAATACACCTCTGCCAATAGTAGATAAAACGGATTCGTCAGTGAAACCTTTTAGTTTATATAATCCTCTAGCTATTTTTTCTGTTTTTATATCTCCCCTATCACTTTTAGTAAGACCAAGCACTGGCCGTTCTGAAGTTTTAAAAACTTCCATAAGTTGAGTTAAAGAATTCTTTTCGTTATAAATCAACTTTTCTGAAGATATATAAGCAAAATCGTCAGCACCTCTTACCGCTTCCGTAAAACTGCTTACAAAAGAAAACTCCAAGTCCTTAAACTTCTCTTTTAATTTACTTAGCTTTTTAGCTCTAGAATTACCTCTTTTTTTAAGATAATCTACTTTTTTGTCTAAGTCCTGAAAGAAATTAACTAATCTTTCATCCTCTTTTTTATCCGTTAAAAAAACAATTTCCTCGGCGCCAACCGAGACAGCTTCTTCCATCAAAAGCTCTAAC